>NZ_CP126307.1:1255000-1882500 GCF_030144325.1 Bosea vestrisii | reverse complement strand
GCGCCGCCGACCCGTTGCTCGACCGTGCTGCAGGCGGCCAGGCCCGAAGCCATGATGGCGAGCCCGGCGAAGATGAAAGTCTTCATGATCTGATCCTTTATGTTGACCGGGGCTGTAAACGCCCGAGCAGCCCAGAAGTTGCCGCAAGGCGATGGCAGAGCTTCACATCGTTGGTTAAACTCGCCTCGGCGAGTTCGACTCACCGCCCCAGGGAGACTGCTCATGAAGACGCTTCTGTTCTCCACCGCCCTCGCTCTGATGACCGCAGGACTAGCCGCTGCGCCGGCCTCGGCCCTGACCATGAAAGAGTGCAGCACCAAGTATCAGGACGCCAAGAAGGCGAACACGCTGAAGGGCCAGAAGTGGAACGATTTCCGCAAGGCCAACTGCGCTGATGACGACGCCTCCGAAAACGATGCCGCGGCAGCTGTGACGGATGCTCCGGCGGCAACGCCGGCCGCGACCACGCCGGCCAAGCCCGCCGGCAAGGCCAAGGCAGCGGTCTTCCCGCGGGCCGTTGCGCCGAAGTACTCCGATGAAACCGCCGGCAAGGCGCGTCTCAAGACCTGCGTCGACCAGTACAATGCCAACAAGGCGGCCAACGCCAATGGCGAATTGAAGTGGATCGAGAAGGGCGGCGGCTACTGGAGCCAGTGCAATACGAGGCTCAAGGGCTGAGACGACAAACGGAGCGCGCCGGTTCACCGGGAGCGCTTCCGCCAGCGATCATCGAGCCTCCCGCGCATCGACGCGGGAGGTTTTTTCAATGCGCTTTGCCGGGCCGTGACGCTTCCCGCAGCAGCAGCTTCTGATAGGCGAGGCCGATGGCGACGAGGCTGGCGCCGAGTCCGATGAAGGACAAGGCCCTTAGCAGGCCTTCCAGCCCGGACATGTCGATCAGGAAAGCCTTGCAGATCGCGATCGTCACGACGCCGAGCGATGCGAGGCGCAGATCCTTCGACTGCAACCGGAAGCCGAGCGCGAGCAGCGCCACGCCATAGAGCAGGAGCGCTGCCGAATAGGCATAGAGCTCGCTGGCGCTGCCGGCATCGATCAGGAGATCGCGGCCGACGAAGCCACGCCGGACCTCGATCAGCAGATGGGCCAGCCCGCCGATGATGGCGGTGATACCGAAGATGCGCCGCGCCCCGGCGCCGGTGAGGTATTCCTTGGCCCAGCGCGCCGCCGCGAAGGTGAGCAGTGCCGGTAGGAGATAGCCGATCGCGGCGTTGTCGAGCAGGAGCGGGCCGGCGAGCGGCTGCTGCGTCACCAGCGGATTGGCGATGAGGCCGGGCAGGAGCGCGAACAGGCCGCAGGAGATGATCGCTGCCCAATCGGGGCCGACCGGCACCGAGCGACGGGGCAGGCGGACCGAGCCGGTGATCATGACGATGATGGCGGCGATGAAGCCGAAGGCGGCATAGAAACCCGCTTCGGCGAGGGTGACCGGGACGTCGGAGGCCAGCAACGGCCCGTGGAAGCCATGGCGTAGCAGGAGGAAGGCGCAAAGCGCCGACCCGGCCAGGGCCGTGCGCCGGAAGGCGACGCTGATCGCGGGCGTGATTTCGCGCAGCCACCAGGCCGCTCCGGCGAAGCCTGTGACCGCCGCGCCGTAACCCCAGAGGATGCGGTTGAAGATGACCGGCCCCTCGACACCGCTGTGATCGAACAGCGGATTGCGGCCGATGCCGAGCGCGATCACCGTCCAGCCGATCGCGATCATGGCGAGCGCGCGCAGGGCAAAGCCGGTTACGCGGCCGGGCGAGAGCTCGCGCCAGATCCGCGCCGCCGCCGTGAGCGCCAGCAGCAGCAGCGTGACCGTCACCACCTCGGCAAAGCCGGCGGTCCTGCCGTCCATCGGCGCCAGGACCGGGCCGGAGAAGGCATGCCGGACGATCAATATCGCACCGAGCGAGACCAGCACCGCAGCGCAAGCGTTGAGCGTGTCGCCCAGGCGCGAGCGGCCGTCTCGTCCGAGCCAGTAACCGAGCAGCCCGAGCAGGCCGCCGACGACGACATACCAGAGCAGCCGGTTGAATACCGGCCAGCCGAGCACCGATGTGCCGTCGAAGACCGGGTTGAGCACGGCGCCGAGCCCGCCGATGCCGACGAGAATCAGCGCGATCGCGGCGAGATCGGCGGAGATGCCGAAGACCCGTCCGCCGAGCCGGCGGGCAAGCAGGACGAAGCCTGCGCCGAGCAGCCCGAGCGCCATGACATGGCAGAAGACTTCCTCGAACAGGCGGTTGCGCGGGCCGAGATAGTGCAGGCGGACCAGATCGGCGGTCGGCACGAGATCCGGACCGGCGAAGGCCTGCCGGACTTCCAGCAAGACGAAGGCGGCGAAGAAGAAGGCGGCGAGCGCCTCATGGACCAGGCGCGGGCGATCCTGCCTTTCGCGCAGGGCCAGCGCGCCAATGGCGAAGCAGAGCGCCGGCAGGGCATAGGCCGGGATCAGCCAGTTGAGGATGGGCCAGGAGCCGACATCGCTGACGATCGGGTTCCAGATGAGCCGCGCCAGTGCGGCAGTGGCGAGCGCCGCCGACATGCTGCGCAGCAGCGGAATCGGACGCAGGGCGGACAGGAAGGCGACACCGGCGGCCGAAACCGCGAAGCCGACCACCAGCCAGGTCTCGCGCAGGGCGAAGGCAATGGCGAGGCCGAGCGCGATCGCACCGGCGGCGGCATAGGCGGCGGAGCCGATGAAGGCGAGCGGATTGGCGCGCGTCTTGGTGTTGCGGCGCTCGACCGGCAGGAGTAACTCCGAAGCGGCAAAGAGCGCGATCGTCAGCGCTAGGGCCAGTACGGCAAAGCCGGTCGAGCGCTCGAAGCCGTTGCTGCGCAGTGCCGTCGCCAGCAAAGGCAGACCGGCGCGAGCGCCGAGGCGAAGGCGAGGCAGCCGCGCGCCAGGACGCCGCCAGCGCCTGTCCCTTGCCGCGTCAGCAGAGCGAAGAATGGCGGAAGAGCAAGGAGCAGCGCAAAGAGACCGGCGGTCCAACGCAGCCCCGGGCCGGCGTCGGGCGCGAAGCTGAGGCGCATGAGGTCGAGCGGCAGCCTCAGTGACAGGCCGAAGGGGCCGTCATGGGTGGGCCAGAGCAGCACCATGCCGGCCGCCGCCGCGCCGGCGAGCAGCGCCAGCGGCGCCAGGTCGCGGTGCCGGACCGCGCCGGCAACGGCGACCGCCACCGTGACGATGATGGCGGCGTGCAGCGGCGCGGGTCCGCCATGGCTGGTCCAGAGGATGCCGGAGAGGACGAGCGGCACGCCGATGGCGATCAGGCTGGTCAGTTCGAAGCCAGCGATCCGCCAGCCGCCATCGGGCTGGACACGTCCGCGCAAGGCCGGCCATTCCCTGAGCAGGCCGAGCGCGAGAACCGAGCCGGAGGCGGCAAGCCAGGCGGCCCAACTCACATTGCCGCCGGCGAAGGCGATCAGCAGCGTCCAGGCGCCATGGCCAGCGACGGCGCCGAGTGTGACGACGCGGCTGGGCCGGCGCTGGTGCAGCAGGAAGGCGACAGCGGTGACGAAGGTGATGAAGAGCGCGAGCGCGACGAAGTTCGGCGCGGTGCTGGCGACCAGGAAGGGTGTCGCATAGGAGCCGAGCAGGCCAAACAGGCCGAGCGCCGGGCCGTGCAGCAACGAAGCAGAGAGCGCCGCCAGGCCGAGCAGACCCATCAGGGCGAAGGCGGTGCCCGGCCCAATGAAGCCGTAGACGGCATGGGCGGCGAAGATCACACCGAAGCCACTGAGCACGGCGACGCCCGCCAGCACGCCGGGAATGCTGGCATGGCCGAGGCTGGCGAGCGGGCCGGAGCCGGAGGTGATCGCGAGCGGCAGTTCGCGCCGGCGCAGATATTCGCTCGCGCCGGCTGCAGCGAGCGCGAAGGCGGCGCCGAGCAGCAGCCGGACGCCCGGGCCGAACAGGCCGGCTTCGATCGAGTAGCGAACCAGGAAAAGCCCGCCGAGTGCGAGCGCGACGCCACCGATCCAGACCGCCCAACGCGAGCCGATCGCCTCCTCGAAATCGCGCCGTGGCGCAGGCGCGGCGAGAGGCTCGGCTTCCGGCGGAAGCTCGCTGCGCTGGACGTCCAGATCCGGCTCGGGCGCTGCGGCGCTCGCGGCGAGCACCTCGATCGGAGTGGGCGCTTCCTCACGCACTGTCTGCGTGGTTGCGTCCTCGACGGCGCGCGTCGCGACGGGATCGATCTCCGGTGCCTCCTCGCGCGCGGCGGCGAGGTCGGCAGGCTGCGTCTCGGGGGTTTCCGCGACGATGGTGAGTGGTAGCTCGATGGCGGCGGGTGCTTCCACCGGTTCCTCGGTGTCCTCGGGGCGCGCCGCGACGACAGCGCCAGCGGCAATCTGCGCCCGCAAGATGCTCAGATCGGTACGTAGGGCGTCGATCTCCGCCCCCTGCCGCGCGGCGATGGCGAGCGCGGCATTGCTACGCGACAGGGCGGCGAAGGCGGCCCAGGGAACGGCGACGAACAGGAATCCGAAGAGGGCGAAGCCCAGGATCACGACTTCCATTGCGAAATCTCGATCCCTGCTGGCCGGTCGCGGACTCTGGTGGAAATAGCGCGGTGCGCGCTATCCTGTCCAATTATCGCGTTGCGAGCGGCTGAGCGCTTTTCGGGGTGGCGCAATGTCGATAGGCGGCCCCGCAAGGGAGATTTCGGAATGCCGGAAAAGGCGATCGGAGGCTGAGGGAGCCTCCGCTCTGTGCTTCAGCCCCTGAGAGCTATCGTTCCTAGGCCTTGCCGACGCTGCCGTAGACCATGCGGCCCTGATGGAAGGTGGCGCTGCGCGCCGGCAGACGCGCGACTGCCTCGGCGGAGCAACTGGCCCCCACCAATGTGAAGCCGGCATCGCTGCCGGCCTTCGGCCAGACCCGCTTGCCCTCGTCGTCGAGCGGCAGGATACCGCCGGTGGCGATGGCGAGCGAGCGCGACAGGCGGAACTCGTCGGAATTCCGGTAGACCTGCGCGTAGAAATAGGACCGCTCCAGCATGTCGCCGCTGCCGAAGGGCGACCAGTGATCGATCACGCTGTCGGTCCCGGTCATCACGAAGACGCCCTTCTCCTGCAGTTGCGGCAGCGGCATCGTCAGGGCGCCGAGCGGCACGGTCGAAGCGATCGTGATCTTCTGGGCCGAGAGGCGCGCGATCGTCTCGGCCTGGAGGCCCGGCGCCATCGTCGCCAGGGCAAAGCCGTGGCTGATCGTCACCTTGCCGCGCAGCGCCGGGTTCTTCTCGACCGTGTCGATCATGTAGGTGATTGCGGCGGCGCCGACCGGGCCGGTCTCGTGCAGGTGGATGTCGACGCCCTTGCCGGTGTCGAGCGCGATCTGGAACATAGCGTCGAGCGATTTCTCCATCGCCTTGTCGACATTGGTCGGGTCGAGCCCGCCGACATGCTGCACGCCCATCTTCATGGCTTCGCGCATCAGCCCGTCGACCTTGGAGTGCAGCAGGCCGTGCTGCGGGAAGGCGACGATTTCGCAAGCGAAGTCGTCGCGGTGATTTTCGAGCGCGCGAAGCAGGTGCTCAAGGCTCTTCAGCCCGCTGACCGGATCGATGTTGCAATGGCTGCGGGCGGTCGTGGTGCCCTTCGACTGCAGCAGGGTGATCAGGCCTTCGGCGCGCTCCTGCGAGGTCGGCAGCAGCGTGGGGATCAGCTTCTCCTCGAGCGCGATCATGTCCATGATCGTCTTGCCCTGGCGCGGACGCGGCGCCTGCCAGGGGCCGCCATAGAAGGTCTTGTCGAGGTGGATGTGCATGTCGCGCATCGCCGGCAGGGCGAGCTGGCCGTCGGCGTCGTAGCGCGGCAGCGTAGCGGGTAAGGGCGCGCCGGCGGGATGCAAAGCGGCGACCTTTCCGTCCTTGATCTCCAGCGTGTAGAGCCCGGTTCGGGTGCCGACCACGGTCTCGCCGTCATAGTCGAAGCCGTCTTCCAGCCGGACGTTTCCGAGATAATAGTGGCGGTCGGTCAGCGTGGTGACACCGGTCTTGCCGGCGTCCTTCGCGGTCTTGCCCGGCGCCGCCTGAGCGCTGCCACCGGACAGGCCGATGATCGCGGCGCTGGTGGTGAGCTGCCCCGTCTGCATGAGAAAACCCCTGCGGCTCTGCTGCTGCGCGCTGTCCATGTCGTTTCCCCGATCTGGATGTGAGCTTGTGGCTCTGATCTACGGGATGGCCGCGAGCGTTGGCAGCGATGTTTGCCCATGATGATCATTCGATTCAGCAATGATCAATGTGTTCAGCCCGATAGCCAATGTCCGCCGCAGATATCGTCCTAAGGCTCCAGCCCGCAGAAGGCGGCCAGCCTCTCAGCCAGGGCAGTCGCGGCAGCCGAGGCGGTATCGCGGTAATAGAGCGCCAGTTCGAAGCCGCTCACCTCCGGCAGGCCTTCCACTGATCCCAGCACGCGGTGGCCTTGCTGCCGGCAGCCCGCGGGCAGCAAGGTCAGGCCGAGCCCGGCGGCCGAGGCTGCCGTCAACGCGGCGAGACTCGTGCTGCTGTAGCTGACGCGCCAGCGAATGCCGAGCTTGTCCAGCGCTCCGCACAACTCCTCGCGGTAGAGCCCGTTCAATGGGAACACCGCCAGCGGCACCGGCGCGCGCTCGATGGCGGGTTGGGCCAGGCTGTCGAGCCAGAGCAGCGGCTCGGGCCGGGCAGCCCGCGGCGGCTGGCGGCGGCGCTGCTTGACCAGGACGAGGTCCAACTCCTCGCGCTCATAGGCGCCGTAGAGGTCGGCGCTGAGGCCGCTGGTGACGTCGAGCCGCAGATGCGGCTCCGCCAGGCTGAACTGCGCCAGCAAGCCGGCAGTGGGCACGGTGAAATCCTCGGGCATGCCGAGCCGCAACACGCCGTCGCGCCAGAAGCCGGTCAGCGCGTCATGCGCCTCCTCATTCAGGGCGAGGATACGCCGGGCATAGCTCAGCAGCCGGCCGCCTTCCTCGGTCAGTTGAACCTGGTGCGGGTTGCGCTCGAACAGTGGCTTGCCGAGCATCTCCTCGAGCCGCTTGACCTGCTGGCTGACGGTCGATTGCGACAGGGAGACCCGCTCGGCCGCGCGGGTGAAACTCATGCTGTCACAGACCGCGACGAAGCTCTGCAGCAGCTGCGGGTTGAACATCGGGTAGCGAGTCATCGTCGCGCCGCCATGCGGTTCGTGAGCCGATCAGCCACACTAGGCGGCGCAGGCGGCTGGAGCCAAGGCAGTACCCGCCGTCGATCTGACGACACCCACAATGCCGAACCGGGAGGCCGGTCCGTCAAGGCGTTTCAGTCAAGCGATTGCGGGAGATCAACGATCTGGCGTTGGCCTGGTGGAGCTGAGGTCCACCACACTGAGCTGACACAGGGTGCCAAAGCACGCCTTCTGTGCATAGGTTCAGTTTATGTCCCATCAAGTTCTTGCCCTGTTCTGCCTGCCCGTGCCACACAATGACCGCCGCCTGTTGGGGTAAAAGTTGGGGTAGCCGATGGCGCGAGCCGTCAAGAAGCTCTCTGCACGAACCGTCACGACACTGACGAAGCCGGGCCGCCATGGCGACGGGGACGGCCTCTATCTCGTTGTCGACCCGGCATCGACCAAGAATGATGGAGCAACAGCCGCTCGGCGCTGGCTCTTCATGTTCCGCTGGCAGGGCAAGCTGAAGGAGATGGGCCTAGGCGGAGTGTCTGCCGTCAGTCTGGCGGAAGCGCGCGAGAAAGCTGCCAACGCACGGAAGCTGCTCGATGCCGGCACCAACCCTATCGAAGCGCGCAGAGCTGTTCCGGTCGCCATTCCGACCTTTGGAGAGTTCGCTGATGATCTGGTGAAGGAGATCGGCGGAGGCTTCAGAAACGCGAAACACCTCTGGCAGTGGTCGCACACCCTCAAGACCTATGCTGCGCCAATTCGGGCGCTGCCAGTCAACGCCGTGACGACGGAACACGTGCTGGACGTGCTCAAGCCGCTCTGGTCGACCAAGCAGGAAACGGCATCTCGCCTTCGTGGCAGAATCGAGCGCGTTCTGGATGCCGCGAAGGCCAAAGGCCGGATTGCATCACCATGGGAGAACCCGGCCCGTTGGCGCGGCCATCTCGACAAGCTCCTTCCTCGCCGCAAGAAGCTCCAGAGGGGACATCACCCAGCGATGGCCTATCCAGACGTGCCGGCTTTCATCGCCGAGCTGCGACAGCGAGAGGCTGTTTCCGCGCTCGCGCTGGAATTCCCTCATTATCTGCGCCAGCCGGACTGGAGAGGTCATCGGAGCCAAATGGCCCGAGATCGATCGCAAGGCGAAGGTCTGGACGATTCCGCCCGAGCGCATGAAGGCCGGTAAGGAGCACCGGGTGCCGCTGACCGAGCGCGCGCTCACGCTTCTTGATGAGGCCGAAAAGGTAAAGACGAGCGATTACGTGTTTCCTGGCCAGCAGAAGGGAAAGCCGCTGTCCAACATGGCAATGGCGACATTGCTTAACGATCGAATGAAGAAGCCCGACATCACCGTTCATGGTTTCAGATCTAGTTTCCGCGATTGGGCCGGAGAAACCACGTCCTTCCCGCGCGAGGTCACCGAGGCGGCCCTGGCTCACTCGATCGGCGATGCGGTCGAGCGCGCTTATCGCCGCGGCGATGCACTGGAGAAGCGCCGGAAGCTCATGGACGCGTGGGCTCGATACATCAACTCGCCGAAGGCGAAGGATGGCGTAGTCACGCGGTTCCGCAAGGTAATGGATAGCGATTCAGACGGGCGGGGATAGGCCGGCCAGCCGACAAACCGAGGCGCACCACTCGGCTTCCCCGTTCCAACATTTAGGTGCGTCGCGGGGTGCGACGATGGTTGTCCGATTGGGATTGCCCGAAGGAAAAATTGTTCGTCTTCAAGAGGCGCTCACCTGGGCTTTCACGGGATGGAGCTGGTCGAACGCGACTGCTACCTTGAAAGAGGTCAGCGATGTCTCGCAGCGTGACGATTATCCCGCACCAGGGTCGCTGTACGCAGTATATGGCCTATTGCCCGAGCTTCCTGAGGAAGAAGCAAGAGAACGCGATCTATCCTTCTTTGCCCGGTTCGATGCGCTGCTAAGCGATGCGTGCTTTAGGGGAGACATCGTTCTGACTGCTCGCCGACCCGGAACCGCTCAGTCCGAGACGGTCCCGAACAGCTATTTCTTCAAGCCAAGGGGATTCAGCTTCTTTGGCGGAAACAAGATCGACGACACTCCCGCAAACGCCTCAATCGACACGATCCTAGACAGCGGCCGAGATGGCGATTGGGAGGATGCCAGCCTTGAGCGCGAGCTATTCCTATCCTGGTTCACCCGCTCGAAATCAGAGATCCTTGGCGAGCCTGCGGACGGTGCTCGCGGCCAGGGATTTGAGGGAGTAGGCGAAGCCGGCAGTGTCGCCGGCCTCTAGGTAGGTTTGCGCGAGGCCCGCGTGCATGCGGATCAGCCCGAGCTGTTCGAACAGGAAGGCCTCGGGGTCGATTGCAGCCGAGACAGGCTCGCGGTGTGCGGAGGCGGCGCCGATCATTGGAGCCCCCCGGTCTTGTCGATCAGGGGTAGCCCGAAGTCCGCAGCGAGCTCACCAGCGACCCGGCTTGCAGCGGGACGGCTCCTGCCGCCCCAGAGCATCGAGTAGGCGCCGTCAGCCTCGACGAGCAGGATCATGAAAAGATCCTGGCCGATGTCCGCTGGGTTCTCGGCGTCGGAAATAACCCCAGCGTCGATTTCGAGGTGTCGGGTGTGGAGCGGGACGACGTTGCTCATGCCGCCCTCCGCTCGATGACTTCGACCGGCACACTCAGGATGTACCGGGCGTGAGTGCCGGCGTAAGGGCCAGCATGCTTCTCGTCGTGGGTGACTATGCCGACCCCGCCACGGCGCAACTTGTAAATGTAATGGGACCAGCGCGGGCCGGGGTGGTCGATCGGCGTGCAACCGCGCTCGCCGGCGGCAATGAGGTTGTCCAAGGCCCAGGCATCGCGGCCCTTAAAGGTGCGCAGCGTCGGGTCGCCCTCCAACGCGACCGTGATGCTCTTCAGGTTTGCCATCAGCGCTGCTCCCGGATCAGGCCGGCATGGCGGGCCATGAGGAGCGCAACCGGCTCTGAAACGGCGACGCGGGCATAAATCCGCTTGAGCGCGAGAGCCGTCGTGGTAAGGTCCGATTGCGTAGCTGCCCAGCTTTGCAATTCGGACCCCGTGAACGCCCTGCCAGGCGTCGCGGGGTTCAGCTTTTCAAGGTGCATGGCGTTACGCGGCCTCCAAGTCAGCGACAGGGAGGTTGGCGAGCCAGTTCTTCAGATCCTCAGCGAGGATCAGCGTCTTGCGGTTCGACTTCCTGGCCTTGAGGTCACCAGCCTTCAGGCGGCGGTAAATGGTCCGCGGGCTCATGGCCGCCTCGTGGGCTGCCTCGCGGATAGTAAAAGCGGCTTTGTGCATCTGCAGCGCTCCGTGCCGTTGTCATCCGGCGGGAGGCGCCAAGCCTTGCCGCGTGATGACTACGCGAAGCTGCCGCACATCGAAATTTGGCTAGAAGCCCTAGCTAATTGGAACTCTATTTAATTAGGCCTCTCCTTTTCTGCTTACGGACTTGGGGCGGGGTCCGCGCTTCGCCGGTGCATTGGCGGCAGTACGGGCAGCAGCGATAACGTGTTCATCAAAGGCACGGCGCGACAAAGCATTGCCCGACGCTCTGACAGAGTCGTAAACGGATGTCTCGGTCGCTAGGTTGTTGTTTTCCCAAGCGCCAGTAGCCGTCACTATTGCCCGACGCACGTCTGAATTCATCGGGCCAATGGGATCATTGATAGACCGCGGGGCGTCCGTTTGCTGACCGCCCGGACGCGCGCCGTCGTCGGATTGGTCAATGACCTTGAGGCGCGCCAGCCGGAGGACCGCGCCAATGGGTGAGATCGACACTGATGGGTTGACGCTCGCGAGCGGCGCGAGGCCGATCCCCTTGAAGCTGGTCAACGGCGGGGGCTGGCCGCGGCCGGTCCCCATCGTCAGCACGCTTCCGCCGGTCGCCCGGTTTACCGCCGATCTGCTGCCGGACGATCTGCGCCGGTACGTCTTCGATGTGGCTGAGCGCCAGCAAAGCCCCGTCGACTTCGTGGCGGTCGCGATGCTCTGCGGCCTCTCTGCCGTCTTCGGCAACAAGGTTCGGGTTCGACCGAAGCAGCACGATGACTGGACCATCACGCCGAACCTGTGGGGCGCGCTGGTCGGGCCGCCCTCGGCGATGAAGTCCCCCACCATGCAAGCCGCGCTCGCCCCTGCTTACATGTTGCAGGACGAGATGCGGGCTCTTTGGGAGCAGCAATGCGCCTCGATTGCCGAGGACGAAATGCTGGCCGAACTCAGCGCGAAGACGGCGAAGAGCCAGGCGGCCAAGGCCATGAAGTCGGGCGATCGAGAGGCCGCTCGCAAGCTGCTGAAGGAATCGCAGGGCGACGGTGAGGAGATGCCACCTTGCCCCCGCCTGATCGTCAACGACGCGACAGTCGAGAAGCTCGGCGAGCTGCTGAACGAAAACAGAAACGGCCTGCTGCTGATCCGCGACGAGCTTCCGGGCTTCCTCTCCCGCATGGAGGATGTCGAGTGCCAGGGCGAGAGGGCGTTCTATCTCGAAGCCTTTAACGGCGATGGCTCATTCACCTTCGAGGCTGAGCGCTTGGCCCGCGTCGAGATCAGCGACACGATTCATTGAGGCGCCGAACACGACCGAACCCAACTGGGGAAGGAGCCTCAGCCCGGCCTCTATGAAATCTCGGGACCTGCCCATTGGCGCAACAAGGCCGATGCGGGCATCGTCGTGTACCGCGACTACGACGCCCGGAAGACCATCGTCTCAGCGAAGAAGATCCGGCGCCAGCCGATGTGTGGTGCGCCTGGCCAGGTCGAGTTCTGGTTCATGGGGCAGGAGCGGCGGTTTGAGGCGGTCGCCGGAAGTTATCGAGCTCTGGGAGCTGCGCCCTGAGATGGGAGTACGAGGGCGGCGCAGGGAAGCGCGACGGCGTGTGGATTTGGGGGCCGTCAGCAAAAAAAATCTGTTGGTAAGTGACGAAAACATGAGTCGCACCAAAGCCTTGGACGAAATTACCGCGATGATAACCCTGTGGAAAAGCTGTGATCTAGCGGGGATTCACGTAGATAACTCAATGAGTTATTCTCTGATTCGCTGCTTCGTGCTTGTTAGCGGCTGCTGAGAACGCGACACGGTGAAATTCTGCTTGCCGTAGCACCATCTGGGCAGATGGGAGCGCTTTGTGGGGTTTAAAGCAGGCCCCATCGTTCTCGGAAATGGCGGGCGACTTAGCCCAAGTCGCCCGCCTTCATATTTCAGTGTAGCGCTTGAGTTTTGACCGCAAGTCAGACGGCCTAATTTTGTACATTGAACAAACCCAAAGCTCATGGCCGCTAGCCGTTTTTTTTAGCGTAACGTGATAGTTTTGATCATCTTGCTCTAAAATGAAGAACACATACGGTGTTTTATTGCCTCGTATAAAGGATTTTCCTAAAGCTATTACAACAGGAAGTCGAAGCAGGGAGTACGTATCTATGTCTTTATGCTTTTCAAGAATGTGCTGCGCCGACCCTTTTTCGAGATAGACACACCCGGTAGAGCATTTTAAGCGGGCGCGAACACGCTCCGGGACCCCGCAAATCCAAAGCGGATTACTGCGGCCAGCAAGCAAGTTAGCGATTTGAGAGTGCTCTAGGGCCAAAATTTCGATAGCCTTCGGTCACGCTAGGTTAGCACGCCGCCAGTAGCCCTCCAATGGAGGCTGACCGGATGAGCTAACGCACGCTGGCGATCATAATGTATTGCTCGCTATTACTTACCCGGCGGTGGTCTTCCCGCCAAGCCATCCCCGACGAGTACGCAGTTAGGCACGGGCGGTCGTTGTGGTGGTGCGTACCGCGATGTGAGCGCGCGGGCCGTCGGGAGCCTGCTCTGTGTCGCGATTCTGGTGGCCGTGGCAGCTTGGCTGACCTCACTGGCGCTGGCGGTGGTCGAGGCCGGTTCTTGGGTCTTCGGCTAAGACCCGAAACCGCAGGACCGCGGCTCGCATCTGGCCAGCGCAGGCCCGGGCGCCGACGAGGATCGACCTCTGCCGCGACGGACCGCCCCTCCAGTGCAAGATGTGGCGCGCGGCTGCCAGTCCTACTTTTGCTCGCCGTCCTGAACAGCGGCGATTTCCCGAGCCAGCATAAGCACCTTGGCGTTGGCTTCGTGGAAAACTGCTGACGCTCCGCCGCCATCCTGCGCATCCAGGGCTGCAAGCGCTTCGCCTGCCGCCGAGCGCAGTGCTTCGAAAAAGCTCCCGCAAATCACGGATGCTGTGCGACGTTGCGTCGGACATACGCACTCCAAATATGAGGCCGCCGCTTTATAGCTACGGATCTCTGCCGACTGGTCAGGACTTCACTGATCTTGGGCCTGCCGGGAATTTCGCTAGCCCTCCGATCGGCTGCGGCCAGTACATCCGTGGCGACGCGATCAATGGAGAGCAGCAGCATCGTCTCCGACGCCGCGCATCCAACCGATTGGCTCGCTGTTAGTTCCTTTGAAAATCGGCATGGCGGTATCCTTCCACGACGCTCGCCTTCGTCATGAAAGAGCTGCGTTTGGCCAGGGTGCGAAATTGGCTATTGGGTCGCGTGAACAGGCTCAATACCGCAGTTTTTGTGCGTCGGATTGGTAGCCGTCCATTTTGGACAGTGGCCGATTCCGTGCGCTCACCGACAAACGACACCCTGTCCCCGCATCGCGCAGGTGACGTTAGACGCTCATCAGCGACGGTGGAAGTGCCGCCGACACCCGCCGACAGATAAGTCGATCCATCGCTTTGCATCGGATCGACGCCCAAGGGTCCCGACGCGCCGGGAGCAACACAACCGGCTAGCAACATGCAGCACGCGTTGCCGGTGCGATCCTGCCGGGGAGCGGAAGTAAAGTCACCTCCAGCGACGCGACCTTGCCGCGTTGCTGACACTGATCGGGACTGCGCGAGGCAGGAAACCGTATCGCGGGTTCGAGGGAGGGCGGTTCCGTCGAACTCAGGATCTAGCACTCGCCTTCCTGCAGCCACTTCCGAGTGCTCGACTTCGGATGCCGAAGGGGTGTCCAGCTCTGCTCGAACTTCTACACCCGGCAGGGCCAAGCCACGGAGATAGCGCCGGTGAGGTTAGGCAACGGTCCTAATCGGACGGGATGGAAGGTGTTGGCGCCCGTCGCTGGCCATCCTCCGATCGAATGATGTCCCGCAACAACCGAGATGGTAGAACCGCTTCGCGAGCTGGCGGAGCATTTGTCGATGGCGTTGGAGTCGGAGCTCTTCAAGAACGACCGCAAGCTTGAGGCTGCTGCGGTTTCAGATCATTCGCATGTGTTGAAGGGAGCGAGCGGCGATCATGTTGCCAAGATTCAGCAAGCGCTTCAGCTCCTCGATTCCGCCGTCATTGCCAAGGCCGAACTTAGTTCCAAACGATACGGCGCTTCCACGGCCAGTGCCGTTCTAACGTTCAAGCGCCGACGCGACATCGTAGCGAGGCCGCGCCAATCCCAGGCAGACGATGTCGTGGGCAAGATGACAGTGGCCGTTCTCGACGAAGAGATGAAGGCCTTTGAATTGTCAAAGCAGAGGAAAAGCGCTTATATTTGTGCAGATTACTATGGATGTGCGGAGCACGACCACTCCAAGTGCCGCCGGAAAGATAAAGAAGCGCAAGCCGAGATTGAAGTATCGCCGGATGGCACGATGAGTCATTTCGGCACGCCACGTAACCCGCTGGGGTCGGGTCGGATGGTCTGCATTGGAGGCGCTTGGGAGGCCGAATACCTAGGCTTCGAGAACTTCGTTCCCGACCCGCTCCAGGATCCAGACATGCTCCACAGCTGGGTCGGTGGCAGGCCGTTCACCCACACTCTTCGCCCCCAAAGCGTTAGCGACATCTGTTTCCGGAGCACCCCTCTGGATCGATTTATGCGCTGGGAGATTCTGCGAATCTGCATGCAGGGCGCCCGGCTGACCTATGTCAGCGATGATCCCGTGGTGAGGTCCTTGATGCGCTATTTCTCGGCGATCGGGCGGGTGATCGAAAGCGGAACGATCACCGAGCCGAGAGCAAATGCCGATGCGCCCAAAGTATCCAGCCGTTATGCCGTGACGACGGTGCTACGCATCAATCCGTGGCTTGATCCAAAATTGTTGTCGCGCATCTGACTGAGTGCAGCCCCAACGGAGGCCATGTTCTTGACTCAGCCGTGGCCGCTGCGATGGCCGCAGTGCTGGAACCTACAACCGCCGGACTAGGTTGGTTCGTTTACCCCTGGAAGGGAGGCGACGACATGAACCAGATCCTTAGAATCTGCCGACTGGGTAGCGACTGGGCCATGAAGGACGCTACTGGCTCCTTCTACTGCCGTTCCCCCAACCTCGACGAGGTGAAGGCTTACGCCGAGAAATGGGCCTCCCGGCTTGGCGCAAGGGTGGTGGTCAGGGATGAGCAGGGAGAGGAGAAAGCCTCAACCGGAAGGCGTCAGCATTAACTCGCGCTTCACCACGATCGGCGGCATTTGCCTAAAATACGATGCGCTCCCGGAACGACCTCGGCGTTGGGCAATTGTCCGGCCAAGAGGAGAGGTCCGATGCTGTACCGTATTCCTTTGGAATTCTGGATGTGGTGGGCACTCAGCGTGAACGTCGCGCTTGCCATTGGCATGTGCTTCCGCCCAATCGCCGTCGCTGGAGGGTAAGACTTTCCATGGGGATCGGCGCAGTTCTGCGCCAGCTGTTGCCCTCCTGGGTTCGATTGAACCACCGGAAATCGAACCCACAGGCCTATGCCTGTTCAGCCTTTCTCGAACCGACCCGGGGATGGACACGAGAGGCCCTGCGCACTCGGACGCAGACAATTGCCGCCGTCATGGTCGCGGCACCTGCCAAGCCAGCACCGAGAGCGAGCACCCGCGGTCGTGCGGCTCTCGCCAAATGCAGGTGCGCGTATTGCGAACTCAACTCCGGCGGTGCCGAGACCACACGAGGCCGCCTGCTTACGAGGCGCGCAACGACAACGCAACTCGCCGCCACCGCGAGCAGGCCACCCGCTATCGTCAGGCTGGCCGCTATTGGACCGTAGCGGAACATCAGTGCCGTGTAGCCGGCGTTGAGCGCGTAACCGAGCGCGAAGACGGCGATCAACGCGCCGAGCGTCATGAGAGAGTAGGTTACCGCGGCGCGTTTTAGAGCAGCTGTTGCCCGTACCGCGAAAAAGGCCAGCAACCCGCCCACGACCTATCTCGCTGCCCAGAAGCCGAAAACGACCCCAACTGCAGCCGCCCAGCCGAGGGCCCGTAATGGGCGAGCTCGGACTTCGTCGATGATGAGCTGCTGTAGTTCGCTTACCCGCTCCGTCGCCGCCTCGGTCATCACGTCCGTGTCCACACCATAGGCATTGAGGCGATCTGAGGGACCGTCCTGCGAGGATCCGCCTTCGGCCTTCTGAGACATTACCTTGAAGCCGTCTTCCATCCCTGAACCCCTTCACCGCCGCTGAGCCTGTCTGCGCCGTGAAGCGCCGCAATGACGTTCTAACGGACTGACCGAGCAGCGGTTCCGTGACCGAAATCACATCGGTCTTGGCCTCGCGACAAGCAAATGCGGTCGGAAATTCCGCGACCGTGGGCAGGACACCCAAGATTGCGCACGGAATGACCGGATTTCCGGCTGATTTTGCCGGAGATTTTGCGCTGCCGCCTGCTAGAATCTCAGCAGGTAGGAGAGACCATGGCGCTGACAGTTCGACTTTATCTGATCGAGGAAGACGGCACGATCAAACGCATCCCGCGACGCGTAGCCGATAAGATGACATCCGGAGATGACGCTATTCCTGCATATGCCGGTACGCCGGCAGAACTTCGCCCTGCGTGACGCGCTGCGGTGTCACCTGACCAGCGACACGAGCAACCGGCTGGTTGGGGATAGCGGTCCCCATCCAAGGCTGAGAGCCGCCCTCGCTTTGGAAGACCGGCGGCATGGGCGGCGCCTCGACTGCCGCAGCAGTCTGGCGGAAGGTCTGCGGGCTCATGACCTGCAGCGCTGGGCCGGTCACATTGCCCATCGGATCGACCGCGGGCATGCCGGCATTTTGGCCGCCAGGGGGATAAAGAACCCACGCTCGCCGGTTTCAGCCTCAGCATAACCGCTTCCGGGAGCAGGCAAGTCGGCCTGAGCGCTGCGTGAGCCCCGAGCCCCGAGGCGCAGATAGTCCATCAGCGAGGTGCCATTGGCGTCGCTCGGATTATATCGCCCGCCGCTGGCGATGAACTTCGCGAGTCCCTCCTTGCCGCCGAGATGGGCAACGTTTCGCATGCCCTCAACCGTCACAGGGACGCCATTGATCGAGGAGCCCACGACTCGGTCGAGGCCATTGCGAGCGATGTACTGATCGATGTCGCCGAAGTGCCAGTTCTCTGCCGCCTTCTGAAGCTCGGGCGAGCGCATAAACTGCTGCGGCGTAGTGCCCGGAGGGATGGCGCCAGCGGCAGCCGCTTCCTGCAAACGAGCCTGCCCAAACTGAGCCCGGCCGAAATGACCGCGCTGGCCACCAGACCCCACTTCGTTATTCTGGGCGGCCCAGTTGCCGCCGCTCTCGCTGATCTTTAGTGCGGTCGGAAGAGCGCTATCTTGGCCCTGGGATGGCGCGCTTGCGCCCATCGGATATCCGAGCGATCCGAGACCGCCACCGAGAGCATCTCCAAGAGCGCGGCTTGCGTCAGCGCCTGCCTGCCGCTGCTTTGCTGCCTCGCCAAGCTTCAGGAATTCGACGACTCCACCAAGGCTACCCAAACTGGCGATACGCCCAGCTGCCTGATTGTAGTCGAGCGTGCCGCTGGCCAGGCCTTGGCCGATCTCCTTCATGGTCGCGCGCTGTTCATCCTCGCGCCCGCGCTTTTCAGCGCGGTCGTAGGCGTCGGTAAACGCCTTTCCGAGATTGGCGAGCGGAGAAAAATTCAAAAGGGGCGGCCCGAAACCTGCCATCAGCCTTGCCCCTTACAGATGCGAACCTCGCGATAGGCCCGGTGGTGGTCGTCGATATCAAGGAGAGCGCCCAAGGCATCGTCGTAGACGCGGGCGAACGTCGTCGTGTCCTGCGGCGCGTGGCGGAGCAGAAGCAGCAGCTGTTCGATCAGGCCGCGGGTTCGCTCGGTTGCCAGTGCCGTGCCAACGATATGTTGCTCGATCGGCAGCGAGGGCGCGAAGCTCTCCGGCCGCGGTGGCTCAGGCTCTACGAAGCTATGGGACAGGTTGCTCATCGGGCGCCCGCCAGTTGCCGCCCGGCGGCATTTTGCGCTGCGAGCTGAGCGCGGATCAGCGCCCGGATTGTGCTCGACATCGACGTGTCGCGGCGGGCAGCTTCAGCCTCGATCGCCGCTCGCAGCTCTGGCTCGGCAGCGAGTACGAGCTGTTCCGATCGCTTGGGTCGGTTGAGACGCATGAATGCCTCCATTGTCTGGAGGCGAGATATACACCGGATGGCAATAAAAATATAGCTATATCAATAGGTTAGCTAAAGTCACGTCAAGTCATTCGCTGGCATTCGGTGGCATTCGCTGACAATCACTTTGGGAGGCGCCGAAACGCGAGCCGCGCATTTATCCATCAGTTTGGCCCTGCCTCTCGGCGGCCGTGCATATTAACCATCTTGCCCAGCGTTCCGACAGACGCCGAACCCTCCCAACTGCGCTGCGTTGGTCCCCATCGGCCTACCCGGAGACGCCTATGCTTGAAGACCTGACGACGTTCGCCAGCGTCACAATCGGAATGCTGGTGAGTGTGGGGGTCGGCTGGCGGCTCGGCAGGATCATGTCTCCACGGCCGCGTGAGCTCCGCGAGTTGGCGCGCGATCTGGAGCACGAGCGCCAACGCTGAACGGTATGGAACCGGTAGCCTCGCGGCGCGTTTCCGAAGCTCCTTTGACCAAGCCACCTCGGCCCCGCTGGCACCCTCCGGCGGGGCTTTTTTGTGCGCCGTGCCAAGCCCGCAGCGGCATTGTGCCGAACCGACTATCGGGCCGAACGAAGCCTCAGAAAATGGGGGAACAGAGGCCCTCTTGAACTCCGTTTGAGCCAACCCAAATCGATCGGTACCGATCGCCAATTGAAAGGGATCGGGGGTCGAGCCGGCGTCGGTAAGGCCTTCGCTCGACTGTTTTTGTACCCATGTTGCTCAATGGAGGATGTGGCTATGAGAACCGTGTCTGATTTTTCGCCGCTCTATCGGTCGAGCATCGGCTTCGACCGTGTGTTCAACGCATTGGAAGCTGCTAGTCGGCTGGATCCTGCCGGGAGCAGCTGGCCGCATTACGATATTCTAAAGACAGGGGATAATGAGTATCGCATCGTAATGGCTGTTGCCGGCTTCGGGCCGGATGACTTGACCATCATGCACGAGCCGAATGTTCTCCTGGTTTCCGGCCAGAAGGCGAGTGAGGACAGTCGCGAGTATCTGCATCATGGCATAGCCGAGCGTGGTTTCCAGCGCCGCTTCGGGCTAGCCGATCATGTGCAAGTCGTGGCGGCCAGCCTTGAAAACGGCCTGTTGACCATCGACCTGAGGCACGAGCTGCCAGAGGCACTGAAGCCGCGTCGGATCCAGATCGCGACGGGCCAGGAGACGCCGAAAAGCGATGTCCGGCAGATCGAGGCCAAAAAGACTGCGGCCTAGGAAAGCAGAGTCCGATGTTGGGGCCGGGTGTTGAGCCTGGCGTCCGTCACGGATCAGTGCATCCGAGCGAACGCCCCGCTGGCGGCTGCCAGCGGGGTCTTTTTTCCCCTCTTGCCGATGGCCAGAGGCACTCTACAACATTCAATGCTTAAGGCTTTTCGGGGGAAAGGGGATGCCATTCTCATCACTGACAGACCCAGTAAAACTGGCTCGGGCAGGCGCGGCATTAAAAGCCGCATGGGAAGAGGTCAGGACAACGCTGCCTGATCAATGTGATGAGCGCGAACGAACTCGATTGGCCTATATCGTGGCCAGCTTGGTGACGCTCGCAGTGGACGAGGGCGACCTCGCTCGGCGCGCTATCGAGCGTTTCCTGGCGAGATAGCGGAACATGACTGGATGCGGCGCATTTCTCGCTAAAGGAGCCGCGCCATGCCTAAATTCCGTGACCACCAAGGATCCGAGCGGCTCCGGCCGTCATCACATCGATTTTCCGAACGAACAGATCGCATCTGCCGACGCGCGGCGCTCATTGGTAGATATGGCCAGGGATGCTCTACCCGACGGCGAGCGTGCCAAGTTCAAGGTGCGGGTCCAGGATGAAGCTGGCGACGAGGTCTATCGCGCTTCTCTCGACTTCAATGGCGGCGGCCGGCGAAAAGCCGCCACGCCGGAGGAACCGGCCGGCGATTAGCCAGTTCATTGCGTGGCGCTGGTTGGTCCCTCGCGCCACGCCTCTCGCATGCGGTTACCCCCCAGCCGCCGCAGCAAAGGCACCAAGAACCCGTCGGCTCACGCTGGCGGGTTTTGCGTCTGGAACATTGAAGCAGCTTAGCCCAAACATCTTGGAGGTCGCTGACCGAGAGACGCATTTGCATCAGCTGCCGAAGGCCGACCGCCTCCATAACTTTTTGGACCGGTGGCTGCATCTCTCCTCCAGTAAAGAATGGTGAGAGCTTCGGCCAAATTTCGCTAAGAAGGAGGTAAGCCCCAATATCAAGGCAATATTTATCGCGGAAGTTCAATTTGGCTTCTAAAGTGCCGCATTCTACTTCAGCAATGTCTTTGAATTTGCGTAACGTATCCCGTGGATTATCTAGAAAGGAAAATACTTCCAAGCTAATCTCCGGGACGGTGGAGTGCGGGCGCCTAAGGGCGGATCTCCACCGGCCCTGCCGATCTGAGACGAGGCCGTCAAGAATGAAATCAGGTCGATACCTCGTTGCCAGTTGCTGCCGATTGAAGCTGTATCGCCTTCGACCCTTCCGAATGGCCCGGCGCAGTTGCTTGATTTTTTTCCTTGAGAACCGAGTGCGATTTAGCTTCTCCGGAGCAGTGCCTCGGCCGAGCGAATGGGCGCCCGTGGAAAGGGACTTGCGCTTCTCTCTTAGGACGTGGCGAAGAAGCTGATCGGCTGCCTCAAGGGAAAGTGCCCCGGAATCCTCATAATTTTGCTCTGACGAAGCTGGGGAAAACACTCGAAGGAAGCGGAGGGCGGGCGGCAAACGCAAAGAGGATTTCCGAGTTCTATCGCTACAGCTGCTTCGATATTCGTCATTCAACTAATCTTTGCAACCGTCGGTTACCCGTGCGCCATTCTCGCCCAGCTGATCCTTCGGCCCATATGGTGCGCAAGCGGCTTTCCGCGTCAGCTCGCGGATAGGTCACGGCAAATCTCTCTAGCTGGAACGTCTATCGGCAACCGGCGTTGAATCGCCAGTTTGTGTCGGAGTGGCGTGCCATGTGGCATCGCTGGTTCAGCTCAGCCGTCTATGTGGAGACCGATCGCGCCGGAACTTCTTGTGCGGTCACATCAGTCGAGAAGGCCGCCGAGCTGCTCATGGTTTGGCCGGAGCGCGGCAATGAATGGGAAGAGGCCTTTCGAGCATGTGCAGCCGCTATCCACGGCAAAGGGACAGCCGTCGAGGCTCGCAGCGCGTTCGAGAAGGCTGCGGCAGCTGCCAATCGTCTGATTTTGGCTACCACCGGTTAGCGGGCCATTTCGCTCCATCGTGAGAAGGCGGATGAGATGAAGATCTACCGCGCCAGCTGATGGTAAACGGACACCCCCAGCCCAACCCGCAGGAGCGGCTCCTGATCATGACCGGGTTCTTAATCGGCTGCATAGCGGCGCAGATCTGGATGCGGTTCGCCTAGCGACGCGCCCGACGCCCTTCGATATCCCGACGTCGACGGCCGCTGTGAGAAGCCCGATATCAAGAGCGCGGCATCACGGGCACCGGGTCAGCGTTCGCCCGGTCGATACGATCTCGAACAGACAGTCATCGATGAAGCGCACCGGCGAACCGTCATCAAGCGCATATCGCGTGACGGTCAAGCCGGGGAAGGGGCGGGAGACGATTACGGTGTAACGGTTGCCGTCCTCGTCTTCGCAGAGCTCGCGATAGAGCTCGATGGGTGCTGACGCGGGGCGGATCGTAACCTTGTCGCTGAGCCGGGACTGTTTCGGCTGGGTACGCATGACAACCCTCCAACGCAACTCGCCATGAAACCGGCGCGCCTTCGCACTGTTCCACCCCGCGGAAATTCTTCCGTCGGCTTAGGAACGTCGCACCTTGGCTGACGTTGAGTCGCCGTTAGTGTGTTGCGTTTGATGGTGTTCGGAAATGGCAGAGCGTTTGCGCCGAGCTTTGAGGGCCACCCCTGCCAGCGAGGTGCTGCGCAGCGCGCCAGTGAGGGCGCGTCGCGGCGCTGACAAACCCGATCTCTTCACCGACCCGATGCCGGCGCGGATCGAGCCTTGCTTGGCTCTCCTGCAGGCGAAGGCCCCGACAGGCCCTAATTGGGCGTTCGAGGTGAAGTGGGATGGCTACCGCCTGGCGGTCCACCGCGATGCCGGCGGCGTGCGCGTCATCACCCGCGGCGGACATGACTGGACGCACCGCTTCCCGTCGATCGTGGCCGAAGCGGCGGACCTCGACGCTGGCAGCTTCATCCTCGACGGCGAGGCGGTGGTCCTCGACGAATCCGGCCGGGCGGATTTCGGCTTGCTGCAGCAGGCGCTCGGCGGCCGGGGCGGCAAGGCACAGGCCGAACGTGCCATGCTCTTCGCCTTCGATTTGCTTTACCTCGACGGGCACGACCTGACGCGGATGGCGCTGAGCGAGCGGCGCGACATGCTGGAGGATCTACTTGCCGGCGAAACCGGGATGATCCGGTTGAGCGAGGAGGTCGAGGCCGAAGGCGCGGCGTTCCTCGCTGAAGCCTGCCGGATGGGCCTTGAGGGCATCATCGCCAAGCGCCGCGATGCCCCCTATCGGCCCGGCCGCGGCGGCGACTGGCTCAAGATCAAATGCATCCAGTCCGACACTTTCCTGATCATCGGCTACGAGCCGTCCAGCGCGGCGCTCGGCGGGATCGGCCGGCTGCTGCTGGCGGGGCACGGCAACTACGGCCTGACCTATGTCGGCAGCGTCGGCACCGGCTTCACGCACACCAGCGCCACAGCGCTCGCAAGCAGCTCGATCGGATCACCGCCGGTTCTCCGCCGGCGCGTGGCCTGAGCCGGAAGGGTGTCGTCTGGGTGAAGCCGAAGCTCACGGCCGAGATCGCCTATCGCGGCTGGACGCATGACGAGAAAGCTGCGCCACGCCTCGTTCAAGGGGCTACGCGAGAAAGCTGACGAGGCGAAGGTCTACCGGCTGGGCTGACGCCCAGTCGCTCTTTGCAGACGAAAACCGCTGTTCGCTAGCTCGTCGTCAGGTGCCTGAATAGGTAGAGCAGACCTATAAGAATTGGGATTGCCAAAAGCGCTTTACCCAAAGCGACGTTCCTTTAGGATAAGTCTCATCCACGAGTCTCGTGAAAGTTGCGCGACAATGCCTCATTTTGCGCCACCCGTCCACGGTGATCTATGCCCGGTTGACCGATGCCAAGTGGGGGTGAACGGTGGCGATCGCTCTCTTTAGTGTCGCGGTTGCGGCGGCTTCTGCTCTGGCATTCGAAACGATAGAAGCCGGTGTCGCCATGGGCACTTTCGTTGGGGCAGCCTTGTGGCTTGGTCGTCGAGCCATGAGCGACAGCTAGCGACCGACCGCCACGCTTCAGGCGCGCCGGCGCGTCAGTTCAAGTCGCTGGGCTGCACGCGCTTGGCTTCCCGTACCCAGTAAATGCCGTGATCCGAGCTTCACCGCCGCGGAGAATCCACTTTGGCGATATCAGCTAAAGTCTGCAAAGCTAGAGTGCGAGCAGCCGCTTCATCCTGCAGCTCACGGCCTCCGATATCGACGCGGTCAGACTCGCCATCGAAAATATCGAAGAAGTAGAGCGGCATAAGCTTATAGAACTGGCTTCTTTCGCTTCTTCGGCGCCGCTACCGACGCCGCTTGTCTTTCCGCCGCCTCCTTCTCCAGACGCTGGTGTCTCTGCCTGGCCATGTTCACATCGCGTTGATGAGCGATGCTGTCGAGCTCAGAGGTGATCCGGTTCCGCGCGAGCGACTGGGTCTGGGTCTTCATGAAATTGTTCTCAGCGCTGATGCGCTGTGTCGATTGCTCAGCCATTCCAAATCACATCTAGTGCGGCATGCGCCAAGAACATAAAAAAAAAGGCCAAGCATTGAGCTTGGCCTCCCGGGAACTGCTGTCGGCAATGCCAGTACATCCGTGGTCATCACCGACGAGACAGTTCGATCACGCCGTCTGAAGCTGCTCGGCGGCCATCTTGCCGGAACGGTTGTCCCGAGCGACCTCGAAGCCGAGCTTCTGGCCCTCCTGCAGGTCGCGCATACCAGCGCGTTCGACTGCTGAGATGTGAACGAACACATCCTGGCTACCGTCGTCAGGCTGAATGAAGCCGAAACCCTTGGTGGAATTGAACCATTTCACTGTGCCGGTGGTCATGAAAAACCCTCCTTTTGGCAAGACCTGTCGTTCGCCGAACAGGGTGCTCGGCGAATTCAGAACGATTTCGAAAGGGGGAGATTATCAGAACCGCGCCAAAGCGCGAAAATAACAACGACCGACCAACAAATATCGACGAACATCAACCTAAGCGCGGCTATCACGATTGTCAATCAATATCGCTAAGACTGGAGGTTACATAAAAAAGCCAGATGGACGCAGCTGCAATGGCAGTTGATCGGTCCGCGTCGCTTAGCAAAAGCGGTTGCTTAAGCCGCCTGCGCATGTTCCTCCTACGCCCCATCTTACTCCTTTTTACCAATTAGACGGTTGAAAGCCTCGGTGATGGGAATGCGGGGACTACGCGGCTCGGCGGGTCGGTTTCCGTTCGGCGCTGCGTCACTGATTTGCGATTCCCCGATAACCCGTTCCCGGTCATCGCTACCTCTCACGCGATACTGGGGCTCGCCGTCAGTTTGAAACGGCAGCAGGCGCGTGACCTCATACAAGCCGACTGCATCATGGTCGTAGAAACCAAACGCAAGGCGAACCTGGTCTCCAACTGCGTAGCGGTGCCCCATTTTACGCTCCTCTGTGCAAAGCCTCAGGCGGCGTCTACTCCGAGGATCCGGCGAGGTTCATCCGTCAGATCGGGTGATCCTTCGGCCTGTTGGTTCAATCTCGAAATTGTGCTCGTCGATGCACTTCACCGCTGTGCCGTCATCAAGCGCGTAGTCGGTGATCCCTAGGAAGGGGTACGGCCGGTAGGCGATCACAGTGTAACGATTGCCGTCCTCGTCCCGGAAGACTGCAGGTTGGATCGCCGGGGCGGATTCCGCACGTTCCCTGGTGACTCCGCCAGTCTTCTCAGGTTCCTCACTCATCGCGATCACCTAATGCATCAGAGCTCAAAACTACCGGCGGGCAAGGGCTGTTCCGACCGCGTATTAGATTCTCTCCTCAGTTTAGGAACGCCGGTGGCCGGTTAACGTTGAGCGCTCTGAGGAGCTGCCGCTATGAACGAGCCTGATCTCCCTTCCAATGCGACGGCGGCCGAGCAGATCGCTTTTCTCCGCGCTGCAGCGGCAAGGTGCCGTCGCCTGGCCAGCGCCACCGCCGATTTAGATTTGACCGGCACCTTGCTGGCGATGGCAATGGACTACGACACAAAGCTTCAGGCGCTCATCCATTCTTCGGAGGCAGCCCGGGACGAGCCTTGAGGATGCGAGGCATATCGGCCCGCCAGATGCCGCTCTCGACCCTTTGCTGACATCTGCACGGTAACTCCGATGACGACGTATCCGGCGTCCTCGATGACGGCTGCCGTACTCATCCGGATGATGAGCTCGTCTTCGACGACAAGGACAGTCTTTGTCATGCGCGCTTTCGTTAGCCTAACAACGAAGAACTGCCGCCAAATCGAATGGTTGCCGACCGATGGAAATAAAACGGGCGGTAATGCCCGCATTGCGTTGGTGACCCGATGAGAGCCGCCACTCTAGCGAGAATTAGAGGCGCACCTTAAGTCCAAAATCGCGATGTGATGCCGAACTCTCAGCGATAATTGTTTCATGATTATCAGCGAGCACGCAAAACCGCCTCGTGAGGGAGGTCGCAATTCTTAGAAGATCCAATTGGCCATCGATTAAGACCGCTTGCAGGTCATGATTGTCATCGCCGCCGCCACGTTCGGGGAGCTGCTTTTCGATCTCTCGATAGATCGCTTCGGCGAGCCGCTCGCAATCGCACGACATGCGTAATCCGGTCCTTCGATTTCTGCCTTTTCAACAGATGGGATCGGAATTTTTGAATGAAAGTCCCTGGGGCGCATGCGCAGGAAACCGTACTGGCGATACGCTTTCCGGCTCCTCCGGCGTACTCGCTGTGCGGTTGCCGAGCCCGCGCAGACGGCGACCTACACGCCGCGACTCTGGAGCCAGCTAGGCAGTATCAACGCAAGGCCTTTGCGCAAAATCTCAGCCGTCGTTCGACGAGTTTAGTTCATCTGACCCGAGGCCCTCGTCTGCCGGGGCCGGCAATGCCTTGCGAAGAAAAGCATTGATCCGGTCCTGCCAGCCAGGGCCACCGTCTTGGAAGTGGGCGAGCACCTCGCTATCGATCCGGAGCGTGACAACCTCCCTGGCGCCCGGAACGACAGCGCGCTTTGAGACTGGCGTTGACGTCACGGGAGCAGGAGCCTTGAACAAGGCCTCCGCATTATCGCGCGCGCTCGTGGGGCGGCGGGTGGTCCGATCGTTGTTCATTCAATCCTCATGAGAAGATGGTTCACTTTGGGGCTCTCCCTTTGTCGCGCGCCTTCTCCACCATAACTGGTTCGCCGGTCAGCGCACCGCGTCGCTCGGCCTTTTCTTGCTTGGTCGCGTCCATGTCGCTCATAGCTTCGTCGGCCGCGCTGGCCGCCTGCAAGCGCACTTCGGTAGCGCTGGCCTTCATCTCGTCCGGCGTCGCTCGCGAAACGCCAGACGGCTTCGCCAGGCGCACGCCAGCGCCGCCGCCGTTCTCTGGGATGAACTCAACCCCACCGGCTTCTAAGGCCGACCGGATCGCATCGACTGTCCGATCCTGAGCGCCGAGCACGCCGGGTTTGCCTTCAAGGCGCTTTATTGAAGGCAGGGATACCTTTGAGGCTTCTGCCACGTCTTTTTGCTCCCACCGAAGAAGCGCTCGCGCGGCCCGAAGCTGCTCACTCGTCAGCGGCATTTCAATTCCTCAGGAACTATATGATACCTGAGGTATTGAGAAATCCTCAGGGACTAATTTATACCTGAGGTATCGCACATCGCGGTCGTACGATCAAATCGTGGACCCGGCGCGAACTGACTGCCTGAGCCACGCCTTCAACATCGCTGGAGATACCCAATGCCGAACGCCATCGTTCGGGCAGCCGCCACCGGCTTGCCGTCTACCGACTTCGCGTCGCAGATCTTCCCGCCATCCAAGCTCGCCGCCATGAGCATGCACGATCTGGCGCAGCTGTCGCAGCTTCTGTGGGTCGTTCAGGGCGCAATTGCGCAAAGCGCCATTATCAATCATCCGGGCCCGATCACGCCGGCCTGCAACATGCTGCAAGATTTCAGCGGCGAGGTCGTCAGTGCGCTTTCCGACATAGCGGCGACCGCCAGAGCGCATCAGCCGACAGATGCCGCCGAAGCGAGGTGGCGTGCCTGGCTGCTGCTGAGCAGCGCTGCGCTCTTCAGCAACGACCTCGCCGAAATTGCCGTGACCGCAACGAACGCTGTCGCGGACGAGCGCTCGTTCGCAGGCTCGCACCACTAACCCGCCACCGCTTCCCTTCCTAGAGGAGTGCTCCATGCCCGCATTGAACCGCCGCGCCGCGATTAAAGGCGTACTCACTTCCGTTGCGGTACCGGCTGTGATTTCCGGCTGCGCCAATTCGCCTGCCGCTGCCGCCATCTGCAAGGCGGTACCCTATGTGCCCCCTCCGCTCGCGCAGGATATCGGCGCTGACGGCGCGCCCGACGCCAAGCTGTTCGCGCTGTGCGCGCAGTTCCACCGCTTAGACAAGGCCGAGGCAGCGGTGTTTGAACGCTATTGCTCCCTGCCGACCGATAGCCAGGAAGCGAAGGCTATCTCGGCCGAATTCGAAGGGCGTTATGCAGTTTGGGCCGCCGTCTCTGATGCCTGTTACGAAGCAGCGCCGCGGACACCGGCCGGGGCCGCGGCGCTGCTCGATGTCATCTTTGCTCGCGACTCCGAGTACATCGACGAAGCAGTCCAAAAGCCCCTGAAGCTAATTCGCGACTGCCTCAAAGCGATGGCGGAAGCATGAGCGCGATCCGCATCAACCGCAGCCGCGGCCGGGGCAAGCCCTCGCGCTCATCCGCCGTAAAACCCATCAGCCTGCCGACGTACTCGTTCTATGGCCATCTGCCCGTCGTCTTCGTTGACGGGGAATTGGTCATCGGCAGGCGCGTCCTTCCAATGGAGCGCCGCGCATGAACCGCCAGCAGTTTTTCCGCGAGACGCCAGTCGCCGCAGCGACCGTCTACGCCCATGAAGTCGAAGCTGAAGCCAAACGGATTCCTCGCGTCATGGCCTGCCTCGATCGCTGCGGCGCGACATTTGAGGCCGTGCCGGGCTGGCCTGGTTGGTATGCCGCTCGATGGAGCGATCAAGTCAACTTCGGCGACCACCTGCGCCGTTGGGCGTGCTGCACGGATATCGAGATGGATTGCGAATGGCCTTACGCACTCGCGTTCAAGGCGCGCGTCGAAGAGAGGGGGCAGCTATGAGCCTCGTGGGCGAGAACCTCTTCCCGCTCTTCGCTCAGCCACTCTCTGGAAGCGAAGATCTAACGCCGGCCGAATCGCGCGACGTGCTCCTGATCCTGGGAGAAGTCGCGAACCGGCTGGCACGCGCCACCAACTCCGCCGCCGGCCTCCGGCGCAGGCTCGACGCCATTGCCGGCGCCGTCGTCGCCTTCATGGATCAGATCGACGGCGATCCGGATCTTGAAGAGCAGTGTGAGGACGAGGGCGGACAGTGCGACGACGAAGGCATGCCCGATGACAACGGCATCGCGGACTTCGACGGCGAGGCGGAGCAATGGAGCACGCAGCACCGGCAAGGCGGGTGGATGACATGAAACTCCGAGACATCACCGACGCCATCAGCGGCGAGGACAAGCCAGCGCTCAGGCGGGCGTTCTGCGCCCTGGTTGAGCATCCCGAGGGTGAGGTCGTTGAGGCCTCCTCGGGTGGACTACTGATCGTGGCGCTTAACCGGCTGTGCGTCGCGCTGAAGAATGATGCGGCTACGATGCCGCCCGAGACCTGCGCGGCACTCCAGCTGCCTGCGGGCGCGACCTATGCCGATGGCGCGGCTCAAGCGAAGCGGGACAGCGCTCGGCTGGCGCGGCAACTCATAGCGGCCGGCGAGCGCTCGCAACGGAACGCCTGAGGCCTCTGCTCGTTCAATGAGTTCGAGCATGAGGAGGAAATCATGGACCACTCCAAGCATATCCGTCTTTCCAGCTCCGAGTTGACTGCCGACGCACTCGATGGGGCCACTATCTATGGGCCCGGCGACGATAAGATCGGCTCGGTCTCCCACATTCACGGTTCCGGGCCGACCAGTCAGGTCGTAATCGATGTCGGCGGTTTCCTTGGCATCGGCGCAAAGCCCGTAGCTGTCCCGATTGGCGAACTTGACTTCATGCGCGACGAAGATGGCGAAGTTCACGCGCTCGTCAGCTGGACCAAGGATCAGCTGAAGGCGATGCCCGAGCACATCGACCGCTGAGACAAAGGGTATGACGGGGCAACACAGGCGGCTAGGTTTTCTGATGCCGATGCCGCCTGGCGATGAAGCGTTCGGCCTGAAGGTTGGCGTGAGCGGCGGCCAGAACTAGGGGAGGGGGCGAATCGCCCGAGCCATTGTCGATCGCGAGCGCTGATTTCGTTGCGCATCGTCAGCCGAACAGGTCTGGTGCTCAAATGGAGACGACGCCTGCCTTCGGCGCCTGTTGGGGTAAATGTTGGGGTAATCCCAACCAGTCCCGCTAAAAACCGTTTAATCCCATATATTTAGCGAAAAACCTGGTGGAGCTGAGGGGATTCGAACCCCTGACCTCTGCAGTGCGATTGCAGCGCTCTCCCATCTGAGCTACAGCCCCAAGGCGCTGGCCTTCTAGGCCTTGCGTCGCGCTCCTGTCAATCGCTTGCGGCAGGAGTTTTGTGGGCGCTTCCGGCGGAGCGCCCGGCCTTCTCGGAGATACCGTTCGATGCGTGCCGTTCTCGACGTCGTGATGTTGGCGCTGAACCTCTATGTCTGGATCCTGATCGCCTCGGCGGTGCTGAGCTGGTTGATCGCCTTCAACGTCGTCAACACCCGCAATCAGTTCGTCTCCACGGTCTGGGATTTCCTCTACCGTATCACCGAGCCGGCGCTGCGGCCGATCCGGAACATGATGCCCAATCTCGGCGGCATCGATATCTCGCCGATCATCCTGCTACTGCTGATCTTCTTCATCCAGAGCGTGATCACTCGCTACATTTACCCCAACGTCTTCTAGCAGCAGTGACGGCCTGGTCCGTCACGCCGGACGGGCTCGCGATCGCCATTCGCCTGACGCCGCGCGGCGGGCGCGACAGCCTGGGTGGGATCGAGACCCTGGCCGATGGTCGCCAGGTGTTGAAAGCCAGGGTCAGGGCTGCCCCGACCGAGGGGGAGGCCAATGCCGCGCTGATCGTGCTTTTGGCCGAGGTGCTCGGCGTTTCCCGCTCGCAGCTGTCGCTGACGGCCGGCGCGAGTGCGCGACTCAAGCGCATCGTCGCCCGCGGCGATGGCGAGGCATTGGCGGCGCAATTGCAGAAGCGGATTTGCGAGATTTGATGCTGCATTGCAGCAGAATCATGCCAGCCAGCTCTTGACGAAGGCAGTCGCCTTCTGGCCCAACTGCGCGCCATGGACCAGCCAGCTTCAGAGCCGTTCCCGCAGCGCCTGACGGAAGGCTATCGCACCTTCCTCGACGATCGTTTCGTCCGCGAGCAGAGCCGCTACGAAAAGCTCGCCGAGAGCGGACAGACGCCGAAGATCATGTTGATCGGCTGCTGCGATTCGCGGGTTTCGCCTGAGGTGATCTTCGATGCGAGTCCGGGCGAGATGTTCGTGATCCGCAATATCGCCAACCTGATCCCACCCTTCTCGCCGGACGATCAGCTACACGGCACCTCGGCCGCGCTCGAATACGGCGTCCAGGCGCTCAAGGTCGAACATATCGTCGTGCTCGGCCATGGCCGCTGCGGGGGCATCAGGGCTTTCGCCGACGATGCCCAGGGCCCGCTTTCGCCCGGCGATTTCATCGGCAGGTGGATCACGCTGGTCGAACCAGCGGCCAGGCGCTCGGGCGGGCGCAGCCGCAATGAGAGCTTCGAGGCTTATGTCGAGCGCCTGGCCTTGCTCTCGATCCAGCAGTCGATCGCCAATCTGCGCACCTTTCCCTGCATCAGCATCCTCGAGGGTAAGGGGAGGATCCATCTGCATGGCGCTTATTTCGCGGTCGCGACCGGCGAGCTGATGCTGCTCGATCCCCAGTCCGGGCAGTTCGTCCCGGCGGTTGGCGAGATGCCGAAGAAGGTCCAGATGATCCGCTGCTCGGAAGCCGAACCGAGACAAGGCGGTTGACGTCTGCCCCCCATGGGGTGAATTTTGAACGATCCGCCGCTTGAAACGGCGTCTCTGGAGAAAAATTCGGCAATCCGGCAGCATTTCGCCGGACCAGAATTTTTGCTGCGCCGCCCCGATGACGAACCCCGAAGCTTGCGCTAGATTGCGCGCTCCCGGTCACTATCGTTGAAGCTGCATGTTCGATCGTCGTAAGCCCGCCGCCCCGGCACCGTTCGTCACCCACGAGAATGTCGAAGCCAAGATCAAGTGGTTCGATCCGGAGAAGGGCTTCGGCTTTGCTTCTCCGGCGGACGGCTCTGGTGACGTTTTCGTCCACGTTTCATCCATCGGCCCGCAAGATCCGCAGGACCTGCAGCCCGGTGCGACCATCATCTGCGATCTCGGCGAAGGCAGGCGCGGCCTGCAGGTTGTCGCGGTCCACGAGATCGACGCCTCGACCGCGACTCCGGCTGCGCCGCGGGCGCGGGCGGCGGTGGCGCTGGCGGCGGTCGTCCGTTCTCGCCGCGCCCGCCCCGTGACGATTTCGGCGGCGGCTATGGGGGCGGCGGCGGTTACGACCGCGGCGACCGTGGCGGTTTCGACCGTGGCGATCGCGGCAGCTTCGATCGCGGCGCTAGCGCCCCGATGGAGGGACCGTTCGACGGCGCGGTGAAGTTCTTCAACACCGAGCGCGGTTTCGGCTTCATTGCCCCGGACCAGGGCGGGCCGGACGTGTTCCTGCACGTCTCTTCGCTGAGCCGAAGCGGTTTGCAGCCGCCGATGGACGGGCAGCGCGTACGCTTCTCGATCCGGGCCGGCAAGAAGGGCCCGGAAGCGGCGAATATCAGCTACGTCTGATCCGCCTGCCTTGCGAGCATCGGTTTGAATGAGCGGCGTGGCTTTCGGGCTGCGCCGTTTTTCGGTCAACGAAGCGGCGGCCCGCCAGATCCGCCGCGTCGACGGGGCCTATGCCGAGGGGCTCAGACCCGTTCGAGCGCGCGATGCGGCAGCGCCGGCAAGGTCACGGCGATCGCGTCGCCCGGCCTGACTTTGCCGCCTGCAATGACCACCGCCATGACGCCGGCCTTGCGGATGAGGCTGCCATCGGCGGCCCGGCCGAGCACTGCCTTGAGGAGGCCGGGCTGGAAAGCCTGGATCTGGATGCAAGGATTGCGAAGGCCGGTGATCTCGACGACGGCCTCGTCCCCGAGCTGCAGGCGGGCGCCGATGGGCAGGCCGAGCAGATCGATCCCACGGGTGGTGACGTTCTCGCCCATCTCGCCTGGCCGGACCGAAAAGCCGGCGGCTGCGAGTTCGCTGAAAAGCTCGGCGTGAATGAGATGAACCTGCCGCAGATTAAGCTGGGTCGGATCGACCGCGACGCGTGAGCGATGCTTCACCGTCGCGCCGCAATGGGCATCGCCCTCGATGCCGAGGCCGGCAAGCAGGTGGATCATGGGCAGGACAGGCTTGCTGAAGTGGTGGCGGTCATCCCGGGCCACCGCGACGATCAATCCCATCCGCTTATCTCCATGCTGTCGGTCTGGTCTCTGGCATGGTGCGCCCCAGTTGGCGAGCACGGCGCGCAACAAAAACCGGACCTGTCGCCAGGCCCGGTTGGTCATTGCCACGAATCACCGTTGCTCAGTGTTGGTCGCCCTCGAGCCCGCCGATATGCTTCTGGGTGTAGAGTTCGAGGCCGATGCGGCCGATCAGGTCGAGTTGCGTCTCGAGGAAGTCGATATGGCCTTCCTCATCCTTCATCAGATTCTTGAACAGCTCTTCGGACGGGTAATCACCGACCTCGCGGCAGTATTTGGCGGCTTCCTGATAGAGCGCGCGCGCCTCGATCTCGGCCTTGAGGTCGCATTCGATCACTTCCTTGACGTTCTCGCCGATGCGCAGCGGGTCAAGCGTCTGCATATTCGGGAAGCCTTCGAGGAAGAGGATGCGGTCGGTGAAGCGGTCGGCATGGACCATTTCCTCGATCGATTCCTTCTTCCAGATCTTGGCCATGTCCTTCAGACCCCAATTGTCGAGGATCCGGTAGTGCAGCCAGTACTGGTTGATGGCCGTGAGCTCGGAGCGCAGGCCCTTATTGAGGTATTCGATGACCCTCTTGTCACCCTTCATCGCTGCTCTCCTGGCAATGAGCTACATTAGAATGATCCTAATGTAGAGCTTGGAGGCGCGAAAGGGAAGAGGGAGATCGTGCGGTATCAGGAAAAATCGTGCAACCTTGATCAGGCTGCGACGCGGTCGTCGTTCTCCTCGATGCCGGCCATCATCAGGCCGATAGAGACATGCACCGAGCAGGCGATTTCATGGCTGGCGCAGCTATGGCACTGGCTGGCGCAGGCCGCGCGCGCCTCCGTGAGCAGAGCGCGGACCTCGCGGGCGCAACGGCCGCAATCCGGGCTGCAGCCGAGGCAATCATAAGCCTCGCCCGCAGTGCGCGGACCGCTCCCATCCGGCGCGATCGTACCCTTGATCTGCCGGCAGGATAAAACGTTGCAGGAGCAGACGATCACGCCCGGCGGCCACCGGCGACCTTCGTCACCGTCTCCTCTTCATCGGCGCGGCGCAGGCGCACAATCACTTCGACGGAGGCGATCAGCATGCCTTCCGGGGCGACCGGCAGACCCGAGACATGGATCTCGGAACCCGGAATGTCGACGACGGTCTCGTCGTCTTCGTTGTAGAAGTGGTGGTGCTCCGAGACATTGGTGTCGAAGAAGGTCTTCGGCCCGGAGACCGAGACCTGGCGCAGCAGGCCGACCTCGGAAAACTGGCGCAGCGTGTTGTAGACGGTCGCGAGCGAAAGCGGTTCGCGGGCGCGCAGCGCCTCTTCATAGAGCATCTCGGCGCTGACATGGCGGTCGCCCTTGGCGAAGAGCAACCAGCCAAGCGCCATGCGCTGCCGGGTCGGCCGCAAGCCGACGCTACGCAGGCGCGCCTTGACGGCGCTGATCGGGCAGGCGGCGGGCGCCTTTTGCGGCCAGGGAATCTGGTCCGCCTGGGCTCGCACCGGGCTGCCATCCTTGAGGGACAGAATGCTCATGAACGCTTTCCAACTCGCAGATCAGTTCCAATGCAGTTTAGAATTTATCTAAACTACTGATATTACTCATATTTTTGACGCTTCCGAAGCCGACTGTCAATCTCTTCGCACCTGCGGCAAGACGCATCAGGGGGTTGTCCACCACGCGCGCCGGGCGGAGTTGGCCGCTCTTAGTGGCCGCCGCCACCGCCGGCGGGGGCCACGGCTGGCGGCTTGGTCATGAACAGGGACAGCAGCACCAAAGCAGCGAAAATGACGGTCAAGGCGAGAAAGACGTCGCCGAACGCCATGACCAGTGCCTGCTTGTGGGCCCGCTGCGTCAGCAGCTTCAGCGCCATCGACTGGGCAATGTCGCCATATTCGATGAAGCGCTGGGTCATCGATGCCAGATTTTCCTCGGCGATCTGGCGGCCGGCGGAGACGGCCTCGTGCAGGCGCGTGATGTGTAGATCGGTGCGGCCGTTGAGCAGGGTGTTGATCACCGCGAGGCCAACCGCGCCGCCGAGATTGCGGGTGAGATTGTAGAGACCGGATGCATTTTTGAGCTGCTGCGGAGGCAAGGTCCCGAGCGCGAGATTGTTGATCGGCACCATGCACAGCATTAGCGAACAGCCACGCAGAATCTGCGGGATCAACAGTTCGTGAAAATCCCAGTCGGCGGTGATCGAAGAGGCGAGCCAGGTGCCGAGCGCGAAGCCGCCGAAGCCAATCATCATCATGATGCGCGGATCGAGCTTGGTCGACAGGCGCCCGGCGATCGGCGCGGTCAGGAACATGGCAAGGCCGGTGACGAACATGGTCTCGCCGATCATCAGCGCGTCATAGCCGCGGATGCGACTGAGATAGACCGGGTAGAGATAGGTCAGCCCATAAAGGCCGATGCCCATGGTGAAAGAGAACAGCGAGCCAAAGGCGAAGTTGCGGTTCCTGAAGGCGTAGAGATCGACCAGGGGGTCGTCGCGCGTCAGCGCGCGCCAGAAGAACATGATGGCGCCGATGATCATCACGGCCGTGAAGAGAATGATCTCGTGGCTCTCGAACCAGTCGAGGCGGGTGCCTTCCTCGAGCACGTACTCCATGCTGCCGAGAAAGGCGGCCATGGATATGAGGCCGACCCAGTCGAAGCGCTTGAGCAGGCTATGATCGGGCTTGTCGAAATCGATCAGCGTCCAGGCGGCGATGGTGACGGCGATGCCGGGCACGACATTGACCAGGAAGAGCCAGTGCCAGGAGAAGGCATGGCTGAGATAGCCGCCGACAGTCGGGCCGATCGTCGGGGCGAGCGTGGCGATCAGGCCGATCAGCGGCGAGACGATCGGCCGCTTCGAGGCCGGGAAGATCGTGAAGGCCGCGGCGAAGACGCCGGGAATCATGCCGCCGCCGATGAAGCCCTGGATCGCGCGCCAGAGGATCATCTCGTTGATCGAGCTCGATGTGGCGCAAAGTATGCTCGCCACAGTGAAGCCGGCAGCGGCGATCGAGAAGAAGACACGGGTCGACAGCGCCCGGCTGAGATAGCCGGACAGCGGGATCATGATGACTTCGGCGATGAGATAGGCGGTCTGGACCCAGGCGATCTCGTCGCTGGAAGCCGAGAGACCGGCCTGGATCTCGGCGAGCGAGGCCGAGACGATCTGGATGTCGAGGATCGCCATGAACATGCCGAAGACCATCGCCAGGAAGGCGAAGATCCGGCGCATGGGGATGGCGTCGGCAGCCGGTGGGGCGCCGGTGGGGATCGCAGTCGCGGCGGTGGCCATGCCGGCCTCCTGAGCGGGCTTCAGCTTCGGGCTTCAGCTTGGGGTTTGAACCGGGCCCCCGGCCCGAGGAGCGCCGTGAGGCGCGCTGCGGTTTGGCTCAGAAGGGGCGAATGAGCCGCTGCGCATCGCCATTTCCCGGTCGGAAATGGCTCCTCGGGTCGGGGGCCCGGGTGTCTTAGTTCCCTGCGCTCGGGCGCGGGTCGATCGAAACCACGACCGACATGCCGGGACGCAGCACATGCCTGGCCGCCGACTCGGGCGACAGCGCAATGCGGACCGGCACGCGCTGGACGATCTTGGTGAAGTTGCCGGTGGCGTTGTCGGGTGGCAGCAAGGTGAAGACCGAGCCGGTGCCGCCGGCGATGCCGCTGACGGTGCCCGCGAAGCTCTGGCCGGGCAGGGCGTCGATGGTGACCTTCGCCTTGTCGCCGATCTTCAGCGGGCCGACCTGCGTCTCCTTGAAGTTGGCATCGACATAGACCTTGTCGAGCGGGACGATCGACATCAGGCGCTTGCCGGCGCTGACGAGGTCGCCGAGCTGCATGTTGGTATTGGCGACGAGGCCGTCGATCGGCGCGGAGATCGTCATGAAGGAGAGGTCGCGCGTGGCCTTGTCCTCGGCGACCTTGAGCTCGTCGATCTGGCGGGCGGCCTCGACACGCTGCGCCTTCAGCACTTCGATATTGGCCGTAGCCTGGACCACACCGGCCTTGGCGCTGGCCAGCGAGGCGGCGGCCTGGTCGCGCGCGGCGGTGGCGGCGTCGAGCGTCGCCTGCGAGCCATAGGACTTGGCGGCGAGGTTGCTGGCGCGGTCGAAATCGGCGGTGGTGCGAGTGACAGCGGCCTCGGCCGAGGTCTGCTGCGCCTGCGCCTGCAGCAGGCTGGCACGGGCAGCCTCGATCTGCGCGTCGATGCGAGACAGGGTGGCCTTCGCCGTGGCGCTCTTGGCCTGCGCACTTTCCAGCGCGATGCGCTGGTCGCCGGCGTCGAGCGCGACCAGAGACTGGCCGGCCTTGACCTCCTGGTTCTGCGTGACCGCGATCGTGGCGATGTTGGCAGGCAGCTTGGCCGAGATCGTCGCCATTTCGGCGCCGACATAGGCATCGTCGGTCGAGATGATGAAGCGGCCATTGCGCCACCAGTCGACGCCGAACCAGAGGCCGGCGGCGAGCGCCGTGCCGGCGACGAGGATCAAGGCGATGCGCTTGCTGCTGCGGCTCTTGGGCGCCGGTTTGTCGCCTGCCTGTGGGGCAGCGGTGCGCTCCTCGTCAGCCTTGCGGGCTTCGACGGGCGCGGGGGTCTGCTCGAGCACCGGGTCGACCAGCTTCAGCCGGTCGCGGCGGTCCTCGGAGCGCTTTTCAATGGCGGATTCGACAGTCATGGTGACAATGCCCTGACAATCACAATTCGAACCGCTTGGTTCGATTGCGGTTGAAATAGCGCCGTCCGCAGTGCATATCAAGAGGAAATCGAACCAAGCGGTTCGATTATTTTTGCAAGCGCGAACATGCGCGAAACGGATGGAACACAATGAGCGCGACGCTAGAGCCGCGACACGTCAAGGCGATCTCCCGCAACCGGCGCGTTGCCGGTGCCGACCCCGACAAGCGTCACCAGATCCTCGAAGGCGCACATGCCGTGTTCGCGGCGCGCGGCTTCGACGCGGCCAGCATGAACGACATCGCCGCAGCCGCAAACGTCTCCAAGGGCACGATTTACGTCTATTTCGAGGACAAGGAGCACCTTTTCGTCGCGCTTATCGAACGTGAGCGCGAGAAGCAGAAGCAGGGCATGTACGCAGCTCTCGCCGAGGAGCCCGACCTCAATCTGGCGTTGACGAATTTCGGTGCCGGGTTGGTGCGCCTGCTGACCGGTGCCTTCGCGCTGAGCGCCCACCGGATCGTGCTTGGGGTCGCCGAGCGCATGCCCGATCTCGGCCGTGAATTCTATGAGCGTGGCCCGATGCAAGGCGCACAGCAACTGGCCGCCTTTCTCGCCCGTCGCGTGACGCAGGGCGAGCTTGCGATCGAGGACACTGCATTGGCGGCGGCGCAGTTCGTCGATCTCTCGCAGTCGACCCTGATGCGCCCGCGTCTATTCAATGCCGTGCGTATGCCGCCGAGCGAGGAGGAGATCGCAGGCGTCGTCGGCGAGGCGGTGACGATGTTCATGGCCCGTTATGGAGCGTCGCCCAAGAAGCCCTAGGCCTTTGTGAAGCGCACGATATCGGCGAGAACCGGTGCGCCGCCCCGGAAGCCGTTGTTCAAGGCGAGCAGGATCCCAGCGTGGCCGATGCCGGGGTAGGTTTTCAGTTCGACCGCTACTCCCGCAGCGCGAAGTTTTGCGGCGAGCGCAATGCTATTGCGTGGCCTGACAGTCTCGTCCTCGTTGCCGGTTGCGAGGAAGGTGCGTGGCGCGCGAGCGCTGGCAAAGCTGATCGGCTGGGTGTCGAGCGGTCGCGGAAACTCGCCGAAGGCGGCGATGCTGCGTGGATCGTCGAGCGGCAGGAAATCATAGGGGCCAGCAAGCCCGGCGATGCAGCGCACGAAACCGGAAGGCAGGCCAGCGCGGGCGAGGAAACGGCGGTCGAGCGCCAGCATCATCGCATTGTAAGCACCGGCCGAATGGCCACTGAGCGCAATCCCAGTCGCATCTCCGCCATATCTTGCGATGTGGTCGCGGACCCAGCGCAGGGCGAGGGCGCCGTCTTCGACGAAAGCAGGGAAGCGGACTTGCGGCACCTGCCGGTAATCAGGGATGACCGTGACGAAGCCTTGAGCGGCGAAGGCGCGGCCGACGAAGGCATAATCGGCGCGCTCGCCATTGTTCCAGCCGCCGCCATAGAGGAAGACCATGACCGGTGCGTTGCCTGTGCTTTGCACAGGCACGTAGACGTCGATCTTGTGGCGTTCGTCCGGGCCGTAGGCGATGTCGCTGGCCGCAAGGCGGCCGCCGGCATCACCGGGCGTGAGGGCATTGAGCAGTCCGAGCGGCGAGCAGGCTGACAATAGCGCCGAGCCGGCTGTGAGGAAGGCGCGGCGGCCGAGGGCGATGAGAGAGGCCATTGCGGACCGAGGCTAGAGTGCGGGCAGAGTCCTGAATAGAGCGCTGCCCGCGAACTGGATGCAGCTTCAGCCTATCGTCCCGTGACCATGCGCGCCCGGATGCGCTCACGATGGGCGGTGTAAAGCCCGGACGCGATGATGATCGCCGAGCCGAACCAGGTGAAGGCGTCGGGCAACACGGAAAACAGAATGAAACCGAAGGCCGAGGCCCAGAGCAACTGCACATAGGAGAATGGCGCCAGCAGCGAGGCGTCGGCGTGCCTGAAGGCCTGGATCACGAACCAGTGCCCGACGGTCGAGAATACGCCGATGAACAGGCCGACCAGCAGCGCTTCGGTCGTCAGGGGCTGCCAGGTCAGCGGCTGCAGCGCCGACAGCACAAGGCAGCCGACAACGGCCGACCAAGCGAGGGTGGTGACCGGGTTCTCGCTCGCGCTCATCATCCGGGTGACGATCAGGGCAAAGGCCCAGGTCACCGCCGAAAGGACGGGAAGGATCGAGGCGAGCTGGAAGTCGCTGCCGCCCGGGCGGACGACGATCAGTACGCCGATCAGGCCGACGGCTGTCGCAGTCCAGCGCCGCCAGCCGATCCTCTCGCCGAGGATCGGGATCGACAGCGCGGTGACGAAGAGCGGCGAGACGAAGCTCGTCGCGGTCGCATCGGCGATCGGCAGGTATTTCAGTGACGAGACGAACAGGATCGAGGAAACCGTGACAGCGACGCCGCGCAGGATCTGCATGCCCATGCGCTTTGGCTTCAACTGCGCGAAGCCGCCAGGGGCGGCCACCGCCAGCATGATCAGCGCGAAGGCAGCATAGCGCAGCCAGACGACCTGGAGTGCAGGGGTCGTTGCCGTGAGGTATTTCGAGGCGACGTCGGCAGCGGACAGGAAGACGCTGCCGATCAGCATCAGACCGATGCCGCGCAGGCTGTTGTCGCGCCGCGGCGCGGGGCGCTGCGGCGGCTCGGCCGGGGCTGGATCGACCGGCAGAGGCACTCTCGTCAAGGTGTCGGGCAAGGTTTCGGCAAATCTCGATGAAAGGCCGACCGTAGCCGATGATCGCGGCGGACCCTTGCGCAAATCCGGTACGGCCGTCATGCGTCCGCGCAAGAAAAAGGCGGGCATGGTGCCCGCCTTGGAATTTTATTTGAACTGCCCGGTCCGAATTCAGGCGGCCTTCTTGCGCGGCTGGATCAGCTTGCGGTTGATCAGAACCTCGGCGATCTGGACCGCGTTGAGCGCCGCGCCCTTGCGCAGATTGTCCGAGACGCACCAGAAGGCGAGGCCGTTCTCGACCGTGGCGTCCTCGCGGATGCGCGAGATATAGGTCGCGTCCTCGCCGGCCGCCTCATGCGGGGTGATGTAGCCGCCGGGCTCGTGCTTGTCGATGACGAGGATGCCGGGAGCGGTGCGCAGCACCTCACGCGCCTCCTCGACGGTGACCGGCTTCTCGCACTCGATGTTGACGCTCTCGGAGTGGCCGATGAAGACCGGCACGCGCACGCAGGTGGCGGTCAGCTTGATCTTCGGATCGAGGATCTTCTTCGTCTCCGCCATCATCTTCCACTCTTCCTTGGTGTAGCCGTCCTCCATGAAGACATCGATGTGGGGGATGACGTTGAAAGAGATGCGCTTCGGGAACTTCTTCACCTCGACCTCGCCGGCGGCGAAGACCGAGCGCGTCTGGTTGAAGAGCTCGTCCATCGCCTCCTTGCCGGCGCCGGAGACCGACTGATAGGTCGAGACGACGACGCGCTTGACGCCGAAGCGGTCATGCAGCGGCTTCAGCGCGACGACGAGCTGGGCGGTCGAGCAGTTCGGGTTGGCGATGATGTTCATCTTGGTGAAGCCGGCCGCAGCAGCGGCGTTCACCTCGGGCACGACCAGCGGCACGTCGGGATGCATGCGCCAGGTCGAGGAGTTGTCGATCACGACGCAGCCCTGCGCGCCGATCTTCGGCGACCACTCCTTCGAGACCGCGCCGCCGGCCGACATCAGGCAGATATCGGTGTCGGAGAAGTCGTAATGCTCGAGCGCCTTCACCTTCAGCGTCCTGTCGCCGAAGGAGACCTCGGTGCCGATCGAGCGCGAGGAGGCGAGCGCCACCACTTCGCTGACGGGGAAAGCACGCTCGGCGAGGATGTCGAGCATCTCGTGACCCACATTGCCCGTGGCGCCGACGATCGCGACCTTGAAGCTCATCTCTAAGAATTCCTTCTGGCGAAACCGGTTCAACCTCCCCGGGGAGCCGTCGCCGCTGGTCTCGTTTGCGGGTTCGGCCGGTTAACCCCGGCCGGGGGAGAACCCGGAATCGAGGCGACGTGTCAGTGGGACGTCCGGGTTTTCCCGGCCGTCGTTTTGGTCGTGGTTTTCGTCGTCAGACGGAACGTCACAGAGCCAACCTGAACATCATCGCGAAGCCGGAGGAGAATGTCCGGCGCGCAATCCCAAACACAAGCCGCCGTAAAAAGTCAATCGTCAGAGCCGCCCCGCAGCATTAACCCTGCCTCCTTACCCGCCATTGACCCTGTTTCACGATGGAAGGTGCCTGGTAACGACCCGCTCACTCGCCCCGGCGAAAGCTCTGCTGCGAGTGGGCGAGGGCTGCGTGCAGGGGTGCAGGCGGTCAAAAACGGGTCGGGGTCTATTGTGTTCGGGGACTGGATAAACGCCACCTGGCAGCGCCTTCAGCCGCGCCTGCACGTCCTGGCGAACGCTGCGCCGGGACGCTTCGATCTCGCGGCGCGACTGGTCGATCTTGCCGATGCGATCGAGACCGGCATTACACGGATCATGCGGCCGATGCGGCGTGTCCTGCGCTCGGGAGCCATCGGCCTGACAGGCGGCCTCATCTGGCGCGGGCTCGCCGCCGTCACCGGGATCGGGTTGACCGCGATGCTCGTCGCCGGGCTCTCGTCTGGCTCGTCGGAGCCGGCGCTCGCCGGCTTGCCAGGACCAACGGAACTTTCGACCGGACCTGCGATACGCGACGTTCGCCAACAGGCACTGCCACTTGCCGCCGGCGAGGAAGGTTGGGTGGCGATCAGCCGGCCGATCGCGCTCTTCGGTGTGGAATCGCCGGAGCTCGACAAACGCAGCGCCTATGAGGCGCGGCGCAGCCAGGACGGCCAGCGGCGCGAGGATGTACTGACCTTCGGTGCGTTCGAGGACGGCAAGTCCTTCCTGTCGCTCAAATTCCAGGTCAATCGCGATGCGCAGGTGCAAAAGGCGCTCTCCGGTCTGTCGCAACCCTTCGTGATCACGCTGGTGCGCGAAGGCGCGGCGCGCGGGCTTTCGGTCGGGCGCAGCGGCGCAACGACAGCGATCGAGACCAAATTCGGTACCGTCGAGACTGCGGATACCAGCCTGAGCGACGGCGCAGCGGGGCGGGCCTGCATCGCCTTTCGCCATCTCGACGAGGCGGCTCATCTCTCCATTTCGGGCTGGTGGTGCGGCAGCGAAACCAAGCCGGCCGACCGGGCGCAACTGATCTGCCTGCTCGACCGGATCAATCTCCTGAGCGCCGGCGACGATCCGGAGCTGCGCGCCAGCTTCGCCCGCACAGAGCTCAATCGTCGCCAAGGCTGTTCGGTGCCGCGGCTGGCCGCGACCGGGCGCAAGGGCTCCTGGCTCGACGCCGACGCCAAGGCGCCAGCCCTGCGGTCGACCAGCGGCAAGCATGCGCAGGCGCGGTAACGGCCTCGTGTTGCGGCGGCGCACTGGCGAGGCGCAATAAAAGCATTAACTCTGGAATTGTATCGTCAGCGACAGCCGGTCCGCCAACAGCCTTGGCGGGGGCAACCGCCTCAGGAGATCGTCATGCGTTCGCTTTCCCGCCTTGCCGCCGGCCTGGCCTTGTCCGTCGCAGCCGTCACGTTTGCCGTATCCGTGGCTGAGGCTCAGCAGCAGCGCCGCCCGCTGCGCGTCACCGTGCAGAAGCGCAGCTATTTCGACGCCGGCAATGTCGTGCCGGTCGGCAGCATGAACCGCTATTCCACCCAAAATATTGTGACTAGCCCGGTCTATTCCGCGTCGGGCGAGCTCTATGGCGAGGGTACGCTGCCGTCGCGCATCGGCTCGGGCGCCAACCCATTCGCCAACAGCTTCTCGACGCCGCGCTTCTGAGCCGGCAGCCGGTTTGAAACGAAAAGGCCCGCCGTGAGGCGGGCCTTTGCTTTGGTGTCAGCGCACCAGGATGTTGCGGAACTGCCAGGGGTCGGAGGTGTCGATATCCTCCGGGAACAGGCCCGGGCGGCCGTCGAGCGGTGTCCAGTCGGTGTAGTATCCGGCAACCGGGCCGAGATAGGGCATCTGGATCGCCAGGCAGCGGTCGAGATCCATCTCCTCGACCTCGACGATGCCGGCAGTGGGGTTCTCCAGCGCCCAGACCATGCCGGCGAGCACGGCCGAGGTGACCTGGAGGCCGGTCGCGGTCTGGTAGGGAGCCAGGGTGCGCGCTTCGTCGGTCGAGAGCTGTGAGCCGAACCAGTAGGCGCCCTTGTCGTGGCCGTAGAGCAGCACGCCGAGCTCGTCGATGCCGTCGATGACCTCGTTCTCTTCGAGGATATGGTGCTCCTCCTGCGGGCGGCCGGCATTGCCGAACATCTCGTGCAGCGAGAGCACGGCGTCGTTGGCCGGATGATAGGCGTAGTGGCAGGTCGGCCGGTAGACCGCCTTGCCGCTGTCGTCGCGCACAGTGAAATAGTCGGCGATCGAGATCGACTCGTTATGCGTCACCAGGAAGCCGTATTGCGGGCCAGGAGTCGGGCACCAGCTGCGCACCTTGGTCTCGGCACCGGCCTGCATCAGGTAGATCGCTGCCTGCGAGCCGGTCTCGTGGGTGCGGGCGTTGTCCGGCATCCACTTCTCATGGGTGCCCCAGCCCAGTTCGGCCGGCTGCACACCTTCGGAAATGAAGCCCTCGACCGACCAGGTGTTGACGAAGACGCCCGGCGGCTTGGGGTTGCGCGAACGCTGCGTGTCGCGCTCGGCGATATGGATGCCCTTGACGCCGACCTGCTTCATCAGCCCGGCCCATTCCTCGCGGGTGGTCGGCTGCGGCACGTTGAGGCGCATGTCGGCGGCGATGTTCAGCAGCGCCTTCTTGGCGAGCCAGGAGGCCATGCCGGGGTTGGCGCCGCAGCAGGAGACGGCCGTCGTCGAACCCGGCGCACGGGCGCGCTTGGCGGCGAGCGTCATCTCGCGCAGCGCGTAATTCGAGCGCTCGCCCGGGCCTTTCGTCTCGTCGAAATAGAAGCCGAGCCAAGGCTCGTTGACCGTGTCGATATAGAGCGCGCCGAGGCCGGAGCAGAGCTCCATGATGTCGCGCGAACCGGTGTCGCAGGACAGGTTGACGCAAAAGCCCTGGCCACCGCCCGCGGTCAGCAGCGGCTCCAGCATGGTCTTGTAGTTCTCGAGCGTCACGGCTTCCTGGATGAAGCGGATGCCGCGCTCGTCCAGAAGGGCGCGGTTGTCGTCATCGGGTGCGATCACCACGAACCGGCTCTTGTCGAATTTGAGATGCCGCTCGATCAGCGGCAGTGTCCCGCGGCCGATCGAACCGAAGCCGATCATCACGATCGGGCCGCTGATCTCGCCGTATACGGGCCAATCCGTCATTCTTTTCAACTCCTGGGTTGGTTACTTGCAGAACAAGCGGACGCTGGTATGGCCTGGCGTTCCGGGGGTCAATCCCGCCGGCGCCACGCTTCTGCCCGTCAGTCGTGCGCACCGGGATAGTCGGCGTTGAGCACGAAGGGGTAGGGGCCCGGATAGCGCTCGACATAGGCCATGTGGCTGACGAGCCCGGTACCTGGCCGATAGCTGTGCAGGTAATAGGCCGGCGGCTCCATGTGGAAGGTCGCTGGGCCCTCGGGCGCGAGGTCGAGCGTGACCTGATGCGTGACGCTCGGTGCGATCTGCGCGATCGTGCCGGCGAAGCGCGTCGTGATCGGCCGGTGATGATGGCCGCAGACGATGCGTTCGATGTTCTGATGCCGGATAATGATCTCGCGGAAGCCATCGGCGCCGTCGAGCAGGCGGATGCGGTCCATGTGGACGATGCCGCAATCGAAGGGCGGATGGTGCATGAAGATGACGACCGGCTTGCCGTTCGCGCCGGCGAGCGCGTTCTCCAGGAAGGCGAGGCGCTTGTCGCAGAGCGCGCCGGCGCTCTGGCCCGGCAGCAAGGTGTCGAGGCCGATCAGCCTGATGTCGCCGATATCGGCGCTGAACTGGATGAAGCCGTCGTCGAGAACCGCATGCGGCCCGAGCTGGAGGCCGGCCGTCAGGGTTTCGCGACGATCGTGATTGCCGGGGAGCAGCAGCACCGGCACCTCGATGCGCGTGAGCAGGCTCGCCAGCAGCTCATATTCCTCGGCGAGCCCGCAATCGGTGAGATCACCGGTAATCACCAGCGCATCCGGACGCGGACGCAGGCCGGCAATGACGTCGAGCGCGCGCTCGGTCAGGGCGTTGGTCTCGGAGACGCGATAGGCCGGCTTGCCGAGCGGGCGGATGTGCAGGTCGGTGATATGGGCGATCAGCATCGAGCGGTATCCATGGAGGATCCGAGCATCGTGCTCGGCCTTGTAGTGAGCGCCCCGCCAGGTGGCGTGAGCGCCGGGGAGACGCGCATGGCCGGGACCAGCCCGACCATGCCGGTGGCGGTTGCCGTTCAGTTCGTCGGCAGCTTGAGCGCGGTCTGCTCGACATAGGGCTTCATGATCTCGTCGGCGGTCTTCTGGGCCGAGACCAGCGCCTCCTTCGGCTGCTTCTTGCCCGAGAGCACGGCCTGCAGCTCGTCCTCGATCGCCTTGCGGACGACGACGGTCTTGTAGGTGGCGAACCAGGGCTTGGCATAGGCGAGCTGGTCGACCGCGACCTTGGCGTCGGGGTTCTTCTCGAGGAAGGCCTTCATCTCCGGCAGGTCATAAGCGTTCATGTTCGGGGCGAAATAGCCGGTGGCGCGGCTCCACCAGCCGGACTTCTCCGGCGAGGTCATCCAGGTGATCAGCGTCCAGGCAGCCTTCCTGCGCTCGCCATCGACGCCGATCGGGATCACCAGCGAGGCGCCGCCGATCGGGACCTGATTCTGCAGGTTCTTCGGCACGAAGGCGACCTTGAGCGGGAACTTGGCGTTGTTGCGGACATGGGTCAGCGATCCCGTCGAGTTCAGCATCATCGAGGCCTGGCCCGAGAGGAAGGCGGTGGTGACCGCGCCGCCCTGCTGGACGCCGGGCTGCAGAGCCTTCTGCTTGACGATGAGATCGTTCCAGAAGGTCAGCGCGCCGAGGGTCGAGGGCGCGTCGTAATAGACCTCTCCGGCGTAATCGAGGTTGAACCAGCGGCCGCCGTTCGAATAGGTCAGCGCCTGCAGGATCCAGCCGCCGGTGTCGTATTGCGACGGGATCGAGATGCCCCAGCGCGTGACACGATCGCCCTCGCGCTTGGTCAGCTTCTTGGCGGCGGCGGCGAACTCGTCCCAGGTCTTCGGCGGGTTTTCAGGATCGAGTCCGGCTTCCTTGAAGTGCTCGGCATTGATGTAGAGCAGCGGCGTCGAGTTGTGGAACGGCACGCCGTAGACCGAACGCTCGATCACGGCATTGCCGTAGAGCGCCGGGAAGAACTGGCCCATGAAGCCGTCATTGTTCTTGCCGTCGGCCTTGATCAGCTCGTCGAGCTTCTGGATCTCGCCCTCGATCCTGAGGTCGAGCAGGAAGTTCGCCGACATGATCGCCGCCGCCGGCGGCTTGCCGGCCTTCATCGCGGCGCGGGTCTTGATCAGGGTCTCGTCATAGGAGCCGGTATAGACCGGGGTCGCCTTGATCGCAGGATGGGTCTCGTTGAACTCCTTGATCAGGGCCGCCATGTCGCGGGCGAGCTGGCCGTCGACTGGAACCGGGAAAAACAGCTCGATCTCGGTCGGCGCCTGAGCCATGGCCGGGGAAAGGGCGAGGGCGGCGGCGAAGGCCGCGCCGCCGAGGATGGATCGGCGTGTCGTGATCATGGTGGTCCTCATTTGATGCCGGAGGAAACGAAGGAATTGACGAAAGCCCGCTGGAACAGCGCAAACGCGATCAGCAGCGGCGCACTGACCATCAGGGTGCCGGCGGCGATGACGCCCCAGGCCTGCGCGCCCTCGGCGCCGCGGGTGAACGAGGCGAGGCCGAGAGTGAGCGGGCGCAGATCCGGCGAGTTGATCACCATCAGAGGCCAGAGGAACTCGTTCCAATGGCTGGTGACGGAGACGATTGCGAAGGCGATCAGCGAAGGCTTCGCCAGCGGCAAATAGATGAAGCCGATGCGCTGGCAGACGCTGGCGCCGTCGATCAGCGCCGCGTCCTCGAGCTCGCGCGGGATCGCCCTGAAGGCCTGGCGCATCAGGAAGGTGCCGAAGGCGGAGGCGAAATAGGGCGCCATCACGCCGAGCAGACTGTCATAGAGGCCGAGCTTCGCGATCGTCGCCAGATTGGGCACGAGCAGCACGACCGGTGCCAGCATCAGCTGCAGCAGGAAGAGATAGAAGCAGAGCGTCCGGCCGGGGAACTCCAGCCTGGCGAAGGCGTAGCCGGCCAGCGTGATCATCACGATCTGCCCGGCAAGGATGCCGAAGCTGATGATCGCGGTGTTGAGGCCGTAGCGCGGGAAATCGGCCGAAGCCCAGGCTTCGGCGAAGTTGTTCAGCGTCGGGACGTAGGACGGCACCAGCGAGGCCATGCCGGAGCCGCCATAGGTATGCGGGTTGAAGGCGGCGACCAGCATCCAGAGGAAGGGCGTCATCCAGAGCGCAGCGAGCAGCAAGGTCGCGGCGTAGCCGAGCTTGGGGCTGATCTCGCGATTGGCGACGCCGCTCGAGGCTTCGATCATGGCTCGCGCTCCCCGAAGGAGCGCTCGAGCGTGCGCAGCGAGCTCGCCGAGATCGCGAGCAGCAGAGCCAGCATCACCAGCGTGCCGGCGGCTGCGCGTCCTGCATCGTAGCTCTCGACCGCCTGCTGATAGACGTAGAACAATAGCAGATTGGTCGAGTCCGATGGGCCGCCCTTGGTCAGGACGAAGACGTGGTCGACCTGGGTGACGACGTTGATCAGCCCGATCACCAGCACGAAGCCGATGGTCGGCTTGAGATAGGGCAGGGTGACGTAGCGCAGGCGCTGCCAGGGATTGGCGCCGTCGAGGATCGCCGCCTCATAGGCGTCGGCCGGAACCGCCTGCAGCCCGGCCAGGAAGAACAGCATGTAGTAGCCGGCGTTCTTCCAGATGGTCAGGCCCATGATCGACCAGAGCGCGATATCGGGATCGCCGAGCCAGTTCGGGCCAGAGATCGCCAGCTTGGCGAGGTGGTAGTCGAGCAGCCCGGCATTGGGCAGGAATATGAACAGGAAGATCGAGGCGGCGGCGACGAGCGGGATCAGCACCGGCAGGAAGAAGAGCGAGCGGAGAAGCGCGTTGACGCGGCTCGACCTGGCGAGCGCCATGGCGAAACCGAGTGCCAGAACAAGGCTCGGGATCACCGTGCCGAAGGCATAGAGCAGGTTGTTGGAAAGCGCCTTGCGGAAGGCGGCGTCGGCGAAGAGCGCTGCGAAATTGGCGAGGCCGACATAGGTCTGCGGACCGCCGATCCTGATTTGGTTATGCAGGGCCTGCCAGGCGACCTGGATCACCGGCCAGTAGGTGAACAGCGTCAGCAGGATGAGCGACGGCGCCAGCAGGCTGAAGGCCAGCATCGTCTGACGGCGAGGCCGCCAGGCCGCGAGCCGCATCGCCTGCGGTCTTGCCAATCCGCTCGTCAGAACCGTGTCCGCCATCGTCCCCGCCTTCGCCGCGGGTGATGGCGCTGCTGGACGACAGTCCGGTGAAGGTGGGATGACGCTTCAGCAACGAAGCCGGTGAAATAACGGGCGCCTGAACGTAGAACGGGCAGGCCCTGAGGCCTGCCCGTCAAAGATGGTGCATGTCCGAAAACTCAGGCGGCACGACGTCGGAGACCCTCCGCGCCCTCGGCCGGGACCAGTACCCCCGTGGCTTTCAGCACGCCGGTCGCGTCCTGAAGCGCGCCCTCGCGCAATTCGAGACCGAGGAAGCGCTCGCGCTCGACCGGGCCGGGCATGGCGAGATCGGCCATCGACGCAGGCGTGAAGCCGAAACGCTCGTAATAGAGTGCGTCACCGACGAGCAGGATCGCGCCATGGCCGCGACAAGCCGCGCGCCAGATCGCTTCGCGCATCATCGCCTTGCCGACGCCTTCGCCCTGAAGTTCGGGCGCGACCGCGAGCGGGCCGAGCAGCAGCGCCGGCTTGCCGTTGGCCTCGACATGCCAGAGACGCACGGTCGCGACGAGAGCGCCGTCGCGTTCCGCCGTGAGGGCAAGCCCCTGCGCCGGCAGGCGGCCTTCGCGCAGGCGCTCGCTCGACTTCGCCGTGCGGCGCTCGCCAAGGCAGCGGTCGAGCAGGGCCTCGCGGGCCGGGACATCGTTCTCGATCTCGTCGCGGATCGTGATCATGACGCACCTCCTGCCGGAGCGCCCGCCATCTCGCGGACCTTCCCGGCGCCGCCCGAAAAGGTGGCCACAAGCAAACAGGGATGTGTGGAAGAGGGTCCGGCGGGAGCCACGCCCGCGCTCCATTCTTGGAGACGCGGACGCTCCGCCCGGTTTCCCGGGCAGCCTGCCGATAGATGACAGGGCGCTTCGCCGGACCCGATTGGACAGGGGCTGGCGAACCAGCCCCTATTCGTCAGATGACGTACTGCTTCAGCGGCGGGAAGCCGTTGAAGGCGACGGCCGAGTAGGTCGTCGTATAGGCGCCTGTGCCCTCGATCAGGACCTTGTCCCCGATCTCGAGGCTGAACGGCAGCATGTACGGCGTCTTCTCGTACATGACGTCGACCGAATCGCAGGTCGGGCCGGCCAGCACGCAAGGAACCGTGGCGTCGCCGTCGCGGATCGTGCGGATCGGGTAGCGGATCGCCTCGTCCATCGTCTCGGCCAGTCCGTTAAACTTGCCGATGTCGAGATAGACCCAGCGAACCTGGTCGTCCTCGCTCTTCTTCGAGATCAGCACGACCTCGGCCTCGATCAGGCCGGCTTCGCCGACCATGCCGCGACCGGGCTCGATGATGGTCTCAGGCAGACGGTTGCCGAAATGCTTCGACAGCGCCTGGAAGATCGCATCGCCATAGGCCGGGACGCCTGGAATCGGCCGCAGATAGCGTGCCGGGAAGCCGCCGCCGAGGTTGACCATCGACAGCGAGAGACCGCGGATGGCGCACTCCTTGAACACGGCCGAAGCCGAGGCCAGGGCCGAATCCCAAGCGTTCACGTTCGCCTGCTGCGAGCCGACATGGAACGAGATGCCATAGGCCTGGAGGCCGAGGCGATGGCCATGCTCAAGCACGTCCGCGGCCATTTCGGGCACGCAGCCGAACTTGCGCGAGAGCGGCCAGTCGGCGCCGGCGCCGTCGCAGAGGATGCGGCAGAAGATGCGGGCATCCTGCGCACCGGTGAGCTTGGCGGCACGGGCGATCTTGTCGACCTCGGCCGTGCAGTCGACGGCGAACAGGCGCACGCCGAGCTCCATGGCGCGAGCGACGTCGCGCTCCTTCTTGATGGTATTGCCGAAGGAGATGCGGTCCGCGGTGGCGCCGGCCGCGAGGGCGAGCTCGATCTCGACGACCGAGGCGCAATCGAAGCAGGAGCCGAGCTTGGCGAGCAGGCGCAGCACTTCCGGCGCCGGGTTCGCCTTGACCGCGTAGAAGACGCGGGTGTCCGGCAGCGCCCGGGAGAAGGCGACGTAGTTCTCGCGCACGACGTCGAGGTCGATCACGACGCAGGGACCATCCTCGCGGCGGTCACGCAGGAATTCACGGATGCGCTCGGTCATGAGACGCTTCTCCTACGGCGCAGGCGGCGCCGATGCGACATGAAGCCGGCTGACGCGTCAGCGATTCAAGGCGCGATGGAGACGCCGAGAACAGCCGAACGTGACGTCCGGACTCTGATAACCGTCGCTTGGGGAGACCCCGCACGCCCGGCAATGAAGGACAAGCCTCTTCGGTGCTGGTCTTTGGAGGACCAGCGAGACCAAAAAAGCCCGTTCCGTCGTTGCTTTAAGCTGCGTCCCCCGTGGAGATTCGGGGTTCGCCGGTTTCGCCTCCGGCTGCCAGTCGCTGTTCGGGAGCGGCCTTCTTGCGAAGACCGGGAGCGTGATTTGAGGGGATATCCATCCCCCTCCATCCGTTTCCCATCCCTGGCGGCTGTCCGGCCTCTTGTCCGGATGCCCACCGACTGACACGCGGCCACAGGCACGTGCGAATTGGGTGAGCTCCATATACGGATGGGTGCCCCGCGCTTCAAGTTTTTTCTGACGGCCGGAAGCGGATTTTTTACAGGACGGGGCCGAGGCTGCCGGGCGCTATTCTCGCGCCCTCTTAACGCTGGCCCATGCAGGCCAAGGCTGCGCCCTAGACCAGCCCCATTTCATCGCCTAAGTCGTTGCTGGAACGCGCTTCGCGCGCCTGGAGACGACCCAGTCGGTCTCCAGTCAAGAGTTATATAAGTCGGGGCAAGTTTCGATCATGACGGTTATCGATCGCCGCCGGGTTCTCGCCGGGCTGAGCGCCGCGCTGTGCGCCACCGTCGCGCCGCAGGCTTTGCTGGCGCAGCAGCCGGAGCAGGCGCCGCCGCAGCCGCGCTTCGGATTCGACGAGGTTGCGCGCCGGGCTCGCGAGATCGCCGCTGTACCCTATGAAGCGGGGCCGGCGCTGCCCGAGGTGCTGACGCGGCTCGATTTCGATGCCTGGCGTGAGATTCGCTTCCGGCCGGAGCGCGCCCTGCTCGCCCAGTCGAATTCCGGCTTCCGCATGCAGATGTTCCATCCCGGCTTCCTGTTCACTCGTCCGGTGACGGTGAACGTGATCCGCGACGGCGTGCCGACGCCGGTGCCCTACGCCGCCAATCTCTTCGATTATGGGCGGACCAAGTTCGACAAGCCGCTGCCGGTCAATCTCGGCTTCGCCGGTTTCCGGCTGCACTATCCGCTCAACGATCCGCGTGTTTTCGATGAGCTGATCTCCTTCATCGGGGCGAGCTATTTTCGCGTGCTGGGGCGTGGGCAGCGCTATGGTCTCTCTGCGCGCGGTCTTGCGATCGGCGCAGGTGTACCAGGGGGCGAGGAGTTCCCGGTCTTCCGCGAGTTCTGGGTCGAGACGCCGGCGGCCGATGCCGATCGCGTCACGGTCTATGCGCTGCTCGATTCGCCCTCGGTCACGGGCGCCTATCGCTTCCATGTCTATCCGGACGGGGACAGCGTGGTCGATGTCGGTGTGGCGTTGTTCCCGCGCAAGCCGATCGACAAGCTGGGTCTGGCGCCTCTCACCTCTATGTTCTTCACCGGCGAGAACGACCGGCGCTTCCACGAGGACTTCCGCACCGAACTGCACGATTCCGATGGCCTGCTGATCCATTCGGGTACCGGCGAGTGGATCTGGCGGCCGCTGCGCAATGCCCGCATCGCGGCTGCCTCCTCCTTCGTCGAGCGCAATGTCCGGGGCTTTGGCCTGATGCAGCGGGACCGCGTCTTCGAGCACTATCAGGATCTCGACCTCGCCTATGAACTGCGACCCTCCTATTGGATCGAGCCGCAGGGCGACTGGGGGAGGGCGTGGTCGAGCTGATCGAATTGCCGACCACCGACGAGACCAACGACAACATCGTCGCGCTCTGGGCGCCAAAGATGCTGCTGGAGCCGGGACGCGAGTTCCGCTTCGGCTACAAGCTGACGGCGATGGTCGATTCCAACGACCTGCATCCCGGCGGGCGGGCGATCAACACCTACCAGGCCAAGCCCAAAGCGCTCGGCTCGGGCGAGCCGGTGACGGAGAACGCCCGCCGCTTCATCGTCGACTTCGCCGGCGGTGATCTCGGCTATTATCTGAAGCAGCCGGAAAAGGTCGAGATCGTGCCTTCGATCGCCTATGGCCGGATCAACCGGGCCTTCCTGGTGCCGAATCCGAAGACGGACGGTTTCCGCGCTTTCATCGATATCGTGGTCGAGCCGGGCCAGCTTGCCGAGATGCGCGCCTTCTTGAAGAGCGGCAGCAAGACCCTGACCGAGACCTGGAGCTATCCCTGGCGGGCGCCCGACGCGGGCTGAGGCCGCGGACTTTAGAACTGCGGCGCGCTCGTGGTTCGGGCCGGCTTGCGTCGCTTTTCGGGAGCTGCCGCAATGACCTCGATCTCGACCTTGAACTCCGGCAGGGTGAAGCCGGAGACGATCATCAGGGTCGAGGCCGGCGGCGGCGTGCCGACATGGGCGTCGCGCGCTTCCATATAGCCCTTCATATGGGCGCGGTCGGTGACATAGGCGTTGACGCGGACGATGTCCTTCAGCGTCATCCCGGCTTCCCCCAGGATCGCGGCGATGTTGGCGAAGCAGAGATCGGCCTGCTCTCTCGCGCCTTCGGGAATTGTGCCATCGGCGGCGATGCCGAGCTGACCGGAGCAGAAGACCAGTCGCTGGCCGGCCGGCAACTCGGCGCCGTGGCTGTAGCGGGCGAAGGGAGCGCGGATCGAAGAGGGGTTGAGCGGCTTCATCGGTCGGTCCGGATGGCGGGGGCATCGTTCTGCCATGCCAGCCGCGCACTGCAAAACCATGTTGAGACTTGACCGGCGCCCCTTTGCGGCCTTGAACGCGCTCATGTCACGTTCAGGCGGCATGACCATAATGCCACGGATGGTCAGAGCCGGATCCGATCAGATTGGAACAACCTGGTCGGTGAATCCGTCTTTGACTCTGTGATAGAGATCGGGCCGGGCTCCAGGCTATCGAGATGACGGGGATGAGCTTGAAGACTTCTGCGCTGCTGCGGGCTGCGAGCCTGCTGCCTCTCGTGCTGCTGACCGCTTGCGCCGGCTCGCAACGCTTCGGCGGGTATGGCTCGGGTTCGGGGCAGGCCGTCGCCCGCGCGCCGATTTATGGCGAGCCCATTCAGTCGGCGCCGCCGGTCCAGTCAGCCCCGATCACGTCCGAGCCGCTGCCGCCGCCGGGGGGCTACCCGAGCGCGCCGCCGCAATCGGGGGGTATCCGGCCGGCGGTCCCGCGCCGGGGCCGGGCGGCATGCCGCCCCAGAATGATCCGTTCTTCGATCCGCAGGCGGCACAGCCCGGCCAGCAACCGCCGGCGCAGCGTGCGGTCGAACCGGCCCCGCCCCAGGTCGCCAATGCCAGTCCAGGTGGAGCGCCAAGTGGCGGCTCGACCCGCGCTGGCGCGGTCTCCACGCGCGACGGCGTCATCGGCAGCTGGACGGCGCAGGAAGCGACCGGCGGCTCCTGCCGGGTGCAGCTTTCGAGCTCACCCTCGCTCGACCTCTACCGCGCCAATGCCACGGGCTGCAGCAATCGCGACCTGCAGCAGGTCAACGCCTGGGATTATCGCGACGGCGAGGTCTATCTCTACCAGCGCGGCGGCGCGGTGGTGGCCCGCCTGCGCGTCGGCAGCGGCGGCGCCATGAACGGTGCGATCACGAAATCGGGCGCCGGGCTCTCGCTCAACCGCTGAACGCGACGCTCGATTTCGGAGTCAGTGCCGCGAAGCAGCCCGGCCGAACAGGGCCGAGGGCCAGAATTGGCGCTGCAGCGAGAGCGACAGGGTCGCGAAGCTGCGGGCATTGTCCATCGCCTCGTCAAGCAAGGTGAACGGGGTCGCCGCGCCGGTGGCGATCCGGCCCTCGACATCGTTGTAGCCGCCGACCATCTCGGCCTCGAACTGGCGGGCGAGGTTTCGCATCGCGGCGTTCTCGGGCAGGCAGGTCATATAGAGCGTGCGGATGTTGCGGTTGCGCGATGCGGTGATCAGGCGGCCGAACAGCGCTTCGCCGATGCCGCGCCGGCGCCAGTCGCGCTCGACGCTGAAGGCGGCCTCGCCGGTCTGGATGACGATTTCCTCGAGCCCACGCAGTTCGGCGGCGCCGCGGACCTCGCCGGCCTCGACATAAGCGTAGACGAGCCCGCCGACGCCGAAAGTGGTCTCGGCGTAGCTCGTGAGAAACTCATCTGTGACCGCCGTCCCAAAGCGCTCGCGCCGCGTCGCGGCATCGAGGCGAAGGAGATGGGCGGTGAAGAGATCGCGCTCGGCAGGCCAGAGACGCCTGACCTCGCCGTGTCTGGCTTTAGCGCCAGCTTTGATCGAACGATTCAATTGCAACTCCTGTGAAAGCGCAAATGCGCTGCCCAAGGAGGCGAATCTTCCCTAACTCGGAGACGAAGATGAGCCTCCGATCAGGGAATACAAGAGGCGCGATTGCGGCAATTTACGGCTAAACGGCTGTAAAAATGGCGGGAATGGTTAAGGCCGCGCGCTAACGCCACATGGTCGCGATCGACGCCACCAGCGCCAACGCGAGCGCGACATTCAGGATGCGCCACTGCCAGGCGTGCCGCAGCAGCCGCGCCAGAAGCAGGCCGGCGACGCACCAGAGCATCAGCGACAAAAGCGCGAGGATGCCGAAGACGGTGCCGAGCAGGGCAGCGAGCTCGGCTGCGCTGCGGGCGAGGCCAGCGAAGGAGGCTGCGGCGCCGAGCGTCATCGCCCAGCCCTTCGGATTCTGCAGCTGGATCCAGAGCGCCCCCAGGAAACTGGTCGGCCGCGCGATGCTGCGATCGAGATGCGGCGGGCCGCTGCGGGCGATCTTGATGGCGAGCCAGAGCAGATAGGCCGAACCGGCCAGCTTCATCGCAAATTCGAGGGACGGCATCGCCAGAAGCAGGCCGGCGAGCCCGGCGGCAGCGGCCACAGCCATCGCCGCCAGCCCGATGGCGACGCCGATCATGAAGGGCAGGGAGCGACGAAAGCCGAAATGCGCGCCCGAGGCGGTCGCGAGCGTGGTGGTGGCGCCCGGCGTCACGGTCGAGACGGCGGCGAAGGCGATGAGAGGCAGGAAATGCTCGAATGCCATGGGCAGGCTCCAAAGGGAGCCTGTTGGGTAGGTGCTCAGCTTGGATCATGAAAACGAATGTTGAAGCGATACGGCATTACAGATCATAATATAGGCCATGCGGAATCTCGATCTCGAACTGATCCGTGCCTTCGTCGCCGTCGCTGACCATGGCAGCATGACGATCGCAGGCAATGCACTGCATCTGACGCAGAGCGCCGTCAGCCAGCAGATCATGCGGCTGGAGCGGCGGCTCGGGCAGGTCCTGTTCCTGCGCGAGCGGCGTGGGTTGAAGCTGACGGCCGCCGGCGAGCGCCTGCTCGCCAAAGCGCGCCGGTTGATCAGCCTCAACGACGAGATCTGGGCGGAGATGACGACCAGTTTCGGCGGCACGGTGCGGCTCGGTGTGCCCTATGATCTCGTCGGCACAAGTCTGGCGCCGATTCTGAAGGGCTTTGCCGAAGCGAGTCCGCTGGTCGAGATTTCGCTGGTCTGCGCCTCCTCGCCGCAATTGCTCGAGGCCCTCGGCAAGGGCGAGGTCGATCTCGCTCTGGTCGAGGAGTCGCTCGCGGCCGCCGGTGGGGAATGCCTCGGCATCGAGCGGCTGGTCTGGGTCGGTGCGCGGGCGGGTAACGCCCATCTGAAGCAGCCTTTGCCGTTGTCGCTGGTCGCCGATAGCTGCGCCTTTCGGCCAGCGGTGACCGAAGCGCTCGACGCGCAGGGGCGCGGCTGGCGCAGCGTATTCGAGAACGGCAATATCGACGCGACCACGGCAACCGTCAGGACCGACCTAGCCGTCACCGCCTGGCTCGCCTGCACGGTCCCGCCCGATCTCGACATTCTCGGATCGGCAGAAGGATTACCCGAGCTGCCGCCCTTTGCGATCACGCTGCATCTGTCGCGCTCGCAGCCCTCGGAAGCGACGCGCGAGCTCGCCCGCCATTTGCGGGCCGGCTGGTTGCGCCCACGCCAGGCCGCATAGGCCGCCTGTCTCGCCGAGGGTTGCAGGCCGGCCCGCCCTGCCGTAACCCCAAGGACGACGTCCTTTCCTGCCTCAAGGCCATGTCCGCCACGCTCCCCGAACGTTATGACGCCCTGGTCGCCTCAGGTGCGATCGAGCGCGATCCGGCGCAGATCGCCGTCATCAGGCGGCTGCAGGCGCTGTCCGAGATGCTCGCCAACCGCAAGTTGGCGAAGAAGAGCAGCGCGCTCGGCTGGCTCTTCAGTCGCAAGCAATCGGCTACGGACACGGTCAAGGGCCTCTACATCTGGGGCTCGGTCGGCCGCGGCAAGACCATGCTGATGGATCTGTTCTACGAGACGGTTCCAGTCGCGGCGCGGCGGCGGGTGCATTTCCATGCTTTCATGGCCGATGTACATGAGCGCATCCATGCCTATCGCCAGGCGCTCAAGGCCGGGACGGTCAAGGAGCCGGACCCGATCGGTCCCGTGGCGGCCGAGCTCGCGGACGAGGCGAGCCTGCTCTGCTTCGACGAGTTCACCGTCACCGACATCGCCGACGCGATGATTTTGGGTCGGCTGTTCACGGCGCTTTTCGCCGCCGGCGTCATCGTGGTCGCAACCTCGAACGTCGAGCCTTCGCGCCTTTATGAGGGGGGCCTCAACCGCGCACTCTTCCTGCCCTTCATCGAGCTGCTCGCCAGCAAGGTCGACGTGATCAAGCTGGAGGCGCGCACCGATTTCCGGCTGGAGAAGCTTGGCGGCGCACCGACCTATCACGTTCCTGCCGACGACAAGGCGAGGGCTGCGCTCGACAAGGCTTTCAGCCAGCTTTCCGGCGTGGCACAGGGCGCCCCGACCACGATCTCGATCAAAGGGCATGAGTTGCAGCTGCCTCAGGCGGCGGGCGCAGTTGCGCGGGCGAGCTTCGCCGACCTCTGCGCCCAGGCCTATGGCGCCTCGGACTATCTCGCGCTCGCACAGCGCTTCCATACGCTGATCCTCGACGGGATTCCGATCATGGACATCGAGCGGCGCAACGAGGCGAAGCGCTTCATCACCCTGATCGACACGCTCTACGAGAGCCACGTGAAGCTCGTCGCCTCGGCGGCGGCGGAGCCGATCGGTCTCTATGTCGCGCAGTCCGGCCGCGAGGCCTTCGAGTTCGACCGGACGGTGTCGCGCCTGATCGAGATGCGCTCGGAGGAATATCTCGCCTTGCCGCATGGACGGGCCGACTCGGCGGCGAGCGGCAGTACGACCGGGTTGGTGGAGACCTGACCTTGGCCACGCAGCGCGAGCCGAGCGAAATGCGCATTCTCTCGGTCGCCGGCGAGCACTTACGCCAGCACGGCCTGCGCCGCTTCACCGTGGTGGCGGTGGCGGAAGAGGCCGGCATGACGCATGCCAATGTCTACCGCTACTTCCCCTCGCGCACCGCGCTGATCGATGCGGTGGTCGATGTCTGGCTGAAGGCGGCCGAGCGCTCGCTCGCCGACATCGCCGACGGGCCGGATCCGGCCGAGGACAAGCTCGAGCGCCTGATCCTCGCGCTCGCCAAGGCGAACCGCAACCTGCTGCACGAGGAGCCGCATCTGTTCGCAGCGCTGTCGCAGGCGGTCGCCAAGCGTCATGCGATCAGCCGGCGCAACCGTACCCGCGTGCGTGCCCTGTTCGAGCGCGTGATCGACGACGGCATCGCGACCGGCGCCTTCGAACCGCGCGATCGCGATCGCGCTATCGCCTTCGTGATCGATGCCACGCACCGTTTTATCCATCCTGCTTCGCTGGAGCTCGAGGCGGATGTGCCGCAGGCCTCGGTCGATGCCAGGCTCGCGACCCTGATCAGGGTGGCGCTGCGAACGCTCGCGACGGGCGTGATCTAAAAAAATGACAGATTTTGTAAAATGTAACTGCCTCATTACCGGGCAGGTTGACGATCCGATTTTAGGGCTTAGCTTCTAACGACTTGGTTTTTCTAGATTTTCCGCGATTATGATGCTGAATCTGCGATTTGGGGCAGTTCCAATGTCCGATCTCGCACAGGGTTGAGCCCGGCGGCGGCTTGCGTCAAAGAACCGTCGGCTTTTTGGCTTCAACTGCTCTCGCATCCAACAACAAGGATTCGGCAATGGCCCGCAAGAAGATCGCCCTCATCGGCGCCGGACAGATCGGCGGCACGCTCGCTCACCTCGCCGGTCTCAAGGAACTGGGCGACGTCGTCCTGTTCGACATCGCCGAGGGCATCCCTCAAGGCAAAGGCCTCGACATCGCCGAGTCCGCTCCGGTCGACGGCTTCGACGCCGGCTACAAGGGCACGCAGTCCTATGAGGACATCAAGGGCGCCGATGTGGTGATCGTCACCGCCGGCGTGCCGCGCAAGCCCGGCATGAGCCGCGACGACCTGATCGGCATCAATCTCAAGGTGATGAAGTCAGTCGGCGAGGGCATCAAGACCTACGCTCCCAAGGCCTTCGTGATCTGCATCACCAACCCGCTCGACGCGATGGTCTGGGCGCTGCAGAAGTTCTCGGGCCTGAAGCCCAACATGATCTGCGGCATGGCCGGCGTGCTCGACTCCGCCCGCTTCCGCCACTTCCTCGCCGACGAGTTCAAGGTCTCGGTCAAGGACGTCTCGGCCTTCGTGCTCGGCGGCCATGGCGACGACATGGTGCCGCTGGTCCGCTATTCCGGTGTCGCCGGCATCCCGCTGCCCGACCTCGTCAAGATGAAATGGACGACGCAGGAGCGTCTCGACGCCATCGTCGAGCGCACCCGCAAGGGCGGTGGCGAGATCGTCAACCTGCTCAAGACCGGCTCGGCCTTCTATGCCCCGGCGGCCTCGGCGATCGCCATGGCTGAGAGCTATCTCAAGGACCAGAAGCGCGTGCTGCCGGCGGCTGCGGCTCTCAAGGGCCAGTACGGCGTCAAGGACATGTTCGTCGGCGTGCCGGTGGTGATCGGCGCCAAGGGCATCGAGCGGGTCGTCAAGATCCGCCTCAACGGCGCCGAGAAGGAGATGCTCGCCAAGTCGGTCGCCTCGGTCCAGACCTTGATCGACGCCTGCAAGACGGTCGACGCGTCATTGGCGTGAGACAGATCGGTGGCGTGATGCCGCGCGGCTGCGACGCAGCCAGCCGTCACGCCGCCGCCTCTCCCTTTTCCGGCACAGGACATCAGGCATGAACATCCACGAATATCAGGGCAAGGCGGTTCTCAAGGAGTACGGCGCCCCCGTCTCCGCCGGCTTCCCGGCGCTATCGGTGGCGGAGGCCGTCGAGGCGGCCAAGAAGCTGCCCGGACCGCTCTATGTGGTGAAGAGCCAGATCCATGCCGGCGGCCGCGGCAAGGGCAAGTTCAAGGAACTGCCGGCCGACGCCAAGGGTGGCGTGCGGCTCGCCAAGTCGATCGAAGAGGTCGAGAGCCACGCCAAGGAAATGCTCGGCAACACGCTGGTGACGGCGCAGACCGGCCCGGCCGGCAAGCAGGTCAACCGCCTCTATATCGAGGACGGCTCGGACATCTCGAAGGAATTCTACCTCTCGGCGCTGGTCGATCGCGAGACCTCGCGCGTTGCCTTCGTGGTTTCGACCGAGGGCGGCATGGACATCGAGAAGGTGGCCCATGACACGCCGGAGAAGATCCTGACCTTCTCGGTCGATCCGGCGACCGGCATCATGCCGCATCATGGCCGCACCGTCGCCAAGGCTCTCGGCCTCAGCGGCGAGCAGGCCAAGCAGGCCGCGAGCGTGCTCGGCCAAGTCTATGCCGCCTTCGTCGGCAAGGACATGGCGATGCTCGAGATCAACCCGCTGATCGTGACGACGCAGGGCCAGGTCAAGTGTCTCGACGCCAAGGTCTCGTTCGATTCGAACTCGCTCTACCGCCATCCCGAGTTGATGGAGCTGCGTGACGAGACGGAGGAGGACGCCAAGGAGATCGAAGCGTCGAAATACGACCTCGCCTATATCGCGCTCGACGGCACGATCGGCTGCATGGTCAACGGCGCCGGCCTTGCCATGGCGACGCTCGACATCATCCAGCTCTACGGGGAAAGCCCCGCGAACTTCCTCGATGTCGGCGGCGGCGCCTCCGAGGAGAAGGTCACCGCAGCCTTCAAAATCATCACCGCCGATCCGAAGGTGAAGGGCATCCTGGTCAACATCTTCGGCGGCATCATGAAGTGCGACGTCATCGCCCGCGGCGTCATCGCGGCGGTGAAGACCGTCGGACTCGAAGTTCCGCTCGTCGTGCGCCTCGAAGGCACCAATGTCGAGGAGGGCAAGGAGATCATCCGGACCTCGGGCCTGAACGTCATTCCGGCTGATGATCTCGACGACGCGGCTCAGAAGATCGTCGCTGCGATCAAGAAGGCTTGAGGTAAACCGATGTCCATCCTGATCGACAAGAACACCAAGGTCATCTGCCAGGGCTTCACCGGCAAGAACGGCACCTTCCATTCCGAGCAGGCGATCGCCTATGGCACGCAGATGGTCGGCGGCACCTCGCCGGGCAAGGGCGGGGCGCTGCATCTCGGCCTGCCGGTCTTCGATACCGTCGCCGAGGCGCGCGAGAAGACCGGGGCGACCGCCTCGGTGGTCTATGTGCCGCCGCCGGGTGCGGCCGATGCGATCTGCGAAGCGATCGACGCCGAGATCCCGTTGATCATATGCATCACCGAAGGCATTCCGGTGCTCGACATGGTCAGGGTCAAGCGCTCGCTCTCCGGCTCGAAGTCGCGGCTGATCGGGCCGAACTGCCCGGGCGTCGTCACCGCCGGCGAAAGCAAGATCGGCATCATGCCGGCCAACATCTTCAAGCCCGGCTCGGTCGGTATCGTCTCGCGCTCCGGCACGCTGACCTATGAGGCCGTGTTCCAGACCACGAATGAGGGCCTTGGCCAGACCACGGCCGTCGGCATCGGTGGCGACCCGGTCAAGGGCACCGAGTTCATCGACATGCTCGAGATGTTCCTCGCCGACGAGAAGACCACGTCGATCGTGATGATCGGCGAGATCGGCGGCTCGGCTGAGGAAGACGCGGCACAGTTCATCAAGGACGAGGCCAAGCGCGGGCGCAAGAAGCCGATGGTCGGCTTCATCGCCGGCCGCACGGCTCCTCCTGGCCGCCGCATGGGCCATGCCGGTGCGATCATCTCCGGTGGCAAGGGCGGCGCCGAGGACAAGATCGCGGCGATGGAAGCAGCCGGTATACGGGTCTCGCCGTCGCCGGCTCGCCTCGGAAAGACCTTGGTCGAGGTGTTGAAGGGCTGATCGTTAGGCGCGGCGGCCGGGGCGACCCGGCCATGCGCTTCCCATCAGTGATGTAGACGATGGTCGGCGCGGGGCCGACCGTGACGCGGTAGGAAAAGGCAGGACGACCATGGCTCGCCAGGACATCAATGAGGCTCTCGCGCAGACCGGGTTCCTCTATGGCGGCAACGCGGCCTATATCGAGGACCTCTACGCCCGCTATCAGGTCGATCCGAAGTCGGTCGATCCGGAGTGGCAGGGCTTCTTCGCCGGGCTGAACGACGACAAGCAGTCGGTCGTCGACAACGCCAAGGGCGCGTCCTGGAAGAGGCCGAACTGGCCGATCCCGGCGGGCGGCGAGCTGGTCTCGGCGCTCGACGGCAACTGGGCCGCGGTCGAGAAGGCGGTCGGCGAGAAGCTTGGCGCCAAGGCGAAGGCCGCCGGCGCGACGCTGTCGGCTGCCGATGTCCAGCAGGCGACGCGCGACTCGGTGCGCGCGATCATGCTGATCCGCGCCTATCGCATGCGCGGCCATCTCCACGCCCAGCTCGACCCGCTGGGGATCGAGAGCCAGAAGGATCCGGAGGAGCTGTCCCCGGCCGCCTTCGGCTTCTCTGACGCCGATCTCGACCGCAAGATCTTCATCGACAACGTGCTCGGCCTGGAGTTCGCCACCATCCGCGAGATGACGGCGATCCTGCAGCGGACTTACTGCCAGACCATCGGCATCGAGTTCATGCACATCTCCGATCCCGAGCAAAAGGCATGGCTGCAGGAGCGGATCGAGGGGCCGGACAAGGAGATCGCCTTCACCCGCGAGGGCAAGAAGGCGATCCTGAACAAGCTCGTCGAGACCGAGGGTTTCGAGAAGTTCCTCGACCTGAAGTTCACCGGCACCAAGCGCTTCGGCCTCGACGGCGGCGAGTCGCTGGTTCCGGCCCTGGAGCAGATCATCAAGCGCGGCGGCTCGCTCGGCGTGCGCGACATCGTCTTCGGCATGGCCCATCGCGGCCGCCTCAACGTGCTGACGCAGGTGCTGGGCAAGCCGCATCGGGCCCTGTTCCACGAGTTCAAGGGCGGCTCCTTCGCGCCCGACGACGTCGAGGGCTCGGGCGACGTCAAGTACCATCTCGGCGCTTCGTCGGACCGCGAGTTCGACGGCAACAATGTCCACGTCTCGCTGACCGCCAACCCCTCGCATCTCGAGATCGTCGACCCGGTGGTGCTCGGCAAGGTGCGCGCCAAGCAGGATCAGTTCGGCGACATCGTCGAGCGCTCCAAGGTGCTGCCGCTGCTGATCCATGGCGATGCCGCCTTCGCCGGCCAGGGCGTGGTCGCCGAGTGCCTCGGCCTGTCCGGGCTGAAGGGCCACCGCACCGGCGGCTCGCTGCACTTCATCATCAACAACCAGATCGGCTTCACCACCTATCCGCGCTATTCGCGCTCCTCGCCCTATCCGTCCGACGTGGCGAAGATGGTCGAGGCCCCGGTCTTTCATGTGAACGGCGACGATCCGGAAGCGGTCGTCTTCGCCGCCAAGATCGCGATCGAGTTCCGGCAGAAGTTCCACAAGCCGGTCGTGATCGATATGTTCTGCTATCGCCGCTTCGGCCATAACGAAGGCGACGAGCCCGGCTTCACCCAGCCGCTGATGTACCGCAAGATCCGCGGCCACAAGTCGACGCTGGAGCTCTACGGCGCCAAGCTCGAGGCCGAGGGTGTGATCCAACCCGGCGAGCTCGATCAGATGCGCGCCGCCTGGAAGGAGAAACTCGAGGTCGAGTTCGACGCCGGCCAGGCCTTCAAGCCGAACAAGGCCGACTGGCTCGACGGCCGCTGGGCCGGCATGAAGGCGATCCGCGCCGACGAGGACGATCCGCGTCGCGGCGCCACAGGCGTGCCGGAAGCGGTGCTGAAGGAGATCACGCAGAAGATCACCGAGGTGCCGGAGGGCTTCAACGTCCACAAGACGATCCAGCGCTTCCTCGACAACCGTCGCAAGGCGGTCGAGAGCGGGCAGGGGATCGATTGGGCGACGGCGGAAGCGCTCGCCTTCGGCTCGCTGATGCTCGATGGCAATCCGGTACGCCTCTCCGGCCAGGATTGCGAGCGCGGCACCTTCTCGCAGCGTCATTCGGTGCTGATCGACCAGGAGACCGAGGCACGCCATACCTCGCTGAACCATATCCGCGAGGGCCAGACCCGCTACGAGGTCATCAATTCGATGCTCTCGGAAGAGGCGGTGCTTGGCTTCGAATACGGCTACACCCTGTCGGAGCCGAACGCGCTGACCTGCTGGGAAGCGCAGTTCGGCGACTTTGCCAATGGCGCGCAGGTCGTGTTCGACCAGTTCATCTCCTCAGGCGAGCGCAAGTGGCTGCGTATGTCGGGCCTGGTCTGCCTGCTGCCGCATGGCTATGAGGGCCAGGGTCCGGAGCACTCCTCGGCCCGGCTCGAGCGCTTCCTGCAGATGTGCGCCGAAGACAACATGCAGGTGGCGAACTGCTCGACCCCGGCGAGCTATTTCCACATCCTGCGTCGCCAGCTGAAGCGCGATTTCCGCAAGCCGCTGATCCTGATGACGCCGAAGTCGCTGCTGCGTCACAAGCGCTGCGTCTCCGACCTCAGCGAGCTGGCGGAGGGCTCGACCTTCCACCGCGTGCTGCACGACGATGCCGAGCGCGGCAAGTCGACCACCAAGCTGGTCAAGGATTCGAAGATCCGCCGCGTCGTGCTCTGCTCGGGCAAGGTCTATTTCGACCTGCTCGAGGAGCGCGAGAAGCGTGGGATCGACGATGTCTATCTGATGCGCGTCGAGCAGCTCTATCCGTTCCCGCTGAAGTCGCTGGCGCACGAGTTGGCGCGTTTCAAGAGCGCCGACGTCGTCTGGTGCCAGGAGGAGCCGAAGAACATGGGCTCCTGGACTTTCGTCGAGCCTTATCTGGAATGGGTGCTGGGCCATGCCGGCTCGAAGTCGAAGCGGCCGCGCTATGTCGGCCGCCCGGCCTCGGCCGCGACCGCGACCGGCCTGATGTCGAAGCACGCCGCCCAGCTCAATGCCTTCCTGGACGAGACCTTCGCGGTCTGATCCGGATTCATCCAGCGGAGCATGATCTTTTCCGAAAACCGGTTTCCACTTTTCGGGATCATGCTCAGATTAAAGACACGAGAAGAGGCCTGACATGGCGACCGAAATCCGCGTTCCGACCCTCGGCGAATCCGTCTCCGAGGCCACCATCGGCAAGTGGTTCAAGAAGCCCGGCGACGCGGTGAAGGCGGATGAGCCTTTGGTCGAGCTCGAGACCGACAAGGTGACGCTCGAGGTCAACGCGCCGGCGGCCGGCGTGCTCGGCGAGATCGTCGCCAAGGAAGGCGAGACGGTCGGGGTCAGTGCGCTGCTCGGCATGATCTCCGCCGGCGACGGCAAGGCCGCCGCCCCGGCCAAGGACGAGAAGAAGGCCGACGCCGCCGTTGCCCAGGCTGCCGGCAAGGCCGGTGCCGCAACCTCGGCCGACGCGCAGAAGAAAGCCGGCGAGGTCGCGGGCGACACGCAGATCAAGCCGGCGACCAAGGCTGCCGATTCCGGTCCGGCTGTTTCGCGCCTCGCCGCCGAGAGCGGTGTCGATCCGTCCAAGGTTGCAGCCTCGGGCAAGGATGGCCGCGTCACCAAGGGCGACATGTTGGCGGCGATCGCCACCGGCCCGGCCGTCGCATCTGCGGCGCCTGCTGCTCCGGTCCAGGTCCGGGCGCCTTCGGCTCCGGACGACGCCTCGCGCGAAGAGCGGGTCAAGATGACCAAGCTGCGCCAGACCATCGCGCGCCGGCTCAAGGAAGCCCAGACCAACGCCGCCATGCTGACCACCTTCAACGAGGTGGACATGACCAACGTCATGGCGCTGCGCAACCAGTACAAGGACGTGTTCGAGAAGAAGCACGGCGTGAAGCTTGGCTTCATGGGCTTCTTCGTGAAGGCCTGCGTGCAGGCGCTGAAGGAGCTTCCGGCGGTCAACGCCGAGATCGACGGCACCGACATCGTCTACAAGAACTACTACCACATCGGCGTCGCGGTCGGCACCGACAAGGGCCTGGTCGTGCCGGTGGTGCGCGATGCCGACGAGCTCTCCATCGCCGGCGTCGAGAAGAAGATCGGCGAGTTCGGCAAGAAGGCTAGAGACGGCGCCCTCAAGATCGAGGAGATGCAGGGCGGCACCTTCACCATCTCGAATGGCGGCGTCTACGGCTCGCTGATGTCGACCCCGATCCTCAACGCGCCGCAATCGGCGATCCTGGGCATGCACAAGATCCAGGAGCGCCCGATGGTGGTTGGCGGCCAGATCGTGATCCGCCCGATGATGTATCTGGCAGTCTCCTACGACCACCGCATCATCGACGGCAAGGAAGCCGTGACCTTCCTCGTTCGCGTCAAGGAAGGCCTGGAGGACCCGGCGCGCCTCGTCCTCGATCTCTGAGGGCGACGACCCGTGACGAGCATACACTTCATGGCGCCACTGATCGCCGGGAGTGTCGTCCTGCTCCTGGTCCATATCGGCGTTCAAGCCATTACGGTCACGCGCGAATTTGGTTCGACCTGGAATGCCGGACCCCGCGATGAGGAACTGAGGCCAAAGGGCGTTCTTGCGGGGCGTGCCGAGCGCGCGCTCCGCAACTATCTCGAAACGTTCCCCGCTTTCGGCATCCTGGCCTTGACCCTGGCGGCGATGGAGCGGGTCGATGGGCTGGGTTTGCTCGGAGCGCTGCTCTGGCTTGTGGCGCGCATCGTCTACCTGCCGCTCTATCTTGCTGGCATTCCGTACTGGCGCAGCCTGGTCTGGAGCGCGGCTGCTGTCGGATTATTGCTGATGGTCGTCCGCACGATCCTTTAGACGCGAAGGAGTAGGCCGTGTCTTTCGGACCCAACCCGCCACCGATCCAGGCGCATATCTGCGTCAAGGGCGGCGACGAGGCGATCGCCTTCTACGAGAAGGCCTTCGGTGCGCAGTGCACCTTCAAGGCGATGGCGGAGGATGGCGCACGTGTGATGCACGCCAATCTCGCGCTCTTCGGCAGCGAGGTGATGCTGCATGATGAATTCCCGGAATTCGGCGGCGATGTCATGGCGCCGAGCTCGCGTAGCGGCGCCAGCATCGCGATCAGCATCAACCTGCCGACGCCGGCCGATGTCGATGCCGCCACTGCCCGGGCCGCGGCCGCCGGCGCCGATGTCCTCATGCCGGCGAGCGACGTGTTCTGGGGCGCGCGCTATGCTCGCCTGCGCGATCCCTTCGGCCATGTCTGGGCCTTCAACGCGCCGTTGGCGCAACACTCATAGAACAGACTGAAAGAGAGACCATGTCCTACGATCTCGTCGTCATCGGAACCGGCCCCGGCGGCTATGTCTGCGCCATCCGTGCCGCCCAGCTCGGCCTCAAGGTCGCGGTGGTCGAGAAGCGCAAGACCCATGGCGGCACCTGCCTGAACGTCGGCTGCATCCCCTCGAAGGCGTTGCTACACGCGTCCGAGATGTTCGACGAGGTCAGCCACACCTTCCCGAGCCTCGGCATCATCACGGCTAAGCCCAAGCTCGATCTGAAGCAGATGATGGTCCACAAGCAGGAGACCATCGACGCCAACGTCAACGGCGTCGCCTTCCTGTTGAAGAAGAACAAGATCGAGGCGTTCCACGGCACGGCCTCGATCCCGGCCGCCGGCAAGGTCGTCGTCACCGCCGAGGACGGCAAGGCGCAGGAGCTCGAGACCAAGAACATCGTCATCGCCACCGGTTCGGAATCGACGGCGCTGCCGGGCGTCACCACCGACGAGAAGACGGTGGTGACCTCGACCGGCGCGCTCGAGCTTTCCTCCGTGCCGAAGGAGCTGCTGGTGGTCGGCGCCGGCGTGATCGGGCTCGAGATCGGCTCGGTCTGGGCCCGGCTCGGCGCCAAGGTCACGGTGGTCGAGTATCTCGACCGCATCCTGCCCGGCATGGATGACGAGATCGCCAAGCAGTTCCAGCGCATCCTGCAGAAGCAGGGCTTCACCTTCCATCTCGGCTCGAAGGTCACCAAGGTCGAGACCGGCAAGAAGGGCGGCGCTACCGTCACGGTCGAGCCGGCCGCCGGCGGCGAGGCCAAGACGCTGAACGCCGACATCGTCCTGGTCGCGATCGGCCGGCGCCCGAACACGGACGGCCTCGGCCTCGACAAGGCCGGCGTCGCGACCGAGCGCGGCCGCGTCGTGATCGACGACCACTTCAAGACCAATGTAGATGGCATCTACGCGATCGGCGACGTCGTGCGCGGGCCGATGCTGGCGCACAAGGCCGAGGATGAGGGCATGGCGATCGCGGAGATCATCGCCGGCAAGGCCGGCCATGTGAACTACGACGCGATCCCGAGCATCATCTACACCGCACCCGAGGTTGCCGCGATCGGCAGGACCGAGGAAGAGCTGAAGGCGGCGGGCGTCGCCTACAAGGTCGGCAAGTTCCCGTTCACGGCCAATGCGCGGGCCCGGGCGATGCGGCACACCGACGGCTTCGTCAAGTTCCTTGCCGACGCGGCGACCGACCGCGTGCTCGGCTGCCACATCATCGGCCCGCATGCCGGCGACCTGATCGCCGAGGTGACGGTGCTGATGGAGTTCGGCGGCTCGGCCGAGGACCTCGCCCGCACCTGCCACGCCCATCCGACGCTGGCCGAGGCGGTCAAGGAAGCGGCGCTCGCCGTCGACAAGCGCCCGATCCATATGTGATCCGGGCTACCGCGTCATTCTCGGGCGGCGCTTAGCGCCGGCCCGAGAATCTCGTGCAGGAAAGGGCGCCTTCTCGTCTTGAGATGGTCGGGAAAGTCCGACCATGACGGCTGGGGGATTACCCTCTGGCCGTTTGCTTTGGTTCATAGCTGATCTGATATAAGACAGTGCCATGACCCGTGACGAAGCCACCGCCGAGTTGGTCTGCCGTGCCAAGGCCTTGCGTGATCGTGGCGCACAGGCCGCGTTCGTCTATGGGTCGACCGCTCGCGACGAGGCAAGGGAAGACAGCGACATCGACATTTTCATCGATGTCGATCCCGGCCGGAAATTCTCGTTGCTCGATCTTGTCGGAATGCAGCGCTACCTGACGGAGGAGCTTGGTGTCGCCATCGATCTGACAACGCGATCGAGCTTGCATCCCAAGCTCCGGGCGCAGATCGAACGGGAAGCGATCCAAATCTTCTGATGGGGCGTCGAAGCGATGTCGTCCTTGAGGAAATCCTCGACGCGATCGCGCTCATTGAACATGAGCTTGCCGGCCATACCCGAGCATCGTTCGCGGCGTCGCTTTTTCTGCAGCGGGGCACGGAGCGGTCGCTGGAGATCATTTCCGAAGCCGTGCGGCATCTTCCCGATGCCTTGCTCGCAATGCGGCCGGACATTGCCTGGAATGATGTCCGCGCAATCGGCAACAGGATCAGGCACGAATATTGGCGCGTCGATCCGGCGTTGATCTGGTCAATCGCTGCCGACGACCTTCCGGCTCTCCGCGCCGCAGTCGAGGATCTGCTCCGGCGTGCCTCCCCGTAAGCGACGATCGCTGTGATTGAAGGATTATCCCCGCCGCGCGCGATAGGCAGTTAGCGTGTTGCGCAGCAGGCAGGCGATGGTCATCGGGCCGACGCCGCCGGGGACCGGCGTGATTGCGCCGGCAACCTCGGCCGCCTCGGCATAATCGACATCGCCGGCGAGCTTGCCGTCGGGCATGCGGTTGATGCCGACATCAATCACCGTCGCGCCCGACTTGATCCAGTCGCCCTTTATCATGCGCGGGCGGCCGACGGCCGCGACGACGATGTCGGCGCGCTTCACGACCGCCTCGAGGTCACGCGTGCGCGAATGGGCGATCGTCACGGTGCAGTCGGCCTGCAGCAGCAATTGCGCAACCGGGCGCCCAACCAGCTCGGAACGGCCGACCACGACTGCTTCCAGCCCCGAGAGCGACGGCAGTGCCTGCTTCAGCAACAACATGCAGCCGAGCGGCGTGCAGGGTACGAGGCCGTTCTTGCCGCCGGCGAGCAGTCCGGCGTTGATCGGGTGGAGGCCATCGACATCCTTGGCGGGGTCGATCGCGTCGATGATGCGACCGGTATCGATATGCTTCGGCAGCGGCAGCTGGACGAGGATGCCGTCGACGCCGTCATCGGCGTTCAGCTCGGCGAGCTTCGCGAGCAACTCGGCTTGGGTTGTCTCGGCCGGCAGGCGGTGGGCGACCGAGTTCATGCCGATTTCGGTCGCAAGCTTCTCCTTGGACGCGACATAGACCCGGCTGGCCGGATCATCGCCGACGAGCACGACGTGCAGACCGGGCGTCGGCTTGCCGGCGGTCTTGAGAGCAGCGACCTCGCGGCCGATCTCAGCCCTGAGCTCCGCAGCCGCCGCCTTGCCGTCGATGATGCGTGCCGTCATGATCAGCTCCGTCCTGTGCCGCTTGATCGCCAATCGTCCTGCTGGACGCAACGGCGATCGAGCTCCTTGTTGAGCATCGGATCGAAAAGCGGATTCCAGTTTTCAGTTTGATGCTCTGCGCCGTTCTCTTGCTGCATCGCGACAGAACGGACAAGTGCGGCTTTGCCCTGAATGTCTCGCGGGTGGGATTTCGTCGGCGCCGCTTGATCGCGGCGCGGCGAGCCAGCATGGTCGGCCTGTGATTCAGAACGTGGCGTGCAAGCCGGAGACAGCGACGTGACCACCGGCTTTGCGGCAATCCCGGCTTCCGGCAGCTATCTGCTGCGCAATGCCCGGGCACCCGCCTTCCTGGTCGAGGCCGGCACTCTCGCGAGCGATCGCGACGGTCTCGCTTTGCTGGACATCATGGTCGAGGACGGCGCCATCGCCTCGATCCTGCCAGCGGGTACGCCAGCGTTCGATGCCGGACTGGCGTTCGATCTCGACGGCGGCATCGCGCTGCCGCGGCTGGTCGACGTTCACACCCATCTCGACAAGAGCCATATCTGGCCGCGTCGGCCCAATCCGGATGGCAGCTTCATGGGGGCGTTGAGCGCGGTCGCGGCCGATCGCGAGGCGAACTGGTCCGCTGGGGACGTGCGGGCGCGCATGGAGTTCGGCCTGCGTTGCGCCTTCGCCCATGGCACGGCGGCGATCCGCACCCATCTCGACTCGCTCGGCAAACAGATCGGCATCTCCTGGCCGGTCTATGCTGACCTGAAGGCCGAATGGGCCGGGCGGATCGCGCTGCAGGCCTCGCCCCTGTTCGGTGTCGATGCCGTTGCCGACCCAGCGCATATGCAGGCGATTACGCGTGCCATCACGACCTATGGCGATAGGCTGCTCGGTGCCGTCACTTATATGGTGCCGGAACTGGACGCCGCACTCGATACGCTGTTCCGGGCCGCGATCGAAAACGGCTTCGACCTCGACTTCCATGTCGACGAGACCAATGATCCAGGAGCGCGCTCGCTCGAGCACATCGCCGACGCGGCGCTGCGCCATCGTTTCCAGGGCAGGATTCTGGCGGGGCATTGCTGCTCGCTCTCGCTGCAGCAGCCGCAGGATGAGGCGCGCATCATCGGGAAGGTCAGGGAGGCCGGCATCGCCGTGGTCTCGCTGCCGATGTGCAACATGTATCTGCAGGACCGGCAGCGCGGGCGCACACCACGCTGGCGCGGCGTCACCGCGCTGCACGAACTCAAGGCCGCGGGCGTGCCGGTGATGATCGCCTCTGACAACACCCGCGATCCGTTCTACGCCTATGGCGATCTCGACCTCGTCGAGACGCTGCGCGAGGGCACCCGCATCCTCCAGCTCGACCATTCCGACCGCGACTGGTCGAAGGCGATCGCCGCCGCGCCAGCCGATCTCATGGGCCTCTCAGGCACCGGTCGCCTTGCAGCGGGCAGTCCGGCTGACCTGGTCCTGACCCGCGCCCGCGACTGGACGGAGTTCTTCGCCCGGCCGCAGGCCGACCGGACCATATTGGTGGCTGGGCGCGCCATTGACCGCACCTTGCCCGACTATCGCGAACTCGATCACCTCATGAGCCGTTCCGCATGACCGCACACTACGACATCGATGCCCTGAAGCGCCGCCTCTCCGGCATCCGAACCGAGGACAATCCGGCGCTGGTCAAGCAGAAGAGCCGCGACTTCTTCTGGTACTCGCCGAAGCTGAAGCGCCAGCTCGACCATGTCGTCGCCGACATCATCGTCTCGCCGACCAGCGAAGCGCAGGTGTTGGAGACGCTCGCGGCAGCGCATGCGCTCGGCATTCCGGTGACGCCGCGCGGCACCGGCACCGGCAATTACGGCCAGGCGATGCCGCTCTCGGGCGGCATCGTGCTCGACCTCTCCGGCTTCAACAAGGTGACGGGCATCGAGGCCGGGCGCTATGTCGCCGAGCCCGGCGCCGTGCTGGCCAAGATCGACCAGGAGACGCGCACTCACTCCCGCCAGGAGATCAGGCTGCACCCCTCGACCTATCACACCGCCTCGGTCGGCGGCTTCATCGCCGGCGGCTCCGGCGGCGTCGGCTCGATCAAATGGGGCGGCCTGCGCGACTGGGGCAACATCATCTCCCTGCGCGTCGCGACGATGGAGGGTACCCCGCGCATCCTCGAGCTGCAGGGCGAGGACCTGCACAAGGTCGCCCATGCATACGGCACCAACGGCATCATCACGCAGGTCGAGATGCCGCTCGGCCCGGCCTATGCTTGGGTCGACGTCATCCTCGGCTTCGGCGATTTGCGCGCCGCGACCGAATTCGCCAACGCGCTCGGCGAGCAGGATGGGCTGGCGCTGAAGAACCTCGCAGTGGTCGCCGCACCGGCGCCGCACGACTATTTCCTGCGCCACAGGAAGTTCCTGCCGCGAGATAGCCATTGCGTCATGATCATGGTCGCCGACTTCGCCGTCGAATCCATGCTGGCCTTTGCCCGCCGTTTCGGCGGCTCGCAATTGCTGATGCGTTCCGACAAGCTGCCGGCGGAAGAGGCGAAGGGTCTGCCGCCGACCTTCGAGCTCGGCTGGAACCACACCACCTTGCGGGCGCTGCGGGTCGATCCCTCAATCACCTATCTGCAGGTGCTCTACCCCTTCCCGAACCAGGTCGAGCTGGTCGACAAGATCCATGCCCGCTTCGGTGACGAGGTTACCTGCCATCTCGAATTCGTCCGTTTCGATGGCAAGATCACCTGCTTCGGCTTGCCGCTGGTGCGCTTCACCAGTGAGGAGCGGCTGGAGGAGATCATGGCGATCCATGAGGAGATGGGCGCGCCGATCTTCAACCCGCACCGCTACACGCTGGAGGAGGGCGGGATGAAGCAGACCGACGAGATCCAGCTCGCCTTCAAGCGCGAGGCCGACCCGCAAGGGCTGCTCAATCCCGGCAAGATGATCGCCTGGGAAGATCCGGCCTACGACTACCGCTCGGGCAAGACCTTCCTGTTCAAGGCCCTCGGCGAAGCCGGCGTCGGCGGCTGAGTCGTCCGATGCGCGCACTCGTGCTCTACGCTCACCCTGACCCTGCGAGCTTCGGGGCGGCGGTTCATGAGACGCTGGTTTCGGGGTTGCGCCGGGCCGGGCACGAGGTCGACGATTGCGATCTCTACGCCGAAGGCTTCGATCCGGTGCTGAGCCGTGAGGAGCGTGTCGGCTACCATGATCTCGCCAGAAATCAGAGTTCTGTAGCCGGCTATGTCGAACGCCTGATGCGGGCGGAGGCGCTGTTCCTCTGCTTCCCCGTCTGGAACTATGGCTATCCGGCGATCATGAAGGGCTATTTCGATCGCGTCTTCCTGCCTGGCGTCTCGTTCAAATTGGTCGACGGTTCGATCCGCCCCAATCTCTGGAATATTCGCCGGCTGACGACAGTGACGAGCTATGGTGGCTCGCGCTGGCGCACGATGCTGATGGGCGATCCGCCGCGCCGGCAGATCAAGCGGGGTTTGCGCGCGGTTTGCCATCCGGCAGCGCGGGTTTCCTATCTGGCGCATTACGACATGAACCGGTCGACACCGGAGAGCCGTGCAACCTTTCTGGCCAAGGTCGAGCGGGAAATCGCACGGATTCAAGAGCCTGTCTGACAGTTGTCATCAGCCTGTCATGAAGGCGCGCGATTGCACAGCCGGCGAAAAGCATCCGCAACCTTTTCCAAGGGCCGGCTCATGACCAAGTCCCTCGAAAAAGCGTCGGCCGGGCCCTCCTGGTGACGGCGCGCCTGCACAGAGCGCGGATGGGCGAGCGCCTCAACGCGCTCGGACTCTTTCCGGGTCAGGAGCAGGCGCTGAAATCACTGCAGACGGCGCCGATGACGATGGGCGAGTTGGCGAGCCTGCTGCGGGTCAAGCCGCCGACCGTCTCGAAGACGATCGGCCGACTCTCGCTGCAAGGGCTGGTGACGCGCGAGGGCGGAGGCCGCGACGGCAGGCTGGTTCAGGTGGCATTGACCGAGAATGGGCAAAAGACCGCGGTCGCGCTCGATGCGGTCTGGAACCAGGTCGAGGAAGAGCTGCTCGAAAAGCTTGACGCCAAGGAGCGCAAGCAGTTGCGCAAGTTGTTGCGCAAGGCAGCGAAGGGCCTGTCAAAGGCCGGAGCCGATGTCGACGAAGCCGAGGACGAGGCCGAAGACGCTGCCTGAGGCCGGGCGCGTTCTCGGTATGACTCGCATGCGCTGAGGGGCTGGTTTCAAGTCTTAAATCGGTTCAATGATGGCTCGTCATTCCTCCAGAGCATGACGAGACGCTCAGCCTTGTCGGCCGCTCCCGCTCCGCTTCCGGATACGCGCCGGACACGCCTGACCGCCATCGCGCTGATGAGTGGGGCGATCGTCTGCTTTTCGCTGCTCGACGCCTGCGCGAAATGGCTCGGCGGGACGATGCATCCGATGCAGGTCGTGCTGGCGCGCTATCTGGTCAGCGTCGCGCTGGTCTCGCTCCTCCTCAACCCCTGGAGTCATCCCGGCATCGCCCGGACCAAGCGGCCCTGGCTGCAGGGCTTCCGCTCGCTGCTGCTGCTCGGCTCGACGGCGCTCAACTTTGTCGCGCTGCAGTATCTGCAACTGGCCGAGACGGTCTCGATCATGTTCGCGGCGCCCTTGCTGGTTGCGCTGCTTGCCGGGCCCTTGCTCGGCGAATGGGCCGGCCCCCGCCGGCTGATCGCGATTGGCGTTGGCTTCCTCGGGGTGCTGGTGGTGACAAGGCCCGGGGTGGGAGGCCTGCACCCTGCGGCGCTGCTCAGTGTCTGCGGCTGTTTCTGCTACGCCTTCTACAGCCTGTCGACGCGGATGCTGGCCTCGAGCGATTCCCCGCAAACGACGATGTTCTATTCCGGCATCGGCGGCGTCGTGCTGATGCTGCCGTTGCTGCCGCTGTTCTGGTCCTGGCCCCAGAACTGGCAGAGCTGGCTGCTGATGGGCGGAACCGGCTTCTTCGGGGCGCTCGGCCACTGGCTGCTGATCCTGGCGCATCAGCGCGCGCCGGCAACGATCCTGGCTCCCTTCATCTATTCCCAGATCGTCTGGATGATCCTGCTTGGCTGGTTCGTCTTCGGGCAGATTCCCGACCGTTTCACCTTCATCGGTGCCGCGGTCGTTATCGCCTCCGGGCTCTATCTGCTCTATCGCGAGCGCGTCCGGGCCGTGCCCGAAGGCTCGGCCCGGCTCGACTGAAGTCGGGTTTAGCCGAGCGAGACCTTGCTTTGCCCGGCGACAAAGTCGGAGAGCATGGGCACATATTTCTCACCCATGCCGCTCGCGACGGCGGCCGCATAGACGTTCTTGACCGCTCCGCCGACCGGGTTCGGGACGCCCGCGGCGTTGGCGAGACTCTCCAGATAGCGCACGTCCTTCAGCGCGTTGGAGAGCGTGAACTTGTGTGCGTCCGGATCGCGTTCGAGCACGTATTTCATGAAGGTCTGGTAGAAACCGCACTCCATGCGTCCGCCGGTGATGACGCTGTTGAAGGTCTGCGGGGTGATGCCGACCTTCTGCGCCAGGGTCAGTGCTTCGGCATAGATCGCGCCATAGCCGAGCGAAAGGAAGTTGTTGAGCAGCTTCATCTTATGGCCGTCGCCGACCGGGCCGAGATGCACGATCTTCTGGGCCCAGGCCTCGCAGACCGGATGGATGCGCTCGAAAACCGCGCTGTCGGCCCCAATCATCGTCGAGAGTTGACCGAGCTTCGCCTGGGCGGGTGTTCCGCCCAGCGGAGCGTCGCAGAGGTGCAGGCCCATGGCAGCGAGCCGTTCCGCCAAGGCGACCGTGGAGACCGGGTCGGAGGTCGAGCAGTCGACGATGATCGTGCCGGGCTTTGCGCCGGCGGCGATGCCATCGGGACCGTTGATGACCTGCTCGACCTGGGGTGAGCCGGTAACGCAGAGGAAGATGATGCTCGCCTTCCCGGCCAGCTCTCGCGGCGTTGCGGCTTCCGTTGCGCCCGCGGCCTTGAGCTCTTCGACGGGCTTGCGGTTGCGATGGCCCATGACGGTGAGAGGGAAGCCCTTGGCGAGAATACAGCTCGCCATGCCCTGACCCATGTAACCAACGCCGATGAAGCCGATCGATTCTTTAGTCGTGCTCATCTTCAGTTTCTCCGAATTATATGAGATGGAACAAGGGAATGCGGAACGATTTGGCCAAGAACTGGTTGAATGCAGCGGCTTCCAGGCTTCAGGAGAAGCGATTGATGGCTAATGACGGACACTCGCGCGACCCCTCGGGGGCCGGGAGGGCGGGTGTCAAACCCGGTGGCCGTGGCCGCGTTACCTTGCAGATCATCGCCGACCGGCTTGAGGTCTCCACCGCGACCGTCTCGCTCGCGCTGCGCGAGAGCCCGCTCGTCGCCGACGGCACGCGCCTGCGCGTACAGCAGATCGCGCGAGAGATGGGCTACAGCTACAACCGTAGCGCGGCCTCGCTTCGGACCGATCGGACCAACATCCTCGGCGTCGGCTTCCACGACATCACCAATCCTTACTTCGCCGAGCTGCTCGCCGCGATCGAGGAGACGGCGACGACGCATGGCCGCTCGATCCTGCTCGGAACCTATGCGGAGAACCTGCAGCGGCAGGACCGCGTCCTCAACACCCTCAAGGAATACCGGCCCGACGGCATGATCATCTGCCCGGCTGGCGGCACGACGGCGGAGACGCTGCAGCACCTGATGGCGGCGCAGGTGCCGCTGGTGCAGCTCTCGCGCGAGATTCCCGGCATCGGCCTCGATTTCGTCGGCTCGGATGACCGGCACGGCACCGTGCTCGCCGTCGAGCATCTGCTCGGGCTCGGCCATCGCCGTATCGCCTTCCTCGGCGAGAGCCCGCTGATCTCGACCGGCCGCAATCGCTATCGCGGTTATTGCGAGACACTGGCCAAGCACGGCCTGCCGCTCGATCCGACGATCGTCTACTCGGCCTATGGCACGCGCGAGAATGGGCTGAAGGGCGTCCAGAAGGTGCTCGATGCCGCTGATCCGCCGACTGCCGCTGTCTGCTTCAACGACCTCACCGCCTTCGGCGCGATGCTCGGCTTGCGTCATCGCGGCTTGGAGGCCGGCGCGGACTTCTCGGTCATTGGCTGCGATGACGTCCAAGAAGCATCGCAATGGTATCCGGCACTGACGACGCTGAAAAATTTCCAGGATGATATGGGGCGGACATCGGCGGAGTTGCTGCTGCGCCGGATCGCCGATCCGTCGGCGCCGCCGCAGCGCGTCGTGCTGACGCCCGAACTGGTTGTGCGCGGGACGACGGCGCCGCCGAAGACGCGCTGAGGCTAAAGCACTTCCGCGTTTCTCCGAACCGCGGAAGTGCTTTAGATTTCTGTTTTGACGCATTTTCTTCACGCGAACCGGTGCCCACTTCGCTCGAAAATGCTCTCGTTCAGGCATCGTTGTCCGGCTTGCGGTTCAACGCCCGGTAGGCGCGCACCACATGCGAGTCGTCGCGCCCGCCATGGCCGAGGCCCGAGGCGGCGAGGAACATCTGGTGGGCGGCCGCAGCGAGAGGCAGCGCCGCCTTGGCGGCGCGCCCGGCATCGAGGACGATACCGAGGTCCTTGACGAAGATGTCGACGGCGCTAGCGACCGGCGGCTCGTTTTCGAGCATGCGCGGGCCGCGGTCTCTCAGCATCCAGGAGGAGGCGGCCGAGCCGCCCATGATCTCGAACAGTACCTTGCCATCGATGCCGGCCTTCTGCGCCAGCGAGAGCGCCTCGGCCGCCACCGCGATATGGACGCCGCAGAGCAGCTGGTTGACGGTCTTCACCGTCGCGCCCTGGCCCGGCTTCTCGCCAACATGGAAGACCTTGTCACCCATGGCCTCGAGGACGGGCCTGGCCTTGGCGAAGCTCTCCAAGGGGGCGCCGACCATGATTGTGAGCGTGCCGCCCTGCGCGCCCTTCACACCGCCCGAGACCGGTGCATCGACGAAGTGTCGGCCGGTCTGCGTGACAGCTCCAGCGATGGCCTCGACCTCGCCCGGCGGACAGGTCGCCATCAGGATGACGGTGGCGGCGGGAGCGAGCGCGGCCAGCGAACCGGCCTCAAACAGGACTGAGCGGGCCTGAGCGACGTTGACCACCATCAGCACGAGCATCTCTGCGCCCTGGGCTGCAGTAGCAGCGCTGTCGGCAGCATGACCACCGGCGGCCACGAGTGCAGCGCGCGCACTCTCCCTCATATCGAAACCGGTGACGCGGAACTGGCGCTTGACGAGATTCTCGGCCATCGGCGCGCCCATGGCGCCGAGCCCGATGAAGGCAATGGAAGTCACGTGTCTTGGCCTTGGCTAGGGGCGGCCGGGAGGCTGCCCGTCTTACGACATCACTCCTTCACCGCGCCGGTCAGCGAGGCGACGTAGTAGTCGACGAAGAAGGAGTAGAGCAGGGCGACCGGGATCGAGCCCAGCAAAGCGCCGGCCATCAGCGAGCCCCAGTGGTAGACGTCGCCCTCGACCAGCTGGGTCAACACCGCGACCGGGACCGTCTTCTTCTCGGCCGACTGGATGAAGGCGAGCGCGTAGATGAACTCGTTCCAGGACAAAGTGAAGGCGAAGATGCCTGCCGAGATCAGCCCGGGCAGAGCCAGCGGCAAGGTGATCTGCCAGAGGATTTGCAGGCGGGTCGCACCATCGATCATGGCGCATTCCTCAAGCTCGTAGGGGATCGACTTGAAGTAGCCGATCAGGAGCCAGGTGCAGAACGGGATGAGGAAGGTCGGATAGGTGAGGATCAATGCCCATTGCGAGTCGAACAGGCCGAGCTGGAAGATCAGCGTCGCCATTGGGATGAACAGGATCGAGGGCGGCACCAGATAGGCGAGATAGATCGCGAGGCCCACATATTGCGAGCCTTTGAACTTGAGGCGCTGGATCGCATAGGCGGCGAGCACGCTGGAGAACAGCGAGAGCACGGTCGCGACGGTCGCGACTGTCATCGTCGTCAGCAGCCATTGCGGATAATCGGTCTGGAACAGCAGCCGCTTGATGTTGTCCAGCGTCGGCGAACTCACCCAGAACGGGTTGTAGGTCTTGTAATCGTAGAGCTCGGCATTCGGTTTGATGGCGGTGATCGCCATCCAGTAGAATGGGAAGAGCAGCACGATCACGAAGATCGAGAGCGGCAGGTAGACGGTGATGAAGCGGCGCGGGCCCGAGGACCAGTCGATGACGCCGCTAGTCTCCTTCTCGACGAGGTGCGGGCGCTCCGCGGCAGCGTGATCAGTCATTGTCTTCTCCCTGCTGCCATTTGCGGCGGGCGAGCGCGTAGTAGCTGAACAGGGTGGCCAGCACGAGGAAGGGGATCATCGCCACCGCGATCGCAGCGCCCTCGCCGAGCTGGCCGCCGGGAATGCCGCGCTGGAAGGCGAGCGTCGCCATCAGATGGGTCGAGTTGATCGGGCCGCCGCGGGTGATGGCGTAGACGAGCTGGAAGTCGGTGAAGGTGAACAGCACCGAGAAGGTCAGCACCACCGCGAGAATCGGCATCAGCATGGGGAAGGTGACGTGACGGAAGCGCTGCCAGGCATTGGCGCCGTCGAGCATCGCCGCCTCGTAGAGCGCCGGCGAGATCGTCTGCAGGCCGGCCAGCAGCGAGATCGCGACGAAGGGGATGCCGCGCCAGGTATTGGCGGCGATCAGCGACCAGCGCGCCGCCCACGGTTCGCCGAGGAAGTCGATATAGCTGGTGCGCCAGCCGAGCACGTCGACCAGCACATAGGAAATGATCGAGAACTGCGGATCGTAGATCCACCAGAAGGCGATGGCCGAAAGCACCGTCGGCACGATCCAAGGTACTAGGATCAATGCCCTGAGCAGCGACTTGAACGGCAGGTGGTTGTTGAGCAGCAGCGCCAGCCAGAGGCCGAGCGCAAATTTCGCGACCGTGGCGACGCCAGTATAGAGCAGCGTGTTCCAGACCGAGGTGATGAAGACCCGGTCCTGCATCAGCGAGGTGAAATTCTCAAAGCCGATGAAATGGCCGGAGCGGCCGATCTTCGTGTCGGTGAAGGCCAGCCAGATGCCCAGGCCCAGCGGATAGGTCAGGAAGATCAGCAGCAGGGCGGCGGCCGGAAGCAGGCAGAGGAAGATAAGACAGGATTTGTTGTCGAGCAGCCGGACCAGCCAGTTTTGCGGCAGATGGTGAGTGGTCCTGGCTTCGGCGGCTATCGTCATGGCGCTCTTCCCGTGAAGCAGCCGCGCCGCCGGAAGGTCCCGGCGGCGCAGTCGTGACGATCAGGTGCGGTAGTAGCGCTTGGCGCGGCGTTCAGCCTCGGCGGCGGCCTCCTCCGGCGTCGCCTGGCCGGCGCAGACGGAAGCAACCATCTGGACCATGACATACTCGGCATTGACGGTGCCGGCAGCCTCGGTGATCGCGCCCTTGTATCCGCTCCACAAAGCCCGCTCCCAGGTGTCGCGATAGACCAGGATCTTGGGATCGCTCTCCCAGACCTTGCTCTTCGCATAGCCCTTCAGCGGCTGCGTCCAGTAACCAAAGCAGCCGGTCAGCCACTTGTCGTACTGGTCGTTCTCCATCATGAAGCGGAGATATTCCTTGGCGGCGTTCGGGAACTTGGTGTGCTTGAACACCATGGCGTTGATGACCAGCGCCGTCTCGGTCGGCCGCCCGACGCCGGCGCCGACCGGCATCGGCGCATGGTTGAGATCCTTGCCGATCGCCGCGGTCTTCTCGTCCTTCGCGTTCTTGATCGAGAAGTAGAGCGAGACGCCGTTCTGGGTCAGGCCGATTTCGCCGGCGCTCAGCGCCTTGTTGTTGCTGATGTCGAGCCAGGACAGCGTGCCGGGGATGAAGGTCTCGTAGAGCGCCTTGGCGTATTTCAGCGCCTCGATCGTCTCCTTGCTGTTGATCGCGACCTTGTTGTTCTCGTCGACCATGTAGCCGCCATGCGACCAGACCAGCCAGTTGCAGAACGAGTTGCCGTCGCCGACCGCGTTGCCGAGCGCAAAGCCAGCCGGGTGGCCGTTGGCCTTGAGCTTGCGGGCAAGGTCGAGGAAGCCGGCATGGTCGGTCGGGAACTTGTCGAAGCCCGCTTCCTTGACCCAGGATTCGCGATAGACCGCCGGGCCGCCGGAACCGCCCATCGGGATCGAGATCCAGGTGTTGGTCTTGTCCTTCTTGCCGTATTTCTCGGCGACCGGATACCAGCCACCATATTTCTTGCCGAGATCCTCGGCGACCTGCGTCAGGTCGACCAGCTTGTCGGCGAAGATGTGCGGATCGTCGGCCCAGCCGACGACGATGTCGGGGCCGGCGCCGGTGTTGGCGGTGACGGCGGTTTGCGGGCGCAGATCCTCCCAGCTCGCATAGTCGACGCGGACCTGGACACCGGTCGCCTTGGTGAAGGCTTCGGTGTTCTCATTGAAGATCGTCTGGTCAGGGTCGACGAACTTGGTCGGACGCAGCACACGCAGCGTCGCGCCTTTCTCAATATTAGCCGCCTGAGCAATCGACGGCACAGGCATGGTGGCGCCGGCTGCGAGGCCTGCGCCACCAATCAATACGTCGCGTCTGGAAATCGTCATTGCTGTTCTCCTCCGGGTGGCCGCGAGGCCCTGCATGGGAGCCTCGTCGCGATTTGTCGGTATGAAGGCCGCTGCCGGAGTGTTCTCCGTGCAGCGGCCTCAATGTCTCAGATGCGCTTGCCGCTCGCGGCGTCGAAGAGATGGGTCACCGAGGTATCGGGGCGGATCTTGATCGTCTCACCGGGCTTGGCGGTGATGCGCTCGCGGAAGATGCAGGTCAGGTCCTGGCCGCCGCAGCGAACGACGACCTGGGTTTCCGAGCCCATCGGCTCGATGACCACGACTTCGGCGGAAAGGCCGCTCGGATCGAGCATGAGATGCTCGGGGCGGATGCCCAGCACGGCGGCCCGGTCGTTCGAATCGGCCGGATGCTTGCCGATCGGCCAGATCACGCCGCCTTCGGTCTCGAAGCCGTTGGCGCGGATCGTACCTTTCAGCAGGTTCATCGAGGGCGAGCCGATGAAGGCGGCGACGAAGAGGTTGGTGGGATTGTCGTAGAGATCCAGCGGCGCGCCCATCTGCTCGACGATGCCGTCATGCATCACGACGATCTTGTCGGCCATGGTCATGGCCTCGATCTGGTCGTGGGTGACGTAGACCGTCGTGGTCTTGAGGCGCTGGTGCAGCTCCTTGATCTCGGTGCGCATCTGCACGCGCAGCTTGGCGTCGAGGTTGGAGAGCGGCTCGTCGAAGAGGAAGACCTGCGGATCGCGCACGATGGCGCGGCCCATGGCGACGCGCTGGCGCTGGCCGCCCGAGAGCTGGCGCGGATAGCGGTCGAGCAGCTTGTCGAGGCCGAGAATGCCGGCGGCCTTGTTGACGCGCTCGTCGATCTCGGCCTTCGGCGCCTTCCGCAGCTTCATCGAGAATGCCATGTTGTCGGCGACCGTCATATGCGGGTAGAGCGCATAGTTCTGGAAGACCATGGCGATGTCGCGCTCTTTCGGCGGCACGTCGTTGACGACGCGCGGGCCGATGCGGATCTCGCCGCCCGAGATGTTCTCGAGGCCGGCAATCATGCGCAGCAAGGTCGATTTTCCGCAGCCCGAAGGGCCGACGAGGATGACGAACTCGCCATCGTCGATGTCGATGTCGACGCCGTGAATGACCTGCGTCGAGCCATAGGCCTTGCGCACGTCGGCAATCTGGACGGATGCCATCTTTGGTTTCTCTCCCGCTCTTTAGGTTGCCCCGGGGTGCCTGACACAATCCCCGTCGGCGGCGCTGCAGATCATCGGTTTCTGACGACCGATCGACGCGAGATCACGCAATCCAGGCGAGCCGCCTGTTGCGTCAACCTCGTTCGCGGATAAAGTCATACGATAGAAAGAGGCGTGTCAAGCGCGGGGCAGCCAGCGGGAGTACCTCTCCGACGCTGCCGATCTTCGGAGGAAAGGCGCGGTTCGATGCGGCTCCATGTCCATGCGCGCCCGACGAGGCTCAACCCCGACCGGCTTTTCAGCCAGGTGGCGCACCGGCTTGCGGTCGCGATCATTACCGGGGCGTCGCCGGCTGGCGCGCTGCTGCCGAACGAGGATGATCTGAAGGGCGAGATTTCGGTCTCGCGCACCGCCTATCGCGAGGCGGTCAAATTTTTGAGCGGCAAGGGGCTGGTCGAGGCGCGGCCGAAGAGCGGGACGCGAGTGGCGCCTCGCGAGGCCTGGAATCTGCTCGACCCGGATGTGCTGGCCTGGCATTTCGGAGCCGATCCGAACGAGAAGTTCATCCGTGATCTCTTCGAACTCAGGCTTTTCGTCGAGCCGAGCGCGGCACGTCTCGCGGCGCAGCGGCGCAGTGCGGCTGACCTGCAGCGGATCGAGGCGGCCTATCGCGGCATGGTCGAGAATCCGCCCTATGCCGAGCGGACCGTCAATGCCGACCTCGCCTTTCACGAAGCGATCTTCGCCGCGACCCGCAATCCGCCGCTGCAATGCCTGGCGCCCGCCGTTTGCGCGACGATCCAATGGTCGCTGTTCCTGAAGGCGCCCGACGACCGCTTCTTTTTCACCGCGTCATTGATCGATCATGAGCGCGTGCTGGATGCAATCGTGCAGCGCGACGGCGAGCTCGCAGCGGCCCGGATGAGCGGGCTGGTGATCGACAGTCTGAACAGCACGCTGCGTCTGCTCGCTGGTCGAGCGGAGGCAAATGCGAGCAGAATCGCGTGATTAAATCATACTATATCGAGCTGAATCGACAGCCGAGCCGGGATGTCATAACCGGCTCTGCAAGCAGCCCCTGCCTGCGCGCCATGGTAATTCCCCGGCGCTGCTCCGGCAGCTATGCTGATCTAATCGTTTTAAAAGTTTGAAATCAAGCCACGTACGCCCTCCAAGAAAGCAGGACCATGACCGCGCAGAACAAGATCGAGATCGTCATGACCGGGCCGCTGATGGCCTATGCCGCCGACCAGCTCCGGGCGCGCTTCACCGTGCATGAGCTTTGGAAGGAGCAGGATCGCCCGGCGGCGCTCGCGGCCGTGAAGGACCGGGTGCGCGGCGTCGCCGGTGGTGGCGCGCATGTGCGCATCGACGACGCGCTGTTCGATGCGCTGCCGAAGCTGGAAGTCGTCTCGAATTTCGGCGTCGGCTACGACAATGTCGATGCCAAGGCCGCCGGCAAGCGCGGCCTCATCGTCACCAATACGCCTGATGTGCTGACCGATGAGGTCGCCGATCTCGCCATCGGCCTGCTGCTGTCGACCGTGCGCCAGCTGCCTCAGGTCGACCGCTATCTGCGCGCCGGCAAGTGGCTCCAGGGCGCCTATCCGCTCACCACCTCGCTGCGCAAGCGCAAGATCGGCATCGTCGGCCTCGGCCGGATCGGCAAGGCTGTGGCGCGCCGGCTCGAAGCCTTCGACGTGCCGATCGCCTATCATGGCCGCTCGCGCCAGGCCGATGTCGCCTATCGCTACTATCCCTCGCTGGTCGAGATGGCCCAGGATGTCGACACGCTGGTCTCGGTCGCGCCGGGCGGCGATTCGACCCATCACATCATCAATGCCGAGGTGCTGAAGGCGCTCGGGCCGAACGGCATCGTCGTCAATGTCGGCCGCGGCACGGTGATCGACGAGCAGGCGCTGATCGAGGCGCTGAAGGCTAAGACCATCCTCTCCGCCGGCCTCGACGTGTTCGAGGACGAGCCGCGCGTGCCGGCCGAGCTGATCGCGATGGATCATATCGTGCTTCTGCCGCATGTCGGCTCGGCATCTGTGCATACACGCGAACAGATGGGCCAGCTTCTGGTCGACAATCTTGTTTCATGGTTCGATGGCAAGGGTCCTCTGACACCGGTTGCCGAGACGCCATGGACAAAAGCCTGATCACGACGGGAATGCGCTGGATGCAGCGGGGCTTAGCGATCGCCGCTTTGGCGCTGCTCGCCGCCTCGCCGGTGGGCGCGCAGACGCAATCGCTGCCGCGCGGCGCCGAGCAGGCGCCCGAGGCGCTCAAGCCGTTCATCGGCTCCTGGGACATCGAGAAGCTCGGCGCGTCGCGGAAATGCACCGTGACCTTCGGGGCAGAGGTCGCAGGGCAGGGCCGGCAGATCCGTTTCCCGGCGACGTGCCGGCGCGCCCTGCCGATCCTGGATGATGTCGTTGCCTGGGACGTGTCCGGTGGCGCGCCGCGCCTGCTCGATGGCTCCGGGAAGGCACTCGTGAGTTTCGACGAGAAAGCCGATCCCGGGCGTCGCGGCAAGGGCACCGATGGCAGCCAGTATGGCCTCGATCCGAAGGGGTACGTCCGTGCCGCGGCGCGACCTGCACCGGGCCGCGCGGAGCTCGCGGCGACGGCCGCGGCGCGCCCGACTGCTGTCGATCCGGCGAATGCGCCGGCGGCAGGGAGTGTTCCAGGCCGCTATACCGTGATGCGGCAAGCCGGGCGCGACATCTGCAAGCTCGTGCTCTCGACCGCTCCCTCGGCCAATGCCGGTGCTTCGGTCGTGAGCTTCGACGGGCTCTGCCCCGATACCGGGCTGACGATCTTCTCGCCGATCGCCTGGCGCTATGAAGCAGGCCGGCTCGAGCTGATCGCCCGCAAAGGCCACAAGGTCGAGCTGGTCTTCGAGGGTGGGCAGTGGCGCAAGGACCCGGCGGTCGGCGCGCCATTGATGCTGAGGAAGCTGCCCTAGACCACTGTCGTCATGCTCGGGCTTGACCCGAGCATCCCTCGCTCATTGAGAAGAGATGGTCGGGTCAAGCCCGACCATGACGTCCCGTGTCACGCGACGAAGGTGCCGCCGAGTTCGTCGTCGATATGGGCGCGGATGATCTCCTCGAAGCTCGATTCCGCCTTGAAGCCGAGCGCGGGCGCGCGCTTGGCATCGAAATTGCGCGGCCAGCCGGCGACGATGGCGTCGATCACCGGATCGGGCACGCGCTTGATGCGCTTGACCACGTTCTCGCCGGCGACCTTGCGCAGCGCCTCGATCTGCTCGGCGACCGTCGCGGAATAGCCCGGCATGGTCAGGGCGCGGCGGGGACCGATCGCATTGGTGTCCATTGTCGCGGCGTGGATAAGGAAGCCGACGGCCGAGCGCGGCGAGGCATGCCAATGGCGGACCTGGTCGGAGACCGGCAGCACCGCGTCCTGGCCGGCGAGCGGCTCGCGGATGATGTTGGAGAAGAAGCCGGAAGCGGCCTTGTTCGGCGCGCCGGGGCGCACGCAGATTGTCGGCAGGCGGATGCCGACGCCATCGAAGAAGCCGCGACGGCTGTAATCGCTGAGCAGCAGCTCGCCGATCGCCTTCTGCGTGCCGTAGCTGGTCAGCGGCGTGGTGAAGAACTCGTCCTCGATCTTGTCATGGAAGGGCGCGCCGAAGACGGCGATCGAGGAGGTGAAGATCACGCGCGGCTTGTAGCCGTCGCCGACAAGGCGGATCGCGTCGAAGAGGTAGCGCGTACCGTCGAGATTGATGCGGTAGCCCTTGTCGAAATCGGCTTCGGCCTCGCCGGAGACGATCGCCGCGAGATGGACGATCAACTCGGGGCGCGAGGCGATCAGCTTCTCGGCCTCGCCCGGCTGGGAGAGGTCGGAGGTCAGCGACTCGAAGGCGAAGGGCGCATTCGCCGGCGCGGCAGCCGGGAAGACGTCCTGCGCCGTCACCTGGTCTATGGCCTTGCCGCCGAGGCCGCGGTCGCGCGCCAGGCGCTCGATGAACTTGCGGCCGACCATGCCGGCGCCGCCGATGACGAGGATATGCATGCTTTTGTCCGATCTATGCTTCTTACGTTCAGTTGGGTAGGCGGCCGCCGAGGTCGTCCTCGATATGGACGCGGATGATCTCGTCGAAATCCTGTTCGGCCCGGAAGCCGAGCGACAAAGCGCGGCGGGCATCGAAGCGGGTCGGCCAGCCCTTGACGATGTCGGCGGCGGCCTTGTCGGGGGCGCGGCGGATCAGCTTGACCGCCTTGTCGCCGGCGATGCGGCGGAGTGCCTCGATCTGCTCGCCGACGGTGACGCAGACGCCCGGCATGCTGAGATTGATGCGCGGGCCGAGCTCTTCGCGGCTGAGCGAGGCGCCGTGCAGCAGGAAGCCGACGGCTGAGCGCGGCGAGGCATGGGTGAAGATGACGCTTTCGTCGACCGGCAGCAGTGCCTCCAGACCCTGCAGCGGCTCGCGGATGATGCCGGAGAAGAAGCCGCCGGCAGAGGCGTTGGGCTTGCCGGGCCGGATCACGATCGAGGGGAAGCGGATGCCGACGCCGTCAATGAACCCGCGCCGCGAATAGTCGGCGAGGAGGAGTTCGCCGATCGCCTTCTGTGCGCCGTAGCTGGTCAGCGGTGTGACATGGAACTCGTCGGAAATCGCAGGCGGGAAGGGCGCGCCGAAGATGCCGCTCGACGAGGAGAAGACGAGCTTGGGCACATAGGAGCCGTTACGGATATCCTCCTGCCGGATCGCCTCCAGCAGATTGCGCATGCCGTCGAGGTTGATGCGGTAGCCCTTGTCGAAATCGCGCTCCGCCTCGCCGGAGATGATCGCGGCGAGGTGGAAGATGATGTCGGGCCGAAGGGCCGCGAGTTCGGTCGCGATTGCAGGCGAACTGGAATCCTCGGTGCGGGCCTCGATCGGCCCGGCGAAGCCGGTCGGTCGCGGTGGCTCGAAGACGTCGGTCAGCGTCAGTCTGGAGAGCGGCTTGCCGTTGCATGCGCCCTCGCGGGCGATGCGCGCAGCCAGCCGCTGGCCGATCATGCCGGCGGCGCCAGTGATCAGGACGTGCATGGCGCTACTCAGAGCGCGAAGCCGCCATCGGCGAGATGGATCTGGCCGGTGGTATAGCTCGCCTCGTCCGAGCCGAGATAGACCGCAAGCCAGGCGATCTCCTCGGCGGTTCCGAGCCGGCCCATGGGCTGGCGGTCGACGAAGGCCTGGCGGGCGGCCGCCTCGGTCGTCTTCGTGACCTTGGCGAGCTCGACGATGCGCTGGTCGAGCGAGGGCGACTGGATCGTGCCGGGGCAGATCGCGTTCGAGCGGACGCCTTTCTTGATGTAGTCGGCCGCGACTGCCTTGGTCAGGCCGATCACCGCCGCCTTGGTGGCGCCGTAGACATAGCGGTTCGGGATGCCGCGGACCGAGCCGGCGCCGGAGGCGATATTGACGATCGAGCCCTTGCCGGCGGCGAGCATGCCGGGGACGAAGGCCTTGATCGTGCGGTGCATCGATTTGACGTTGAGGTCGAAGGAGAACTCCCAGGCCTTGTCGTCACATTCCAGGATCGTGCCGTGATGGACGTAGCCGGCAGCGTTGACGAGGATGTCGATGGTGCCGACCTTCTCGGCGAAGGCCTCGACCGCCTTGGTCGAGAGCACGTCGAGCTTGCGCTTCTTCGCCTTCGGGATGCCGTCAAGCAGGGCAACGTCCTTGTCGGTCGCCCAGACGGTCGCGCCCTCGGCGACGAAAGCTTCGGCGATCGCCCGGCCGATGCCCTGGCCGGCTGCGGTGACGACCGCGACCTTGCCCTTCAAACGTCCTGCCATGTCGTTTCTTCCCTTAATTGTCCGATTATCGGAGGCTGGTTATCGGAGGCTTTTGCGCATATGGATCAGCCGGCGATCCGGCAGATCCTCGAAATGGGTGGTCTGGTAGCCGAGCCGCTCGTACCAGCCGATGCGGTCGGCGAGCTTGGCGTGCGTGTAGAGATGGACGGCGTCATGGCCGAGCGCCTTGGCCCGCTCCTCGGTGAAGTCCATCAGTTGCGAGCCGATCTTCTTGCCGGTGGCAGCGGGTGAGACGGCGATGCTCCAGAGCGTGAATTTCGCCGGCTCGTCCTCGAGAACCAGAACGCCGTCGAGCGCCTCGTCGCTTTCCGCGAGCCAGACCTCGTGCTCCGCCAGCACCTGATGGTAATCGGCGATGCGCGGCAGCGAGGGGACGCCGATGATGCTTTCGTTCGGCAGATAGGCGGCCTGCGTCAGCGCAACGATCGCCGGGATATCGTCTGTCGAGGCGCGGCGCAGGGGCATGTCAGGCGGCCCCCGCAGTCTTCATGACATCAGCCAGCGAGGTCTTCTGCTGGCCTTGCGCATCGAAGTTCTCCGGCGCGAGCCAGTTCCGGAAGGCCTGCCCGACCTGCGGCCATTCGCTGTCGAGGATCGAGAACCAGGCGGTATCGCGGTTGGCGCCCTTCACGACCTGATGCTGGCGGAACAGCCCCTCATACTGGAAGCCGAAGCGCAGCGCGGCGCGCTTCGAGGGCTCGTTGAGATTGTTGCACTTCCACTCATAGCGGCGATAGCCGAGCGAGAAGCCATAATCGCCGACGAGATAGACGGCCTCGGTCGCCATACGCGTGCGCTGCATCGACGGGGAGTAGGTGATCCAGCCGACCTCGAAGACACCGTGCTCGGGCCGGATCTCCATCATCCAGAGATGGCCCTTGGCCTTGCCGTCGGCTTCGTCGATCACGGCGAAAGGAATGATGCCGGCCTTGCCCGCCATCATCGTCAGGAGTTCGCCATAGACCTCGCGGCTCGGCGGCAGTGTCGCGGGCAGCCAATCCCATACCGAGGCGTGGCCGGCCATGGCCTGCCAGATATCGTCGAGATGGCGGGCCGGATCGAGCGGCTCGAGCCGGCAATAGCGCCCCTGCAGCACCTTGGTCGGCGGGAAGGTGCGGGGTGTCCAGTCGAGCGTCATCATGCCTTGATCGTCCTGCGCCAGGCGGTGAAGTCGTGGCTGATCTGCCAGCCCGGGCCGAGTTCTTTGGCGATCGCGTCGGCCAGAGCGGCGCCTTCCGTTTCCCAGGCGAGCCGTTCGACTTCGCCAGCGAAATCGGAGGCTGCCTCGTCGGCCTCGTCGTAGATGGCGTCGAAGACGTCCATCCAACTCTCCAGCCGGTCGGCGAGATTGTCAGACAGGCCGACATCCTCGGCATCGACCGGCTTGCGCTTTCCTTTGGCGTCGATCAGCCAAAGCCCGCTCTTGCCGAGCCATTCCGGGACGATGAGAAGCTGCCCGCTCACGAGCGCCCCTTCAGATCGTCGCGGAAGAACGGATTGAGCGGGGCCGAGGGGCCGTTGCCGGCGAAGCCCTTGAAGCTGCCTTCGTCCTTGATCAGGCGCGTCGCCTCTATGAAGGCGGCCCAGGCGGCCCGCGCCAAGGCACCTCCGATCGAGATGCGGCGAGCTCCGGCGGCGGCGATGTCGGACACGCTGAGACCGAAATCGCCATAGACCAGAGCGTTGACCGGCTTGCCGCCGGCGGCTGCGACGATTGCCGCGATGTCGGCGGCAGTCCTGGGGCCGGGGGCATAGAGCACGTCGGCTCCTGCCTCGGCAAAGGCCTCGATCCGGCGGACTGCCTCCTTCAGCGGCTCGGGATGGCCCGTCAGGAAGCACTCGGCGCGGGCGGTCAGCAGCACGCCGGAACCAGTCTCGTCCACGGCGCGGCGCGCTGCCTTGATGCGTTCGACGGCAAGCTCGAACGGGTAGAGCGTCTCGCCTGCACGTCCGGTCGCGTCCTCGATCGAGAGGCCGGCGACACCGGTCGCGATGCAGAGCTTGACGTTGGCGGCGACGCCATCCGGCGTGTCCGCATAGCCGTTCTCGAAATCGGCGTTGACGGGCAAGTCCGGGACCGCCTTCACCAGCTCCGACAGATGCGCCAGCATCATGTCGCGCGGCACGTCCTGGTCGGCACGCGCCTGCGTGAAGGCGAAGCCGGCGCTGGTCGAGGCCAACGCCCTGAAGCCCTGGCCGCGCAGCCAGCGGGCCGAGCCCTCATCCCAGGGGTTCGGCATGACGAAGCAGCCGGATTCGTGAAGTTTGCGAAACGCGTCGACTTGCGGGCTGTAAGTCATTTTAAATCGTTTCAAATGAGCTCAGGGGCGTCATACTGTCGCTCGGCGAGCGATTTGTCAGCCCCGTTCGTACGCACTGGCCGGCGAGCGGCGATGCGCAGCGGGAATGCCGCCGTTCGCTGGGTTTCAGCCGCCAAGAAGGTTGGCCAGTCCGCCGAGGATCACGAGCAGGACGATGGCGACGACGATCACGCCGAAATGGACCATATAGGCGATCGCCGTGAGCGGCAGCAGGATCGCGCCAATGATAGCTCCGGTCGCGATCATGCCGCGCCCGCGGAACCAATGGGCAAGCGCACCTCCGAGCAGCGCGCCGACGACCGCCAGCAGGCCGGCGAGCGTCAGCATCTGCCGATCCATGCCGGCCAACTCCGCCAGCGAATCCATCATGTCCTCCGTCGAAAGACGTGAAACGGTCCGTCAGAGATGGAACACGAAGATCGCCAGCACGAGAAGCCCAACCAAGACCGAGCCGAAATAGCTGCCGAGCAGCGACGCCGCCGCAAGTCCCGCGACGGCGCCAATCGCTGCCGCGAGGGGAAGGGCCAGCCGCCGGCGCAGCGCGAGCTGCCGGCCGGCGAGGCCACCCAGCAGCGCGGCGAGCGCTGCCAGGGCGATGTCGAAGACGCCGAACGGCATCCGAAAGAGCAGTTGGAGCCGCTCAGTGATTGTCGCGCGGGATGCCGAATTTCTTGTGGATCTTCTGGTACTTGACCGCCGGCTTCAGCACCATGCCCTCGGAGAGCTCGTCGACGATCTTGCGCTGGATTTCCTGCCAGGGGGTCTGGCTCTTCGGATATTTGTAGCCGCCGGCAGCCTTGAGTGCGGCGCGACGCTTCTCCAGCTCTTCGTCCGAGATCAGCATGTTGGCTGTGCGCTTCTTCAGGTCGATGCGGACCTTGTCGCCGGTCTTGAGCAGCGCGAGGCCGCCGCCGGTCGCCGCTTCCGGCGAGGCGTTGAGGATCGAGGGCGAGCCCGAGGTGCCGGACTGGCGGCCGTCGCCGACGCAGGCAAGCGCGGTGACGCCCTTCTTGATCAGGTAATCCGGCGGCCGCATGTTCACCACCTCGGCCGCGCCGGGATAGCCGACCGGGCCGACGCCGCGGATGAACAGCACGGTGTGCTCGTCGATCCCGAGCGCGGGATCGTCGATGCGGTGGTGATAGTCTTCCGGCCCGTCGAAGACGACGGCCTTGCCCTCGAAGGCCATCAGATCCTTCGGATTCTCGAGATAGCGCTGGCGGAATTCCGGCGTGATCACCGAGGTCTTCATGATCGCCGAGTCGAACAGGTTGCCGGAGAGGTTGAGGAACCCAGCCTCCTTCTTCATCGGCTCGTCATAGGCCTTGATGACCTTGCGGTCGCCGGTGAAAGCGCCCTCGCAGTTTTCGATATGAGTCTTGCCGTTGGCGGTGATCGCGGGCTTGAGCCGGCCCTTGGCGATCAGCTCGGCGATCACGGAAGGCAGGCCGCCGGCGCGGTAATAATCCTCGCCGAGATACTCGCCGGCCGGCTGCATGTTGACCAGCAGCGGCGTGTCGTAGCCGATCTTGGTCCAGTCCTCATTGTCGAGCTTGACGCCGATATGCTTGGCGATGGCGTTGACGTGGACCGGCGCATTGGTCGAGCCGCCGATCGCCGAGTTGATGACGATGGTGTTCTCGAAGGCTTCGCGCGTCAGGATCTTCGAGGGGATCAGGTTCTCCCAGACCATCTCGACGATGCGGCGGCCGGTGAGATAGGCCATCTCGTAGCGGTCACGATAGGGCGCCGGAATCGCGGCGGCGCCGGGCAATGTCATGCCCATCGCCTCGGCCAGCGCGTTCATGGTCGAGGCCGTGCCCATAGTGTTGCAGTGACCCGCGGATGGCGCGGACGATGCAACAAGGTCGACGAAGCCGCGATAGTCGATTTCGCCGGCCGCCATCATCTGGCGCGCCTTCCAGACGATCGTGCCCGAGCCGGTGCGCTCGCCGCGGAAGGAGCCGTTCAGCATCGGCCCGCCCGGCAGGGCGATCGCCGGGATGTCGACGGTCGCTGCCGCCATGATCTGCGCCGGCGTGGTCTTGTCGCAGCCGGTCGTCAGCACGACGCCGTCGATCGGGTAGCCGTAGAGGATCTCGACCAGCGAGAGGTACTGCAGGTTGCGATCGAGCGAGGCGGTCGGCCGCTTGCAGGTTTCCTGGATCGGATGGATCGGGAACTCGAAGGGCACGCCGCCCATCTCGCGGATGCCGTCCCGGACGCGATGGGCGAGCTCGAGATGATGGCGGTTGCAGGGGGCGATGTCGGAGCCGGTCTGGGCGATGCCGATGATCGGGCGGCCCGACTGCAACTCCTCGCGCGACAGGCCGAAATTCATGGTCCGCTCGATATAGAGCGCGGTCATGTCGGCATTGGCCGGGTTGTCGAACCAGGCCTTGGAGCGCAGCTGCTCCGGCTTGATCTTCCGCACCGGCTTCTTGCCGTTCGGCGTCTTGCTGCTCGGCGTCTTGGCCATCCCGTCATCCCCTCTCGCGCCCGGGCGGCTTCGCGCCGCTTCGGCATCGTCTTTAAATCGATTTGACCGACAGGTCATGCCGGCCGCGGCAGAACGGCAAGGGCGCTTGCCGCAATCGCTGTATGCTGCATACAACGACTTGAGGCGCCGTGCCAATCGCTTGGAGGGCGCCTGCGCCAGCAAAGGTCGCCGCGGCGCAGTTTGCAAGTGTTCCAAATGCGTCCCTGTCCGGACCGGGACGCAAGAGGCGCACTTGCGCGGCTGCCGGCTTTGCGGCCAAGACAGGTTTGAGACGTCGCGGCGGCGCGCAGACCGACCGCGAGCGAAGAGGAAACCGCCATGACGCTTCAAGTCGTTCCCTCCTTCGGCCGCATCGGTGAGGAAAACGCTTTCGCCGTGCTCGCCCGGGCGACCGAATTGCAACGCCAGGGCAAGGACATCATCAATCTCGGCATCGGCCAGCCGGACTTTCCGACGCCGGAGCACATCGTCGAGGCGGCGGTGAAGGCGCTGCGCGACGGCCATCACGGCTACACCCCGGCCAACGGCATTCTGCCCTTGCGCGAGGCGGTGGCGGCCGACCTGCACAAGCGCTTCCAGGTCGACGTCTCGCCGGAGGAGGTGATGATCGTGCCGGGCGGCAAGGTCACCATGTTCATGGCGATCCTGATGTTCGGCGAGCCCGGCGCCGAGATCCTCTATCCCGACCCGGGCTTTCCGATCTACCGCTCGATGATCGAGTACACCGGTGCGACGCCGATCCCGGTGCCGATCCGCGAGGAGAACGGCTTTGCCTTCTCGGCCGAGGAGACGCTGGCGCTGATCACGCCGAAGACGCGGCTGCTGATCGTCAACTCGCCAGCGAACCCGACCGGCGGCGTCACGCCCAAGGCCGAGGTCGACAAGCTCGTCGCCGGCCTCGCCCGCTTCCCCGATGTCGCTGTCATGTCGGACGAGATCTACGACCAGATGCTCTATGACGGCGAAAAGCATGTCTGCCTCTTGAGCTATCCCGAGATCCGCGACCGCCTCATCCTGCTCAATGGCTGGTCGAAGACCTACGCCATGACTGGTTGGCGCATGGGCTTCTCGGTCTGGCCGAAGCCGCTCTACGACAACGCCCGCAAGCTCGCGGTGAACTCGCATTCCTGCGTCAACGCGCCGGCGCAATGGGCGGGGCTCGCGGCGCTGACCGGCCCGCAGGATGCGGTCGCGATGATGCTGGCGGAGTTCGACCGGCGCCGGAAGGCGGTGGTCGCCGGGCTGAACGGCCTGCCCGGCGTCTCATGCATCGTGCCAAAGGGAGCGTTCTATGCCTTCCCGAACGTGTCGCAGACCGGCTGGAAGGCGAAGAAGCTGGCCTCGGCCCTGCTGGAAGATGCCGGCGTCGCCACCATCGGCGGGCCGGATTTCGGCGTCCATGGCGAAGGTTATATCCGGCTCTCCTACGCCAACTCGCTGGAGAATATCGAGCGGGCGCTCGGGCGGATGGGCGAGTTCCTCAAGAACGCGAAGGCGGCCTGAGGATGATCACCTGCCATCTGCGTTACATCGTCGACCCCTATCAGCTCCCGGCCTTCGAGGCCTATGGCAAGGCCTGGATCCGGCTGGTCGAGAGGTTCGGCGGCAAGCACCACGGCTATTTCATGCCGTCGGAAGGCACGTCGAACGTGGCGCTGGCGATGTTCAGCTTTCCGTCGTTCGCCGCATACGAGACCTATCGCGAGGCCTCGTTCAAGGATGCCGAGTGCCTGTCGGTGGTCGCGGAGAACGAGAAGCACCGTTTCATCATCAGCTATGAGCGCAGCTTCTTCCGGCCGGTGTTCGAGGATGATCAGGGCGTCAGACGCGCGCCCTGATCATCGACTCGTCTCGCTGCTCAGGTGGCAGGCCGGACACGCCCCGGCACGAGCCGCACCTTTCGCGGCGCCGCCAGCCAGATCGCCGCCGCCGAGATGAGGCAGCAGACGATCGCCAAGAGGAAGGCCAGGCGATAGCTGCCGGTGGCATCGTGAATCGCGCCGGCCAGCCACGGGCCGGCGGCGCCGCCGCCGAGCAGCGCCACCGTGACCGTTCCGAAGATCGCGCCGAAATGCGGCCCCTCGAAAATCTCGACGACGATCGCGCCCATCACCGAGGCCAGCGCGTAGCCCAGAAAGCCCTGCGCGATCACCATCACATAAAGCAGCACGGGCGACGGTTGGTGCTCGAGCGCGATCAGCGCGCCGTAGCAGATGGCGAAGCCCAGGCAGCCCACCATCCAGATCCATTCCCGGCCGATGCGATCGGACAGGGCACCGAGACCGATCTGACCGGGGATGGCGACGGCGCTGACCAGCCCCAGCGCCCAGGCCGCGGTCAGCGGGGAAAAGCCGACCTCGATCAGGTACTTGGTCTGGTGGACCTGTACGGCATACCAGGCGACCAGCGCGCAGAAATAGCCGAGCATGATCCACCAGAAGCGCGTCGTGCGCAGCGCTCGTGCCAGCGTCCATTCGACTGCGACCCAGGCTTTGTCGACCACCGCGGCCGCATTGCGCGCTGCGCCGGCCGGAGCCGAGCCGGTCTCGCCGTCCGGGAGCAGGCCCAAATCCTGCGGCCTGCGACGAACCAGCAGATTGAGCGGACCGAGCAGAAACAGCACGATCAGGCCCATCACCCAGCAGGCCGCGCGCCAGCCTTCACGGCTAATGATCGATTGCAGCCAGGGCAGGAGCAGCAGCGCCCCGACGCCGACGCCCGAGAACGCGATGCTGATCGCAAAGGCTCGGCGGCGCACGAACCAGTTCGGCAGAAACAGCGATTGCGCTGCAAAGCCCATTAGATTGGCGCCGCAGCCGACCAGGACGCCGAGCGTCAGATAGAGATGCCAAGCCGTGCTGATCGCGGGCGCGATCAGCAGGCCCGCCGCCAGCATCGCTACGCCGGTCTCGATCACGACGCGCGGGCCATGCCTGTCCATGACGCGGCCGACGAATGTACTGGTCACGGCCGAGAGCAGGAAGCCGAACGAGAAGGCGCCTGAGGCGAGGCCGCGATCCCAGCCGAACTCATCGATCAATGGAGGCAGCAGCAGCGAGAAGGCCGTGCGCGCGCTGACCGCCACCGCCATGGTGACGAAGGCGATGCCGATGATGAGCCAGCCATAGTAGAACGGCAGGCGCGCCGACCAATGCGGAGATGGTGATCGCATCCCCTATCCGTCGGCCGGGCGCGCCGGGCGGTCAATCCGCGCCTGCGCACTCCGGGCCTGCGTCAGAGGTCAGACCTTCGCAGCACTCGCCGCTGCGTCGATGTTCGCGACCAGCTCGGCATCGAGGCCGAGCGAGCCGGCAAGGCCGGCGAGGAAGTCCTTCTCGGCCGGGGTGTCCGGATTGATGGCGACGCGGGCCGCAGTATAGATCTGCGCGGCGAGCTCAGGGGTCTCGGCGCCCTCGACCAGCGCATCGACGCTTGCCGGGTTGGCCAGCTCGTTGGCGAGCCATTCATTGGCCTCAGCGTCGAGCCCGGCTTCGCGCAGGCCGCCGAGGATTGCGTTGCGCTCGGTCTCGTCGATATGGCCATCGGAAGCAGAGGCGGCGATCATGGCCCGGATGAAGATCAGGGCGCTGGCATTGCTCGCCGCTTCCGGCTCGAAGCCGGAGCCGGACGGAGGCGGCAGCACGGCCTGCTGGTCGGCGCCGAGCAGCGGCTTGCCGGCCTGATAGTTCTGATAGGCCTTGTAGGCGAGGCCGCCGATGAGAGCGAGCCCACCGACCTTTACGGCCGAGCCAGCGAGCGAGCGGCCGGCTGAGGTCCCGAAGATCAGGGCGCCGAGCCCGCCGAGCAGAGCACCAGCGCCGAGCTGATTACCGCCAAGCATGCCCTTGGCCTGCTCGATCAATTGCTCAGGCGTCTTGCCGCCGGAGAACTGGCCGACGATGTCGGTCGTGCCCTGCTGCAGGCCGGTGTTGCGGGCGGCGTCCTGCACGCCCCGCGTCGCCTGGCCGAAGATCTGGCCGGCCATGCCGGTCAGGCCGCCGGGGCCGCCCGCCTGCTGGACCTGCTGGGCGAGATTGCCGAGCACGCCACCAAGGCCGCCGCTGGCCTGGCCACCCTGAGCCCCCTGGGCGCCGATCTGGCTGCCGGCGTTGACGAGGGCGTCGAGGAGGGACTTGGCGTTGAACATCGAGAAAACTCCCTGATAGGTCGACCGCGGCTGCAATCTAGGTATGCGCCAACCGGGATGCTAGGGCGGCCACGCGATTGCGACGGGAGCATGACGGGCCGTACAAGGCGCCGGAAATATGCGCCGGGGCCTTGCCAATCGTCGCAAAATCCTTATACAGCCGGCATCGCATCAGGCGCGCATGTCGTTTGTTCGATGAGAGCCGGTTCCGGTTCGCGTCGCGCCTTTCGTTTTGACCGATCTGGCCGAAAGGTCGATCGACGGGAGTCCGGACCATGAAGATCCGCAATTCGCTGAAGTCGCTCCGTGCCCGTCACCGCGACAACCAGCTCGTGCGCCGCAAGGGCCGCGTCTACATCATCAACAAGGTCCAGAAGCGTTTCAAGGCGCGTCAGGGCTGAGGCTTCGCGCGGCCCCTGGCCGCGCTGCAGGCTTCCTTGTCGAGATCGAAGAGCGGGCTGCACAGGGTGCAGCCCGCTTTTTTGGCGTGCGCTTCTCCCGCCCGCTCGCGATCTCGCCAGCCTGTGAATTGACGCGGACGCCCGCCCGTCCCACTTTGGGGATATGAGGTTCGCTCGTCTTGCCCGTCTTGCTCTGATTCCGGGGTTGCTTCTTGCGGTTGCGCCGGGAGCACTCGCGCAGGAAGCGCCGCTGCGCGACGGCGCGGTGCCGAATGCCGATCGCGACGACAAGCCGAATCTGCCGGAAGCGCCGCCGGCGCGTAGCCCGGCTGCTACGCTCGACCGCCTGTTCGAGCGACTCGCCGCGGCGAAAACCTCGGAAGAGGCGAAAGGCATCGCCAGCCTGATCCAGCGACGCTGGTCCCGTTCCGGTTCGGACACTGCCGATTTGCTGATGACCCGGGCGCAGGAGGCGCTGAAGGCGCGCGAACTGCCGCTGGCGATCGAGCTGCTCGATCGCGTCGTCACCCTGGAGCCTGACTGGGCCGAGGGCTGGAATCAGCGGGCGAATGCGCTTTTCGTCGCGGGCGATCCGATTCGCTCGATGCTCGACATCGCCGAGACGCTGAAGCGCGAGCCGCGCCACTATGGTGCGATGATGGGGCTCGGCACGATCCTGCGCCAGCAAGGCGACGACAAGCGGGCCATGGTCGCCTATCGGCGCGCGCTCGTGGTCTACCCGCAGCTCGACGCGGTGAAGGACGCTGTCGAGGCGCTCAAGCTCGAGGTCGACGGCCGCGACGCGTGAGGTCGCTCGGGCGGCCGGAAGTCCGTCATGCTCGGGCTTGACCCGAGCATCTCGAGCCGAGTGAAGCTTCCAATCAACGCTTTCTCATCCTCAGAATCTCGGGTCTCCGCCTCGCTCTGCCCGAGAACGACGCGCTTTCGAGTGCCCCCTTGCCATTTGGCAGCATTTTATCTATATTCTGCCAAATGGAGATTATCCGATGAGCCAGCTCTCGCCGGTTCCGACTTTGCCGGACGACTTTTCGCCCGCAGCGATCACCGAAGCCGAAGCGGCGGCAATGTTCCGCGCGGCGGTGAATCTGTTCCGGCAATGGGGTCTGACCGATGACGAAGCCGCGGTGCTGCTCGACCAGCCGGTGCGCAGCTATCGGCGCTGGAAGGCGGGCGAGATCGGCCGCCTCGACCGCGATGCCAGGGCGCGGCTTTCCAACCTGATGGGCGTCCACAAGGCGCTGCGGTTGATCTTCCGCGAGCCGCAGCGCGGCTATGCCTGGATCAAGGCGGGTAACGATGCCTTCGGCGGCAATTCGGCACTCGGTGTGATGCTGGGCGGCGAGCTCACCGACCTGATGCGGGTGCGCCGCTATCTCGACGCGGAGCGCGGCCTCTGGTGAGCGGCGCCGAATACCCGGTCGCGCGGGTCGAATGGCCCGGCGCGGTCCGTATCATCCGCAGCGCCTTTCCGCCGATCGACCTGTTCGAGGACATCGCCGACCCGGCCGACTGGCCGCTGCTGGTCCAGGCCGAGATGAAGACCAATCCGCGATTGATGGAGACGATCGGCAATCTAGACTTGGTGCCGCCGGCCCGCCGCGTCTCGGGACCGGGTGCAAGCTGGCTGATGGCGCCCTTCACCCATATCAGTCGCGATAGGCCGAGCCGCTTCAGCGACGGAAGCTATGGCGTGCTCTATGTCGCCGACAGCTTCGAGACGGCGCTGTTCGAGACCATTCATCACCACGGCCGCTTCATGGCGCGAACGAAGGAGGTGCCGGGCTGGACCTCGCAGTTCCGGGAGCTCGTGCTGTCGGTCGATGCCGCCCTGCACGATCTGCGCGGTGAGAAGGCGGAGGCGAGCGCGCTGCTGCGACCTGACGATTACATGGCCGGCCAGGCGCTGGGTTTGAGGCTGCGTGCCAACAAGTCGGAAGGCGTCGTCTATCCGAGCGTGCGCCGCAGGGATGGGGAGTGCGCCGGGCTGTTCTGGCCCGATCTCGCAGGCAATCCCGTCCAGGGGCGGCATCTCGACTATCACTGGAACGGGGAGCGGGTCGATCTTTACCGCGAGGCCGGGACCGGGAAGGTCTTCCGGATCGGCGAGGCCGCGACCTCCTAGACGGCGCGATGGAGCGAAAGCCGGCTTTTGCGTTCATGGGCCGGAAGGCAAGGATTCCATCGCCGCCTGCAGAGCGCGGAATGAAGCCCGGATAGCCGATCAGGGACGGCATATGCCGTATTGACCCATGCGGCTTCCTGACAGCAGGTTGCAGCCCAACGAGTTCCTGGGAGGGATTCGTATTCTGTCCCGGGGGCTGCGTGAACGTCCTGCCTATGCCTACCGTTGCGGCGCTGCTGCTGTCGACGGCTCTCATCACTCCGGCTGCGGCCCAGTCGTCCGGCCTGCTCACCGATCCCAACAGCTGGCGCACACCTGAATACAAGGCGCAGTGGGGGCTCGAGACGATCCGCGCCGCGAATGCCTATGCGCGTGGCGTCGACGGCACCGGCATTGTCATCGGGATCATCGACTCCGGCATCTTCGCGGCACATCCCGAATTCGCCGGCCGCTATGGCGGTGGCTACGACTACCCGACGGAGACGGCGCAGACGATCGACCGCGATGGTCACGGCACCGGGGTCGCTTCGGTGATCGTTGCCAACAGGAACGGCATTGGCATGCACGGCGTGGCCCCGGGCGCGACCGTCATTGTGGTCGGCGCCGATCACAGTGAGGGAGGGATCAGTTGGGATTTCGCCGCACGGGGTTACAACGAACTGATCGCGCGAGGCGTTCGGATCATCAACAACAGCTATGGCGATGACCGCCCGGTTACGGCATTCACGAGGGACAGCTACCTGTCGGAGGATGCGTCAAGCATCTCTGCCTATCAGCGCGCTGTCGCTGCAGGAGTTCTCAGCATCTGGGGCACGGCCAACCAGGGCCTGAATCAACCGAGCGCCCAGGCCGGCCTGCCTCACCTCTTCCCCGAATTGGAACGGGGCTGGCTCGCGGTTACGGCCGTCGGGCCGGGCTACGAGCCCGATTACACCAATCGTTGCGGCGTGGCGAAGAATTGGTGCCTGGCGGCACCCGGCGGCGGTGACTGGTGGTTCCCCAATCCCTATCCAGACGATCCCATCGTCGTCGCCAGCAAGGATGGGGGTTACACCAAGACCAATGGCACTTCGTTCGCCGCCCCGCATGTCGCGGGCGCCGCGGCGCTGGTCTGGCAGATGTTTCCGTTCTTCACGGCTGATCAGGTGCGCCAGACCCTGCTCGGCACCGCCCGCGATATCGGCCCGCCGGGCGTCGACGAGATCTACGGCTATGGCTTGCTCGATGTAGGCAAGGCCGTGCTCGGCCCGGGCCGCTTCGATTGGGGCGATTTCATCGTCGAGCAGCCCGGCGGTGTCGCTTTCTTCGAGAACGACATCGTCGGCGCCGGCGGGCTGGTCAAGCGCGGCGCTGGCGAGCTCGTGCTCACTGGCCAGAGCTCGTATGGCGGGGCGACGCGGATCGAGGGCGGCTTCCTCTCGGTGATGGGCAGCATCGTCTCGCCGACCAGCATCGCTGCTGCGGGCACCCTTGCCGGCACCGGGGTGATCACCGGGACGGTGACCAATGCCGGTGCGATCTGGGCCGGCGACCGGGACGGTATCGGCACGCTGACCATCAACGGCAATTATGTGCAGGAGGCCGGTGGCCTGCTGGTCCAGCAGGTCGGCTGGTCCGGCGGCCAGAACCGTCTTGCGGTCACCGGGACGGCGAGCCTCGCCGGCTGGGTTACCCTCGGCGGGCGGCCGCAGCTTCTGCCGCGTTCCCTCTCCGCGGCGATGCTCACCGCCGACCAGGGCATCACGGGCCGGTTCGCCGGCGTCGAGGGACCGTTTGGCGACGGCAGCGCGCCCTTCCTTCATGCAAGCCTGCGCTACCAGCCGAACACGGCCTATCTCGATATCCGGACGTTGCCCTTCGACACGCCAGGCATCTGCGCCTCAACCAATCAATGCGCTGTCGCCGTGGCGCTCGAGCACAGCCTGGCCGGCGCGGATCAGGATCTGCGCGACGTCGCCGGCCTGCTGCAGGCGGCCGGCACGCGAGAGGGCGCCCGGGGCGCGCTCTCCAGCCTCTCCGGCGAGGTGCATGCCGGTCTCTCCACCCTGGCGCTGGGCGGAGCCGCCCAGTTCGGCGGCATGATCTCGCAGCGCCTCGGCGCCTTGCGCTCCGGGCAGGCCGGAGCCAGCCTCGCCGACGCACCGCTTGCCTATACGTCGAGCATGGCGGCCAACCCTGCCGCGGCGATGCTGATGCGGCTGCCTGCGCAGGCGCCTACGTCAAACAACGCCTGGGCACGCGGCTATGGCTTCGGCGGCAAGCTCGGCGGCGATGCCAATGCCGGTGGCGCCACCTATCGCGGCGGCGGCGTGATCGGCGGATTCGACCGGCAGATCACGCCCTCCTTCCTGGCCGGGTTCAGCCTCGGCTATTCCAGCACCGACGCCGATTTCCGTCGGTTCTCCGGCAAGGGCAGCGTCGACGCCTATGAGGGGGCGCTTTATGGCAGCTATACCGCCGGGAAACTGCGCCTCGACGGCCTCGTCGGCTATGGCCGCCTCGGCCTTGAAAGCGAACGCAGCATCGCTTTCGGCGGTCTCTCGCGGCAAGCGAAGGCGAAGTATGACGGCGACCGCTTCACCGGCGCGCTGGAGGCCGGCTATGCCTTCGACCTCGGCTGGTCGACGATCGAGCCGCTGCTGGCGCTGCGCTACACCTTTTTGCGCCAGGACGCATTCAGCGAAACTGGTGCGGGCAGCATCGGCTTGTCTGTAGCCGGCCAGTCCGCTTCGAGCCTGCTCGGCAGCATCGGGCTGCGTCTGGCGCGGGAGTTCACGCTCGGCGAAGGCCGTTTCGCGGCCGAGGCGAGAGGCCGCTGGCAACACGAATTCCTCGATGACGCGGTGGCAGTCGATGCGGCTTTCATCGGGGCGCCGGCTGCGACCTTCTCCGTCGAGGCTGCCAATATCGTCCGCGACAGCGCGATCCTCGGCGTCGGCCTGTCAGCGCGTGCCGGCCGCAATGTCACGCTGTTCGCGGACTACGATGTCCGGCTCAACAGCGATACCACCGCACACGCGGTGACCGCCGGGCTGCGCGCCAGCTGGTAGCTCGATGCCAGCCGAGCATGGCGCATATGTCCGCCGCCTGCCGGCCGGACCTTCGATGTCCTCGCCTTCGCGGTCGTCGAGCAGCCCGAGGTTTCGGATCACCGGCCGCTGCTGCTCGAAATCTAGAAGCGCATTCTGCGCATCGCGCGAGTTTGCTCGCGAAGGGGCCGGCAGGAAATCCGCAGAAGCAGCGCGGCAGCAAGGTAGCTATCACGTCCGAGCTCGCTTCTGCGCGGCCACGGTTCAGGCTATCCTGAAAGAGTTGGGTGGAGGCTTTGCGGCGTGGCCAAGCTCGTATTCGGAATGAACCTGTCCCTGGACGGCTATGTCGATCACGAGGCGTTTGCGCCCGATGCCGTGCTCTTTCGCCACTGGATCGAGCATGTAAGGGGCCTCGCTTGCAGCATCTATGGTCGCCGCATGTACGAGATCATGCGCTATTGGGACGAGGACCATCCCGAATGGAGCGAGGATCATCGCGACTTCGCAGCGGCATGGCGGCGCCTGCCGAAATGGGTCGTGTCGCGCTCGCTGACGTCGGTCGGCCCCAATGCAACGCTCATCGCGGATGACATGGAGACGGCGATCCGCAGGCTGAAGGACAAGCTGGCCGGCGAGATTACGGTATCCGGGCCGAAGCTGGCGCATAGCGTGACCGAGCTTGGTCTCATCGACGAGTATCGGCTCTACTTCCACCCGCATGTACTGGGCCACGGCACGCCGTTCTTCGCAGGCCCCCGGCCGCCGCTCCGCCTTGTCGCCAGCGACCGCATTGGCGAGAGCGTGGTCAGGTTGATTTATGTTCCAGCCTAGCCGCGCAGGGCGCTTGCTGGTCCAGGCTGAAGCGGGAGGTCGGCTTCGGGTGGAAAGCGGACGTTCGCTCTCAACACCTCAATCGCGCGGTGGAACGGTGTCGTATTGCGGCAGGCCGTCTGCGATCTCGTAGTAGTCCCCCTTGTCGGCGCCGTAGATATGCAAATTTGCAGTGGTCTCTGTCGGTCCGTCGAAAGCACCCATTGCCACGGCGATCCAACCCCGATCCGACCGATCCCAGAATAGAGACGATCCGCATGTCGAGCAGAAGCCGCGTCGGACGTTCTCCGACGATTGAAACCACGTCAACTTCTCCTCGCCGACAATCGTCAAGGCAGTCCTAGTCACATCAGTGGACGCGAAGTGGTGGCCCGAGTGCTTGCGGCACATGCGACAATGGCAGAAGTTAGGATTTGGCAGACTGTCAGCCACTGTTAAGGTGACCGCACCACAAAGGCATGAGCCGCTGTGCATCCTCGATTTACTCCCACAGGCGTCTAGTCGGGGAAGCGTGGCATCGGGATTGCGACGTTGGCAAGAGCGTCCGCTATGGGTCGGAAGCTGACGTACAGAAAAGCCCGCTGCTAAACCCTCACCGCCTTCGCCTTCCGATCCGCCCCACCGAAGACCCTGAGATACCTTGTGATCTCGGCCGGGTCACCGGTCGCCTTGTTCGGGTTGTCGGAGAGCTTCACCGCCGGACGGCCATTGGCGCTGACGACCTTGCAGACCAGCGAGATCGGATCGAGATCGGGCGTGCCGACCGGCGAGCAGCCGACGAAGTCGTTGGTCAGGTTGGTGCCCCAGCCGAAGCCGGTGCGGACGCGGCCATGGAAATGCCGGTAGGCCTCCTCGATCGAGTCGATGTCCATGCCGTCGGAGAAGATCAGGAGCTTGGTCTTGGGGTCGCGGCCCTGGGACTTCCACCAGGCGATGATCTGCTCGCCTGCCTCGATCGGCGGGGCGCTGTCAGGGCGAAAACCGGTCCAGTCGGCGAGCCAGGACGGGGCATCGTCGAGGAAGGCGGTGGTGCCGAAGGCGTCCGGCAGCACGATCAGCAGGTTGCCGCCATAGACCTGGCGCCATTCGTCAAGCACGCGATAAGGCGCGCGCTTCAGCTCCTCGTCGCCATCGGCGAGGGCTGCGAGCACCATCGGCAGTTCATGGGCGTTGGTGCCGATCGCCTCGAGATCGTGCTCCATGGCAAGCAGGACGTTGGAGGTGCCGGTGAAGGTCGGCCCCAGTCCTTCCTTCAGCGCCTCGACGCACCAGCGCTGCCAGAGATGGCCGTGGCGGCGGCGCGTGCCGAAATCGGAGATGCGCAGGTCAGGCAGCTTTTTCAGTCGCTCGACCTTGTCCCAGAGCTTCGACTTGGCGCGGGCGTAGAGCACGTCGAGTGCAAAGCGGTCCCAGCCCTTCAGCGCCTGGCGCGAGCGCAGTTCGTTGACGATGGCGAGCGCCGGGATCTCCCACATCATCGAGTGGGTCCAGGGGCCGGCAAAGGTCAGTTCGTACTGGCCGTCGACCTTGCGCAGTTCGTATTCGGGCAGGCGGAACTCGGCGAGCCAGCCGATGAAGTCCGGCGTGAACATCTGGGTCTTGCCGTAGAAACTGTTGCCGGCGAGCCAGATCAGCTCCTTCTTGGTGAAGCGCAACTCGCGGGCGTGGTCGAGCTGGGCGCGCAACTCCGCTTCCTCGATGACGTCGGCGAGGCGGATCTGCTTGGAGCGGTTGATCAGGCCGAAGGTGACCCGCACTTCCGGATGGAAGCTCCTGATCATCTGCAGCATCAGCAGCTTGTAGAAATCGGTGTCGAGCAGGCTGCGGATGATCGGGTCGAGCCGCCAGCTGTGGTTGTAAGTCCTGGTGGCGATGTCGGTCAGGGCCATGGGCGTCGCGGGCTCGCAGAGGCTGATGGCTCAAGCAGTAGAGCAGGCATGGCCGCAGGGGAATGCGTAGGCTGCGAACCTCACCGTCTTTCCGGGGCAGGCCGAAGGACTGAGCCCGGAACCCATGAACACCGCGCTTGTAATGACCGGCATTCCCCAGGTCGCGTCTTCCTGAGGTAGGTCGTGTTCATGGGTTCCGGGCTCGACGGTGCGCGTCGCCCCGGAATGACCGAGAGGTTGGTAGGAATACGGTCAAGAAGCAGGCACTCACGCCTGCTCGACATGCTCTTTCGCGACGAAGGCGATGCGGACCATGTTGGTCGCGCCCGGCGTGCCGAAGGGGACGCCGGCGACGACGATGAGGCGGTCGCCCTCAGCGGCAAAACCCTCGCGCACCGAGAACTTGCAGGCGCGGAAGGCCATGTCGTCGACGTCGCTGGCGTCCTTCGTCACGACGGCGTGAACGCCCCAGACCAGAGTGAGGCGACGCGCCGTGGCGGCATTCGGCGTCAGCGCGATCACGGTCGAGTTCGGCCGTTCGCGGGCGATGCGAAAGGCGGTCGAGCCCGAGGAGGTCCAGGCGGCGATCGCCTTGAGATGGAGCGCGTCGGCGATCTCGTGCGCGGCCTTGGCGATGGCGTCGGCGCCGGTCGCCTCCGGCTCGGCCTTCTGCGATTCGAGGATCGAACGGTAGATGGATTCGCTCTCCACCTCCTCGGCGATGCGGTTCATCATCGTCACCGCCTCGATCGGGTACTGGCCGGCGGCGCTCTCGGCCGAGAGCATCACGGCGTCGGCACCCTCGAAGACGGCGGTGGCGACGTCGGAGACCTCGGCGCGGGTCGGGACCGGCGCGGTGATCATGCTCTCCAGCATCTGCGTTGCGACGACGACCGGCTTGCCCATTTTCCGCGCCATCCGGGTGATGCGCTTTTGCGTTCCCGGCACCTTCTCGATCGGCATCTCGACGCCGAGATCGCCGCGCGCCACCATGATCGCGTCGGAGGCCTCGATGATCTCCTCCAGCCGGGCCACCGCCTGGGGCTTCTCGATCTTGGCGAGCGCCAGCGCCCGGCCCCGCACGATCTTCCGGAGGTCCGCCATGTCCTCCGGCCGCTGCACGAAGGAGGCCGCGATCCAATCGACGCCGGCCTCGGCAGCGGCTTCCGCGTCGGAACTGTCCTTCTCGGTCATGGCCGAGACTGGGATCGTGGTGTCGGGCAGGCTGACGCCTTTGCGCGAGGAGAGCCGGCCGCCAATGATGACCTTGGTCACCGCCTGCTTTGGTGAGGCCTTCTCGACGACGAGCCGGATCTTGCCGTCGTCGAGGATGAGATGATGGCCGGGCTCCAGCGCCGTGAGGATCTCCGGATGCGGCAGGTGCACGCGCTTGGCCGTGCCGGGCGCCGGATCGGCATCGAGGATGAAGCGGGCGTCCTTCTCCAGCATCACGCCGCCATCGCCGCCAAACTGGCCGACGCGCAGCTTCGGCCCCTGCAAATCGGCGAGGATGCCGACCGGCCGGCGGAACTGCTTTTCCAGCCCACGCAGCATCGCGATCCGGGCCGGCAGGTCCTCGCGCTGGGTGTGGCTCATATTGATGCGGAAGACGTCGACGCCGGCCTTGAACAAGGCAGCGCACATCTCCGGCGTGGACGAGGCCGGGCCCAGCGTCGCGATGATCTTGATCCGCCGTTCCCGCTTCATCACGTCATTCCCTTAAAACCACATGTACCTGCCAACCGCAGGCCTCGCCGATTCAACCGATTAGAGCAAGCCGGTTATTGCGCCGCCGTTATGGGCGCGGTGCCGCCCCCGCCGTGTCGGTAAGCTGGATCGTCCAACCCTTCTGCTCGCCAGTGTCGACCTCGAAGAAACCGGAGCGCTCGTAGCCGCGCGCCAGGCAGTCTTCGATGCCGCGGATGGTGAATTCCTTGTTGCGCGTGCACATGACGGACTTTCCCGTCCACTCGCCGCCTTTGTCATAGTCGACAGCGTGAACGTAATAGAAGCGCGCGGCGAGCGTGCCGCGCAACAGGGTCTCGCAGGCGCGCGGCGCCAGGTTCCACCAGCCCTCGGTGATCCAGCCCTGTGCATCGCGATAGCCGAGGGCGACGCCGACGCGGCTGCCGGTGGTGTTGCACATGCGCAGGTCAGCCAGCGCGGGACTGGCGCTGGCAGCGAGCAGTCCTCCTGCCAGCAGGATGGAATGAAGGCGTCCACTTAGGCTCATGTATCGTTTCTTGGATCGATCAGAATCACGCGGCAATCGTTGACATTGGTCAGGGTCGGGCCGGTCTGCAACAGATCGCCGAGGGCACTGAAGAAGCCGGTCGAGTCGTTCTGGGCCAGTGATTGGGCGGGATCGAGGCCAAGGCCCTGTGCGCGTGCCAGCGTGGTCTCGTCAATGAGCGCGCCAGCCGGGTCGGTCGCTTCGCCGCCACCACCATCAGTGCCGTCGGTGTCACCGGAGAGCGCGATGATGCCGGGCTCGCCGGCGAGCGCGATCGCCAACGCCAGTGCGAATTCCTGGTTCGGCCCGCCACGGCCATTGCCGGCGATGGTGACGGTCAGCTCGCCACCGGAGATCAGCGCGACGCGGCGACCGGCGGCCTTGAGCGCGAGCGCCCGCTTTGCCTGGGCGGCTGCGACCTCACGCGCCTCGCCTTCGAGATCGGGACCGAGATTGATCGGCTCGTAGCCGGCCTCGGCAGCCGCCTTCACCGCGGCAGCGATGGCATCAGCCGGGCGGGCGACGATGCGGTATTCGCTTCCGGCGAAGGCTGGATCGCCCGGCTTCGGCGTTTCGCTGGCATCATCCGCAAGCAGTGCTTGCGCGGCCGGTGGCAACGCCAGCCCGTAGCGGGCGACGATGGCGCGGGCATCGGCCATTGTGCTGGGATCGGGCACGGTCGGCCCCGAGGCGATCGCGGCTGGGTCGTCATGCGGCACGTCGGAGACCGCGAGCGTGAGCATTCTGGCCGGCGCGGCAGCGAGCGCGAGCCGCCCGCCCTTGATGCGCGAAAGCCGCTTGCGGACGATGTTCATCTCGCCGATCGGCGCGCCGGAGCGCAGCAGCGCCTTGTTGACTGCCTGCTTCTCGGCGAGTGCTAGCGAGCCGGCTGGCGCGACCCAATTGGCCGAGCCACCGCCGGAGAGCAACACGAGGACGAGATCGTCGGCGGTGGCGGAGGCTGCGAGTTCGAGCGCCCGCGTCGCGCTGGCGATGCTGCCTTCGTCGGGCACGGGGTGGCCGGCTGCGAGCATCGGGATGTGGCGGGTCTGCGCCTCGTAGCCATGGCGGGCGACGGCGTGGCCGAGGAAGCGCTCGGGCGGCAGCTTCAGCGTATCGAGATAATGGGCTTCCGCCAGGACCGTCATGCTGCCGGCGGCCTTGCCGGCGGCGAGCAGGATCAGGCGGCCATTCTGCGGAGGAGAAGGCAGATGCGCGGCAAGCCAGCTCTGCGGATGGGCTTTGGCCACAGCAGCGTCGAAAATCCGGCGTGCGGTCCGGCGCCGCTCCGCGATTGCGTCTTGCCGCTGCTCCAAGCCGCTTCCTCGTGCGAATCTGCTGTTGGCAATCGACTTTCGTCTCAGCCCCTTCTATGTCGCGCAAGGCTGGGCGTCACCCGCGATTTGATGATGTAGTTCGAGGTCATGATGCGTGCGGACGAGAGCTTGCAGAGCAGTGCTCCGGTTCGGCAACCCGGTGATGTCGAAATCATCCCCGGCGATCCTGCGACCGGCGTGCTGCTGCTGTGTGACCATGCGACGAACGCGATCCCGCCCGGGCTGAACCTGCTCGGCCTGCCGCCGCAGCAGCTCGAGCGCCATATCGCCTATGATATCGGCGCTGCCGAAATGACCCGCGCCATGGCGCGGGCGCTCGGTGCGCCCGCCGTGCTCAGCAACTTCTCGCGCCTGCTGATCGATCCCAATCGCGGCCGCGACGATCCGACCCTCGTAATGCGGATTTCGGACGGCGCAATCGTGCCCGGCAATGCCCGGATCGACGAGGCCGGGATCGCCGAGCGGATCGCGCGCTATTATGCGCCTTATGACGCGGCGATCGATGCTGCGATTGAAACTGCGATCGCGGCCGGCCATCCGCCGGCGATCGTCTCGCTGCATTCCTTCACGCCGTTCTGGAAGGGCGTGCCGCGGCCCTGGCATGCCGGCGTGCTCTGGGATCGCGAGGGCCGGCTGGCAAAGTCGCTGATCGCTTCGCTGCAGGTGGAGGGCGACCTGATCGTCGGCGACAACGAGCCCTATAATGGCGGCCTGCCCGGCGACACGATCGACCGCCATGCGACGCGGCGCGGCCTGCTCGACGCGCTGATCGAGATCAGGCAGGACCTGATCGGCGAGCCGCACGCGGCCCGTGCTTGGGGCCTCAGGCTGGCGCGGCTGCTGCCGGGCGCGCTCGCTGCGGCACGAGAGATGTGAACTCAAGGCCGTTCTTGCTTGACCTCGCCGCTCATCCTTGCGAACCCCTGCGGCCGAATTCCGAAGAAGGGTTTTGAGAATGGACGATCCGGTTGCAGGCGATCAGCTCAAGAGCATCGTGCAGCGCATCGAGCGGCTTGAGGAAGAGAAGAAGACGATCTCCGACGATATCAAGGAGGTCTATTCCGAGGCCAAGGCCAATGGTTACGACGTCAAGGTGCTGCGCAAGGTCGTTGCGCTGCGCAAGCGTGACCTCGACGAGCGCAAGGAAGAGGAGGCGATCCTCGACCTCTATCTCCAGGCGGTTGGCGAGAGCGCCTGAGCTTCAATCTGTCGAACGTAAAACGCCGCCCGGGACTTTTCGGGCGGCGTTTTGCTTTTCAGGGATGTTATTCAGGCGACGGGCTTGAGCTTGGCGTGGGCGGTGCCGCTTGATCCCGAGCCCCGGTCAACGATGGGTGCGGAACCGCAGCTCATCATCGATGAAGGTCTTCTCCTGGAATGCCGCCTCATTGGAGCCGAAAGGCATTTGCGCAGTGAGCTTCCAGGACGCAGGGATGTTCCAGGTCTTGGCGACTTCCGCGTCAACGAGCGGATGGTAGTGCTGAAGGCTCGCGCCGATACCGACATCGGCGAGCGTGGTCCAGACCGCCAACTGCGCCATGCCGGTCGAATGTTCCGACCAGATCGGGAAGTTGTGCGCGTAGAGCGGGAAGTTGGCCTGAGAGCCTTGATCGGCTCCTGATCCTCGTAGAACAGCACGGTCCCCGCGCCGCTCGCGAAGCCGTCGAGCTTCTTACTGGTCGCTTCGAAATCGGCAGCCGGCACGATCGCGCGAAGCGCCTCTTTGGCGATGTTCCAGAACTTGTCGCTCTCCTTGCCGAAGAGAATGACGGCGCGCGAGCTTTGCGAGTTGAAGCTGGAGGGAGACAAGCGGATCGCCTCCCGGATCAGGCCATCCACCTGCGTTTCGGAGATCGGCAGATTCTTTCCAAGCGCGTATTGCGTACGGCGCCTTTTGAGCTTTTCGAGCATGGCTTCCTCATCTGTGAACGCGTGTCACGCCGGCAGGCCGATGAAACGGGTGGTTTTTCTCGGAGCGCCTCGTAAGGCGCCATCCCTGCGGAACCGGGATTTGATGAGGGAGAGGTAGCGGTTCACTTGCCGCACCGGAATGCCCATATTGGGCACCAGTCTGTTGCTCATCCAGGAACGCTTCATGTCCGAGATTGACGATATCAGGAGCTTCATCGCCGTCGCCGATGCCGGTGGCTTCGGCCGAGCCGCCCATAGTCTCGGCCTGGCGAAATCGATCGTCAGCCGCCGCATCGCTCGGCTGGAGGCCGATCTCGGCACAAGGTTGCTCAGCCGCACGACGCGCGGCGTCGCCGCCACCGAGGCGGGTCTGGAATTCAAGGCGCGCGGCGAACGCATCCTCTCGGAGCTCGCCGAGGCGCGCGAGGCGATGGCGCAGCAATCCGAGGGCGTCGCGGGACGCCTGAGGCTGTCGATGCCGCTCTCGTTCGGATACCGGCATCTCGCGCCGGTGCTGGCGGAACTCGCACAGCGGCACCCGCGGCTGGAGCTCGACGTCGAGGCCAGCGACCGCCAGGTCGACCTGATCGGCGAGCGCTTCGATGCCGCGATCCGGATCGGCTCGCTCAAGGATTCCAGCCTGGTCGCTCGCCGCATCGCGCCGGTGAAAGGAGCGGTGCTGGGCAGCCCGGATTATTTCGCCCGGCATGGTCGGCCGGAGACGCCGCTCGACCTCGCCCGCCATGAATGCCTGGTCTATTCCGGCAACAGCGTCGTCGACTGGGGGTTTCGCATGAACCGGCGCTGGGTCTCCGTGCGCCCCTCCAGCCGCTTGCGCTCTGACAATGGCGACACGCTGTTGCGCTGGGCCGAGGCCGGGCTCGGCATCACCGTCCTGCCGACCTTCATCGCCAGCGATGCGATCCGTGCCGGCACGGTCGAGCACATTCTCTGGCGCTATCCGATGCGTGAGAGCGCCCTGCATGTCGTGCGCCCGCCGGGGCCTTACGTACCTGGCAAGGTGCGGGTGCTGATCGACCTGATGCTCGAACGCTTCGGCAACACGCCCGCCTGGGACCCTTGCCAGGCGGCGGTGCAGGAGAAGATCGCGGCGGGAGAGCTGGCGCCAGAAGACTATCCGGCCGACGAGCATCAAATGGCGTGAAGTCAGGCTTCACGCGAATTGGCGTGGCAAGCGGCGCGCCAGCAGTCAGTGTTCCTCCCACAACAATGGGAGATCGCAATGCTGCTGGTTGGAATGCTCGACAGCCCTTATGTGCGGCGCGCCGCCGTCACCGGGACTTTGCTCGGCGTTGAATTTGAGCACCGCTCCGTCTCGGTGTTCCGGCACATGCCGGAATTCCGCAAGATCAATCCGCTGATCAAGGCGCCGACGCTCGTCACCGACGACGGCACCGTGATCACGGACTCGTTGCTGGTGATCCAGCATTTCGAGGATGTCGCCGGCCGCTCATTGCGGCCGCTCGATCCGGTGGCGCGGGTCAGGGATCTCAGCCTGACCGGCATCGGCATCGTCGCCGCCGACAAGGCGGTCTCGGTCGAGTACGAGCGCAAGCGGCCGGAAGAGAAGCGCTACGAGAACTGGCAGGAGCGCATCCTGGCTCAGCTCCACACAGCCCTCGACCTGCTCGACCAGGCCGCCCAGCGTGGCGAGATCGGCGCGGGGCCTGAGCTCGAGCCTGGCGACATCGCCGCGGCGATCGCCTGGGGCTTCTGCCGCTTCGTCATCCCGGATTTCGCCCCGGACGGGCGTTGGCCGGCGCTGGCGCGTCAGGCTGTGGCTTGCGAGGCGCTCGACGTGTTCAAGGCCTGGCCGATCGATAAAGAGTAAGCGGCGGGAGCGCGTTCGCGCTCCCGTTTCTTATTCTATCGCATTTTCTTCACGCGAACCGGTATCCACTTCGCTCGAAAATGCTCTGGGCGGTTCAGTTCTGAACGAAGGTCGTCGGCAAGGCCTTGACGGCAGGCCCGCTGAAGCCGCTCGTGCCGACATCGCTCGGCTCGGCGGCGGAGAAGCCGAGAGACGCGGCCGGGCTGGCGCCGACGACCCAGCCCTTGGCCTGGGCATCCGCACCGGCCTTCGGTCTGGCGGTCGCGACGGTTGCCCGACGCGCGGACGGCGCTTCCGGCGCCGCAACGGCAGCGAAGAGTGTGTCGAGGCCGGCGCGGTCGGCATTGTATTCGGCGGCGATCGGGGTGGCACGCGGCTGTGCGGCAATCTGGGTCGTGCCGGGCTGCTCAGGCGCAGCGCCCGGCGGACGCGGTCGGATCGGCGGCAGCGGATGGCGGACCGCGACGAGCTTTGCCCCGGCGGGAACGGCGTCCTCGGCCTCGTCGCTGAGCCGCAAGCCCTCGGTCGACAGGCTCGCCAGCGCGACCGGGCGGGAGGGCGGCAGGGGGGCCGAGACGGAGCGACCGGTGACGATGGTTTCGAGCGAGGGACCGGGCAGGTCGTGGGGCCGGCGCGGCGGAAGCGAGGCGAGGATGAGCTTCTGCTCGGCTGCCGGCAGCGGCAATGCCGAGGCTTCGGCGGCGAGGGCAGCGAGCTGCGGCGAACCGGCTGGCGGATTCGGTATCGGCGGTGTCAGGCCGCTCGGGCGTGCGACGGGGAGCGCGGTTGCGATCGGGCTTGGCTTCGGCGGCTCGGGCGGCGCCACTTCGGCGGGAGCGAGCGCCGCGACCTGGGTTTCCGCCGGCGGCTGTGTGGTGGTCGTCGTCGCGCGGTTCGAGCGCTCGCGGAGGACGGCGCGGCCGGCGGGCTCGGACTGGGCCGGCTGTGCGTTGAAAACGGCGAAGCGGCCGCCATCGCTGTTATTGCTGTCACCCGCATAGGCCATGACTGTCGGTTGCGGGGTCGGGGCACGCCGGGCTGCGGCGCGGCCGCGAGTCGGACGGGCGTCGGCTTCCTCATCGTCGCCGCCGAACAGCGCAGCCCAGAAGCTCTTGCCGCCTCCGCTGGAGGCCATGATCGCGCCTTCGTCAAAGTCCCCGGCGGCGTAGCCCATCACGGAGCCGCCGCTGGACATAATCTCGGCCTTGGCGGTTTCGTAGCCGCTGAGCGGTTTGCCATCCGCCGGCAGATGCACGGTCCTCTCATCGGGGAAGAGGCGCACGAGCTGATCGCGAGTCATGCGCGGCCAGGAACGGACGGAGCCGGCGTCGAGATGGACGAAGGGCGTATGGGCCCCGGGATAGAAGCCGACGCCGCCGCGCTGCATCCGCATCGCCGTCTCGCGCATGCGGGCGGTCGGAGTATCGGGCAGGTAGAAATCCATCGCCTTGCCGAGCATGTGCTGGCTGTGCTTGGCGACGCCGCGCGAGCGCCGGCGCAGCATCGAGTTGGTGCCGGGCGAGCGGTAGGCGGAGACGACGTGGAAGGGCTGGTCGGAGCCGACCTTGCGATGGACCTCCCAGGCGATGTCGAACAGGCGCGGATCCATCCGGATCGGCTCGTCGGTGCGCCAGTCGCGCAGTGCCCAGTTGAGCTTCTCCAACGCCGAGGAATCGTAGCGGCCATCACGCTTGAAGGTGACGGTCGTCTCTTCCTTGGTATGCATATGCTTGATGGTGATGGTGCGCGTGTCGCCATTGGCAACGGCATTCTGCGTGCCGCGGACCCCGATAACGAGGAGGCTAGCGCTGGCGGCCAGGAGCAAACCGACGCGTGTGCTGCGCCGCAAAGAATGCGGGAGCCGTGCTGCGATCTCGGCGTTCGACCTGCTCACTCTGTCTGACCCGTCTCGAAGCGCCGGGCGAGCCGGAGCGATAAACGTGAAGGAACAGTTGCCGAGAAGGCTTAACGGGAGGTTACCGGCGAGACAACTCCCCCGCCGGAATCCGGCAAGCAAGATTGCTCGCTACCGGCAGATCATGGCGAAACCGTGCCGAATGGGACTTTCCCAGGCCGAGATGGTCAGGAACGTTGCTCGAGTGCGTTCCGCACCAGCCTGTGGAAACCGTAGATGTCGTCGAATGTGGAGACCGCACCAGCCTCGTTGACGACGAATGTCTCGTAGACGAGGTGGATCGCCAAAGGCTGCGGCAGCTTGATGGTGCGCTCGCCAGAACCGATCAGCCGCTTCAGCCGCTCGGCTGTCCATTCCGGCCCGAGCACCTGGTCGGCGAGGGCGAACGGATTCTCGACGCGCACGCAGCCATGGCTGAAGGCGCGCTTGCCGGCACCGAACAGGCTGCGGTTCGGCGTATCGTGCAGATAGACGGCATGGTCGTTCGGGAACATGAACTTGATCCAGCCGAGCGCATTGCGCTCGCCCGGCGGCTGGCGCACCGAGATGTTGCCGTTCTTGCCGCGCGTCACGACGTAGCCGCGCCTGGCGCCATAGTTCGGATCGTTGGCGAGCCCTGGCAGGAATTCCTTCTTCAGGATCGAGGGTGGCACGAACCAGGACGGATTGACGACGACGTGATCCATCTTGTGCGAGAAGACCGGCGTCGCCGATTCCGGCTTGCCGACGATCACGCGTGCCTCGTGCACCAGCTTCTCGCCATGCATGACGCGCATCTTGTACTCGGGGATGTTCACGACGATACGGTTCTCGCCGAGATCCGTCGGCAGCCAGCGCCAACGCTCCATCTGGGCGACGATGTCGCTTTCCAGCCGCGTCGAGGGCGGCATCGCGAGCGCGGCGACGGTCTGGTCGCTGAGCACGCCGTCGGCGCGCAAGCCGGCCTGCTTCTGGAAATCGGCCAGCGCCAGCGCGGTCGAGCGGTCGAAGACCGGCTCCTCGCTGCTGCCGAGGCCGAGCCGGGCGCGGACGAGCGGCACGCGGGCATCGCGCATGCCGACCTTGAGGGCGGGGCCGGCCGGGATGCGAGCGACGGGCGTCTCGGGCTTGTGTATGCGCAGCTCGGCGAGCTTGGCCTTCAAGCGCTGGTAGCCTGCGTGCTGGGGATTGTAGGCGGCAAGCACTGCGCCGGCATCGGCAGAGCCCGTGAGCTCGGACAGCACCTCTGTCGCCGACGGCAGCTCGAGCTTCGGCGTGATCAGTTTCGAGAGGCGACGGGGATCGATGCGTCCGCCGCGGGCGTCGCGAGCATAGAGCACAGCGAGCGCCGAGAGCCGGATATCGGCCGCGGCGAGGCTGTCCTTGTCGTTCGCCTCGAAGACCGGCAGCAGGTAGTCGCCGGTGCGCAGGCCATCCTCGCCGGCATGGCCGAGACGGGCGGCGATCTGCTTGCCGGCGGCGCTGAGATCCTTGCCGTCGATCCAGAACGGCCGGTTCTCGTTGGCGGCATAGGCGGCGACGATATCGGCGCGCTCGCGAGCGGACAGGCGCGGCAGCGCCGCTGCGATCTCGGCTTGGGCGGCGATCCGGCCGGAGAGCTCGAGCCCGGCCGGCAGCGTGACCGCGACATCGGGCAAAGGCGGCAGGTCGATCTGCGGTGCGGCCGGCTTGGCCAGCTGCGGTTGCACCGGCTCGATCGGTTTGGTCAGCGCCGGGTCGACCGGCGGCATCTCCGGTTCGGGCAAATCGAGCTCGGGCTCGGTCAGGCTGCGATCCGGTTGGGTCGAGAGCGCGCCGGTGACCATGTCCTTGGCCTCGGCGGCCTCGGCCGACTGCAGATCTGTGGACGGGCGCAGATCGAGCGTGACCTCGGCCGGAGCGGGGATATCGAGCCTCTGCGGCTCGGCATCGCGCTTCACGATGACCAGGGCCGGCTGTTCGGGCAGCGGAATGCCGAGTTCGCCGGTGGTCTCCTGGGCAGTCGCTGGAGCGAGCAGGAGCGCGAGACCAAGAGCGGTGGCTGAGACGGTTTCCACCAGGCGGCGAAGGCGCATCGATTAACTTCCCCGGTCCTTGCCGATCCACGCCGATAACTGCGTGACTCGACCTGCTTCGACAAGATGCCGCCCTGCAACAGCGGCCGATATTCGCCCTCTGCAACCCGTCCCTGTGAGTCGCAGAGCGCGTTTCGATTTTGACGGACTTAAGCCGCGTCGGCGCCGTCGGAGACGTCCTCGCCTTCGATCAGCCCGTAATCCTTGAGCTTGCGGTAGAGCGTCGAGCGGCCGATGCCGAGCTTGCGCGAGATCTCGGACATGTGGCCGCGATAATGGGCGAGGGCGAACCGGATGATCTCGCGCTCCAGCTCGTCGAGCGTGCGCATGTCGGAGCCGGCGACGAGATCGAGCGCATTGGGATCGCGCACTGGCACCTGGATGATGCGCGGCGGCGCCTCGCCGCGCGGCTCGGCGGCGATCGAGGCCGGCGCAGGTGGAATCCGGACGTCGAAACCGTCCATCTGCGCCGCGATCTGCGGGAATTCGGCCACGGTCAGTTCGTCGCCATCGGAGAGCACGACGGCGCGGAACATCGCATTCTCGAGTTGGCGGACATTGCCCGGCCAGTCGTAGTCGGCGAGCAGGCCGAGCGCCTCGGCGCTGATGCCGCGCAGCTTGCGGCCTTCTTCGGCGGCGAAGCGGGCGAGGAAGCCGCGGGCGAGGTCGGCGACGTCCTCGCGGCGACGGCGCAAGGGCGGCAAGGTGATCGGGAAGACGTTGAGCCGATAATAGAGGTCCTCGCGGAACTCGCCGCGCTTGACCTGCTCCAGCAGGCTCTTGTTGGTCGCAGAGATGATGCGGATGTCGACGCGCACGGATTTCTTGCCGCCGACCGGGTCGACCTCGCTCTCCTGGATGGCGCGCAACAGCTTGACCTGCGCATCGAGCGGCAGTTCGCCGACCTCGTCGAGGAAGAGGGTGCCGCCATTGGCCTCGACGAACTTGCCGATATGGCGTTCGGTCGCGCCGGTGAACGAGCCCTTCTCGTGGCCGAACAGGATGGATTCGACGAGATTATGCGGGATCGCGCCGCAATTGACCGTGACGAAGGGCTTGCCCTTGCGGTCGCTGGTGCCCTGGATGGCGCGGGCCAGCACCTCCTTGCCAACGCCGGATTCGCCTTCGATCAGGATCGGGATGTTGGAGCGGGCAGCGCGTTCGGCCAGCTGAATGACGCGGCCCATGTCCTGGCTCTTGCTGGCGAGATCGCGAAAGCCGAGCTGGCCGGAGGCGCGCCGCTTCATATAGCGGATCTCGTGCTCGAGAGCTCCGAGTTTGAGCGCGTTCTTGAGCGAGATCTGCAGGCGCTCGGCGCCGGCCGGCTTGACCACGAAATCGACGGCGCCGGCGCGCATCGCCGTGACCACGGTCTCGATCGAGCCGTTCGCGGTCTGCACGATCACAGGCACTTCGCTGCCACGCTCGCGCAGCGCCGCAAGCACGCCCATGCCGTCGAGACCGGGCATGACGAGATCGAGGATCAGGCAGTCGATGCGCCGCGATTCGTCGACGAGGACGGCTAGGGCCTGCTCGCCGCCTTCTGCCAGCGCGACCTCGTAACCGAAGCGCTTCAGCATCGCGTCGAGCAGCCGGCGCTGTACGGGATCATCGTCGACGACGAGGATGGTTGCTGACATGAAACCTCGACAGGCCAGACTGTTAGCCGGAATCGGCTGTTCCGTTTCGGGTCACTGTCGAGGAGAACGGTTAAGCGCCGCTTAAGCCGGCGAAGCTGGCAGGAAATCGGCGCCTGTGACAGCGTCGCCGTTGATCGCGGGCGGCAGCCCGCGCATATGAGGGGGCCACAATCCTTCCCGACAGGCCGAGGCTGACGACGACATGACCCGCCCCTTCGACCGTCCCGCACCTGCCCGCGCCGCCCATGCCGGGGGCGCGGCCGAGGCGCTCGGCGCCCTGCCGGAATGGGACCTTACGCATCTTTATCCGGCGATGGATTCGCCTGCTTTCGCCGCCGATGTCGAGCGCGCGGCAGCTGAGGCGCGGCGTTTCGCCGAGCTCTATCGCGGCAAGCTCGCGGCGCTTGCCGCACGCGACGATGCCAGCGCGGCGCTCACCGAAGCCGTCAAGGCCTATGAGCGGCTCGAGGACCTGGTCGGCAAGATCATGTCCTATGCTGGCCTCATCTATTCCGGCGACACCACCGACCCGCAGCGCGCCAAATTCTACGGCGACACGCAGGACAAGGTCACCGCGATCTCGACCGAGCTCTTGTTCTTCGGGCTCGAGCTCAACCGGATCGACGAGGCGGTGCTGGCCAAGGTCGCGGCGCAGGCGCCGCTCAGCCACTGGAAGCCCTGGCTCGACGATCTCGCCAAGGACAAGCCGCACCAACTCGAGGATCGGATCGAGGAACTCTTCCACGAGAAGTCGGTCACCGGCCACGGCGCCTGGAATCGGCTCTTCGACGAGACCATCGCCTCGCTGCGCTTCAAGGTCGGTGACGACGATCTCACCCTCGAACTGACGCTGAACCGGCTGCAGGACGCCGACGGCGCCGTGCGCAAGGAGGCGGCTGAAGTGCTCGGCACGGTCTTCCGCCAGCATTTGCGCACCTTCGGCCTGATCACCAACACGCTCGCCAAGGACAAGGAGATCTCGGACCGCTGGCGCAAGTTCGAGGATGTCGCCGATTCGCGTCATCTGGCGAACCGGGTCGAGCGCGAGGTGGTCGATGCGCTGGTCGCGGCGGTGCGCGATGCCTATCCGCGCCTGTCGCACCGCTACTACAAGCTGAAGGCGCGCTGGTTCGGCCAGGAGGTGCTCGACTATTGGGATCGCAACGCGCCGCTGCCCAAGGTCGAGCAGCGCACGATTCCCTGGACGGAAGCGCGCGACACGGTGCTCTCGGCCTATGGCGCCTTCTCGCCGGAGATGGCGGGGATCGCACAGCGCTTCTTCGACGAAAGCTGGATCGATGCGCCGGCCCGCCCCGGGAAGGCGCCGGGCGCGTTTGCGCATCCGACCGTCCCGTCGGCGCACCCTTACGTGCTGCTCAACTACCAGGGCAAGCCGCGTGACGTGATGACGCTGGCGCACGAGCTCGGCCACGGCGTGCACCAGGTTCTCGCCGGTCCGAACGGGGCGCTGATGGCGCCGACGCCGCTGACGCTGGCCGAGACGGCGAGCGTGTTCGGGGAGATGCTGACCTTCCGCAAGCTGCTCGACGGGACCACGGATCAAAAGCAGCGCAAGGCGATGCTGGCGGCCAAGGTCGAGGACATGATCAACACGGTCGTGCGCCAGATCGCCTTCTATTCCTTCGAGCGCAAGGTCCACGAAGCCCGTCGGCAGGGCGAGCTGACGGCGGAGAATCTCTGCGATCTCTGGCTCAGCGTGCAATCGGAGAGCTTGGGCCCCGCGATCCGGCTCGGGCCAGGTTACGAGACCTTCTGGGCCTATATCCCGCACTTCATCCACTCGCCGTTTTACGTCTACGCCTATGCCTTCGGCGATTGCCTGGTTAACTCGCTCTACGGCGTCTACCAGAACTCGGCCTCGGGCTTTCAGGAGCGCTATTTCGCGCTGCTTTCGGCCGGCGGCACCAAGCATCATTCCGAGCTCTTGAAGCCCTTTGGCCTGGATGCGCGCGATCCGGCCTTCTGGCAGATCGGGCTCAAGATGATCGAAGGGCTGATCATTGAGCTCGAAGGAATGGAATGAAGCGAGGCGCGCGGTGAGCTCCGTCGTCTTCGACCGCGCGCTCTATCGCCGCCGCCTCGCGGCAGCGCTCGCAGCCGGCTATCCCGATTTTTTGTTGGCGCGCTGCGTCGCCGATCTCGACGAGCGACTTTCTGCGGTGCTGAGGCGCTTCGAGCGGGCGGCCGATCTCGGCACGCCGCTGCCACTGGCGGATCAGGCGCTGCGGGCGCGGGCAGGCGAACTGCTGCGCATAGCGGAAGTGCCAGACGCCAGCGCCGGCCTGGTTGGCGATCTGGAGGCGTTGCCCTTCACGGCGGAATCGCTCGATCTCATCGCCTCCCTCCTGTCCTTGCACGCCGTCAACGACCTACCCGGCACGCTGGTGCAAATCAGGCGGAGCCTGCGCCCGGACGGCCTCTTCATCGCCTGCCTGCTCGCTGGCCAGAGCCTGACAGAATTGCGCCAGTCGCTGCTTACGGCAGAAGTCGAGGTGACCGGCGGTGCGAGCCCGCGCGTCGCGCCTTTCGCCGATCTGCGTGACCTCGGTAGCCTGCTCCAGCGCGCGGGCTTTGCGCTGCCCGTCATCGACAGCGAGAGCGTCGCCGTGCGCTATGGCGACATGTTCGGGCTCTTGCGTGATCTGCGCGCCATGGGCTGGGCCAATGTGCTCACCGAGCGCAGCCGCAAGCCGCTGCGCCGCGGCGTGCTGCTGCGGGCAGCCGAACTCTATGCCGAGCGCTTTTCCGATCCAGACGGCCGCCTGCGCGCGACCTTCGAGGTCGTCTGGCTTTCCGGCTGGGCACCGCATGAGAGTCAGCAGAAGCCGCTTAGGCCAGGCTCCGCCAAGGCACGGCTGGCCGACGCGCTCGGCGCGGTTGAGATGGGCACCGGCGACAAGGCGGGCGGGGGAGAGCGATGAGCGAGAAGCCGGTCAGGCTCGGGCGGGCTGATTTCCGCCTGTTCCGCACGATCCCGACGCGCTGGGCCGACAACGACGTCTTCGGTCACGTCAACAACGTGATCTACTACAACTGGTTCGATACGGTGGTGAACGCCTGGCTGATCGAGCAGGGCTTCCTCGACGTGAAGGAGAGCAAGATCGTCGGGCTCGTGGTCGGCACACGGTGCGACTATTTCGACAGCGTCGCCTTCCCGGAGATCGTCGAAGGTGCGTTGGCGGTCGAGAAGCTCGGGCGCTCTTCTGTGACCTATCGCATCGGGATTTTCCGCCAGGGCGGTGCGCTGACGGCGGCGCAAGGGCTATTCACTCATGTCTATGTCGAGCGCGGCCCGCAGACGCCGGTGCCGATCCCGGCGAAGCTGCGCGCGGCCATGGCGGAGATCGGGGTGGGGTAGCATCACGCGATCAGCAGGCCGCAATGCTGGGCGAAAGGTTCGAAATCGCGATCCTGATGCAGAAGATGATGCCCATGCGCGATGCAGTAAGTCGCGATCACGAGATCGGGTGATTTTCGGATCGTCACGCCGAGGCCGCGCAGCTTGCGATAGTGGCGCGCAGCCTGAGACGCCAGCTCAGGAGACAGCATCGGCCGTAGCTGGAAACGGCGCAGTCGCTTTTCGATCGCAGCGGCATGAGCTTCATCACGAGCGCCGCGCAACACTTCTAGGAGCACAATGTCACCGACGAGGATTGATCTCGCGCTTTCGATCGCATTCAGGCGAGTGACAGCTTGAGAGGGCGTTCGGCGCAGAAGCGCGATCCAGACGGACGAATCGACCGCAATCACAGGCGCTGAGGGTCTGTGAGATCGGTCCTCATCTCGTCGAGGTCCCCTTCCCAGCCCAAACCCATCAAATCCCGGAGGGCGCGCCGTGCGTGATGCTCGCGCACGAGAATCCGCAACGCTTCTTCCACGGTCGCGCGCTTGGTCGGCAAGCCCGTTGCCTCCATAGCCTCGGCGAGCAAGTCGTCATCGAGCTCGATATTTGTGCGCATGGCAGCCTCGATGTGTATGAGATGTGTAGAACATACACATCATGTGCGTGCCGTTCAATCTGTGCGCTCCGCCGCGATTGTCTCAGCCGCCGCTTTTAGGCTATTGCCCCCGCTTGTGATCGAGCCCTGCGCTCGCCCCCTCCGTCAGGAACAGGCCGCGTGATTCCCAACGACATCAAGATCACCCCGCAGCTGGTCGCCGAGCACGGCCTCAAGCCGGACGAATATCAGCGCTTCCTGCACCTGATCGGGCGCGAGCCGTCGATCACCGAGCTCGGCATCGTCTCGGCGATGTGGAACGAGCACTGCTCGTACAAGTCGTCGAAGATCCATCTGAAGACGCTGCCGACCAAGGCGCCATGGGTGATCCAGGGCCCGGGCGAGAATGCCGGCGTGATCGATATCGGCGACGGGCTCGCCGTGGTCTTCAAGATGGAGAGCCACAACCACCCCTCCTTCATCGAGCCCTATCAGGGTGCGACCACCGGCGTCGGCGGCATCCTGCGCGACGTCTTCACCATGGGCGCGCGCCCGATCGCGGTGCTGGATGCGCTGCGCTTCGGCGATCCCAGCCATCCGAAGACGCGCCATCTCGTCTCCGGCGTCGTCGCCGGCATCGGCGGCTACGGCAATTCCTTCGGCGTGCCGAATGTCGGCGGCGCCACCGGCTTCCACCGGCGCTATGACGGCAACAACCTGGTCAACGCCATGGCGGTCGGCCTCGCACGCACCGACGAGATCTTCTACGCCAAGGCCTCGGGCGTCGGTAAGGCGATCGTCTATCTCGGCTCCAAGACCGGCCGCGACGGCATCCATGGCGCGACCATGGCCTCGGCCGCCTTCGGCGAGGGCGCCGAGGAGAAGCGGCCGACCGTGCAGGTCGGCGATCCCTTCGCCGAGAAGCTCCTGCTCGAAGCCTGCCTCGAGATCATGGCAGCCGGCCATGTCGACGCGATCCAGGATATGGGCGCGGCCGGCCTGACCTGCTCGGCCGTCGAGATGGGTGCCAAGGGTGATCTCGGCGTCGAGCTCGATCTCAACGCGGTGCCCTGCCGCGAAGACCAGATGAGCGCCTATGAGATGATGCTGTCGGAAAGCCAGGAGCGCATGCTCATGGTGATCAAGCCGGGCCATGAGGAGCCGGCCGAGGCGATCTTCCGCAAATGGGGTCTCGACTTCGCCGTCGTCGGCAAGACCACCGACACGCTGCGCTTCGTCGTCAAGCATGACGGCGAGACGATGGCCGACCTGCCGATCAAGGAACTCGGCGACGAGGCTCCCGAATATGACCGGCCCTGGGTCGAGACGCCGAAGCGGCCGGTGATCGAGGCCTCCAGCGTCACTCCGCCGATGTCGAACGCCGAGGCGCTGCTCGCGTTGGTCGGCTCACCCGATCTCTCGTCGAAGCGCTGGATCTACGAGCAGTACGACACGCTGATCCTCGGCAATTCGGCGGTGACGCCCGGCGGCGATGCCGGCATCGTGCGCATCGAGGATGGGCCGAAGGGCCTCGCCATGACCGCCGACGTGACGCCGCGCTATTGCGAGGCCGATCCGTTCGAAGGCGGCAAGCAGGCGGTCGCTGAAGCCTGGCGCAACCTGACCGCGGTGGGAGCCTTGCCGCTCGCCATCACCGACAACCTGAATTTCGGCAATCCGGAGCGGCCCGAGGTGATGGGCCAGCTCGTCGGCTGCATCCGCGGCATCGGCGAGGCCTGCAAGGCGCTCGACTTCCCGGTCGTCTCCGGCAATGTCTCGCTCTACAACGAGACCAACGGCGTCTCGATCCTGCCGACCCCGACGATCGGCGGTGTCGGCGTGCTCGCCGACGTGACCAAGCACGCGACGATCGGCTTCAAGGCCGAGGGCGAGGCAATCGTCCTGATCGGCGAGACCAAGGGCTGGCTCGGCCAGTCCTCCTATCTTGCGACGGTCTGCGGCCGCGAAGAGGGCGCGCCGCCGCCGGTCGATCTCGTCGTCGAGCGCCGCAATGGCGAGTTCGTGCGCTCGCTGATCACCGCGGGTCGTCTCACTGCCTGTCATGACCTCTCGGATGGCGGCCTCGCCGTCGCGCTCGCCGAGATGGCGATGGCGAAGGGCATCGGCGCCACCATCGCGGCTCTGCCCGCGGGGCCAGCTCATGCGGTGCTGTTCGGAGAGGACCAGGGCCGTTACCTGCTCTCGCTGTCGGCCGGCGCCGCTGAGGCGGTTGTCGCGGAGGCGAAGGCCGCGGGCGTACCGGCTGAGATCATCGGCAAGACCGGTGGCAGCGAGCTAGCCCTGCCGGGTGAGTCCGCCGTTTCGATCGCCGCCCTGCGCAAGATTCATGAGAGCTGGCTGCCGGACTACATGGCCGGCAAGGCCGCTTGAGGAGACCACCATGGCGATGGAAGCAAGCGAGATCGAGCGCATGATCAAGGCGGCGTTCCCCGACGCCGTCGTCGAGATCAAGGATCTCGCCGGTGATGGCGACCACTATGCCGCGACAGTGACCTCGGCCGCCTTCAAGGGTAAGTCACGCGTCCAGCAGCACCAGATGGTCTATGCCGCCTTGCAAGGAAACATGGGCGGCGTGCTGCATGCCCTTGCGCTGACGACGACGGTTCCCCAAGATTAGAACGAGTTCATCCGGCGGGCCTTGAACCCGCATTTGGAGATAAAGCCATGAGCGATGTGAACGCCCGTATCGACGCCGAAGTGAAGTCCAGCGACGTGGTGCTCTTCATGAAGGGCACGCCGCAATTCCCGATGTGCGGCTTCTCCGGTCAGGTCGTGCAGATTCTCTCGTACGTCGGCGTGCCGTTCAAGGGCGTCAATGTGCTCGAGGATCAGGAGATCCGCGAGGGCATCAAGGCCTATTCGAACTGGCCGACGATCCCGCAGCTCTACGTCAAGGGCGAGTTCGTCGGCGGCTGCGACATTACCCGCGAGATGTTCCAGGCCGGCGAGCTGCAGGCGCTGCTCGAAGAGAAGGGCATCGCTGTCAAGCAGGCGAGCTGAGTCCGCTCAAGCTTCGGCGCAGGCGGGCAATGCTTCGAGGGCGCTCCAGAGCGCCTTCGGCAGGCTGTCAGATCGCTCCATGAGAGCGAGGCAGCCCCTTTGCCCTTCGGCTACGACCTGCGGGCGCAATGTGGCGTTGTTGAAGACGCGCCACTGATCGACGGAGCCGATATAGGTCGGCAAGTTGGATATCGCTCTATCGAAGCGGCGGCGAACATCGGCTTCGGCAACGTCATGCCCGCCTTCGCTCACGCGGCGGGCGATGCGCGACAGCGATACTTCCGGCGAGGCGACCAGGAAAAAGAGCAGGTTGATTGCGAAGCCGGCTTCACGCGCGGCAGTGATCGTGCGCAGGTGCGTTTTACCCGACAAGGTCGTCTCTATCGAGAATGAGCGCCCTTCGGCGATCAATGACCGGGTCATTGCCAGCGCTACACGGGCTGCGCGTTGTTGCTCGGCCGACGGGTCGAGTGGGGAAAGGCCACGCGCGATCTCGTCGAGATTGACAAAGCTCGTGCTGCCCGAGACCGCCCTGATATGCCGGAAGGCGTAAGTGGTCTTGCCGACGCCGTTGGGCCCGGCGACAATCCAGAACTGCGGTTTTTGGGCGGTCATTTCGCTTGGCTAGCACGCCGTGACATCGTAGGCCACGGTCCGGTAGGCGATCACTTCACCAGCAGCCAGTCCTCGACCACGAGCGCATCGAGCCCACTCGTATAGAACATCAGGATGGCGTCCTCGCTGCTGTGCAGGATCGGCTTGCCCATGATGTTGAACGAGGTGTTGAGGATCACCGGCACGCCGGTGAGCTCGTGAAACGCCTTGATCAGCGCGTGGTAGCGCGGATTGCGCTCAGCGGTGACGCTCTGCAGGCGCCCGGTCGCATCCTCGTGGACGACGGCGGGAACGCGCGAACGCACCTCCGGCTTCCAGACAAGGGTACGCTCCATATAGGGCGAGTCCTGGTAGTCCTCGAACCAGTCGGGGCCGTGCTCGGCCAGGATCGAGGGCGCGAAGGGTCGGAAGGCCTCGCGATACTTCACCTTGGCGTTGAGGAGGTCCTTGGCGTTGGCCGGGCGCGGATCGGCCAGGATCGAGCGATTGCCGAGGGCGCGCGGCCCGAACTCGGCCCGCCCCTGTGCCCAGCCGATCAGCTTGCCTTCGGCCAGGAGCTTCGCCGTCGCGGTGATGATCTCGTCGGGTGAGAGCTTGCGCAGTCTGGGCTCCCAGGCGGCCATGCGCTCGAAGGGCTCGGTCGAGAGACCAGAGCCGAGATAGGGCGTCATCGGCCCCTTGGGCGCCTGCCAGTCCGGATTTGCCTCGGCATGGGCGAGCCAGGCGGCGCCGATCGCGTTGCCGTCATCGGCCGGGGCGGACGGGACATAGACCTGCTGGAAGCCGTGGCGGCCAACGATCTTGCCGTTGAAGGAGGAATTCAGCGCGCAGCCGCCGGCTAGTACGAGATTCTCGGATGGGCAGAGCGCGGCGGTCTCGACGAGCAGCGCTTCCATCATCTCGGCGAAGACGTCCTGGCCGCAGCGCGAGAGATCGGCCCAGCCCCTGTCGAGCGCGTCGGCCGGGCGGCGGGCGAGGATATCGGCGGCGACCTGCTGGACCGTCGCGGCATCGGCGAAGGTAAGCTTCGTGCCCTCGACGCGATAGAGCTTGCGCAGCAAAGCGAGCAATTCAGGATCGCTTCGGCCATAGGGCGCGAGCCCCATGATCTTCCATTCTTCGCCCTTGGCCTGGTCGAAGCCGGCGAGGTCGGTGACGAAGCCGAAATAGAAGCCGATCGATTCCCGGCCGCGATGGCGCTTCAGCTCGGTGAGGCGGCCATTCCTGAGCGCGAAGATCGCGGAAGCGCCGGTCTCGCCCATGCCGTCGACGACGAGGCAGGCGGCATCGCGGAAGGGCGACGACCATGAGGCGTAGGCGGCATGGCTGAGATGATGGCCGTAGCGCTTGATCCCGGTGACCTTCGCCTCGCCGAAGGCGCGGTCGAGCCCGAGCAAGGTGCCGAGGCCGGCACGCTGCTGCTGGTGATGCAACGAGGCGATCAAGGCGCGCTCGCTGCGCTCCGGCACGAGGGAGCGATTGAAGGCCGGCGAGAGCTTGAGGAGGGAGTCGAGGCTGAAGGCGCCACCGCGGCTCATCTGGTCGAGGAAGCCGGTGAATTCCTCGCCCCAGCTGGTCGCGAGCCTGATCTGCGCGCCCTTGGGAATATAGCGCTTGAGCAGGCTTTCCATCCGCACCGCCGTGTCCGGCTCGCAGTTCGGCGCCCGCTTGTATTGCAAATAGCGCTCGGTGGCCTCGGCGAACAGGACCTCCCCGCCAGGGTCGATGATGGCGATGGCCGGGTCATGGAAAGTGGTGGCGAGGCCGATGGTGTAGCTCATGGCCGGCAGCGTATGGAACAGCCGGCCGGCCATGGCAAATGTTGCAGATCGGCGACCCCAGGCCGGGACCGGCTGCGCCATCTGGCCTATTTGGCGAAGGTGATGCTGTCGGCGATCGTCTTTATCGCCGGCTCCAGCGTCGGGAACGTGGCTTCGTCGGCGCTGACGATCATGCGCACGAAGCGACCATCCGCGCCCAGGCCGATGTACTGGACGAAGCGTTTGGCGACCGCACCCTCCGTGGTCTTGCCCGAGAGCATCGCGCCGCTATCGCTGCCGGCGAAGGCGACCGTGTCGCGCTTGGTGATCTCGGCCTTCTCGAAACCGCGCGTCGTCGACAGCAGCTTTTCACCGACAGCGGCCAGTTGGCCGGCGGCGACCTGGCCGCCCGTCTGATAGCTGACGATCAGCATCGGCTGCGAGCCCTTCGGGTCGACGTTCAGCGGGCCGGAGGTCATCAACACGCCGAGGCCACCGAAGGTATCGACGACGCGGAAGGGCTCGGCGGCGCGGACACGGAAGGGCAGGGCCGCAAGCTTCTGGTCGAGCGTCGGCTCCGCCCCCAGCGAGACGGTCTTCAGCATGGCGACGACATCATCGCCATCGAGATCGGAATCATCCGGCGCCTGCACCGTGATCATCACGGTCTTGGCGCCCTTGAGCAGCACGATCCATTTGTCGAAGGTCGCAGCGCCCAACGCCTGCTGGCCGGTCAGGATGCGGCCCGTGCCAGCTGCGGTCTCGATGTCCTCGGCGTCATCGATGGTGATGTTCTGCTTCGCGAAGTTGGTCTTCGCCGTCTCCAGATTGGTGAACAGCGCCGACAATTGCGGATGCGCCTCGGGCGGCAATTCGACGACGAGCACGGAGGCTTTCGCCTCGACGTTCTCCAGGCCGGCGAACTTGGCCGACGGGGCAAAGCCCTTCAGCGGCGTCAGCGAGACCGTGGTTCCGGAAATCGCGGTACGCTCCTGCGCCTGCGCATTCGCTGTCAGCCCGGCGACCAGAAGGCCGCTCATCGCCAGGCGAAGGGTCGTTCGGGCGGCGTGGCGCACTGTACTCATGTCGAATCGGATCATCGCATCGCTCCTGTACGATCGGTGGGGCCCGCGTCGCCGACGGCAGACCGTGTTGTAATTGGCTCGGCGGGTACGGGTTCACATCCCGCGATCTTACGATCGAAGGATGAGGCCCGGGCCGCTTGTCGCTCTTGTGCGTGTCAGCGTCGTGATCGATTGAGCGTGATGGTCAGCGCCGGCCGATCGCAGTCGAGATCATCTCCTGGGCGTCGGCTCCTGCCCATTCGGCCGGGCCCTGGAGCAAGGCGAGCTCGCAGCCGGCCGGATCGATCAGCAGGCTGATCGGCATGCCCTCGACCTTCTTCACGGCGCGGATGTCCTGGAAGACCTTGGCCTGCGGGTCTGCATAATAGGCGAGGCGAGAGATGTTCTTGTCGGCCAGCCACTTCTTCGGCTTGTCGGGATGGCGCGTGTCGATATTGATCGCGACCACCTCGAAGTCCGGGCTGCCGAGCGCGCCCTGGAGCGCATCGAGTGCCGGCATCTCGGTCAGGCAGGGCAGGCACCAGGTCGCCCAGAGATTGACCAGCACCGTCTTGCCGCGAAAGGCTGACAGCGTCGTCGGCTTGCCGTCCGGGCCGTTGAAGGCGAGATCAGGCAGCAGCACGGGCTGCTTTGCGACCTCAACGGCCGCGACCTCGCCCTTCGCGAGGGGACGTAGCGCCTCCACTTTCGCTGTAGCTGCGCTGCAAGTGGAATTGCCCGCCGCCCCCCGCACGGAGTAGAAGGCCGCAACGCCGCCAAATACCAGCAGCGCCAGGCCCCCGCAGGCCACCACCATTTTCGACCGAGACGTCATCGCACGTCCTCAAAAGCAGGAAAGACTGATGTGAGCAACCGGATGTGGGGTGGGCGTTTCGCCACAGGTCCCGACGCCATCATGGAGGAGATCAACGCCTCCATCGATTTCGACCAGCGCCTGTGGCGCCAGGACATCCGCGGCTCGCTGGCGCACGCCGCCATGCTCGCTGAGACCGGTATCCTGACCCGTGAGGACGTGGACGTGATCTCGGCCGGACTCAAGGGCATCGAGGCCGAGATCGAAGCCGGGCGCTTCACGTTCTCGCGCGCGCTCGAAGACATCCACATGAACATCGAGAGCAATCTCAAGGAGCGGATCGGGCTCGCCGCCGGGCGCCTGCACACCGCCCGCTCGCGCAACGACCAGGTCGCCACCGACATGCGGCTCTGGGTGCGTGATGCGCTCGACCAGCTCGACGAGCAGGTCGCCGACCTCCAGCTTGCGCTGGCGCAGAAGGCCGAGACCTATGCCGGCGCGGTGATGCCGGGCTTCACCCATCTGCAATCGGCCCAGCCGGTCACCTTCGGTCACCATTTGCTCGCCTATGTCGAGATGCTGGCGCGCGACCGCAGCCGGCTCAGGGATGCGCGCGAGCGCATGAACGAATGTCCGCTCGGCGCCGCCGCGCTCGCCGGCACCTCCTTCCCGATCGACCGGCACATGACCGCCAAGGCGCTCGGCTTCACACGTCCGACGGCGAACTCGCTCGATTCGGTCTCGGACCGCGATTTCGTGCTGGAGACACTCTCGGCCGCCTCGATCTGCGCCATGCACCTGTCGCGCCTCGCCGAGGAGATCGTGCTGTGGGCGACGCCGCAATTCGGCTTCGTCAAGCTTTCAGACAAGTTCTCGACCGGCTCCTCGATCATGCCGCAGAAGCGTAATCCCGATGCGGCCGAACTGGTGCGCGGCAAGGCGGGGCGGGTATTCGGCGCGCTGCAGGGCATGCTGACGATGATGAAGGGCCTGCCGCTGACCTATTCCAAGGACATGCAGGAGGACAAGGAAGGCACCTTCGACGCAGTGCAGACCCTGTCGCTCTGCCTCGCTGCGAGCGCCGGAATGGTCCGCGACATGTCTCCCGACCTGAAGACGATGAAGAAGGCGGCTGGGCTCGGCTATGCCACGGCGACCGATCTCGCCGACTGGCTGGTGCGCGTGTTGAAGATGCCGTTCCGTGACGCCCACCATGTCACCGGCCGGCTCGTCGGCATCGCCTCGGCCAAGGGCGTCGGGCTGGAGAAGCTCTCGCTTGCCGAAATGCAGGAGGTCGAGCCGAAGATCGGCGACGAGATCTTCGCCGTGCTCGGTGTCGAGCGCTCGGTGAAGAGCCGCACCAGCTATGGCGGTACCGCTCCCGTCAATGTGAAGCGGCAGGCCAGGCGCTGGCTGAAGCTGCTCGCCAAGGACGCGAAGCCGCAGCCATGATCCCGGCGCAAAGGCTCGCAAGCTTGCACGCCATTCGCTACACTCGTCCCGAAGCTTCGCCCAAGGATCATCGTTCGTGCCGCAATCCCGCCTGAAACTCGGCCGCACCGTGCTGGTGGTCGGCCTGCTCGGCCTCGCGCTCGCGGCTTGCGGCCGCCGTGGACCGTTGGAGCCGCCGCCGAACGCCAAGAATGCGATCGACCTGCCGGACAAGCAGACTGGCGCCGTGGAGAACACTTTCGCGACGGACGCCTCGCCGCTTGGCAAGCCGCCGAAGCGCAACAAGGCGATCGAGGTTCCCGAAAAGTTTTTCGTGCTCGACCCGTTGCTCTGAGTCCCCGATGCATCACTTTGCCTATCGCGACGGCGCGCTCTTCGCCGAGGATGTCGACCTGCGCGAGATCGCGGAGAAGGTCGGAACGCCGGTCTACATCTATTCCTCGGCCACGATCGAGCGGCATTACCGCCTCTATGAAGCGGCGATGAAGTCGACCGCGCCGGGCAAGCCGGCGCATGTCTTCTACGCCATGAAGGCGAACAGCAATCTCGGTGTGCTGAAGACGCTGGCGGCGCTCGGTGCCGGCGCCGATACGGTCTCCGAGGGCGAGATCCGCAAAGCGCTCGCGGCGGGCTTCCCGGCCGACAAGATCGTCTTCTCCGGCGTCGGCAAGGCTGAGAGCGAGCTTTCCTTCGCCGTCGAGGCCGGCATCTTCCAGGTCAATATCGAGACGGAGGGCGAGCTAGACCTCCTGTCGAAGGTCGCGCAGCGCCTGGGCAAGCGTCAGGAAGCGGTGTTTCGGGTCAATCCCGACATCGGCGCCGGTGGTCACGCCAAGATCACCACCGGCTCCTCCGCCAACAAGTTCGGCGTCTCCTTCGAGGAGGTGCACCGGCTCTATGCCCGCGCCGCCAACATGGCGGGCGTCAGGATCATGGGCCTTGCCGTGCATATCGGCAGCCAGATCCGCGAGGTCGACGCCTTCGAGGCGGCCTATGCCAAGATGCGCGACCTCGTGTTGGCGCTGCGGGCTGAAGGGCACCGCGTCGACCGGCTCGATCTCGGCGGCGGGCTCGGTATCCCCTACGACATTCCCAGGGAATTCGATCATGGCCCCGGTCTGATCGAGGCCTACGCCGCGATGGTTGCCAGGGTAACCGAAGGGCTCGACGCCGAGCTCGGCTTCGAGCCGGGGCGGCTGATCGTCGGCAATGCCGGCATCCTCTTGACCAGGGTGCTGCATCTCAATCCTCGCCCGACCAAGCAGTTCCTCGTCGTCGACGCGGCGATGAACGACCTGCTGCGGCCGGCGATGTACGAGGCCTATCACGAGATCTGGCCGGTGGCAGAGCCGGCGGAAGGCGCGAAGACGATCGCCTATGACGTGGTCGGACCGATTTGCGAATCAGGCGACACCTTCACCACCGGGCGCGATTTGTCAGAGTTGAAGCCCGGTGACTTGATCGCCTTCATGACCGCCGGCGCCTATGGCGCCAGCATGTCCTCGACCTATAATCAACGCCCGCTGATCGCCGAAGTACTGGTGAAGGGCGACAAATTCGCCGTTACGCGGCCGCGCCAGACTTATGAAGAGCTGATCGGCACGGATCGTGCACCGCCCTGGCTGCCCTGACGACGCTTCACAATAAGCGGAGCGCCTGTGGGGTATCGCGCCTGAGTGCTGGTCACGCCACAATCACGTGCTAGCCTCTCCGCTCGATCGATGAAGCCAAGAGAGGCGCCGCGGGGGGCGGCTCGGAGCATCGGATGAGCGAAACACCGCGCCGGACGGCGCTCGACACAGGTGGGACGATCCGCAAGCGGCTGGAACGCCTCACCATGGCGTCGAGGCTGTCGCTGGCGTGGGAGCGTATCTGGCCGAAGCTGTGGGTGCCGCTCTGCGTCGTCCTGCTGTTTCTCGCCGTCTCCTGGTTCGGGCTCTGGCTGCATCTGCCCTGGTGGGGCCGTGCCGCCGGCTCCGCCGTCTTCGCCTTGGCGCTGCTCGGAAGCTTCTGGCCGGCCGTCACCGGCCGCTGGCCGAGCCGCCGCGAAGCGCTGGCCCGGCTCGACCACTCCATGGATGGCGCGCATCGCCCGGCGACTGCGCTCGAGGACACGCTCGCGGTCGGCGGCAAGGACCCGGTCTCGCAGGCGCTGTGGACGCTGCATATGCAGCGGCAGAGCGCCCATGTCGCGAGATTGAAGGTCGCGCCTCCGCAACCGCATATGGCCGGGCGCGACAAGCAGGCGCTGCGTGCGGCGCCTCTGGTTGCCGCTGTCGCCGGTTTCTTCGTCGCCGGGCACGAGGTCCTGCCGCGGCTCACCGCCGCCTTCGACTGGCGCGGACCTGCGCTCGCCGCCGCCGCGGTCCGGATCGATGCCTGGATCGACCCGCCGGCCTATACGCGGATGCCACCGATCCTGATCGACTTCGCCAGGCTGGCGAGCCCAAATTTCAACGTGCCCGAGAAGTCGACGGTGGTGGTGCGCATCGCCGGGCGCAGCGGCATGGATGTCGCGACCACCGGCCGGCTCGATGTCGTGCCGGTCGAGGGTAAGCCGGGCGAAGCCAAGCCGGCTGATGCCAAGGCTGCGCCGACCAATACTGTCGCGGTGACGGAGAAGCGCTATCTGCTCGCCGGCGACGGCACCTTGCGCATCACCGGCTCGGGCGCTCCCGCCCAGACGCTGAGCCTGCATGCGATCATCGACCAGAAGCCGGAGATCGCCTTCGTCGAACCACCGAAGCCGGTCAGCGGCGTGCAGGGCGGGCTCGGCATCAGCTATCGCGCCAAGGACGATTACGGCATCGCCTCGGCCGAAGTCATCGTCTCGCGCGTCGCTCCGCTCGCGGGCGGCCGCTCGCTGGTCGAGGCGCCGAAGCAGATCCTGCCGGTGCCGTCCTCCGGCTCCGGCGAAGACGAGATGAAGAGCACGGTCGACTTCTCGGCCCATCCCTGGGCCGGCGCCAAGGTCAATCTGAACCTCCTGGCGCGCGACGAGACCGGGCAGGAGGGGCGCAGCGAGACCGTCGAGATCGTGCTGCCGCAGCGGACCTTCACCAAGCCGCTGGCCAAGGCGCTGGTCGAGCAGCGACGCAAGCTGATCATGGACGTCGATACGCGCAAGAAGGTTCAGCTTGCGCTCGACGCGCTGATGATCGAGCCCGACCAGTTCATGAAGGAGACCGGCGTCTATCTCGGCATGCGCATGATCGGCGAGCGGCTGCGCCGGGCCGCTAGCGACGACCAGCTGCGCGACGCCGCCGAGATGATGTGGGCGCTGGCGCTGCAACTCGAAGATGGCGACCTATCGGACGCCGAAAAGGCGCTGCGGGCCGCGCAGGAGAATCTGCAGCAGGCGCTCGATCGCGGCGCCACCGAGGACGAGATCAAGAAGCTCACCGAAGAGATGCGCCGCGCCATGGACCGGTTCATGCGCGAGCTCGCCCAGCAGATGCAGCGCCAGCAGCAGAACGGCGAACGGAACCAGGCGCAGCTGCCCGAGAATTTCCGCACGGTGACACCGCGCGACCTGCAGAACATGCTCAACCGCATCGAGGAATTGTCGAAGCGCGGCGACATGGCCGAGGCGCAGCGCCTGATGGAGGAACTCAACAACCTTCTCAACAATCTCAAGACGGCGCGTCCCGGCCAGCAGGACCCGCGGCAGCGCGAGATGAACCAGGCGCTCGGCGATCTCGACCGGATGACACGCGAGCAGCAGCAATTGCGCGACGAGACCTATCAGCAGGATCAGCAGCGCCAAAATCGGGCCCAGCAAGGCCGCCGACCCGGCCAGCAGCAGGCGCGCCCCGGCCAGCAGGGCCAGCGCCAGCAAGGGCAGCAGGGCCAGCGCGGGCAACGTGGCCAGCAACCCGGACAGCAGCCGGGCGAGAACGGCGAAGAGGGTGAGGGCGAGGACGGCCAGAATGCCGAAGGCGGGCAGGGCCAGGGCCTGTCGCAACGCCAGCAGGCCTTGCGCGAGCGCCTGCAGGACCTGCAGCGGCGCATGCGCGGCATGGGCGCCGATCCAGGCGAGCTCGGCGAGGCCGAGGACGCGATGCGCGACGCGGAAGGCCAGCTCGGCCAGGGACAGGATGGGCAGGCGGTCGACGCGCAGGGGCGCGCGCTCGAAGCTTTGCGCAAGGGCGGCCAGAACCTCGCCCAGCAGATGCAGGGCGAGCCCGGCGAAGGCGAGGGCAACGAGAATGCCTATGGCGATCCGGACGGCCGCCCGGCTGGCCGGCCTTCGGCCCAGCAACCCGACAACAACGATCCGCTCGGGCGGCCGCAGCGCCAGCGTGACTGGGCCGATGGCCGCGTGCGCGTACCGGGTGCCGACGAGAGCGCGACACAGCGGGCTAGGCGCATCCTCGAAGAATTGCGCCGGCGCCTCGGCGATCCGCTGCGTCCGACCGAGGAACTCGACTACCTCGAGCGCCTGCTGCGGCGGAACTGATCCCGCTGTTTCACCGTCATTCCGGGGCGCCGCGCAGCGGCGAGCCCGGAATCCATGAACTCCGTCGTAGCTAAGTGGAACGCGGCGATTACCGCGCTTTAATTGCGATGACCTGTGTTGATGGATTCCGGGCTCATGCCTTCGGCATGCCCCGGAAAGACGGTTGCGGTACTGGTCGTTCAGCCGGCGCGATTGCCCGAGACAACCGCGAGCGCCGCGATGAAGCGGTCGAGGTCCGCCTCGGTCAGATAGGGCGCCGGCGAGATGCGGATGGTGTTGCCCTTGGCGACGCCGCCGCGACGCACCGTCATTACCTTGTGCTGGTCGCGCAGCGCCACGACGACGGCGTTGCAGTCGGCTGCGGAGCGCTTTCCGGTGAGCGCGAAGGAGGTGATGCCGGCGACCATCTCGGGATCGTCCGGGGTCTGGATCTCGACGCCCTTCAGCTCGCGCGCCCGGGCGACCCAGTAGTTGCGCAGGTGCCGGTAGCGCGCTTCCTTGGCCTGCGGTCCGACCTCCTGATGTAGCGCGAGCGCGGCAGGGACGGTGAGCTGGGCGGCGAAGTTCGGCGTGCCGGTGTGGATGCGCGAGCGGACATCGTCCGCCTTGAAGTCCTCGTCGCCATAATGGGTGTCGATGTCCGCCAGCCGCTCGCGGGCGATGTACATGACGCCGACGCCGAGCGGCGCGCCGATCCATTTGTGCAGGTTGAAGCCGATGAAGTCGACGCCGAGGTCCTTGGCCTTGAAGTCGACCTGGCCCCAGCTATGGGCGGCGTCAAGAATGACGTCGATGCCGCGCGCCCTGGCCATGGCGGCGAGCTCCTTGACCGGCATCATCAGCCCGGTGCGGTGGCTGATATGGGTTAGCAGCAGGAGCTTGGTCTTCGGATTGGCCTTGAGCGCGGCCTCATAGGCTGCGAGCACATTGGCCTTGGTCGCGGGCTCGGGGATGTCGAATTTCGCGACCTCGACGCCGCGCCGGCTCTTCAGCCAGTTCATCGCGTACTGCATCGAATCATAGTCGAGATCGGCATAGAGCACGCCGTCGCCGGGCTTGAGCTTGTTGTAGCCCGCGATCAGGGTCTGCAGCGCCTCGGTCGCGCCGCGGGTCAGCGCGACCTCCTCGCGCGCCACGCCGAGGAATCCAGCCACCGGTGTGCGGACCTCGTCGAGATCCTGGCCGATCTTGGTGCGGGCGTAGACCGTGTTCTCGAAGTTCACGAAATCGGTCAGGCGCTTGTACTCGGCCTTCACAGGCTCGGCCATGATGCCCCAATAGCCGTTCTCGAGGTTCACCATGTCGGGCGTTACGCTGTAGAGGCGCGCAACCGCGTCCCAGTAGCCGGTATCGGTGCCGAGGCCATTGGTGGGCAGGGCGGGGAGCGAGCGGGCGAGGGCCGGCGCGGCGAGGGCGACGGTGCCGAGGGCGGCGAGCAGCGTGCGGCGGCTAAGGGCGGTCTGGTCGGTCATGGCGGGTTTTTCCTGCGGGGTTGGCACTCGCTAGACACCGGCTGTTTCAGGGGCATGACGATGGTAGGGCCGATTTATCCCCGCGATGCGAAACCGGTGCATACTCGCGCAAAGCGCAAACGGGAGTGCCGCCATGTCGATGCAGGGATCGCCAGCCGAAGAAGCGCCGATCGAGGAGCCGCAGGTTCCGCGGGTGCCGGATCTTGCCGTCACCGTCGCGCGGCTCGCCCGCCTGGCGCCGATCGGCAAGGCGGAGCTGATGAACAATATCGCCCTGCATTTCGAGCGGCTGGCTGCCGAGGGCGATCTGAGGACGCCGCTGCGAGTTTGCCATTTCCTGGCGCAGGCCGCGCACGAGACCGACCGTTTCCGCACGCTCGAGGAGAAGGGCGGGAAGAAGCAGTTCGCTCGCTACGAGGGTCGTGCCGATCTCGGCAATACCGAGCCCGGCGACGGCGCGCGCTATCACGGCCGCGGCATCTTCCAGCTGACCGGCCGGGCCAATTACAAGCGGATCGGCCGGATGCTGAACATCGATCTGGAAGGGCGGCCGGAGCTCGCGCTCGACCCGCGCATCTCGGTCCAGATCGCCTTCGCCTATTGGCGCGACCGCAAGATCAACGCCGCCGCCGACCGCGATGACGCAGCGCGCGTCACCCAGCTGATCAATGGCGGTGCCAACGGCCTCGCCGACCGCCGGCAATTGCTGACGACGGCGAAGGGAATCTGGTTCTAGGCGTCATTGCGAGCGGAGTGAAGCAATCCAGGAGTGCCAGCGCTCGACGGCTCTGGATTGCTTCGTCGCTGACGCTCCTCGCGATGACGGGAAGCAGCCTCAGCGATGCCCGGCCTTCAGAGCCTGGTCGAGATCGGCGTAGAGATCGTCGACATCCTCGATGCCCGTCGAGAGGCGCAGCAGGTCGGGCGGGCAGGGTGAGCCCGCGCCCTCGATCGAGGCGCGATGCTCGATCAGGCTCTCGACGCCGCCGAGCGAGGTGGCGCGCTTGTAGAGCTCGACATGCGCGGCCGATTTAATCGCCGCCGCCTCGCCGCCGGTAACCTGGACCGAAAGCATGAAGCCGAAGCCACCTTCCATCTGGCGGGCCGCGATGTCATGGCCGGGATGCTGCGGCAGGCCGGGATAGAGTACGCGCGAGACCAGCGGGTGGGCGGCAAGCTTCTGCGCCAGTGTCATGGCTGAAGCCGACTGGCGCTCCTGCCTGACATGGAGCGTGCGCATGCCGCGCATCAAGAGATAAGCCTCGAACGGGCCGAGGATACCACCCTGGCCCTTGCGCACGGTCTTGATGCGCGCCCAGAAATCGTCGCCCTGCCGGGCACAGAGCGCGCCGGCGATTACGTCGGAATGGCCGTTCAACACCTTGGTGGCCGCATGCATGACGATGTCGGCGCCGAGCGTGAGCGGGCGGGTGTGCACGGGCGAGGCGCAGGTCGAGTCGACCGCGAGCCTGGCGCCGGCCGCATGGGCGATCTCGGCGGCGGCGGCGATATCGGTGATTGTCCAGAGCGGGTTGGATGGCGTTTCAATCCAGACCAGCTTGGTGACGCCGGGCTTCACGGCGGCCTTCAGCTTGGCGAGATCGTCGCTCTCGACGAAGTCGATCTTCAGCCCCCAGCGCGTCGCCTCGGTCAGCAGCCAGGAACGCAGCGCCCAGTACATCACCTTGGAGGCAACGACGTGATCGCCAGGAGAGAGCGCCTGGAACACGGCGGTCGCGGCCGCCATGCCCGAGCCGAACAGCAGGGCGCCGGCCTTGGCCTCCTCCAGCATGGCGAGCACGGCTTGCGCCTCGTGCACCGTCTCATTGTCCGGCCGGCCATAGATGAAACCGGATGAGTAGGCGTTGTCCTCGTCGCGGATATAGGTGCTGGAGAGATGGATCGGCGGCACCACGGCCTTGGTGAGCGGGTCGATCTTGCCCATCGCCTGGGCTGCCAGCGAGCGGGGATGGAGAGGGCGCTTGGTCATGCTCGATCCGATTTCTACTATGAGAGACAATTCATCTCATCGTGCTTGCTGCAGTGCAAGAGGCCTGTCTTGCCTGGGGTGCAGATGCACCCCATTCTCGCCGCATGAGCATATCGACAGATAGCGCCAGCCGTCAGCCGGCAGTGTGGCTCGCCGCCCTCATCGCCATCCTGCCGGTGTGGCAGCTTCGCTGATCGGCAGCGCGGTGACGGTGCCGCAAATTCCTGGCTGGTATGCCGGCCTCGCCAAGCCAGCCTTCAATCCGCCGAACTGGCTGTTCGCTCCCGTCTGGACGGCTTTATTCGCATTGATGGCGCTGGCTGCTTTTCGCGTCTTGCGTCTGCCGAATGGTACGCCGGGCAGGATGCAGGCGCTGCTTGCCTACCACCTCCAGCTCGCGCTCAACATGCTCTGGTCCTGCGTGTTCTTCGGCCTGAACAGCCCGGTCGGCGGGCTCGTCGTGATCGCGCTGCTGCTGGTGGCGATGGTCTGGACGATGCGGTGTTTCGCAGCACTGGGCGACCGGCTGTCCGTGGCCCTGTTCGTACCCTACCTCGCCTGGGTCTCGTTCGCGACCCTGCTCAACGCGTCGATCTGGTGGCTGAATCGCTGAACCAGTGAGCGCTCATCCGATCGAGCGCTCGATTACGCGCAGCACCGTCTCGCGCAGTTCGGCGATGGTGAAGGGCTTGGTCATCACCTCCGAGACGATCGTCTCCAGGCTCTTGGCCCGCTCGCGCTGCTCGGCATAGCCGGTCATCAGCATGATGGTGAGGTCGGGGAACTGTTGCTTGGCGGCGAGCGCCAGCGCGATGCCATCCATCAGCGGCATGCGGATGTCGGTGAGCAGCAGGTCGAACCGACCTTGCTCGGCCATCAGGATGTCGAGCGCTTCGGCGCCGTCGCCGGCGGTCAGGCAGTCGTGCCCGTCCAAAGCGAGGCCACGCGCGACCAGCGAGCGCAGGCTCTCTTCGTCGTCGACCACGAGAATGCGCGACATCGATCAGATCCCCGGCAGGCCGGCCTGGTCGGCGGTCTCGATCACGCCGACATAGGGCAACTGGCGGTAGGAATGGGCGACGTCCATGCCGTAGCCGACGACGAAATAATCGGGGCACTCGAAGCCGACATAGTCCGCCTGGATATTGACAGCGCGCTTGGCCGGCTTCTCGAGCAGGACGGCGGTGGAGACCCGAGCGGCCCCCCGCGCGGCCAGCAAGTCCTTGGCGAAGGCGAGCGTGCGGCCGGATTCGAGGATGTCGTCGACGAGCAGCACTTGCCTGCCGCGAACATCGCTCTGGACGTCGCGCAGGATCTCGACCTGGCCGGAAGAGATGGTGGCGGCGCGATAGCTGGAGAGGTGCACGAATTCGACCTGCGGGGTCATGCCGGTGCGATGCATGGCCCGGATCAGGTCGGCGACGAACATGAAGCTGCCCTTCAGCACCGCGACGACGAGCAAATCCTCGCCGGAATCGGCTGCGATCTCGGCAGCCATTTCGGCATTGCGGGCGGCGATGGCCGCCTCGTCGTAGAGAACGCGGATACGTTGGGGCTGGGACATCGACGACCGTTCCTTATCGGCGTGGGCCCGTGCCCGCGCAGCCCCATGATCGCGGGCTAAACTCTTCAGGCCTCAGTCATAGCGTCCATGCGCCGACAATTGAAGCGGCCTGGGCCCAGGAGTCGGGAAACCAGGTGTGGGAAATCAGTAGAGAGCGGCGATGCCGTTGGGGCTACTGGCGCCAAAGCGCAACTGGACCGAGCGGCCGTTTTCGGGCGGCGAGGCGAGGCGGGCACGAAAATGCATCAACTCGGCCGACTCCAGCGACGTGCGCGGTGGCTCCGTCGTCCAGCTGTAGAGGACTTTGCCGTCCTCGGCCTGCACCGTCACCGTGATCGGCGGCACCTTGGCCGCGCCCTTGGTGATGTTGGTGACGTCGCCCGTGACCACCAGGAAGCGCCCCTGCGGGTCCAGAACCAGCTCGCTTTCCACGGCGCTGAAGGTCAGACCGCGCACATTCACGGGCAAGCCGATTTTCGCGTAGAGCGCGGCAAATTGCGGCGCTGCCCTCACGACGCGCTCGCGTTGCCAGAGGCCCAGTCCGAGGATGGCGATACCTACCACCACGAGGACACTCGCGGCAGCCGATGGCAGGCGGGCAAGCGGGTTGCGGGCGCCGGCCCAGCTCCGCTTCCGAGAAGGAGGCTGTTCTAATGCGTCTGGCTGCCGGGACTCGGCCCGCTCAGCCGTGATCGCGGAGATGCCGGCGTCGATCTCGCTGGCGCGGCGCAGTTCCTCCTCCAGCTCTGCGGCGGTCTGTTCCGGGCTGGGAGCGGTGGGAAGGTCCGGGATCGCGGCATCCAGGTCGGATTGCAGGATGTCGTTCGCCGGGCGTGCTTCGGCAGCCTGCGGCGCCTCGATCGTCCAGGTCGTTTGGCAACTGGCACAACGCACCTTGCGGCCGCCGGCCCCGATCTTGGCCTCGGCGATCTCATATCGGCTGGCGCAGTTGGGGCAGACAATCAGCATGGTCCAGAAACGGTCGCTCCGTGCGGCATCGGTACGGAGCCTGATCCTCTCGCCGCCCCATGCAAGCAGAAGCGGAAGCGGCATGCGGCTCCACGCCTCATAGGGTCGATTTATGGTTAATGTCGCGTAAAGCCGGCTGTCAGCTTGGGCCGCGACCGCTTTATCGGTGACCTTGCCGTTCGGGCCGAACGAGGCGTACTCGATGCGGTTTGAGGAAAACACGTTCGGCGCTTCCCGCCGGGCTATGGTCTGGGTGTAGGATCGCGCCGGCTTGGCAACCGTCCGGCACGATTCGGACGCGAGTGAGCGAGAGGAGCGGCGTTGGTTCGGTTCGAGAATGTCGGGTTGCGGTACGGGATGGGGCCTGAGGTGCTGAAGGACATCAACTTCAGCATTGCGCCGCGCTCGTTCCAGTATCTGACCGGGCCGTCGGGAGCCGGCAAGACCACGCTGATCCGGCTGGTCTTGATGGCGCTCAAGCCGACCCGCGGCCTCGTCAATCTGTTCGGCCAGGACGTTTCGCGCCTCGAAGCCAACACGCTCACCGATTTTCGTCGCCGCATGGGCGTCGTCTTTCAGGATTTCCGGCTGCTCGACCATCTGACGGTCTATGAGAATGTCGCTTTGCCGCTGCGCGTCATCGGCAAGGAGGAGGCGAGCTATCGCGCCGAGGTCGTCGAGCTGCTGCGCTGGGTCGGGCTCGGCGAGCGCATGCATGCGGTGCCCGCCGTCCTCTCCGGCGGCGAGAAGCAGCGCGCCGCGATCGCGCGCGCCCTGATCAGCCGGCCGCAATTGCTGCTCGCCGACGAGCCGACGGGGAATGTCGATCCCGGTCTTGGCCGACGGCTGCTCCGGCTTTTCATGGAATTGCAGTCGCTGGGAACGGCAGTGGTGATCGCAACCCACGATATCGCCCTGATGGAGCTCTACGACGCACCGCGCCTCGTGCTGGCGGATGGGCATCTGCATGTCGATGCCTGAGCCTCTCGATATGGACGATGGGGAGGAGGAGCGCCCGCGCGCCGGCCAGCGGCTGCCGGCCAGCCTGCGCCGCGACCAGCCTTTGGTCCCGGTCGATTCGGTCGCTGGGCGCGCGCTCGTCGTCGTCATCGCCATCCTGACCTTCCTCGCTGCGCTGAGCGCCGGGGCGGCGCTGCTCGCCGCGCGCGCCTCGGAGCAATGGCGCGGTGCGGTCGCCAACGAGATGACGATCCAGGTCCGGCCCGATCCGCGCCGGAACATCGAGCAGGACATTGCGCGCGCGGTCGAGCTCGCCCGGGCTGTGCCGAGCGTGGCCGAGGCGCGGGCGATGCCGCGTGCTGAATCGGACAAGCTGCTGGAGCCCTGGCTGGGGGCAGGGCTCGATCTCGTCGAATTGCCGGTGCCGCGGCTGATCGTGCTGCGGCTCTCCTCAGCCGCCGCCAACGATCTCGTCGCCTTCAGCCAGGCACTGCGACGCGAGGTGCCGAGCGCGACGCTCGACGACCACCGGCTCTGGGTGCGCCGCCTCTCGACCATGGCCAGCACCATCATCCTGGCCGGCGTCGCGGTGGTTCTGCTCGTGTTGGTGGCGGCCGGGCTCGCGGTCGCCTTCGCCACGCGCGGGGCCATGGCGGGCAGTCGCGATTCGGTCGAGGTGCTGCATTTCGTCGGCGCAACCGACGAGTTCATCGCGCGCGAGTTCCAAACGCGCTTCGTCGCACTCGGCCTGCGTGGCGGCGCAGCCGGTGGATTGGCGGCGATCCTCGCGATCGCGTTGCTCGGCCTTTTGTCCTCGGCCTGGAGCGCTACGCCTGAAGCCGATCAGTTGCAGGCGCTGTTCGGGGCCTTCGAGATCGGCTGGTCGGGCTATGCGGCCGTCGTGCTCGTCGCGGCTGTGGTTGCGGCGATTGCGGGACTCGTCTCGCGGCTGACGGTGCGGCATTATCTGCGGGCGATGGGCTGACTCGCTTCGCGGCGGGATTGCGAAGGTGCCGTCATTGTGCCCGATTGGGCGGTTAGTTCCTGAACGTCATGGTGCTGCTTGGAACCCGGCAAGGCCATCTTCCCTATGTTGAGGACAGCCCGGCTGCCCTGCGACCGATGACGACGCTCGTCTCTCCGCGGCGCCGCTTTCTTCGCCGTTTCCTGTTCTGGTCATGCTTCGCCGGCGGCCTGGTCCTGGTCGCCGGCTATGTCCGGTTCGCCACCGCGCTGTCGGTGACGGAAGCTGGCTCGCCGCCCAGGACGGACGCGATCGTCGTCGTGACCGGCGGAGCGCAGCGGATCGGCGACGCCATCAGCCTGCTCAATGCCGATCGGGGACGCCGCCTGCTGATCAGCGGCGTCAATGAGAAGACTGGCCGCGACGAACTGGCCAAGCTCAATCCGACGGCGCGCGAGGCGCTCGCCTGCTGTGTCGATCTCGATTATCGCGCCCGCAACACGATCGGCAATGCGATCGAGGCGCGGCGCTGGGTCCGGCGTCACGCTTTCCGGTCGCTGCTGGTGGTGACCTCGAACTATCATATGCCGCGCACGCTGCTCGAACTCGCGCATGCGATGCCGGGCGTGCGCTTCGTGCCGCATCCTGTGGTGACCGACCAGGTCGACGTCAGCGGCTGGTGGCGCGACTGGCACGCGATCCGCCTGCTGGTGCCGGAATACCTGAAATATCTCGTTGCCGGCGTGCGCAGCAAACTCGAGACAGACCCCGAGACCTCGCGCCTTTCCGTGATCATCGGCGGGCGGAAGCCCGTCTCGCCGAAGCCCGGCGACCAGATCGGCCCCGAGCACGACAAGCGTTCTCGGGCGCCGTCGCCGGCACACGGGGCCTGACCCGATGCAAGAGGGCTCTTGACGCATTCGGGCTGTCGGGGTTCTTGCGGACCATGCTGCTGATCCGCTCACTCCTGTTCAACGTCGCGTTCTACCTGAACCTCGCATTCTGGGTGCTCGCAGCCATGGGGACGATGGTGTTGCCGCGGCGCTTCCTGCTGGCGATCGCGGTGCGCTGGGGACAGACCTCGCTTTGGCTGATGCGGGTGATCGTCGGCACGCGCTGCGAGATCGTTGGAACTGAGAACATTCCGCCGGGCGGCATCATCATGGCGGCCAAGCACCAGTCGACCTGGGAAACCTTCGCGCTGGTGACGGTGTTCCGCAATCCCGTCTATATCCTCAAGCGCGAACTGACCTGGCTGCCCTTCTTCGGCTGGTGCCTTATCAAATTGAGGATGATCCCGGTCGACCGCGGGGCGCGCAGCCGCGCCCTGCAGGAGGTGACGCGGCGTGCCAAGATCGAGCTCGGCGAGAACGGCCGGCAGCTGATGATCTTCCCCGAGGGCACACGCCGCCCCGCCGGTGCCGAGCCAGCCTATAAATATGGCGTCACCCATCTCTATACCGAGCTCGGCCTGCCTTGCGTGCCGGTCGCGCTCAATGCCGGGCTGTTCTGGCCACGCCGCAGCCTGATCAAGCGGCCGGGCACGATCCGCGTCGAGATCCTGCCGGCGATTCCGCCCGGCATGAAAAAGCTGGAATTCCACGCCCTGCTGCAGGAACGTATCGAGACGGCGAGCAACCGGCTCCTGGCAGATGGCCTTGCCGAACTCGCCCGCCTCGGAGTGCCTCCTCCTGTCAGTATACGGCAGGAGCCTCAACCCCGCGCCTGATCGGCCTTGACAAAGGTCGGGAGTGTTCCGATTTTGTTCTAGAACAAAGGAGGAACGACATGGCTGCTCTAGCCCGAGCCCGTTTCCCATTCGACCGCCACCGGTCGATCGACAAGATGCCGCGCCAGCTCAACCTGCTGGAGGCGCTGCAACCCGCCAGGACGGAGCGTGCTGCTCCATTGTTCGGCGATGATGCCACGCTGCCAGGACAGGTGCGGGAGATGCCACTGCGCGCTACCGCCCATCTCGCCGAGCGCCGTTTTACCGCCTGGCGCGGCCGCTCCGGCCGGCGCTATGTCGCCTCGGTCTTCGCCATCCAGGACGGGCACGCGCTCAGCTTCAGCGATGTGGTGCTGCTGGCGGTCTCGCCCGATCGCACGATCGTCGCTGCGCGCGACAGCGGGCCATTCGGCATCGATGCGGCGCTGACGCGCTGGCGCGATGCTGTCGCCATGGCCGGTGCCAGCGAGATCCATGTCCATCTGCTCGCCGAGGACGGCGCCAGCCGCCGCGCCGCGCTGTGCGACTTGATGCCCGAGGCGTGAGCGCTCAGATCGGCGCTGGCTACCCCGTCCTGTCGAGCTCGGCCACGAGATGGGCGAGCAGCGGGTCGTGGATGCCCATCTCGTGCAGATGCTCGTGGGTGCGCCGGACATAGTCCGGGTTCTCGCCCGAGACGCCCTTGCCCTGGCGCACCAAAGCGAGCACCGCCGCCTCCGGCAGGCGCCCGGCATATTGCTCATGCGCGCGGTCGGCGATGTAGGTGATGGCGTTGAGGCGCCGTCCGTCGTCGAGCCGTAAAGCGAGCCTGCGCTCAAGATAGACCGCCGTCGCCTGCTCCCGGGCGCGCAGATAGTCGATCGTCTCTTCCGCTTGTTCGGCGGGAATGCGGAAGGCGACCCCGCGGCAGATCCCGCCCCGATCGAGACCGAGCACCAGCCCCGGCACTTCCGGCGTGCCGCGATGGACATGCGAATAGATGCAGAGCGCGCGATGATAGCCGTGCAGGCGCGCGCTGGCACGCTCGACGAAGGCGAAGCCCGGGCGCCAGATCAGCGAGCCGTAGCCGAACACCCAGAGATCTTCCGGCGGAAGCGGCGCCGTCATCCCGTCCCTCACAATTTAGCCTGCTTGCCTCGCCAGAGAGGGCCTTCGCGATCCGTTGCTGGCAACCTCCGCCGGCGCTGGCGCGCAGCGGCCCCGGTCGCTATCAACCCGCCAAGGTTTTCGCAATGGAGCGCCCGCGCATGCCCGATATTACAGCCGTGCGCCGGCACAGCCGCTTTTGGCTCTATGCACCCTTCGTGCTGCTGGCACTGCTGGCTGCCGGCTGGTCGGGGATCTGGGGCTTCGCGCGCAACAAGGTCGACCAGGAGCTCGATGCCGGCATCGCCCGCGAGGCCCGCGCCGGACGCAACTGGACCTGCCGCGAGCGCGATGTCGGCGGCTATCCCTTCCGCATCGAGGTGCGCTGCGCCAGCCTGACGCTGACCTCCTCGCGCTGGGGCGACGAGGTCAAGGTCGATGCCGGCCAGGCGGTCGCGGTCGCGCAGGTCTGGACCCCCGGCCACATCATCCTGCAGATGACCGGGCCGATGCTGGCCAACCTGCCGCAAGGGCGGAAAGCTGCCCTCGACTGGAAGGGGCTCGCCGCCAGCCTGCATCTCAGTGGCCTCGCCTTCGAGCGTTTCTCGCTGGTGCTCGGCGAGCCTGTGCTGACCGTCACCGAGCCCGGACAGGCCGCCGCCGAGACCTGGCGGGCGACTGCCACTGAGATACATCTGCGGCCCAATCCGCAACGCTTCACCAGTGAGGGTACGGTCGATCTCGCTGTCAACGCCAAGGGCGGCGTGCTGCCGGCGCTGGAAGTGCTGATTGGCAATGGTCAGCTCGCCGATCTCGACCTGCAGGCCAGCTTGTCGCGGGCGCCAGCCTTCCGGCGCGGCTTCAACCCCGATGCGCTCGAAGCCTGGCGTACCTCTGGCGGCGGGCTCGACGTGACCAAGCTCGTCCTGACGAAGGGGCCGGTGCGGCTCGAGGCCAGCGGCCTGATTGCGCTTGACGAGGCGCATCGGCCGGCTGGCAAGGTCTCGGCGGCAGTCGCCGGCGTCGATCGTATCGCTGGCATCAAGGTCGGCGGCCTGGCGGCAGGCCTCGGCGCCCTGTTCGGTGGACGTGGTGGCGATGGCACGCAAAACAATACGGCGGCAGGGCTTTCGCCCCTGCCGCCGCTGGTCCTGCGCGAGGGCAGGGTCTTCCTTGGGCCGCTCCGGCTGCCCTTGCAGCCGTTGCTACCGCTCTACTGATCAGGCCGCGGGCAGGGCGGCCCGCGGCGCCTCGATCTTCACCAGCGCCTTCTTGACCGCGTCCTGCACCTTCTCGAAGGCGCGGACCTCGATCTGGCGGACGCGCTCGCGCGAGACGCCGAACTCCTCGGAGAGCTCCTCCAGGGTGATCGGGTCCTCGGCGAGACGGCGCGCTTCGAAGATGCGGCGCTCGCGATCGTTAAGCACGCCCAGCGCCTCACGCAGGGCCAGATGGCGGTTGTCGCTCTCTTCGGAGTCGGCAAGGCGGCGCTCCTGGCTCTCGCTGTCGTCGACGAGCCAGTCCTGCCATTCGCCTTCGCCATCCTCGCGTAGCGGCGTGTTCAGCGAGGCGTCGCCGCCGAGGCGGCGGTTCATGTCGATCACGTCCTGCTCGTTGACGCCGAGCTTGGTCGCGATGGTCTTGACCTGGTCGGGCTTGAGATCGCCCTCGCCGAGCGCCGAGATCTTGCTCTTTGCCTTGCGCAGGTTGAAGAACAGCTTCTTCTGGTTGGCGGTGGTGCCCATCTTCACCAGCGACCAGGAACGCAGGATGTATTCCTGGATCGAGGCCTTGATCCACCACATCGCATAGGTCGCGAGCCTGAAGCCCTTGTCGGGCTCGAAGCGTTTGACCGCCTGCATCAGGCCGACATTGCCTTCCGACACGACTTCGCCCATCGGCAGCCCGTAGCCGCGATAGCCCATGGCGATCTTGGCGACGAGGCGCAAATGCGAGGTCACGAGCCTATGGGCCGCGTCGCGGTCGCCATGCTCGCGCCAGCTCTTGGCCAGCATGAATTCCTCGTTCGGTTCCAGCATCGGAAACCGACGAATCTCATCCAGGTAACGTGAAAGTCCGCCCTCCGCGGACATGACGGGCAGCGATGCAATCGCCATGCTCGTACTCCTTTTCCGGCTCCCGCTTCACGGCGAGCCAACCACCCGATGTTCCATCGGGCAGGATTTTTCGGTGCTCCCTCCAGCGACGACCTCCGTCGAATCGCTGGCTCAGCACCTCAGCGGCGCCCCTTTAGCCATCCGCTTTCGCAGTGCAGTATAGACGATGCGAGGGTGGCGGAAAGTGGGCAGCGCAGCAAAAATCCGTCACAGGATCGAGAGCTCGGCTTGCAAACGTGCAAAGTCGGTCGGCGGTTCCGACTCGAAGCGCAATTCCTCGCGAGTGACCGGATGTTCGAATCCGAGCAGGCGCGCATGCAGCGCCTGGCGGCCGAGATCGGCGAGCGCGGCCTGGGCTTTCTCCGGCAGGCGGCTCGCTTTGGTCATGAAGCCGGAACCATAGAGCTGGTCGCCGAGCAGCGGGTGGCCGATATGGCTCATATGCACGCGGATCTGGTGCGTGCGGCCGGTTTCGAGCTGGCACTCGACCAGGCTCGCCAGCGCCTCGATCTCCTCATGACCGCGCAGCAGAGGCGGGTAGCGCTCGATCAGCTCGATATGCGTGATCGCCTCGCGGCCGCGCCCCTCACCGACCACCATCATCTTCTCGCGATTGCGGTTGGAGCGCTCGATCGGGGCATCGATCGTGCCGGTCTGCCGGCGGGGCGAACCCCAGACTATAGCGAGATAGGCCCGCTCCAGCGGCCCGGTGCGGCCATGGTCGGCGAATTGCTTGGCGAGGCCGCGATGGGCCTTGTCGTTCTTGGCGACGACGAGCAGGCCGCTGGTGTCCTTGTCGAGCCGGTGGACGATGCCCGGCCGGCGCACGCCGCCGATGCCGGAGAGGCTCTCGCCGCAATGGGCGATCAGCGCGTTGACCAGCGTGCCGTCCTCATGGCCGCCGGCGGGATGGACGACGAGCCCGGCCGGCTTGTCGATCACGATCAGGTGCTCGTCCTCGAAGACGACGGTGAGCGGGATGTCCTGGCCGATCGGCGCGGCGGGCTTCGCTTCGGGCATCACGAGAGAAAGGCGCTGGCCGGCGACGACCTTGCGGCTGCCATCGACGACAACCGCGCCGTCGACGCTGACGCCGCCCTCCTTGATCACCTGCTGCAGGCGGGCGCGCGAGACCTCGCCGCCGAGCAGTGCGAGAGCCTTGTCGAGGCGCAGGCCTGCCTGCTCGGGGGCAATGACGAGTTCGGTGGCAGTTTCGGGTGTGGTCATGCGCCGTCTATAGGCGCTCGGGGAAAAAATCACACCCTGGGATCATGCGTCATGCTCGGGCTTGACCCGAGCATCTCAGGCCGGAGGAGGCTCCGATTGGAGCTTTCTCGTCACGAGATTCTCGGCTCTTCGCTACGCTTCGGCCGAGAATGACGTGCTTGTCAGCTGAAGATCCGGAAGCGACCCTTGGCCTCGCCTGGCGCCTGCTGCTCGGGGCCCGGATCGTCCGGGGCATGCGCGACCGGGAAGACAACCGGGGCGGGTTTGGCCTGCTGCGGCGCCGGCTTCGTCGTTACTGGCGCGATCTCGACGACAGGCTCCGCCGGGGGCGGAGCCGGCGCGGCAGGCGGTTCCACTTTGGCCTCAGCCTTGGGCTCCGGCTTTGCCTCGGCTTTTGGCTGCTCGATCGTCACGGGCGGGGCAAGCCCGGCCGGCACCGTCACTGCCTCCGCGACCTCGGCCTTGCCTTCCAGCAATGGCGCCGAGGGCTCGTCGAGATCGGCGAGGACATCGTCGTTGAGATGGGCGCCCTGGCTGCCGAGCGTCGCCGGCGGCACGGTCCAGACAAAGGCATCGAGCCGGCCGGAGATCGGCGAGACCGGCAGCCACTGATCGGAGACGAGGCCATCGGCGACCCAGGCGGCGTCACGCGGGGCGCGGGTGGCGCGCCCCAGCCATTCGCGGACGCGGCCGGTTGCGCCGTGCTCGGCCTCTTCCAGCTCGGCCATCAGCAGGCAGGCGCGGACCGAAGCGCCGCCGGCGAGCAGCGGCTTCAGCGTGGAACGGGCGCGGGCAAAATCCTGGGCGTGGATGGCGGCGCCGGCCAAGGCCAGCACGCCTTCGGGATCAGCCGGGCGCAGCTTGGTCAGCGTCTCGGCACGGGCAAGGCGGTCGCGGGCACTGTCGCCGGGCCGGACGTCGAGATAGGCGCTGGCGACATCGGGATGCGAGACCTGCTTCCAGGCCGCTTCGAGCAATCGTGCCGCCTTCTTGATGTCGCCGCGTTCCGACAGCATTCGGCCGGCCAAGGCGGCGGCTGGGGTCAGACCTGGCGCGAGCTTGACCGCTTCGAGCGCGGCGGCAAGCGCCTTCTCAGGCTCGCGATCCTTGGCGTCGAGCGCCTCGGCTGCGAGCAGGACAGCGCGCTGGCGTTTGGCCTCGCCCTTGTCGGAGAGGCGCAGCGCGGCCCGGCGCTCGACCGCGGTGCGAGCCGCCTGCCAGTCGCCTGCGGCGGTGTGGAAGTCGAGCAGGGCGTCGTTGGCCCAGGCGAGCGAAGGCGAACGGCGCACCGCATCGTCGGCGAAGGCACGGGCCGCGGTCATGTCGCCGCGCCGGCGCGCTTCGACGAAGAGCCCGCGCAGGCCGAGCACGCGGGTTTCCGGCTTGTCGAGCATCGCCTTGAAGGCGGCCTCGGCCTGGCCGCGATCGCCGGAGAGCTGGGCCGACTGCGCTTCGAGCAGCAATGTCAGCGGCTCATTGGCCACGAATTTGCGGGCATCGACGGCATGGCGTCCGGCGGCGATGGGATCGCCAGCACCGATCGCGACCATGCCGCGCGAGATCGCCTCGAAACCGCGAGCCCGGCGCCGTGCCCGCGAGGCAAAGCCGAAAGCGGAGGGCAGGCCGAAGACGAAGCGCATGATCGCCCAGGCGACCAAAGTGAGAAAGGCGAGCACGACGACGCCGATCGCGGCGATCGCGACGCTGGTCTCGATGCGGTAGCCCTGCCAGAGGATCGAGACCTCGCCCGGCCGGTCGGCGAGCCAGACCGCGCCGATGGCGACGAGCGCGATGATGAAGAGATAGACCAGTACGCGAACCATCGGGATCTATCCTTCTCAGCCTGCCGTACCCAGCGCCGCGACCGCATCCTGCGCGATGCGGTTGATCGTCGATTCCGCGATCGCTCGCAGCCTCAACGCCAGGCCGAAAGCTTCGCTGCCACGCCGTGCCGGCTCGGGCAATTGCGTCCAGAGCTCAGCCGCCTTCACGACGTCGTTCTGGGTGAGCGCCGCTTCCAGCCGAATCGGCAGGGTCGCGGGATCGGTTGAGCCGGACTCGCCGACCGGGCGGATGGTGACGATGCGGCTCGCCAGCCCAAGCAGCTTGTCTTCCCAGCTGTTCGCGGCCGGCACGGTTTCGCGCACGAAAAGGGCGCGATGGCTCCTGAATTGCGTCAGCAGCTGGTCGCGAGTCGCGGCGCCAGTACCGGCCACCGCGGCGAGAGCTGCGCGCTGCTCGGCGGGGATGTCGCCGAGGGCGGCGAGATCGGGCTGGAAGGGCCGGCCCGATCCGATCGCGTCGCGGATGCGCTCGGCCAGGACGACGCGCGCAGCGGCCACTGCCTGCTTGCTCGGCTGGGCAGCGCTCTTGGCGGCCGCTTCGACGCCAGCGAGACGCTGGCCCAGCGTCGCGGCTGCGTCGCGAGCCGCGGTCGCGGTGCTGTCGGCGCGGTCGAGCTTCTCGTTCAGCCCGGCGGCGATCGTCGCACCGGCAGCCGGAGCTGCCTTGGCCAGTTCGGCGAGCCGAGCGGCATTGGCCTGCGCCTCGCCGCTTGCCTTGGCGGCGCTCTCGGCCGCTGCCGCTGCCTTGCGGTCGACGGCATCGAGTGCTGCGCGGTTGGGCAAAGCGGCGCTCTGTGCCTGCAACGTCTCGACGCGCTTGGCAAGCTCGGCCAGTTGCGCGCCGTCATCCGGACCGGAGAGGCGCAGACCCAGCAGCACCAGGCCGGCGCCGATCACGCCACCGGCGAGGCCGGCGAGCGCGACGGTCGGCAGATTGTAGCGGCGCTGATGCTCGGGCACCGGTGGCGGCGTGAATTCCTGGGCGAGCGCTTCTGTCGGTAGCACCGCTTCGGCTTGTGTCTCGGTGCGCTCGGCCGCGGCCGCGCTTGTCGCCGAAGCGGTGGCCTCGGCAGATAAGGTCTCGACAGTGTCGGTAGCCGCAAGCTCGATGGTCGGCGGTGTCCTGCCGGAGCGATTGCGGCGCTTGCCGGCCGGGCCCTGTTCGCTGCTCGGCTCTGCCGTCATGCCGTCCTTGTCCTCTGCCGCTTCCGGCTCCTTAGCATCGCCAGTCAGCAGAGTGCGAGCGGGAAGCTGGTCGAGTGCGGCGAAGAGGGCTGCTTCTTCGGGATGTTCGGCGACGAGCACGGTGTCCGAACCGGCCGCGATCAGGGGCGCGGCGACCTCGATCGAGAGTGCGATCTGGGGCAGCGCCTGTGCCTGCTCGGCCAGCCCGGCCTTGCCGGCGAGGTCGAGGAAGATTTGGGCGCTGCGCGGCGAATAATGCAGGGCGGCGTCGGCCGAGCCGTCACGCAAGGCGTCGGCGGCCGGGGCGGGCAGGGCATCGACAGCCTTCGCCTCATAGGCCGTCCACAGGGCCACCTCGTGACCGGCATCGCGCAATTGCTGCGGCAAGTCCTCGTGGCGATCACGGCCAGCGACGAAGAGCAGCTTCTGGCCCTTCGGCAATTGTTGGAGGATCAGCGCCAGCAGCTCGGCGCGCCCGCCTTGAGCGCTGTGCGCGGTGAAGCCGAGCTTGCCGACCGTGTCCGCCGTGCGCGTGCCGACGCAGAAGGCTGGCAGGGTCTCGCGCCAAGCCTTCGGCAGGGTTTCCACTGCCGGCACGGCATTGGCGCTGGTCAGGACGAGGGCGTCGAACGGCCCCTTCGGCGGCTTCTCGCCGCTCGGTATGATCTGGAACAGCGGCGCGACCACCGGATCCTGGCCGCGCTCGCGCAAGGCTTGCGCGCTGCGCTCGGCATCCTGCTGAGGTCTGAACACCAGAACGCGCATATCGTCTCCTCGTGCGGACTTTGCTCAGGCCGGATCGTAGATGCCGGCCGGGGCGCGGGCGCGCAATTCGCGCCCAAGATCGGCTCCCAGTTGCGCGGCCTCCGTGACGGAACCAAGGCGCTCGCCCTCGGCGCTCGCCTTACCGTCGGGCGAGAGCAGAAGGCCACGCAAGTGCAGGCGGTCGCCGTCGACGGTGGCGTGGCCGGCGATCGGTGTGCGGCAGGAGCCGTCGAGCTCGGTCAGGTAGGCACGCTCGGCAGCAAGGGCATGGCCGGTGTCGCGGCAGATGATCGGGCCGAGCGCTGCGGCGGCGGCAGCGTCATTGGCGCGAATCACCACGGCGATCGCGCCCTGTCCAACGGCGGGCAGGCATTCCTCGAGCGAGAGGATGCCGCTTGCCTTGTCGGCAAGGCCGAGGCGGCGCAGGCCGGCGAGGGCGAGCAGGGTCGCATCGATCTCGCCGCTCGCGACCTTCTCCAGTCGCCGTCCGACATTGCCGCGCAGCAGTGTCACCTCGAGATCGGGGCGGGCCCGCTTGAGGATGGCCTGGCGCCGCAGCGAGGCTGAGCCTACGACGGCGCCCTGCGGCAGGTCGGCGAGGCGCGAGATGCCGCGCGCGATCAGCGCGTCGCGAACGTCCTCGCGTGGCAGATAGCCGGCGATGACGAGGCCATCGGGCAGGGCGGTCGGCAAATCCTTGGCGGAATGGACGGCAAAATCGATGGTGCCGGCGAGCTGGGCGGCGTCGATTTCCTTGGTGAAGAGCCCCTTGCCGCCCGCTTCCGACAGCGCGCGATTCTGGATCGCGTCGCCGGTGGTACGGATCACATCCAGTGGCAACTCGGCGCTGTCCCAGCCATGGGCGGCGCCGAGCCGGCGCGCAAGCTCGTGCGCCTGCGCCAGGGCCAGTGGGCTGCCACGCGTGCCGAGAATGAAGCGGCCAGGGAGCCGGCTTTCGCGTGGCGGGGTCGGCATATCGGTCATTCGCTGCGAGGTCTCCGCTTTCGCGCCATCAACCGGCGCTGGCCATTGGCCTTCGCCTTCATGCAGCACTATACGGAGGAAATCCCCGCGCGAAACCGCGCACCCTGGCGGCGCCCCGGCTTCAGGGTCGATGCCCGCCCAACGTCACGATGAGCATGCGAGTTCTGGGCATAGAGACGACCTGCGACGAGACGGCCGCCGCGATCGTCTCGGTCGAACGCTCTGGCGAAGCCAAAATCCTGTCGAACGAAATCCTCAGCCAGATCGCGGCGCATGCCGCCTATGGCGGCGTCGTGCCCGAGATCGCCGCGCGGGCCCATGTCGAGGCGATCGACCGGATCGTGATGCGCGCCTTCGAGACCGCCGGCATGAAGCCGTCCGAGATCGACGGCGTCGCCGCAGCGGCTGGGCCGGGGCTGATCGGCGGCGTCATGGTCGGTCTCACCACCGCCAAGGCGATCGCGCTGGTGACGGGCCGGCCCTTCATCGCGATCAACCATCTCGAAGGCCATGCCCTGACGGCGCGGCTGACCGACGACATCGCCTTTCCCTATCTGCTGCTGCTGGTATCGGGTGGTCACACGCAGTTGCTCGCGGTGCGCGGCGTCGGCGACTACCTCCGGCTCGGCACCACGATCGACGATGCGGTCGGCGAGGCCTTCGACAAGATCGCCAAGATGCTCGGCCTGCCCTATCCAGGCGGTCCCTCGGTCGAGCGCGAGGCGAAGGCCGGCGATCCCGAGCGCTTCGAATTCCCGCGGCCGATGAGCGGACGGCCCAATCCGGATTTCTCGCTGTCGGGCCTTAAGACAGCGGTGCGGTTGGTTGCCGAGCGGATCGCGCCGCTCTCCGACCGTGACGTCGCCGATCTCTGCGCCTCCTTCCAGGCGGCGGTCGTCGACGTGCTGGTCGACCGGACGCGGGCCGGCCTGCGCGCCTGCCGCGAGGCCGGGATCAAGCCGACCTCGCTGGTCGTGGCCGGGGGCGTCGCCGCCAACCAGCAGATCCGCAACGGGCTGGTGCGGCTCGCGACAGAGGCCGGTCTACCGATGGTCGCGCCGCCGATGGCGCTGTGCGGCGACAATGGCGCGATGATCGCCTGGGCCGGTCTGGAGCGCCTGCGGCTCGGCCTGGTCGACGATATGACCGCAGTGGCGCGCCCGCGCTGGCCGCTCGACGAACTCAGGGCGAAGGCATGAGCGGACAAGCCCGTTACGGGACGATCGGCGTCGCCGGTGCCGGCGCTTTCGGCTCGGCGCTGGCGCTTGCCGCGGCGCGGGCCGGGCGCCGGGTGCTGCTCTGGGCCCGCGACGAGGAGACCGTGGCGAGCCTGCGCGACAAGCGCGAGGCACCACGATTGCCGGGTGCAAAGCTACCCGACGCGATCGAACCGGTTTCGGATATCGCGGCACTGGCACAGGCCGAGGCGCTGATCCTGGCGGTGCCGACACAGGCGCTGCGTGCGGCTTCCGAGCTACTCGCCCCGCCGCTGCGCGAAGGGCTGCCGGTGATCTCGGCCGCCAAGGGTATCGAGCAGGGCAGCGGACGCTTCACCACGCAGATCATCACCGAGGCAATGCCGCATGCGGTTCCTGCGGTGCTGTCGGGGCCGAGCTTTGCCGCCGATATCGCCCGTGGCCTGCCGACAGCGCTGACACTTGCCTGTAGCGACGCCGTACTGGCACAGGGACTGGCCGAGGCGCTGAATTCATCCGCGCTGCGCATCTATCACAGCAGCGATCCGCGCGGCGTCGAGATCGGCGGTGCCGCTAAGAACGTGCTTGCCATTGCCGCTGGCATCGCGATCGGTCTCGGGCTTGGCGAGAGCGCCCGGGCCGCACTGGTGGCGCGCGGCTTTTCGGAACTGCGCCGCTTCGGCGAAGCCCATGGCGCGCAGGCCGAGACCTTGATGGGGCTTTCGGGACTGGGCGACGTCGTGCTCTCCTGTGCCACGGCGCAATCGCGCAATTTCGCTTATGGCCAGGCCCTGGGGCAGGGCAGATCGCCGACCGAAGCCGCCGGTGGCAAGCTCGCCGAGGGTGCCTTCACCGCCTCCGTGCTGGTCGAGATGGCGCGGGCGCAGCAGATCGACATGCCGATCGCCGAGGCGGTCGCGACCATCATCGCCGGCACCGTCGGCGTACGCGAGGCGGTCGCCGATTTGCTGGCTCGGCCGGTGCGGGCCGAGAATTGATGAGGTTGATGCTGAAGCGCATCGTCATTCTCGCCGTTGCAGGAGCGGCTCTAGCTGTTGGCCTGGAGTTCATGCAGGTGTTCCGGGTGCCGCCGGCGGTCGCGTCAACCGAAACACAGGCGACGCGGGTCGTGGTCGAAAAAGCCGCCCGTCGGCTGACACTCGAACGCGATGGCCGGGTGCTCGCCCGTTATGCCGTCGCCCTCGGCCCGAGCCCGATCGGGCAAAAGGCGCGTGAAGGCGATGGACGCACGCCGGAAGGCGTCTACGCCGTCGATTTCAAACATCCGCGCAGCCGCTATCATCTGGCCCTGCGCATCTCCTATCCCGATGCGCGCGCGAACGAGGCGGCGCGGCAGGCCGGCGTCTCGCCCGGCAGCGACATCATGATCCATGGCATCCGCAATGGCCTCGGCTGGCTCGGCAGGCTGCATCGCGAACGCGACTGGACGGATGGCTGCGTTGCCGTCACCAATGCCGAGATTCGTGAGATCTGGTCGCGTGTTCCCGAAGGGACGCCGGTCGAGATCCGGCCATGAGGTTCGGTAGCGGAGACACTAATGGCGAATGACTGGTCCGATCTGACGAAGCGCGTGGCGCGGGGCATCGCCGAGGTGCGCAAGACCACTGGCGCGGAACTGGTGAGCGAGAGCCAGCCGGTGCCGCTCGCCGGGCGCATCGCCGGGCGGGTGATCGAACTGCGCCGTCGGCGCGCCGAGGACACGCACCGCTTCGTGCTGATCCTGCCTTTCGGCGAGGGCGAGACCCGGATCGAGCTCTCGCCCGAGGATTATGCCGCGCTGACGCGCGAGATGGTCAGGTTCTGGAACGAGAACGGCGAGGCGGCGTCGCGGCCGCCGGTGCCTTTGAAGGAAGAGGATGAGGGCTGATGGCGCACTGGTTGATCAAATCGGAACCCTCGGTGTTTTCCTGGGAGGACCAGGTCAAGGCCGGTGCCAAGGGCACGCATTGGGACGGGGTGAAGAACCACACCGCCAAGCTCAACCTGATAGCGATGAAGAAGGGCGACCAGGTCTTCTTCTACCATTCCAATGAGGGGCTCGAGGTCGTCGGCATCGTCGAGGTCATCAAGGAGCACTATCCCTGGACCGAGGCCGGCCCGCCCTGGGTGCTGGTCGACTTCAAGGCGGTGAAGCCCCTGCCGAAACCGGTCTCGCTCGCCGCGGTCAAGGCCGAGCCGAAGCTCGCCAAGATGGCGCTCGTCACCTCCTTCCGCCTTTCGGTTCAGCCGGTCACGAACGAGGAATGGGCGCTCGTCTGCAAGATGGGCGGGCTCTGAGCGTTCCCATCCTCGCCGAAAGTCGCAGCAACCAAAGTGCGAGCCCGCTGCGGCTTGCCGGCTGAGGTTCGCGCCCTATGATGCGGCGAAATTCAAGAAGCCGATGGGATGTCGGGCTGACGCTGCGCGCCAGCTGGCGCTGATCGGCCCCAACGATGGCCCAAGTCTGGGGAGACGCCTGAGATGACCGAGATGATCTACGATGTGCCGGCTTCCTGGGCCAAGAAGGCATGGCTGAACGACGCCAAGTACAAGAAGATGTATGCGGCCTCGATCAAGGATCCGGACAAGTTCTGGGCGGAGCAGGGCAAGCGGATCGACTGGTTCAAGCCCTACAGCAAGGTCCGCAACGTCAGTTACAAGCCGGGCAAGGTCTCGATCAAATGGTTCGAGGACGGCACCACCAACGTCGCGTATAACTGCATCGACCGGCACCTCGCGACGCGGGCCAAGCAGACGGCGATCATCTGGGAGGGCGATGATCCCTCAGAGTCGAAGAAGATCAGCTATGGCCAGCTCTATACCGAGGTCTGCAAGTTCGCGAACGTGCTGAAGGCCAAGGGCGTTAAGAAGGGCGACCGGGTCACGATCTACCTGCCGATGATTCCCGAGGCGGCCTACGCCATGCTGGCCTGCGCCCGCATCGGTGCAATGCATTCGGTGGTATTCGGCGGCTTCTCGCCGGATTCGCTGGCGAGCCGCATCGAGGACTCCGATTCAAAGATCGTGATCACGGCCGATGAAGGCCTGCGCGGCGGCCGTGCCGTGCCGCTGAAGAAGAATGTCGATGCTGCCGACGACAAGGTGAAGGGCGGCATCGCCACGGTGATCGTGGTCAAGCGCACCGGTGGCAACGTCACCATGAAGGACGGCCGCGACGTCTGGTACCATGACGAGGCCGCTAAGGTCTCGGGCCATTGCCCGCCGGTCGAGGTCAAGGCCGAGGATCCGCTGTTCCTGCTCTACACCTCGGGTTCGACCGGCAAGCCCAAGGGCGTGCTGCATACGACCGCCGGCTATCTCGTCTACACCGCGATGACGCATCAATACGTCTTCGACTACCATGACGGCGACATCTACTGGTGCACCGCCGATGTCGGCTGGGTCACCGGCCACAGCTACATCCTCTATGGCCCGCTCGCCAACGGCGCGACGACGCTGATGTTCGAGGGCATCCCGACCTATCCGACGATCTCGCGTTTCTGGGAGGTCATCGACAAGCACAAGGTCAACATCTTCTACACCGCCCCGACCGCGATCCGCTCGCTGATGGGCGCCGGCGAAGAGCCGGTGAAGAAGACCAAGCGCAAGTCGCTGCGCCTGCTCGGCTCGGTCGGCGAGCCGATCAACCCCGAGGCCTGGGAGTGGTATCACCGCGTCGTCGGCGAGCGCCGCTGCCCGATCGTCGACACCTGGTGGCAGACCGAGACCGGCGGCATCCTGATCTCGCCGCTGCCGGGCGCGACAAAGCTCAAGCCCGGCTCAGCGACGCGGCCCTTCTTCGGGGTCAAGCCCGAGCTGGTCGACGCCGAAGGCAAGGTGCTGGAGGGCGCGGCCGAGGGCAATCTCGTCATCGCCGAGAGCTGGCCCGGCCAGATGCGCACGGTCTATGGCGACCATAAGCGCTTCGAGGAGACCTATTTCGCGACCTATCCGAACAAGTACTTCACCGGTGACGGCTGCCGGCGCGACGCCGACGGCTACTACTGGATCACCGGCCGCGTCGACGACGTGATCAACGTCTCCGGCCACCGGATGGGCACGGCCGAGGTCGAATCGGCGCTGGTCGCGCATCCCCAGGTCTCGGAGGCCGCGGTCGTCGGCTATCCGCACGACATCAAGGGGCAGGGCATCTACGCCTATGTCACGCTGATGGCGGGCGAGAAACCCTCGGCCGACCTGAAGAAGGAACTGGTCTCCTACGTCCGCAACGAGATCGGCCCGATCGCCTCGCCGGACCTGATCCAGTTCGCGCCCGGCCTGCCCAAGACCCGCTCCGGCAAGATCATGCGCCGCATCCTGCGCAAGATCGCTGAGGACGAGTTCGGCGCGCTCGGCGACACCTCGACGCTGGCCGATCCGGCCGTCGTCGACGACCTGATCGCCAACCGGCAGAACAAGCGCAAGGCGGGGTGAGGCCATAGAGGCCGCCGCGACGTCATGCTCGGGCTTGTCCCGAGCATCCACGCCTTGAAAGCCGTTTCTCACGAAGGAAGACGTGGATGGTCGCCACAAGGGCGACCATGACGGAAAGGGGCGTTACGCTTCCTTCTTGCCGGGCTTGCGCCGCACCGGCTTGGTCTGGCGCCCATACAGTTCCAGCTTGTGCCGGACGATCTCGTAGCCGAGTTCGGCCGCGATCTTGGCCTGGAGCGCCTCGATCTCCGGCGAGGAGAACTCGACGACCTGGCCGGTCTCGACATCGATCAGATGATCGTGGTGCTGCTGGTCGGCGTGCTCGTAGCGCGAGACACCGTCCTCGAAGGCGTGGCGCTCGATCGCGCCTTGGGTCTCCAGCAGCTTCATCGTGCGATAGACGGTCGAGAGCGACAGCGTCGGGTCGTGCACGAAGGCACGCGTGAAGATGCCCTTCGCATCGGGGTGGTCGTCGGCCTCGGCCAGGACCCGCAGGATCAGCCGGCGCTGCTGGGTCATGCGCAGCCCCGCCTTGCGGAGCTGGAGCTCGAATGCCGCCACGCGCTGGTCGATTCCCTTCATGCGCGAGAGGTAGCAACCCTGAGAGGCATTTGCAAAAACTGCTTTATCGCAATTCGTTTGCAACTGCGTTGACAGATGCAAGTGGTTTGCAATAGCGTTACATCATCGCCTGTTTCGCTATTGGAGAGACCATGTCGTCGCGCCGCTATTTCCTTGGCCTTGCCGCCGCCACGACACTGGCCTTCGGCCTTGCCGGTTCTGCCTTTGCGCAGGCCACGCCGGGCAAGCCCTTGCGCGTCGTCACCACCTTCACGGTGATCCAGGACATCGCCCAGAACGTCGCCGGCACGGCCGCGATCGTCGAATCGATCACCAAGCCCGGCGCCGAGATCCACGATTACCAGCCGACGCCGCTCGACGTGGTGAAGGCGCAGTCGGCCGATCTCGTCTTGTGGAACGGCATGAACCTCGAGCGCTGGTTCGAGAAGTTCTTCGACAATGTGAAGAACGTGAAGAGCGCGGTGGTGACCGACGGCATCGCGCCGATGGGCATCAAGGAGGGTCCCTATGAGGGCAAGCCCAACCCGCATGCCTGGATGTCGACGGCTAGCGCGCTGATCTATGTCGAGAACATCCGCAAGGCGCTGGCCGAGGCCGACCCGGCCAATGCCGCGACCTATGCCAGGAACGCCAACGACTACGCAGCGCAGATCAAGGCGATGGATGGCCCCCTGCGTGCTCGGCTCGACAAGGTCCCGGCCGACAAGCGCTGGCTCGTTTCCAGCGAAGGCGCCTTCAGCTATCTGACGCGCGACTATGGCTGGCGCGAAGCCTATCTCTGGCCGATCAACGCCGATGAGCAGGGCACGCCGCAGCAGGTGCGCCGGCTGATCGACCTCGTCCGCAAGAACAAGATTCCGGCTGTGTTCAGCGAGAGCACGATCTCGGACAAGGCTGCCAAGCAGGTCGCGCGCGAGACCGGCGCCAGATATGGCGGCGTGCTCTATGTCGACTCGCTCTCGGATGCCCGCGGCGCGGTGCCGACCTATCTCAAGCTGCTCGAAGTCACCGTCGATACGATTGCGAAGGGGTTCGGCCAGTGAACCGGCAGACCGCGGAGATCCGCGCTGGGCAGGGACCGACGCCGTCGATCGTGGTCAGCGGCGTCACCGTCCGTTACGCCAATGGCGTCACCGCGGTGAACGACGCGTCCTTCGCGCTCGGCCCGGGTACGATCTGTGCGCTGGTCGGCATCAACGGCTCCGGCAAGTCGACGATCTTCAAGACGCTGATGGGCTTCCTGAAGCCGGCGCAGGGGCTGGTCAGCATCGCCGGCATGGAGGTGCGCCAAGCGCTGAAGCGCGGCCTCGTCGCCTATGTGCCGCAGGCCGAGGAGGTCGACTGGACCTTCCCGGTGCTGGTCGACGACGTCGTGATGATGGGGCGCTACGGCCATATGGGCTTCATGCGCCTGCCGCGGAAGGCCGACCGCGAGGCGGCCGAGCAGGCGCTGGAGCGCGTCAACATGCTGGAGTTCCGCCGCCGCCAGATCGGCGAGCTCTCCGGTGGCCAGCGCAAGCGCGTCTTCCTCGCCCGCGCGCTGGCGCAGGGCGGGCAGGTGATCCTGCTCGACGAGCCCTTCACCGGCGTCGACGTCAAGACCGAGGATCAGATCGTCGGGTTGATGCGCGAGTTGCGCGCCGAGGGGCGGCTGATGCTGGTCTCGACCCATAATCTCGGCTCGATCCCGGATTTCTGCGACCAGGTCGTGATCGTCAACAAGACCGTGCTCGCGGCCGGCCCGACCGAGACGACCTTCACGCAGGATAATCTGCAGCGGGCCTTTGGCGGTGCGCTCCGACATTTCCGCCTGGAAGGCGCCAGCCTGCACGCCGATGCCGACGACCGGCGCGTCACCGTGATCACCGACGACGAACGCCCGCTCGTCTTCTATGGCGAGCGCGACCATGAAAAGCCCGCTGCCGGCAGGAAGGATGGCCGGCCGTGATCGAACTCCTGCTCGAACCCTTCGGCTACCAGTATATGGTCAAGGCGATCTGGGTCTCGGCGCTGGTCGGCGGCGTCTGCGCCTTCCTGTCCTGCTATCTGATGCTCAAGGGCTGGTCGCTGATGGGCGATGCGCTGGCGCATGCGATCGTACCCGGCGTCGCGCTCGCCTATCTGTTGAAGGTACCCTATGCCGCCGGCGCCTTCTTCTCCGGCCTGCTGGCGGCGCTCGCCATGGCGCTGGTCCGGGTGCGCACGCAACTGCGCGAGGACGCCGTCATCGGCATCGTCTTCACCAGCTTCTTCGCCGTCGGCCTGCTGATCGTCTCGATCAACCCGACCTCGGTCAACGTCCAGTCGATCGTGCTCGGCAATATCCTCGGCATCTCCGACGAGGACGTGATCCAGGTTGCGATCATCGCGTTCGTCTCGCTGGCCATCCTGCTGCTGCGCTGGAAGGATTTGATGCTGGTCTTCTTCGACGAGAACCAGGCGCGCGCCGTCGGGCTGTCACCGACACGGCTGAAGATCCTGTTCTTCGTGCTGCTCTCGGCCTGCACCGTCGCGGCCCTGCAGACGGTCGGCGCCTGCCTCGTCATCGCCATGGTGGTGACGCCGGGTGCGACCGCCTATCTGCTGACCGACCGTTTCGGCCGGCTGATCGCGATCGCGGTTGCCATGGGCGTCGTGACCTCGGCGGTCGGGGCCTATGCCAGCTATTTCCTCGACGGCTCGACCGGTGGGCTGATCGTCGTCTTCCAGACGGCGCTGTTCCTCCTCGCCTTCCTGTTCGCGCCCAAGCATGGCCGCCTCGGCGCGCGCCGCGCCGCCAGTGCAGGAGGCGCGGCATGAGCCTGCTTCAAACCTGGCTGCTCGCACCCTTCGCCCACGAGTTCATGCTGCGCGGGCTCGCCATTGCCGTGATGGTCGGTTTCGTCTGCGCTGTTCTTTCCTGCTTCCTGGTGCTCAAGGGCTGGTCGCTGATGGGCGACGCGGTCTCGCATGCCGTGCTGCCCGGCATCGTGCTGGCGCATATCGCGAGCCTGCCGCTGGCGCTCGGCGCCTTTGCGGCGGGCCTCACCTGCGCCTTTGGCATCGGCTACCTCAAGGAGAACAGCCGGGTGAAGGAGGACACGGTGATGGGCATCGTATTCTCCGGCATGTTCGCGCTCGGCCTCGTGCTCTTCGTCAAGGTCGATAGCGACCAGCACCTCATGCACATCCTGTTCGGCAACATGCTCGGCGTGACCTGGAGCGACATCGCCGAGACGGCGCTGATTGCCCTGCCGGTTGCCGGCCTCATGTTGATAAAACGACGCGATTTCCTGCTGCATGCCTTCGATCCGGCACATGCGCGAGCGATCGGCTTGCCGGTCAGGGCGCTGCATTTCGGCCTGCTGGCGATGCTGGCGCTGACCATCGTCGCGGCGCTGAAGGCGGTCGGCATCATCCTGGTCGTCGCGATGCTGATCGCGCCCGGTGCGATCGGCTACCTGACGACGCGCCGCTTCGACCTGATGCTGCTGGTTGCGATCGCCGCGGCGGTGACGTCGAGCGTCCTTGGCACGATCCTGAGCTTCCATCTCGATGTCGCGACCGGACCTTGCATCGTCGTGGTGCAGGCAATGCTCTTCCTGGCCGCGCTGGCACGCAGCCTCCTTAGGGCGCGAAGGCTGGCCGCGGTGCAGCCGGCCTGAATCGTACGCGAAAATCGTCCCCTCCGGAATAAGGCCGATCGCCACTCGTTCTTCCCAAATCCGCCAAGTTGTCCCGCTGCCATGGGGCATGGTCGGTATAGAGGAGACGATGATGAGCGAGACCGACGAAGGACGGCGGAAGCTGCTGCGGCTGGCGCTTTTTGCGTTGCCCATGGTGATCGCCGGCTCAGTGCTGACCGCGACGGCAGCGCGGGCCGACGATGATGACGATGATGACGATCGTCGGCGCCGCCGGTGGTATCGCCGCCGCTATTACGACGATGGCTACCGGCGGCGCTGGCGCGATGACGATTACTATCGCTGGCGGAGACGCAGCCGCCGTCGTGACGATGATGACGACGATGATTGATCGCCGCGGCTGAGCGGCCGGCTCATCACCGGGTCAGGCCGCCTCGGCCGGCTCGCTGTCCTCGATCCGCGTGACCTCGACCCATTGGCTGAGGCACTGGCACAGGCTGCCGCTGGTCAGGAAGGCGATGTCGGCGGCGTCGCGCCCGGCGGCGATCCGGACCATGCCGTCGATCGGTGCGAGCCGGGTCGGATCGACCAACCACCAGCGCCCGTCGAGGAAGACCTCGAAGACCGCGTGGAAATCCGGCGGATTCAGCTCGGCGGCATAGACGCTGACGGCACGCGCCGGCAGGTTGAGCGCGCGGCAGAGCGCGATGCCGAGATGGCTGAAATCGCGGCAGACGCCGGCGCGGTCGATGAAGGTCTGTTCGGCCGTGGTCTGGGCGTTGCTGACGCCATGGACGTAGTCGACATGCTCCTGCAGCCAGTCGACCACGGCGAGCACCTTGGCACCGCCGGCCTCGATGTCGCTGAACTCGCGCTGGGCGAAGCGCATCAGGCTGTCGGAGGGACAGAAGCGGCTCGGCAGCAGATAGGGCAGCACCTCCGCCGGCAATTCGGCCCAGGCATGCTGATGCGCGCCGGCCTGCAGGAAGGGGCGCGCGCCATTGTCGATCACGCCCTGGTACTGGATCGAGACCTGCCCGGAGAGCACAGCGCGAAAGCGACGGACGCCCGTGGCGGGATCCTCGTCTCGGATCAGCTCGGCCGCCTGGTCGATCAGCAACCGGTCCGAGAGGATGGACTGGTCCGAGGACCGCGCCGGCTCGATCGCAACGATCACCGGCGTTTCATGGTCGAAGCGATAGACGAGAGTGGCGACGACCTTCAGCTGCACAACCTGCTCCTTGCGCGACCGCGCCGGGTGGCGCGTGCGTCAACCTGATGGGGAGCAGGATGTTCCGCTGGTTCCGCGACAGCAGTGCGAAGGTTTCGCGCCGTCGTCAGCGCTTGGTGAGGAATGCCATGAAGGCGGCCTGCGCCTCGGCTGACTGCAGCCGCTCGCCGAAATGGCGCGCCTCGGTCGCGATCGTCTCCGCCACGGCGGCGGCACTGCCGCGCTTGAGCAGGGCCTTGGTCAGCGCGACCGACTGTGGAGGCAGGGCCGCCAGCGCCTTGGCTTTTTCCAGCGCAAGCGCGAGCGCGCCGCCTTCTTCGGCGACGCCGTTGATCAGGCCGGCTTCCTGCGCCAGCTCGGGGCCGAAGGCCTCGCCCAGCATCAGCAATTCGGCGGCGCGCTTGCTGCCGGCGACCAAAGGCAGGAGATAGCTCGAGCCGCCCTCCGGGCAGAGGCCGAGGCTGACGAAGGGCAGGCGAAAGCTGGCCTCGCGTCCGGCGAAGGCGAGGTCGCAATGCAGCAGCATGGTGGTGCCGATGCCGACGGCGAAACCCTCCGCCGCCGCGATGATCGGCTTCTTCGCCGTCGAGATCGCGTTCAGGAAGTCGATGGCGATCTCGGCGCCGACGCCGGTCGCAGCCGCCACCGCGAAATCCTTGATGTCGTTGCCGCTGGTGAAGCAGCCGCCCGCGCCGGTGAGCACGACCGCACGCACCGAGGCGTCGGCGTCGGCCGCGGCGAGCGCATCGATCAACCCTTGATAGGTGACGCGGTCGAGCGCGTTGCGCCGGTCGGGCCGGTTCATGATGATCTGCCTGATGCCCTCGGCCGGGGTCTCGCTCAGAACGGTCTGCGTCATGCCAGCCTTCTCATTTCGATCCCGCCGAAAGCGGGCGGCAGACGATGGGCGAGGCAAGCTGGCCGGTCAAGGAAGGGGCGGGGCAACGGTACCCCGGCTTGACAGCACCCCTCCCGCCCGGCTCCTTGCGGCGCGCAGCACAAATGGAGGCAGGCATGCAGACCGTCACCCTCACCCGCCAAGGCCAGGTGGCGATCGCGACGCTGCACAATCCGCCGGTCAACGCGCTCGGCGCTGCGCTGCGTGCCGATCTCCTGCAGGCGCTGACGCAAGCGCTGGCCGACAGCGACGTGGTTGCACTGGTCATTGCCGCACAGGGCAAAGCCTTCATCGCCGGGGCCGACATCAGCGAATTCGGCAAGCCGCCGGCGCCGCCGATCCTGCCCGATCTGCTCGATGCCATCGAGAAAGCCGCGAAGCCCGTCGTCGCGGCGATCGAGGGTGTCGCGCTGGGGGGCGGGCTCGAAGTTGCGCTCGCCTGCCAGGGCCGCGTGGCGACGCCTGCCGCCAGGCTCGGCTTGCCGGAAATCAAGCTCGGACTAATCCCCGGCGCCGGAGGCACGCAGCGTCTGCCGCGCCTGATCGGGGCAGCCGCCGCCTTCCCGATGATGCTCTCGGGCGAGCCGATCGCGGCCCAGAAGGCGCTTGCGCTCGGACTGGTCGACAGGCTGGTCGAGGGCGATGCCGTCGGAGCGGCGGTCGCGCTGGCACAGGAGCTGGCAGGCAAGGATGCTCCCGCGAAGACCGGCGAGCGGGCCGACAAGCTGACAACGGGCGATCGCGAAGCTTTCGAAGCGTCGGCGAAGGATGCGCTGGCGAAGTCCGGCGACATGCCGAATGTCGCGGCGCTGGTCGAGGCGGTGCGCGGCGCTTTCACGCTGGCGCCGGCGGCGGCGCATGCGAACGAGCGCGCACTGTTCGTGAAGCTCCTCGCCGACGAGCGCTCCAAGGCGCTGCGCTATGCCTTCTTCGCCGAGCGCGAGGCGGCGAAGGTTCCGGGCATCGACGACAGCATCAAGCCGCGCTCGATCGCGCGCGCTGCGGTGATCGGCGCCGGCACGATGGGCGGCGGCATCGCCATGTGCTTCGCCAATGCCGGCATCCCGGTGACGCTGATCGAGACGACGCAGGAGCAGATCGACAAGGGTTATGCCCGGGTGCGCGACACCTATGGCTTCTCGGTCAAGCGCGGCTCGATGATCGAGGCGGTGCGCGAGCAGCGCATGGCCCTGATCACGCCGGCGGTCGGGCTCGCCGCTGCCGCTGAAGCCGACATCGTGATCGAGGCCGCCTTCGAGGAGATGGGCGTCAAGCGCGAGATTTTTGGCGCGCTCGATGGGATCGCCAAACCGGGCGCGATCCTCGCCAGCAACACCTCCTATCTCGACCTTGCCGAGATCGCTGCGATCACGACCCGACCAGGCGAAGTGCTCGGCATGCACTTCTTCAGCCCGGCCAATGTGATGAAGCTGCTCGAGATCGTCCGCCCGGTCGGAGTCGCTGGTGATGTCGTCGCGACCGCGATCGCGCTCGGCCGCAAGCTCGGCAAGGTGCCGGTGGTGGTCGGCAACTGCTTCGGCTTCGTCGGCAACCGTATCCTGGAAGCGCGGACCCGCGCGGCCGAGCGCCTGCTGGTCGCAGGCGCCTTGCCGCATGAAGTTGATGCGGCGCTGACCGGCTTCGGCTTCAAGATGGGGCCTTTCGCCATGTCCGATCTCGCCGGCAATGACATCAGCTGGCGCAGCCGCAAGGCGCGCGGCAAGACCGCCGCGGTGGCGGATGCGATCTGCGAGCGTGGCTGGTTCGGCCAGAAGGCCGGGCGGGGCTATTATCGCTATCCCGAGGGCGCCCGCAGCGGCGAGCGCGATCCCGAGGTCGAGGCCCTGATCGCCGCGGTCTCGACAGAGAAGGGCGTGACGCGGCGCAGCTTCACCAGCGAGGAGATTCTGGCGCGGCTGCTCGATCCGATGGTCAATGAGGGCGCGCGCATCCTCGAGGAGGGCATCGCGACGCGCGCCGGCGACATCGATACGGTCTGGCTCAACGGCTACAACTGGCCGGCCTGGCGCGGCGGGCCGATGCATTGGGCCGAGAGTGTTGGCCTCGAGGTCATCGTCAAGCGGCTGGAGCAGCAGGCGGCGGAGAGCGGCGATGCTTCGCTCGAACCTGCGCCGCTGTTGCGCAAGCTCGCCGCCGAGGGCAAAGGCTTCTCCAGCGTGAAGGCTGCAGCCGCCTGAAGGCGGCCCGACACGAGCCGACACCCAAGTTAAAATGGCGGCCGCGGCCGCAATGCCAGACAGGATGTGAAGCGCCATGACCGAAGCCGTCATCGTCTCGACAGCCCGCACGCCGATCGGCAAGGCGCATCGCGGTGCCTTCAACCAGGTCCGCGGCGCCGACATGGCCGCCCATGCGATCAGGCACGCCATGGCCCGGGCGAAGCTCGAGCCGGAAGGCGTCGAGGAGGTGGTGCTGGGTTGCGGCTATCCTGAGGCTGCGACTGGCGGCAATGTCGCGCGCCATGGCGCGCTCGTCGCCGGCATCCCGGTGCAGTCGGCCGGCGTCACCGTCAGCCGCTTCTGCGCCTCGGGGCTGGAGGCGATCGCGCATGCGGCGCGGCGGGTCGTGATGGACGGCGTACCGGTCGCGATCGGCGGCGGGGTCGAGTCGATCTCGCTGGTGGGGCCGGTGGTGCGGCGCGACCTGACCGAGAACGAATGGCTGAAGGCCAACAAGCCGACGATCTACACGTCGATGATCGAGACCGCCGACATCGTCGCCGAGCGCTATGGCATCTCGCGTCAGGCGCAGGACGAATTCTCGGTCGAGAGCCAGCGTCGCACGGCCGGCGCCCAGCAGCGCCAGCTCTTCGACGACGAGATCGTGCCGATGAGCGCGGTGATGGCCGTCACCGACAAGGCGACCGGCGAGGTTCGGCAGGAAGAGGTCACGCTGTCGAAGGACGAGGGCAACCGCCCCGAAACCACGCTGGAGGGCCTGCTCAAGCTCAAGCCCGTGCGTGGCGAGGACAAGTTCATCACTGCCGGCAATGCCAGCCAGCTTTCCGACGGCGCTTCCGCCAGCGTGGTGATGTCGGCCGAGGAGGCCAGGCGCCGTGGCCTCACGCCGCTCGGCATCTTCCGCGGCTTCGCCTCTGCCGGCTGCGAGCCCGACGAGATGGGCATCGGCCCGGTCTTCGCCGTGCCGCGCCTGCTCGAGCGCAACGGCCTCAAGGTCTCCGACATCGATCTGTGGGAGCTGAACGAGGCCTTCGCCTCGCAGTCGCTCTATTGCCGGGACACGCTCGGCATCGATCCCGAGAAGGTCAACGTCAATGGCGGCGCGATCGCCATCGGCCACCCCTTCGGCATGAGCGGGGCACGGCTCGTCGGCCACGCACTGCTGGAGGGCCGCCGCCGCAAGGCGCGCTATGCCGTCGTCACCATGTGCGTTGCCGGCGGCATGGGCTGCGCCGGTCTGTTCGAGATCAACAGGTAGGCCATTTCCCGTACATGGTCGGGCTTGTCCCGACCATCCCCGTCTTTGCTGGTCGAGGGCCGTGTTCAAGACGTGGATGCTCGTCATAAGGGCGAGCAGGACGGAGAGGAGATCACCCCTCGGTGGCGAAGCCGAGCGGGATCGCCGTGGTCGACTTCAGCTCCTCCATGGCGAACATGGAGGTGACGTCGCTGAGTTCGATGCGGGCGATCAGCTTCTTGTAGAGCGCGTCATAGGCGGCGATATCCGAGACATAGGCCTTGAGCAGATAGTCGATGTCGCCGCTCATCCGGTAGAAGTCGACGATCTCGGGCAGATCGTGCACGGCGGCGTGGAAGCGCTCGAGCCATTCCATCGTATGGCGCGCCGTCTTGACCGCGATGAAGACGGTGACGCCGGCCTTGAGCTTGTCGCGGTCGAGCAGCGCGACCCGCCGCCGGATGTAGCCTTCCGCCTCGAGCTTCTGGATGCGCCGCCAGCATGGCGTCGGCGACAATCCGACGGCCTCGGCGATCTCGGCCAGCGGCTTGCTCGCATCCTCCTGAAGCAGCGCGAGGATGCGCAGATCGAAGGCGTCGAGCTTGACCACAGGCTATGGACCTTCTCGGAACAGAATACCGCTCGCTATGCGCGAGTAGAAATTCCTTTCTCATATCTTGGTCGGGATTGGTATCAGTTTCCAAGTTTGCCTTGCTTGGAGCGGAGGATCGCAAACCATTCCCACTGTGTCCGGCCTATCATTCTCCCTCATTGGACGTGACCGGAGATGAGGGACAATGCAGGGCTTTCTCGGCGAGGAGCGGCGTGGCGCGGTGCTGAATGCGTTGCGGACGCATGAGGGAACCTGCTCGCGCGACTATCTTGCCGCGGCGCGCAGCGTCCTCAACGAGCTCGTCGCCATCCCCGACCTGATCCAGCGCCTGCCGCTGCTGCGCAAGCAAGGCGGCTATACCCGCAACCTGCTCGCCGGCAATGAGGCGGTCAGCGTCTGGGCTATCGTCTGGGGTGATGGCGCCACCACCTGCATCCACGACCATCATTGCTCATGCTGCTTCGGCGTCGTCTCGGGCACGGTCACGGAAACCTGGTATCGCGCCATTGATGCGAGCCGCGCCGTGCCGACCGAGGAGCAGGAGCGGCAGGCCGGTTATGTCGCCTGCATGCTACCGACGGGTCCGAACATCCACCGCATGCAGAACCGTGGCGTCGGTGACGCTATCTCGATCCACATCTACGGCTACGATCACCAGCTCCACGATTCCTCGGTCGAGACCGAGTACACCGCCGTGGCGGGCTGAAGCGCGCGACAGCTCGGTTGGAGCACCGGCGAGGATCGGGCAGCACTGCATCTCCGCCATCAAGATGTCGCAACCCTCGCCAATTCTGCCGGCGGGGAGATCATTGACGATCAAAACGGGTGGGCTAGCTGTCAAGGAGACTTGAGGCATGAGCCTGAACGTTCGACAAATCCGTTGGGACGGCACCGAGGGTGATGATTCCTGGGTGGCCGACGACATCACAAAAAGTTGGGCCGCTTACGGCAATGGCGGCGATGACCATCTCACGGGTGGCTCGCTCGGCGACACATTGTCCGGTGGGGACGGCTTCGACGTCATTTATGGCGGCGGCGGCAATGATCGCCTCTACGGAGGCGAAGGCCAGGACCAGCTCTACGGCGGTGACGGCAACGACCTCATCGACGGCGGCGGGCAGTACGACCTGATCTATGCCGGCAACGGCAATGATGTCGTGCTCGGCGGCGGCATCGCCTATGGCGAGGCTGGCAACGATACGCTCTACGGTAGCGACGAACGCGACATCCTCGTTGGCGGCGACGGCAACGATACGCTTCAGGGCGGCAATGGCGCCGACTACCTCATAGGCGGCAACGGCTCCGACACGATCCATAGCGGTGGCGACAATTCCGGCAATTTTTTCTACACGGACGAGCTGCAGGGCGATGGCGGCAAGGACTTCCTTTACGGCGATCTAGGCCGCGATGTCTTCTTCTACTGGAACGCCAGCGACAGTGCTCCAGGACCAGCCGGGCGCGACATCATCTACAACTTCACGCAGGGCGCAGACGACATCCAGTTGGCGATCGATGCCAACGCCAACACGGCCGAGCAGGAGGATTTCGTCTTCATCGGCACGGATGCGTTCAGCGGCGAGGCGGGTCAGCTTCGCTACGAGATTTCGAACGGCAGCACCTTGGTCACCGGCGATGTGAACGGCGACAGCCTGGCCGATTTCGAGATCGAGCTCGTCGGCGAGGTCAACCTCTTGGCCTCGGACTTCATGTTCTGAGTCCAAATGCTTCGAGCTAATCCAGCCAGCTGGTGAAGCCCTCGACTGGCTCGCGCTCGGGCACGAGCCGGTTGGCGGGGGCATCCGGATCGGCCTTGCCGAGCGCGATGCCGCAGACCACGACCTCGTTTTCCGGGATGGCGAGCTCGCGCCTGACGACCCCGTGGAAGCTGGCGAAGATCGCCTGCGGGCAGGAATCGAGGCCGTGGCCCTGCGCCGCGACCAGCATGGTCTGGACGAAGGCGCCGAGATCGAGCCAGGAGCCGATCTCGAGATCGCGGTCGACCGTCAGCATCAGCGCAATCGGTGCGCTGAAGAAGCGCAGATTCGCCTCGGTCTGGCGGCGCATGCCGGCATGGTCACCCTTGGCGACGCCGAGCAGGCCGTAAAGATCCCAGCCGACCTTGCGGCGGCGCGAGAGATAGGGCTCGCGGAAGGTCGCCGGATAGTAGCGGTATTCCTCCTCGCGTGGCGAGGGATCATCGAGCGCAGCGACGAGGGCTGTCTCCAGCCTGGCACGCGAGCGAGGGCCGAGCACGCGCAGGCGCCAGGGCTGCATATTGGTGCCGCTCGGCGCCCGCGCCGCCAGTTCGATGAGGCGGCGCAGCAGCGCAGGATCGACCGGGTCCGGCAGGAAGGCGCGCACGGCGCGGCGGCCGGTGATGGCCTTTTCGACCGCCTCCGACGCCAGCGCCGCCATGGTCAGGCGCTGAGCTGCTGGCGCGCCGCCAGGAAGGCCTCGTGCTCGCGGATCAGGCCGCCGTCGAGGGCCTTGGCGATCAGCTTGCGGGTGTTGTCGAGCCCGTAGATCGCGGCGAAGGAGCCGAAGCGCGGGCCCTGATCCTCGCCGAACATCACCTGATAGATCGCCTTCCACCAGTCGCCGGAGACGCCCGGCCGTTCCGGTGTCGCATTCTTGGCGGTGAGGTTCTGGTAGCGCGGGATGGCGCGGGCCACGTCGAGCGCTGCATCCTGCACCGCCTCGGCGCCGGCATCGGCCGGCAGAGCGGCAATCGCGGCATCGAGTGCGGTGAAGGCCGCACGCTCGGTCTCGTCAGCCGAGCGATAATGCTTTGCCGGCTTCACGAAGTCGCGGAAATAGGCGAGAGCGTAGCCGACGAGAGCGTCGAGCTGCGGATGGGTCGCAGGCGAGATGCCGGGCGCATAGCGCTGCAGGAAACCCCAGAGCACGGCCTTGTCCTCGGAGTTCGCGACGGCGACGAGGTTCATCAGCAGCGAGAAGGTGATCTGCGTGCGCACCGCATTGTCACCCGCGCCGGCGGCGATCACCTCCGGCTGCGGCGGTTCGCCGGCATGGATGTGCCAGGCCGGGTTGCCCAAGCGATTCTTCCAGTCCTGCCGGTCATAACCGCCGAGGAACTGCAGGTAGTCGTCGACCGCGCGCGGGATCACGTCGAAATGCAGCTTCTTGGCCTCGCGCGGACGCGAGTACATGAACAGCGCCAGCGACTCCGGCGGGCCGTAGCTCAGCCAGTCCTCGATGGTGAGGCCGTTGCCCTTCGACTTCGAGATCTTCTGGCCCTGCTCGTCGAGGAAGAGCTCGTAGTTGAAGCCCTCCGGCGGCGTGCCGTCGATGGCGCGGGCGATCTGCGAGGAGACCTTGACCGAGTCGATCAGGTCCTTGCCGGCCATCTCGTAGTCGACGCCGAGTGCGACCCAGCGCATCGCCCAGTCCGGCTTCCATTGCAGCTTGGCGTGGCCGCCGGTCACCGGGGTGGTGAAGCTCTCGCCAGTCTGCGGATCGCTCCAGGTGATGGTGCCGGCCTCGACGTCGCGCGCCTCGATCGGCACCTGCATGACGATCCGGGTCTTCGGGTGGATCGGCAGGAAGGGCGAATAGGTCGCGGCGCGCTCCTCGCGCAGGGTCGCCAGCATGATCGACATGATCTTGTCGAAGCGGGCCAGCATCCTGAGCAGGGTCGCGTCGAACTCTCCGGCGCGGTAGGCGTCGGTCGAGGACTTGAACTCGTAGTCGAAGCCGAACTGGTCGAGGAAGGCGCAGAGCCGGGCATTGTTGTGCCGGCCGAACGAGTCGTGCGTGCCGAACGGATCCGGCACCTCGGTCAGCGGCTGGCCGAGATGGCGGGCCAGAAGCTCCTTGTTCGGGACGTTGTCCGGCACCTTGCGCAGGCCGTCGAGATCGTCCGAGAAGGCGATCAGGCGGGTCGGGATGGCGCCGTCGGTCAGGACCTGAAAGGCGTGACGCACCATCGAGGTGCGTGCGACCTCGCCAAAGGTGCCGATATGCGGCAGCCCGGAGGGGCCATAGCCGGTCTCGAACACCGCCTCCCGCTTGCCCGATTTCTGCAGCCGCGCGACGAGCTTCTTGGCTTCCTCGAACGGCCAGGCGGCCGAGACGCGGGCGGCTTCGATCAGCGCGGGGTCGAAAGCGGGCATTTTGGCTTCAGGTCTCGCTGGATAGGGCAGGGAAGCGCGCGGTTTCGCAGATATGCGCTTGCGGTGCAACATCCGCGGAGCAGCCTGCCGGCAAGATGGAAAACGCCTGCCCAAAAAAGCGGCAGACAACCCCGGCCGGTCGATTGACTCCCGATAAGGCCCCGCTAGCGTCGTCGTACAACATAAGCAGGGGTCGGCTTCGATGGTTCGTGATGTGAAATGGGGGCAGTCCGGCTCGCAGCCGGCCGGCGAAGGTCTGGTGTGGGCACTCACCCGCCGTATCGCATTGGCGGGTGCAGCGGCTCTGGCCCTGGGAGCGATGTCTCCGGCACAGGCGCAGACCGCGGTGAAGTTCACGCTCGACTGGGTGTTCCAGGGGCCGACCTCGCCCTTCCTGGTGGCGCTGGAGAAGGGCTACTACAAGGCCGAGGGGCTCGACGTGACCATGGATCCCGGCCAGGGCTCGGCCGGCGCGGTCCAGCGCGTCGCCACCGGCGCCTACGATATCGGCTTCGCCGATGTGAACTCGCTGATCGAGTACAACGCCAAGAACGCCGGCAAGGAGATCCTCTGCGTCTTCATGGCCTATGACTTCCCGCCCTTCGGCGTGCACACGCTGAAGAAGACCGGGATTTCGAAGCCGGCCGATCTCGCCGGCAAGAAGCTCGGCGCGCCAGTGTTCGACGCCTCGTTCCGGCTCTTCCCCGCCTTCGCCAAGAAGGTCGGCATCGACGCCAAGACCGTCAATCACGTCAACCTGACGCCGCAGCTGCGCGAGCAGTCGATGGTGCAGGGCACGGTCGACTTCATCAGCGGGCACTATTTCTCGTCGGTGCTCGACCTCAAGGCGCGCGGCGTGAAGCAGGAGGACATCGTCTCCTTCAACTACTCCGACTACAAGATGGACGTGTACGGCAACGGCATCATCGTCTCGCCGGCCTTCGCGGATAAGCCGGAGGTGGTCAAAGGCTTCCTGCGTGCCACCGCCAAGGCCTGGAAGGAAGTCGCCGCCAATCCGGCTCTCGGTATCGCCGCCGCCAAGAAGCGCGACCCGCTGATCGACGAGAAGCTCGAGACCGAGCGCCTCGACCTGTCGCTGAAGATGAACGTGCTGACGCCCTTCGTGAAGGAGAACGGCATGGGCGATGTCGATCCGGCGCGCTTTGCCCGCTCGGTTGTCGACGTCGCCGATGCCTTCGGCCTGCCTGCTGCGCCGGCGGCCGACAAGGTGTTCACCAACAAGTTCCTGCCGCCCATGGCGGAGCGCATGGTCGCGCCGTAGTGCTCAGCGGAAACGGCCGGGCTTGACCCGGCCATCTCCTGGAGTTTCCTCGTCCTGAGTTTCTCGGGACAAGCCCGAGAATGACGCCTTCCATGCCGGCTTCCTCCGACACCCCCCTCGTCGAATTGCGCAAGGTCAGCCTCGCCTATGGCAGCGGGCCCTCGCGCATGCTGGCGCTGGAGGATGCGACGCTCGACATCGCCAAGGGTGAGTTCATCGCCGTGGTCGGCCCCTCCGGCTGCGGTAAGTCCACGCTGATGAAGCTCGTCACCGGCCTGCTGCCGCCGACGGGTGGCGAGGTCCGCGTCCACGGCCAGCCGGTCAAGGGGCCGATCCGCGGTGTCGGCATGGCCTTCCAGGCGCCGACGCTGATGCCCTGGCGCACGACGCGCGACAACATCCTGCTGCCGCTCGAAGTGGTCGAGCCGCACAAGCGCCGCTTCCGCAGGAACAAGGCGGAGTATATCGAGCGCGTCGAGAAGCTCTTGGCTTCGGTCGGTCTCGGCGGCTTTGGCGACAAGTTCCCCTGGCAGCTTTCGGGTGGCATGCAGCAGCGTTCCAGTCTGTGCCGGGCGCTGGTGCACGAGCCCGAGATCCTGATGCTCGACGAGCCCTTCGGCGCGCTCGACGCCTTCACGCGCGAGGAGCTCTGGGGTGTGATGCAGGCGCTCTGGCTCGAGCGGCGCTTCACCGCCGTGCTGGTGACGCACGATCTGCGCGAAGCGGTCTATCTCGCCGACACCGTCTACGTGATGAGCCGGCGGCCGGGCAGGATCGTCAAGGTCAGCAAGATCGAGCTGCCGCGCCCGCGCACGCTGGAAACCACCTTCACCGCCGAGTTCGTCGACATCGTCCACGACCTGCGCGAGCGCATCCATATGGAGCATGCGTGATGCAGCCCCCGGCAGGATCGAAAAATGACTGATCGGCAGAGGCAGGTCCTGCTCGTCGCCATGCCCTGGCTCGCCATGGCGGCGCTGCTCATCCTCTGGGAACTCGCCTGCATCGTCTTCGACGTGCCGGAGATCCTGGCGCCAAGGCCGACGCGCATCTTCGAGGTGATGGTCCTGCGCTGGGACATCCTGCTGAAATACTGCCTGGAGACATTGTGGACGACGGCGATCGGTTTCGTGCTGGCGATCGGCTTCGGCGTCCTGCTCGGCCTCGCTGTCGGCGCCTCGCCCTTCGTCTATTCCGGGCTCTACCCGCTGCTGATCGCGTTCAACGCCGTGCCCAAGGTCGCGATCGTGCCGATCCTGATGATTTGGCTCGGCGTCGGCGCCTTGCCGGCGATCATCACCGCCTTCGTCATCTCCTTCTTCCCGATCGTGGTGAACGTCGCCACCGGCCTCGCCACGATCGAGCCGGAGATGCGCGATGTGATGCGCTCGCTCGGCGCCAGCCAGTGGGAGATCCTGACCAAGGTCGGCGTGCCGCGCGCCATGCCCTATCTCTTCGCCAGCCTGAAGGTGGCAGTGACGCTCGCCTTCATCGGCTCGGTGATCTCCGAGACGGTCGGCGGCAATCGCGGCATCGGCTTCCTGATGCTCTCGGCCGGGGCGCGTAACGACTCCGCCACGACCTTCGCCGGCCTCTTCGCCATCGCGATCATGGGCGTGCTGATGTACGCAGCCTGCGCGCTGGTCGAGCGTCGCATGACGCGCTGGGCTTTTCGCGGCGAGATCGTGGGCTGAGAGGACATTCCGCCGCTAGTGACAGAGCGTTCGCGCAACAATATACAGTCAATCCATTCAGCGCTTCGCCTCACTCGGACCCGCATCGATGGATTGGCTTCCGGACCTGACCCAGAGCGACAAGCCGCGCTATCTCGCCATCGCGGACCGCATCGCCGCCGATATCGCAGCGGGAGCGCTCATAGCCGGTGACAGGCTGCCGCCGCAGCGACGGCTGGCTGAGGCGCTCGCCGTCGACTTCACCACGGTGGCGCGCGGCTATGTCGAGGCGCAGCGGCGCGGCCTGGTCGAGTCGCGGGTCGGGCAGGGGACTTTCGTCAAGGTCGCGGCGGCGAAGGTTGCGGCGCCGCGGGCGCCATCGCCGGAACTGGTCGATCTCTCCATGACCTTGCCGCCGGAGCCCGACGATCCGGCACTGGTTGCCCGGCTGCAGCAGGGCATGGCAGAGATCGGCCAGCGGCTGGTCGGCCTCATGCGCTACCAGCCGCTTGGCGGCTCGCCCGCGGACAAGGCGGCGGCGGGGCTATGGCTGGGCCGGCGTGGGCTCACGCCGGCGCCCGAGCAACTCTTCGTCGTGCCGGGTGCCAATGCGGCGCTGCTGGCGATCCTGAGCAGCCTCGCCAAACCGAGCGATGCGGTGCTGTGCGAGGCGCTGACCTATCCCGGCATCCGCTCGATCTGCGCACAGCTTGGCCTGTCCCTGACTGGCCTGGCGATGAATGGCGACGGGCTCGATCCCGGGGCCTTCGCGGAGGCCTGCGCGCAATTGAAGCCAAAGGCGCTCTATCTCAATCCGATCCTGCAGAATCCGACCACCATCACCATGCCGGAGCGGCGGCGCCTTGAGATCGTGGCGATCGCCCGCCAGCACGGCGTGGCGATCATCGAGGACGATGCCTATGGCTTCGTGCCGCTGGCGGCGCCCGCTCCCTTCGCCGCGCTTGCGCCTGAGCTGACCTGGCACATCGCCGGCTTGTCGAAATGCCTCGGGGCCGGCTTGCGCCTCGCCTATGTGGTCGTGCCGGATATCCGCTCGGGCTGGCCCTTTACTGCTGCGCTGCGTGCCAGCTGCATCATGGCCTCGCCATTGACCGCTGCGCTGGCGACGCATTGGATCGACGATGGCAGTGCCGATGCGCTGCTCGATTTTCTCAGGACGGAGACGGCGGCGCGGCAGCGGCTCGCGGCAGAGATCCTGCCGGTGGGCTGCTATCGCGTCGATCCGCTGAGCTTCAATCTCTGGCTCGAATTGCCGCCGCCCTGGACCCGCTCCGCCTTCGTCGGACAGATGCAGGCGACCGGGATCGGCATCGTCGCCAGCGATGCCTTCGCCGCGTTGGGGCCGGCTCCAGAGGCCGTCCGCATCTGCCTGGGCGGGCCGATCGGCCGCAAGGCGCTCGGCGACGTGCTCGCCTTCATGGCGCACGCCCTGGAACATGCGCCGGAAGTCAACGCCCGCGCGCTCTAGCGAGGCGAACGCGCGCGGAGCGCACGGCCTGCGACATTGTTGCATGTCCGCCAATATTGACTGCAATCAATATTGGCATTATGTAGCGATTGATCTCCGGTGAATGCAGTCAATCATGTTGCGTCACCGCTAGGAGGACGACATGGCACATCAGCATTGGCCGGCGCTGTCTCCGCTCAAGACCGGCTTGCGCGGCCGCTGCCCGCGCTGCGGCGAAGGCCAGCTCTTCGACGGCTTCCTGACGCTGAAGCCGCGCTGCGAGGCCTGTGGGCTGGACTATTCCTTTGCCGATCCGGCGGACGGCCCGGCCTTCTTCGTGATGATGTTCGTCTGCGTGCCGGCGGTCGCCTTCCCGCTCTGGCTGGAGCTAAGCTACCAGCCGCCGACCTGGGTGCATCTGGTCACGACGCTGCCACTCGTCCTGCTGACCTGCATTCCGCCCTTGCGGCCGCTGAAGGGTTGGCTCGTCGCCTCGCAATTCTTCTACAAGGCCGAGGAGGGTCGGCTGGCGAAGCCGAGCCAGCCCGCCAAGGACGAGCCTCAGAACGGGCTCACCGGGAAGAACCGGATGAATAGCCTGGCATAAGTGCCATCGTCCCAGAGGCCCTGCAGCGCGTAGTCGACCGCCCGCTTCAAAGCGAGGTCGTCCTTGCGCAGCAGGAAGCCGATGCCTTCGCCGAAATAGCGCGCCTCGAGATAGGGGCCGCCGGCGAAGGCGAATTCGCTGCCGCCACGCCCGGCGATGGTCAGCGCCAGCGAGACGCCGTCGCCGAAGACGTATTCGGCGTCACCGCTGCGCAACAAGGCCAACGCCGCCTGCAGGTCCGGCGCCGAGCGGCGCTGGATGAAGGGCGCGAGGCGTTCGAGGAAGGCTTCGTGCGCCGTCCCGGCGACCACGGCGACGCGCTTGCCGCGCAGCGCGATCAATTCGAGCTCCGGCTGCGCGTTGCCGCGCGTCGTCAGCAGTCGGCCCGGCGAGCGATGATAGATCTGGCTCGCGGCGAAGCGGGTGCGCAGCTCAGCCGTGACAGGAATCGCGGCGGCGAGCACATCGCCGCGACCCTCGGCCAGTGAATCCAGCAATGTGTCGAAGCGGCGGGCCTGGATGGTGCAGCTCAGGACGAGCTTTTCGCAGACCGCGCGCGCGAGCTCGACAGAGAAGCCGGTGATGCCGCCCTCCGGCGTGGCGAAATGCATCGGCGGGAAATCGTCGTCGGTGAGGAAGCGGATCACCCGCGGCGGGCCGAGGTCGGGCCGCTCGACCCGGACATTCGGATCCCAGTAGTTCGGCACGACGTAAGATGAGGCCGGCTGCGCCTGGGCCTTCGCTCCGCACGAGGGCAGGAGCAGCAGCGCGGCGAGGGCGCTCGTGGCCAGGGCGTTGGCGAAGCGGGCGATCATGCCGGCATCTGGCGCCAGGGTGAGGTGGGGATCAAGAGGGACGAGGCGCGTCATTCTCGGGCGAAGCGAAGCGCAGACCCGAGAATCTCAGGACGGAAAGGCACGATGGGAGGCTGATCCGGCCTGAGATGCTCGGGTCAAGCCCGAGCATGACGGGTGTCCTTACCCCAGCGCTGCAGCCGTCGCCTTCGCGCCCTTCTGGAACAGGCTGTCGAGATGGCGCGCCACCTGCCCGATGAAGCGCTCCTCTCGCGGCAGGTCATCGCCGAAGATCGCGCCGATGCCTAACAGGGCCGTGCTCAGTGCCACGGCATCGCGGCCAAGGGCCTTGGCGCGTAGCGCGAACTCGGCCGCCAAAGGATCGCGCACGTCGATCGGCTGGCCCTTCTCGTCGATCCCGGCGGCATAGGCCATCCAGGCGGCGACGCCGAGCGCGAGATGCTCGATCGGCGCGCCAGCCTTCAGCCGCTCGCGGATGGTGCCGAGCAGGCGCTGCGGCAGCTTCTGCGAGCCGTCCATGGCGATCTGCCAGGTGCGATGCCTGATCGCCGGGTTCTGGAAGCGGGCGAGAAGATCGCTGGCATAAGCCTTGAGATCGACGCCCTGCGGTGCCGGCACGGTCGGGATGATCTCGCCCCAGAGCCCTTGCAGGAAGCGGGCGAAGACCGGATCGCCGCTCGCGGCCGCGACCGTCTCGTGCCCGGCGAGATAGCCGAGATAGGCGAGGCTCGAATGCGCGCCGTTGAGCATGCGCAGCTTCATGAACTCGAAGGGGGCGACCTCCGAGACCATCTGCGCGCCAACCTCGTGCCAGCGCGGGCGGCCAGCAGCGAAGACGTCCTCGACCGCCCATTGCCGGAAAGGCTCGCCTATCACGGGCGCGGCATCATCGAGCCCGAGCAGGCTCGCGACCTCGGCGATGTCGGCGTCGGTCGTCGCCGGCACGATGCGGTCGACCATGGTCGAGGGGAAGGCGCCGTTGGCCTCGATCCAGGCAGCCAGGGCGTCGTCGCGCAGCGCAGCGAAGTCGCGGACGAGGCCGGCCAGCACATGGCCGTTGGAGGGGAGGTTGTCGCAGCAGAGCGCGGTGAAGGGGCCGAGGCCCGCGGCCTTGCGCGCCGCGAGGCCGGCGACGATCAGGCCGACGGCCGAGCGCGGTGCATCCGGATTGGCGAGGTCGTGGACGATGTCGGGATGATCGGCCTTGAGCTTTCCGGTCGCCGGGTCGTGGCAATAGCCCTTCTCTGTGACGGTGAGCGAGACGATCCTGGTCTCGGATGCGGCGAGCCTTGCGACCAGCGTCTGCGGGCTCTCGGGGGCGACGAGGACGTCGAGCACCGAACCAATGACGCGCAGCTCCGGTCCGGAAGGCGCGCGCTTCAGGAAGGTGTAGAGCCCGTCTTGCGGTCTGAGCCGGTCGCGCTGGTCGGGCCGCTGCAGGCTGGCGCCGATGATGCCCCAGGCGCCGAACTCGGTCTCCAGCGCGTCGTCGGTGAACTCGCACATATGGGCGCGCGTGAAGGCACCGAGGCCGAGATGGACGATGCCGGGCGTGAGCGTGCTCCGATCATAGCCCGGCCGCCTGACGGCAGCCGGAAGGGAAGCGAGCGTGGCGGAGGACAGGCGCGTCAATGGAACAGCCTCGGCAGCCAGAGGGAGATGCCGGGCACATAGGTCACCAGCAGCAGCACGGCAACCGAGGCGCCGTAGAAGGGCCAGATCGTGCGCATGGATTCGCCGATAGAGATCCGCCCGATGGCGCAGGCGACGAACTGCACCGAGCCGACCGGCGGGGTGTTCAGTCCGATGCCGGCATTGAGGATCAGGATCACGCCGAAATGCACGGGGTCGACGCCGAAGGCCTTCACCACCGGCAGGAAGATCGGCGTGCAGATGATGATCATCGGCGCCATGTCCATGAAGGTCCCGAGCACCAGCAGGATCAGGTTGATCATCAGCAGGATGACGAGCGGGTTGTCGGAGACCGCCTTCATCGCCGCGATCGTCGCCTGCGGCACCTCCAAGAAGGCCATCAGCCAGCCGAAGGAGCCGGCCGTGCCGATCACCAAAAGCACCATCGCCGTGGTTCTGACAGCGCCGAGCGTCGCCTCGACGAAAGCGGTCCAGGTCAATTGCCGGTAGACCAGGATGGTGACGAGGATGGCGTAGACCACCGCAACGCAGGAGGATTCCGTCGCGGTGAAGACGCCGGAGCGAACGCCGCCGAAGATGATGCCGATCAGCAGGATGCCTGGCGTGGCGACGACGACATAACGGCCGACGGCGGCGAAGCCCGGAAAGGCCTCGCGCGGATAGCCGCGCTTCACCGCCACTGCCCAGGCGGCGAACATCAGCGAGCCGCAGAGCAGCAGGCCGGGAACGACGCCGGCGGTGAACAGGTCGGCGATCGAAATATTGCCGCCCGCCGAGAGCGAATAGATGATCATGTTGTGCGAGGGCGGGATCAAAAGCGCGATGATCGCCGCGTTCGCGGTGACGTTGACGGCGTAGTCGGCGTCGTAGCCGCGCTTCTTCATCTGCGGGATCATCAGGCCGCCGACGGCGGAGGCATCGGCCACGGCCGAGCCGGAAATGCCGCCGAAGAGCGTGCAGGTCACGACATTGACCTGGCCGAGGCCGCCGCGCAGATGACCGACGAGGCTCGACGCCATCTGGATCAGCCGCTCGGCGATGCCGCCGCGGATCATCAGGTCGCCGGCATAGATGAAGAACGGGATCGCCATCATGGCGAAGGCGTTCATGCCGGAATTCATCTGCTGGAAGACGACGACCGGCGGCAGGCCCATATAGGCGACGGTCGCGACCGAGGCGATGCCGAGGCAGAAGGCGACGGGCACGCCGATCAGCAGCAGCAGCGAGAAAGTGCCGAAGAGAACCCAGAGTTCCATTCCTCAGACCTCCTGCTCGGAGCCGAAATGGCCGAAGCCGAGCGGGGCCTGCGTCAGGCCGGTGACGAAGAGCAGCATCTTCTCGAGCGCGAACAGCGCGATCAGCGCACCGCCGGCGGCGATCGGAACATAGTCCCAGCCGCGCGAGATGCCGATGATCGGCATGCGGTCGCTCCAGGTCCCGGCGGCGAGCTGGCTGCCATAGCCGAGCATCGCCAGGCCGAAGAGGCAGACCAGGCCCTCGCCGATGAGAACGAGCGCGGCCCGCAGCGGCGGCGGCGACATGGCGAGCCCGACTTCGAAGCCGAGATGGTCGCTCTCGCGGACGCCGACGGCGGCGCCGAGCAGGATGAACCAGGACATCAGGAAGAGCGAGCCGGCCTCGACCCAGATCGGCGTGTCGTTCAGCACATAGCGGCCGAACACGCCCCAGGCGACCATCACCGTCATCAGCACGAGGCCGGTGCCGGCGGTGAACAGGGCATAGAGGCTGAGCTTGGCGCCGAGGCGCGTCAGAAGCGCGGTGAAGGCGTGCATGGGATGTCCGGTGCCGGGTTTTCTATGCTCAGCCCTCATCCTGAGGAGCCGCGAAGCGGCGTCTCGAAGGATGGTTCCAGCGTGCACTGGATCATCCTTCGAGACGCGATCTGCGATCGCTCCTCAGGATGAGGGCTTTGGAAGTCGGGGCGGCCCGGAGGCCGCCCCGCAGTTCAGCTCACTTCACCGCCTGGATGGCGGCGACCATGTCCTTGAGCTTCGCGTCGGTGACGAACTTGTCGTAGACCGGCTTCATCGCGTCGATGAAGGGCTGCTTCTCGATGGCGTTGACCTGGGCGCCGCCGGCCTTGACCTTGGCTTCCGAGGCCTTCTCGCGGGCGTCCCAGAGCTCGCGCATCTTGAGGACGGACTCCTTCGCTGCCGCCTTGATCAGCGCCTGGTCGGCTGCGTTGAACTTGTCGAAGCTCTTCTTCGACATCACCAGCACTTCCGGCGAGAGCGAGTGCTCGGTCACCGAATAGAATTTCGAGACCTCGAAATGCCGGGTCGACTCGTAGGAGGGCCAGTTGTTCTCGGCGCCGTCGATGACGCCGGTCTGCAAGGCCGAATAGACTTCGCCGAACGGCATCGGCGTGGCGTTGGCGCCGAGGGCCGAGACCAGCGCGACGAACATGTCGGACTGCTGTACGCGGATTTTCATGCCCTTCATGTCGGCGGGCGTGTTGATCGCCTTCTTCGAATTGTAGAAGGAGCGCGAGCCGGAATCGTAGAAGGCGAGGCCGATCAGGTCGTGCTTCTCGAAATCCTTGAGCAGGTTGTCGCCGATCGAGCCGTCCATGACCTTCCGCATGTGGTCGACCGAGCGGAAGATGAAGGGCAGGGACGGCACGTTGGTCGCCGGGATCAGGTTGTTGAACGGCGCCATGTTGATGCGGTTGATGTCGATCACGCCGAAGCGCGTCTGGTCGATCGTGTCCTTCTCCTGGCCGAGCTGGGCCGAGTGGAAGACGTTGATCTTGATCCGCCCTTGCGTGCGCTCCTCGAGCAGCTTGCTCATGTGCCGGACGGCCTCGACCGTCGGATAGTCGGTCGGATGGATGTCGGTCGAGCGCAGGGTGACGTTCTGCGCCTGCGCCGAGGTCGCGAGCAGCGCGGCGAAGGCGACGCCGGCGAGCGCGGAGAAACTCCGTCGATTGAGCATGGTCTTGTCCTCTCCCCAAAATGATCGCCGGCTTATTCCGGTCGTTCTTGTCCCCTGACGGGAGCCGCGCCGGCACGGCCGGCACGGCGAGCTCTCACAAAAATTCCGTCCGCATCGGTGTGAAGGAATCGATCAATTGCCCGGCCTCGATGTTGACCACGCCGTGGACGAGGTTCTCGGGCACGAAGAAGGTGTCACCGGCGGCAAGCCGGCTGGTCTTGCCGTCGATGGTGACGTCGAAGACGCCGCTCTCGACATAGGACGCCTGGCGGTGCGGATGCTGGTGCGCCTTGCCGATCGCACCTCGCTCGAAGACGACGCGCACCACCATCAGGTCCGGCCCATAGGCCATGATCTTGCGCCTGACACCGGGCTCGGTCGGCTCCCAGGCGATGTCACCGTCGCGCTGGAAGAAGGAGTTGAGACGGTTCGTCATCGGGCCAGCCAGCCTCCGTCGACGGGAAGGATCGCGCCGTGGATGTAGGCGGCCGCGTCGCTCGCCAGGAACACGGCCGCGCCGCCGATATCCGAGGGCTTGCCCCAGCGGCCGGCCGGGATCCGGGCGAGGATCGCGGTGTTGCGGTCGGCGTCGGCGCGCAAGGCTTCGGTGTTGTTGCTCTCGACATAGCCGGGGGCGATCGCGTTGACGTTGATGCCCTTGGCCGCCCATTCGCAGGCGAGCAGCCGCGTCAGGCCAGCGAGCCCGCTCTTGCTCGCCGTATAGGAGGCGACGCGGATGCCGCCCTGGAAGGAGAGCAGCGAGGCGATGTTGACGATGCGCCCGCCGCGGCCGGCGGCGAGCGCCGCCTTGGCGAAGGCCTGGGCCAGGAAGAAATTGGCCTTGAGGTTGAGGTTCATCACCTCATCCCAGTCGCTCTCGCTGAAATCGAGCGCGTCGGCGCGGCGGATGATGCCGGCATTGTTGACGAGGATGTCGAGCGGGCCGGTGAGATCCGAGGCCTGTTCGATCACGCGCTGGGCGATGCCGTTCTGCTGCAGATCGACCTGAAGCGCGAAGCAGGTCCCACCTGCCTCGGCGATCAGCTTTTCCGTCTCCGCCATGCTCGAACGGCCGGCCGCGACGACCCTGGCGCCGGCCTCAGCCAACGCCAGCGCAATGCCCTGGCCGATACCGGTATTGGCGCCGGTGACCAGCGCTCTGCGGCCTTCCAGCGAGAAGGGCGAACGCGTCACCATCAGCGCAGCGTATCCACCGGGGCGGCGTCCATGTCGGTGAACTCGACATTGTCGCCGGCCATGGCCCAGACGAAGGCATAGTTCGAGGTGCCGCAGCCGCAATGGATCGACCAGTTCGGCGCGATCACCGCCTGCTCGTTGGCGACGAGCAAATGGCGGGTCTGCTGCGGCTCACCCATGAAGTGGAAGACGCGGTGGGCGGGATCGAGGTTGAAGTAGAGATAGGCTTCCATCCGCCGCGTATGCGTGTGGCAGGGCATAGAGTTCCAGACCGACCCCGGCTCCAGCGCCGTCATGCCCATCACCAGCTGGTTGGTGCCGGTGCTGTTCGGCATGATGTATTGCCGGATAGTGCGCTTGTTCGAGGTTTCGCTAGCGCCAAGATGGATGGTGTTGGCGTCTTCCTTGCGGATGAGCTGGTGCTTGGCTTCGCGATGGGCCGGAGCGCTGGTCAGGTAGAACTTCGCCGGGTTGGCCGGGTCGGCGCTGGCGAAGGAGACGTCCTTTGCGCCGAGGCCGACATAGAGCGCGTCGAGCGACGGCAAGTCGAAGCGCTCGCCATCGACCGTGACCGAGCCGGCGCCGCCGAGATTGATCACCCCGAGCTCGCGGCGTGCCAGGAAGAAGGGCGTGCCGGTCGGCGGGAACGGATCGAGCGTCAGCGGCTTTGCGGCCGGCGTCGCGCCGCCGACGATCATGCGGTCATAATGGCTATAGGTCAGCGCGACCTCGCCGGGCACGAAGATGCGCTCAATCAGGAAGTCCTGGCGCAGGGTCTCGGTGTCGTAGCCCTTCACGTCACGCGGATGGGCAGCCTGACGTTCGTCGATGGTTTTTGCAGCACTGGTCACAGCCGGTAAGCCTCCTTGGCCAGGCGGTAGGCGAGATCATGGGCGACTTCGGCAGCCTCGTCCTCGTCGAGCCGATGCTCGGCGACGAGCTTGGCGAGGTAGGCGCAGTCGCAGCGGCGGGCGACGTCGTGGCGCGCCGGGATCGAGAGATAGGCGCGCGTGTCGTCGTTGAAGCCGACGGTGTTGTAGAAGCCGGCGGTCTCGGTGGTGAGCTCGCGGAAGCGCAGCATCGCCTCGGGCGCATCGAGGAACCACCAGCCAGGCCCGAGCTTCAGCGCCGGGTAATGGCCAGCGAGCGGAGCGAGCTCGCGCGAATAGCTGGTCTCGTCGAGGGTGAAGGCGATGACGGTGAGGTTCGGCTCGTTGCCGACGGCGTCGAGCAAGGGCTTCAGCGCCGAGACATAGTCCATGCCGCGCGGGATGTCGGAGCCCATGTCGCGGCCGAACTGTTCGAACAGATGCGGGTTGTGGTTGCGGTGGGAACCGGGATGGATCTGCAGGACGAGCCCGTCGTCGAGGCTCATCTTCGCCATCTCGGTCAGCATCTGGCCGCGGAAGACGTCGGCGTCCTCGGCCGAGAACTTGCCTTTCAGGATCTTGGCGAAGAGCTTCTCGCACTCGGCCGAGGTCAGGTTGGCGGTGCGGGCCGTGGCATGGCCATGGTCGGAGGAGGTCGCGCCGTGCTCGATGAAATAGGCGCGGCGCTTGCGGTGGGCTTCGAGATAGCCGTTCCAGCTGCCGACATCCTCGCCTGTCAGCTCGCCGAACTGCTCGAGATTGCCCTTGAAGCCCTCGAATTCGGGATCGACCACGCTGTCGGGACGATAGGCGGTGACGACCTTGCCGCCCCAGCCTGAGTCCTTGATCATGTCGTGCCACTTCAGCGGATCGAGCGCGCCCTCGGTCGTCGCGATCGCCTCGATGTTGAAGCGCTCGAACAGGGCGCGCGGGCGCATCGCGTCCTGCTCCAGCTGCTCGGCGATGCGGTCATAGATGCGGTCGGCGCTCTCGGCCGAGAGGCGCTCGGTGATGCCGAAGATCGTCCAAGCCGCATGCTCGAACCAGAGCCTGGTCGGCGTGCCCCGGAACAAATGCCAGTTGCTGGCGAAGAGCTTCCAGACCTTGCGCGGATCGGCTTCGACCTCGCCACCGTCCTTGCGGGCGATGCCGAGCTGTTCGAGCCGGACACCCTGCGAATAGAGCATGCGGAAGATGTAGTGGTCCGGCTTGACGAAGAGGGTCGCCGGATCGGGGAACGGCTCGTTCTCGGCGAACCAGCGCGGATCCGTGTGGCCGTGCGGCGAGATGATCGGCAGGTCGCGAATGCCGGCATAGAGGCGGCGCGCGATTCCGCGGGTCACCGGTTCGGCAGGCAAAAGACGATCGTCGTGCAGCAGCATTGCTGGCGTTTCCTCTGGCGGGCCGGACCATAGGGCCGGCGCTGGTGGCGCGTCAATATACTAATATACTAGTATGCGTTGGTCCGACGTGTTACGCCCTTATTGGCTGCGGAGCGCGCATCGTGGTCCAATAAGGGACTGATCATGGCCGGGATAGGACGATGTCGGAAGCGCTAGGGGGAGGCGAGATTGGGGCACTACGCCGCGAGCGCAAACCGCAGCGCCTGGCCGCGGCATCCGCAGGCCGCGCCACGGCCGCTTCCGTCGTGCAGGACGAGCTTCGCCGCGAGATCCTCGACATGGTGCTGCGGCCCGGCGTGGCCCTGTCCGAGAAGGATCTCACCGCCCGCTTCGGCATGAGCCGCACGCCCGTACGCGAGGCGCTGATTCGGCTGAAGGAAGAGGGGCTGGTCGAGATCTTTCCACAGGCCGGCACCTTCGTCGCCCGCATTCCGGTGGGCGCGATCCCCGAGGCGGTCTTCATTCGCCAGGCGCTTGAATGCGCCACGGTCGAGGTGCTGGCGCGGATCGCGAGCGCCGACGATATCGCCCGGCTCGATGCGACGATCGCGACGCTGCACGAATCGCATGAGGCGAACGACCAGGAGCGTTTCCACCTTGCCGACGAGGCTTTCCACGAGGTGCTCGCCGAGGGGGCCGGCTATCCCGGCGTCTGGAAGCTCGCCCATGCCGCGAAGAGCCAGATCGACCGCTGCCGGCGCATGACGCTGCCGGTGCCAGGACGGATGGCGATGGTGATCCGCGAGCACCTCGCCATCGTCGACGAGATCAGGCGGCACGACGCCTCGGCCGCGGTCGTCGCGATGCGACAGCATTTGGGCACGCTGCTGCCCGACCTGGTGCATCTCAAGGCGAGCTATCCGGATTATTTCGTGTGATCGAAGCCGTCATTCTCGGGCGAAGCGAAGCGCAGACCCGAGAATCTCAGGACGAGAGGACGCTATCGGAGCCTCTTCTGGCCTGAGATGTTCGGGTCAAGCCCGAGCATGACGCCCTCTTCACTGCACTTGCCTCGCTCCCATCTCCCGCGCCATCTTGCGCCGCCACATCAGGGAGGCGGGATGATGACGACGCGGCGCGATCTTCTGGCGGGAGCGGGCCTCACCGCGCTTGCAATTCAGCTTCCGCTCTCCGCCTTCGCGCAGGCTAAGGATAGCGTCACCATCGGCATGACACTGGAGCCTCCGACGCTCGACCCGACCTCGGGCGCGGCCCAGGCGATCCGCGAGGTCGTGCTGCAGAACATCTTCGAGGGGCTGGTGGCGATGGATCGCACCGGCAAGCTCGTGCCAGCGCTGGCCGAGAGCTGGACGCTCGCCGCCGACAACCTCACCTACACCTTCAAGCTCAGGCCCAACGCGCGCTTCCATGACGGCACGCCGTTCTCCTCGCGCGATGTGAAGTTCTCCTTCGAGCGGGCGGTCGGACCCGATTCGACCAATGCCCAGCGCTGGATCTTCACGCCGATCGAGAGCATCGAGGCGCCCGATCCGGTCAGGCTCATCATCAAGCTGAAGCAGCCAACGGCGAACTTCGTCTACGGACTGAGCTGGGGTGATGCGATCGTCGTCTCGTCGGCGACGGCAGCGAACAACAAGACCAATCCGATCGGCACTGGCCCTTTCAAGTTCGCGCGCTGGAACCGCGGCGACCGGCTCGAACTGGCACGCAACGACGAGTACTGGGGCGCCAAGCCTGCGCTGGCGAAGGCGGTCTTCCGCTTCATCTCCGACCCGCAGGCGCAGGTCGCGGCGCTCAGGGCCGGCGATATCGACGTCTTCACCAATCTCTCGGCGCCGGAAGCGATCCCGCAGCTCAAGGCTGATCCCAAGCTCAAGGTCACGCTCGGCAAGACCGAGGGCGAGACCATCCTCGCCATCAACAACGCCAAGGCGCCGTTCAGCGATGTCCGCGTACGCCAGGCGATCTCGCATGTGCTCGATCGCAAGACGATCGCGCTCGGCATCTATGGATTCGACCTCGACTATATCGGCAGCCATTTCTCGCCGCTGCACCCGGCTTATGTCGATCTGACCGGGACCTATCCGGTCGACCTCGCCAAGGCGAAGAGTCTGCTCGCTGCGGCCGGCTTCCCGAAGGGCTTTGAATGCACGCTGCGCCTGCCGCCGCCGGCCTATGCCAGGCGCGGCGGCGAGATCGTCGCGGCGCTATTGGCGCAAATCGGGATCACCGCGAAGATCGAGCCACTGGAATTCCCGCAATGGCTGGAGCGGGTGTTCAAGGCGCGGGATTTCGACCTGACGATCATCTCGCACACCGAGCCGCTCGACATCGCCAACTACGCCCGCGACGACTATTATTTCCAGTACAGGAACCCCGAGTTCAAGGCGCTGATCGAGAAGATCGATCGCACCGTCGACGAGGCCGAGCGCAACAAGCTCTATGGCGACGCCCAGCGCATGCTGGCGCGCGACGCTGTCAACGGCTTCCTCTTCATCCTGCCGAAGATCACGGTGACCAAGGCTGATCTCGACGGCATGTGGACCGACTGGCCGCTGCCGCTGACGCCGCTGGCGGAGGTGCGCTGGCGCTGAGGCTCCGCGATGACGGGCTACCTCCTGCGCCGGCTGCTGTCGTTTTTCGCGACGTTGCTCAGCGCGGCGATCGTCATCTTCCTCGTGCTGGAGGTCCTGCCGGGTGATCCCGCGGCGGTGACGCTCGGCCTCAACGCGGCGCCGGAAGCGCTCGCGGCACTGCGCGCCGAGATGGGCCTCGACCAGCCGGCGCTGCTGCGCTTCTTCTCCTGGATCGGCGGCCTCATCACCGGCGACCTCGGCCTCAGCTACACCTATCGCGTGCCGGTGACGCAATTGATCGGCGAGCGCATGGTGGTGACGCTGCCGCTCGCCTCGATGGCGATCCTGCTCGCCTCGGCTATCGGGATTCCCTTGGGGGCGCTCGCCGCGGCCAACCACAACCGTGCTGGCGATGCGGCGGTGATGGTCTTCGCCCAGGCTGGGCTCGCCATCCCGAACTTCTGGTTCGGCCTCCTGCTCGTGCTGGTCTTCGCGGTCGGCGCCGGCTGGCTGCCGGCCGGTGGCTTTCCGGGCTGGCATGCCGGCTTCTGGCCAGCACTGAAATCGCTGCTGCTGCCCGCCGTTGCGCTCGCTCTGCCGCAGGCGGCGATCCTTGCCCGTGTCACCCGCTCGGCCATGCTGGAGACGATGCAGGAGGACTATGTCCGTACCGCCCGTGCCAAGGGCGTCAGCCGGCGCCGCACCATGCTGCGCCATGTGCTGCGCAATGCGCTGATCCCGGTCGTGACCGTGCTGGGCCTGCAGTTCTCGGTGCTGCTGGCCGGCGCGATCATCATCGAGAACGTCTTCGCCCTGCCTGGTCTTGGCCGGCTCGTCTTCCAGTCGATCGCCCAGCATGACCTGATCGTGGTCAAGGACCTCGTCATGCTGTTCTCAGGCCTGGTCGTCTTCATCAATTTCGCGATCGAACTGCTCTACGGGCTGATCGATCCGCGCCTGCGGCAGGCGTCATGAGCGCGGTCGCGCCCCGTTCGCGCCCGCGGCGCTGGTGGGCCGGCCCGTCCTTCCTGGCCGGCCTGCTGCTCGGCGGGCTCGTCGTCGCGATGGCGCTGATCTCCTATCTCTGGACGCCCTATGAGCCGACCCAGATGGCGATCCTGAAGCGCCTGCGGCCGCCTTCGGCCGAGCACTGGTTCGGTACCGACCAGTTCGGCCGCGACGTGTTCTCGATGATCATGGTCGGCGCCCGCAATTCGCTGGCGGTGGGACTTGGCGCAGTTGGGCTCGGCCTGACCGTCGGCAGCGCGCTCGGGCTGATCGCGGCGATCCGGCGCGACGGGCTGCTCGACAACCTGATCATGCGTATGGCCGATTTCAGCCACGCTTTCCCGGCCGTGCTCTCGGCGATCATGATCAGCGCGGTCTGGGGTCCCGGCATGATGAACGCCGTGATCGCGATCGCGCTGGTCAGCCTGCCCTATTTCGCAAGACTTGCTCGGGGAGCGGCGCTGCAATGCTGGGCGCTCGATTATGTGCTGGCGGCGCGCGCAGCCGGGCTGACCGAGATGGCGATCACGCGCCATCATGTCCTGCCCAACATCGCCGGCGTGCTGGTGGTGCAGGCGACGATCCAGTTCGCGCTCGCCATCCTGGCCGAGGCCGGCCTGTCCTATCTCGGGCTCGGCACGCAGCCGCCGGCGCCGTCCTGGGGCCGGATGCTGAACGAGGCGCAGACCTTCATGGCGGCGCAGCCCTGGCTGGCGATCTTCCCGGGCGCAGCGATCGCGCTCTCGGTGCTGGCCTTCAATTTGCTGGGCGACGGCTTGCGCGACGCGGTCGATCCGCGCATGCGCCGGTCCCGGGATTAGTCTGGATATGCTTGCGGAGCCTTCCTCATGATCGAGTTCGCCGATCTCAGCGCCGTCGACATGCTCCGGGCCTTCCGTTCGCGCGAGCTTTCGCCGCTTGAGGTCACCGAGGCGGTGATCCAGCGCATCGAGATCTGGGAGCCGTCGCTGAAGGCGCTCTATGCCTATGATCCTGATGGCGCCCGCGCCGCCGCGAAGGCGAGCGAGGCGCGTTGGCGCAAGGGCGAGGCGCTGGCGCTCGACGGCGTGCCCTGCACCATCAAGGAGAACATCGCGACCAGGGGCACCCCCGTGCCACTCGGCACGGCGGCGATGGAGCTTGCCCCCGCAGCGGCCGACGCCCCGCCGGCGCAGCGCCTGCGCGAAGCCGGCTGCGTCATCCTCGCCAAGACGACGATGCCCGATTACGGCATGCTCTCCTCCGGCCTGTCGAGCTTCCATGAGCTGGCGCGCAACCCGTTCGACCTCACCAAGAACCCGGGTGGCTCGTCGGCCGGGGCCGGGGCGGCGGGAGCGGCCGGCTACGGGCCCCTGCATGTCGGCACCGATATCGGCGGCTCAATCCGCCTGCCGGCCGGCTGGTGCGGGCTCGTCGGCCTGAAGCCGAGCTTCGGCCGCGTGCCGATCGACCCGACCTATTACGGCCGCGTCGCCGGGCCGATGACGCGCACCATCGCCGATGCTGCGCTGATGATGCGCGAACTCTCCAAGCCGGACGAGCGCGACCCGATGTGCCTGCCACCGGAGGAGATCGCCTGGGGCGAGCTCGAGCGCGAGCCGCGCGGGCTCAGGATCGGATTGCAGCTCGAAGCCGGCATCGGCCTGCCGGTCGAGCCGGAGGTGAGAGCGGCGATCGTCAAGGCGGCCGACGCCTTCCGCAAGGCGGGTGCGATCGTCGAGCTGGCGCCGCCCTTCCTGACGCAGGACATGCTCGACGGGCTCGACGATTTCTGGCGCCAGCGCGCCTGGGCCGAGATCGGCGCGCTACCGAGGGAGCGGCAGGACAAGGTGCTGCCCTATATCTACGCCTGGGCCGAGCGCGGCCGCTCGCTCACCGGAGCGCAGGTCCATCGCGGCATGAGCCAGATGCTGACGATCCGCCATGCGGCGCTGAAAGCGATCGCGCCCTTCGACTATGTGCTCTCGCCGGTCTCGCCGGTGCCGAGCTTTGCCGCCGAGCTCGCTTCGCCACTCCACGATCCCGAGCGGCCGTTCGAGCACATCGTTTTCACCGTTGCCGCCAACATGTCGGACCAGCCGGCGATCTCGGTGCATGCCGGCATGACTTTATCCGGCCTGCCGATCGGTCTGCAGATCACCGGGAAACGCTTCGACGATCTCGGCGTGCTGCAGATGGCGCGGGCCTGGGAGCGCTTGCGCGGGCAAGGACCGGAATGGCCTCGCGCTCCCCAGCACGCGGGTTGATCAGGCCTTCTTCGGTTTCTTCCCGGCCGTGTTCAGCGCTACCGCAGCCCGAATGAGCGCTGCCAGCGCCGCTTCGTCGATCGCGGAGCTCGCATGGATGTCGATCGCGCGCCTCGTGTTGCCGTCCAGGCTGGAATTGAACAGGCCGGCGGGATCGGGCAGCGAAGCGCCCTTGGCGAAGGTCAGCTTGACCGCGCCCTTATAGGTCTCGCCGGTGCAAATGATGCCGGCATGCTCCCAGACCGGGACGCCGCGCCATTTCCAGGTTTCGACCACCTCGGGATCGGCCTGCCGGATGATGGCGCGGACCCTGGCGAGCGCCGCCCCGCGCCAATCGGTCAGTTCCGCGATCCGGGCGTCGATCTGCTCGGAGGCCGAGGCTGCGTCGGTTCTCTCATTTGCCTGCTTCATGGGGCCGATATCCTCGTTGTCACATCTTCTCGCCGGGCAAGGTGGCGGCCTGCTTCACCCAGGCGCTGAACTGCGCCTCGTCGAGTTCGTCATCCTCGCGGATGTCGAGATAGCGCACCTCCTTCTGCTTGGAGGGGCCGGGTGGGACAGGATCGAGCCCGGCGCCGCGGAAGAAGGCGACCTTCACATATTTTGCGAAGACATGGATGCCGAGGAACCAGTAGTCGTCCTCCATGCCGTAGAGCGGCGAGTTCCACTTCACCGCCTTCCTGACGCCGGGCACGGCGGCGGTTATCAGCGCGTCCAAGCGGGCTCCGAGCCTGCTCTTCCAGCCAGGCATGGCGGCGATATAGGCCTGCACCGGCGCCTCGCCATAGCCCTTGGCGATCTGCGGATTGCCGCCCGAAAGCAGGACGGGTTCCGTGCTCGCGCCGGCCCCTCCTGCCGTCTTCGTCGCTGTCTTCTTCGCCGATGCTTTGGTGGTCTTGCCCGCCATGTCTCGACTCCTACCCGTCAACCCGCTGCCCGCTCCGCCAGCCGGCGACGTAGGGCAGTGCGAACATATAGAGACCCGAGAAGATCAGCAGGAACAGCGGCAGCAGCGGCGAATAGACGATCCAGGCCGGTGGTGGTCCCAACGCCATGACGACGAAATTGGCGATCACCGTTGCCGTGAAGATGATGGCGAGCCAGCGATGGCCCTGACGAATAGCGCTGCTCCAGGTCACGAGAACCTCCTTGCAAATATGAGAATCGACATGGTCACTCCGCCCGCTCCAGCAGCTGCTCCAGCTTGCCGAAGAACTCCTGCCAGCCCGCCCGGGCGCCGCCAAAAGCCTGCTTCTGCTCCGGCCGGAAGCCGGCCTGCTCCATGCGCAGCAATGTGCCTTTGGCCGTCGGGGTGAGCGTGAAGGTCACGACGCTCTTCATGTCGAAGGCAGGGTCGTCATGGGCAAAGTCCCAAGTGTAGGACAGCGTCCGGTTCGGCTCGATGTCGAGGACTTCGCAATCGAGCACGCCGCCCCACTCGCCGCGCAGGTTGAAGCGATGGCCGACGACCGGCGCGAAGTCGTTCTTCATCAGCCATTCCGCGATCAGATGCGGCTGCGTCAGCGCGCGCCAGAGCTTTTCCGGCGGATGGGCGATCTCGCGCTCGACGGTGACGGAGCGCGTTTGCGTTGCGGCGGTGCTCATTGATCCATCCTTGTGAGCAAATTTTCGAGGTCGTCGAACCGCGCCTCCCAGAACCCGGCCATCTGGCTGGTCCAGTCGATCAGCGGGGAGAGCGCGCCGAGCTGGGCGCTGTAATGGGTCTGGCGGCCGGCATGGCGATCGCGCACCAGCCCGGCCTGCTTCAGCACGCCGAGATGTTTCGAGACCGCCGGTTGCGAGACCCCGGCCTGCGCGGTCAGCGCCCCGACCGTCTGCTCGCCGTCCCGGCACAAGCGCTCGAAGATGGCGCGCCGCGTCGGGTCGGCCAGCGTCCTGAACAGCAGATCGTGAGCATCCTGCATCGAGATCGATAACCCGTTGGCTATGGGTTTATTCATAACCACAGAGATATGGGTGGTCAAGCGCTCTCGCGAACGATGCGGGGCAGAGCCGCGGCAGACGCGCTGGACCATGTGGCGCGGCTCCCGCAGGATGCCTAGTGAAACTGCGGGAACCTTGCTGTCAGCACGCTCCCACGATCACGTCTTCAAGGAACCCCACCATGGATCTGATGCTGAACGGCAAGCGCGCTCTGGTCACGGGCGGCAGCAGGGGGATCGGCCGCGCCATTGCGCGGCAGCTGGCGCTCGAGGGCGTCGACGTCGTCATCGCCGCGCGCAACCAGGCGGAGCTCGACGCTGCCGCTGCCGAGCTGGCGCGGGAGACCGGCCGCAAGGTCGTCGGCCTGACCGTGGACACGCAGGACGATGCCTCGGTGAAGGCAGTCGTTGCCGGCACGGTCGCGGCGCTGGGTGGGCTCGACATCTTAGTCAATGCCGCTGCCAAGCCGGGCGGGCAGGCGACGCCGCCCAAGCTCGCCGAGATCACCGACGCGCTGTTCTTCGACGACGTCAACGTCAAGGTGATGGGTTATCTCAGGATGGCGCGCGAGGCGGCGCCCGCGATGGAAGCCAATGGCTGGGGCCGGATCATCAACATCAGCGGGCTCGCGGCGCGCCTGACCGGTTCGACCATTGGCTCGATCCGCAATGTTGCCGTCGCGGCGCTGACCAAGAACCTCGCCGACGAGCTCGGCCCGAAGGGCATCAACGTCACGGTAGTGCATCCCGGCACGACGCGCACCGAGAAGACGCCGGGCGTGGTTGCGGCGCGGGCTGCGGCGTCCGGAATGGCGGCCGAGGAGGTCGAGCGCCGCATGGCCGCCAATGTCACGATCGGCCGGCTGGTCGACATGGCCGAGGTCGCCGACATCGTCGCCTTCCTGGCCTCACCGCGCAGCGTCGCGATCAATGGCGACGCGATCGCCTGCGGCGGTGGCTCGAAGGGCGCGATCCACTACTGAGCGGTCGCCCCGCTCGCCGGCTAGAACAGCGCGGTCGGCGCGACCTCGGCGACGATCATCAGCGCAAGCCCGAGTGCTCCCAGGCCGACGCCGGTCCAGGCGAGCAGGGCGACGCCGGTGATGATCGCCGCCGAGGCGACGACGATGGCGATCTGCAGCAGGCCCGAGACGATGTCGTATTTGTCGTCGCGGGCGCTGGAGATGTCGCGCCTGGCCTCGGCCGCCTTGGCGCGGACGATCAACTCCTTGCGGCCCTCATTGGTCTCGGGCTCGGATTCGTAGCGGGCGATCGTCGCCTTCCAGCCGTCGATGCGCTTCTGCAGGCGTTCGCGCACGGCCGGATCGGTGGCGCCCGCAAGCTCGACCTCCATCGCGTCGGCGGCGGTACGCAGCGTCGTGCCGCGGATCGTCTTGGCCTGAAAGAAGGCCCAGAGATTGGAGGCTTCGATGTTCTTGGACAGCGCGTCCTGCTCGGCGTTCTTGCCGCCGATTTCGGAGAAGGCGAGCAAGAGCGCGAGCACGCCGATCAAAAGGGCGATGCGCTTGTTGGATTTGCTGGTCGGCTGATTGTCTTCGGTGACGTCTGGTGCAGCTGAGGCCACGAACTGATTCCCCCGGAAAGGCCCTGCGTGATGGCCGGGTCGGGTGACGGAATCAAGACGATTTTACGGAAGGTAAGGGAGTTATCCGCGGGCTCGTGGATGGGCGGAATCATAGGCCGCGAGCAGGCGGGTGGAATCGATGCGGGTATAGATCTGCGTCGTCGAGAGCGAGGCGTGGCCGAGCAGCTCCTGGATAGCACGCAGATCACCGCCACGGCCGAGCAGATGCGTGGCGAAGGAATGGCGCAGCGCATGCGGCGTTGCGCTGCCCGGCAGCCCGAGCGAGCCACGCAGGCCCTCGACGGCGAGCTGGATGATGCGCGGCGAAAGCGGTCCACCCTTGACGCCGACGAAGAGCGGGCCTTCGGGCGCGAGCCGCCACGGGCATTGCGCGAGATAGGTGGCGATGGCCTCGATGACGATGGGCAGCACCGGCACCATCCGGGTCTTGCCGCCCTTCCCGAGCACGGTCAGCGCATCGGCGGTGCTCACCGGGGCCTGCGAGCGTTTCAGGCCGAGTGCTTCGAAGATGCGCAGGCCGCTGCCATAGAGCAGCGAGAGTACTGCGGCATCGCGGGCCAGCACCCAGTCGGGCCGCTCCTCACCGGCACGGCTGTCGGCTTTGGTTACCGCCGCGGCTGCTTTCGCATCGAGCGGGCGGGGCAGGCCCTTGCCGAGTCGCGGTCCGCGCGTCGCGGCGAAGGCGGCGGCGGTCAGCCGGCCGCTGCGCTCGCCGAAGCGAGCCAGCGAACGCAGGGCCGCCAGTTGGCGCATCAGCGTGCGGTTGCCGACGCCGTCGCGGCGGCGATAGCCGAGAAAGGCGCGCAGGTCCGCCGGCTTCAGGGCGGCAACAGCCTTCAGCGTCGGCGCTGTATCGAGATGATGGGTGAGGAAGGTGGCGAACTGGGCGATGTCGCGGCCATAGGCCTCGAGCGTCTTCGGCGAGAGCCGGCGCTCATGGCCGAGATGGGCGAGCCAGTCGCGCCGGAGGGTGTCGAAATCGCTCATCGTGCCGATCTTGCAGCGCGAGGCTTAACAAGCGTTGTCTGGCTCGACCACCGCCTGCTATGAACCCCCCATAAATTTGTTCAGGGCTGACCAAGTTGCACGCTCCCGATCCGCACGGCCTGATCTTTCCCTTTCCCGAGCCGCCGGCGCCCGGCCAGCTGATCGAGGTCGCGCCGGGCATCTTCTGGGCGAGGATCGCGCTGCCGTTTCGGCTAGACCACGTCAACATCTACCTGATCGAGGACGGCGACGGCTTCGCGGTGATCGACACCGGCATCGGCGACGAAGCGACCAAGCAGGCATGGCTCGCGCTGACCGCGGGCGCTCTCGCCGGCAAGCGGCTGACCCGGCTCTTCGTCACGCATTTCCATCCCGACCATATCGGGCTTGCCGGCTGGCTGCACGAGCGCTTCGGCACGCCGCTCTTGACCAGCCAGACGAGCTATCTCGGCTGCCTCAACATCTCGCTCAGCCCGGGGGCGGCGGAGGCGCCGGTCTACAAGGATTTCTACCTGCGCCACGGTCTCTCTGCCGAGGTGACTTCGGTCGTCTCGACGCTTGGCCATGGCTATCTCCGCCAAGTCACCCCGCTGCCGCCGACCTTCACCCGCGTCGTCGCCGGCGATGTGCTGCGCATTGGCGGCCGCGATTTCTTCGTGCTGGCGGGCGACGGCCATGCGCCGGAGCAGCTGATGTTCCACTGCCCGGAGGCGAACGTCTTCCTGGCGGCGGACCAGGTGCTGGCCAAGATCACGCCCAACATCAGTGTCTGGGCAGTCGATCCCGAGGGCGATCCGCTCGGCCTCTATCTGCGCTCGCTGAGCGCCCTGCCGCAGGCGATCCCGCCGGGGACGCTGGTCCTGCCCGGCCATCAACTGCCGTTCTACGGCCTCGCAGAGCGCTGCGCCGCGCTCGCCGCCCATCATGGCGAACGCTGCCGGCTGATCTCCGATGCGGTCGCCAAGGGGGCGCATTCGGTCGCCGAACTGGTGCCGGTGATGTTCACCCGGCCGCTCGACCCGCACCAGCTCTCCTTTGCCTTCAGCGAGGTGTTTGCGCATGTGAACGCGATGCTGCGGCAGGGGGAACTGCGCTGGGCCGAGCCGCAGGCCGGCACCATGCGGGTCATGGTGGCCGGCTGAGACCGGGGCATTTGAAAATTAAGGATGATCCGAGAAGACGGGTCCACTGAGCCCGCCGGTCCACCCGGAATTAGGATTCCCATCGCATCAATGCACGTGATGAGCGCGGGCGGTTCGGAAGAATCCGAACCGGGCGGTGTCATGTGTTGGGCAGGCGGCGAAGCGGGGACGATGGCTCTACCGGCGATGCTTCGGGCGATGCGGCCGCATCATTGGGCGAAGAACGGCCTCGTCTTCGTGCCGATCCTGCTCAACCATGATGTCTTCGCCTCGAAGGCGCTGCTCTACGGCCTCGTCGCCTTCGTTTCCTTCTCGCTGATGGCGTCGTCGATCTACCTCCTCAACGACATCATCGACGTCGAGGCCGACCGCCGTCACCCGACCAAGTGCAAGCGCCCGCTCGCGGCCGGCGAGATCACCAAGGGCCAGGCCTATGGGATGGTCCCGGGCCTGCTGATCGCCTCGGTCGCCCTGACGGCGCTGCTGCCGCGGCCGGATCTCTACCTGATGGCCTGGGGCGCCTATCTCGTTCTGGCGCTCGCCTATCTCTTCGTGCTGAAGCGCAAGCTCCTGGTCGATGTGCTCGGCCTCGCCGCTTTGCACACGGTTCGCATCATCGCCGGCAATGCGGCGGCGGCGATCCCGATCTCGTCCTGGCTGCTCGCCTTCTCGATGTTCCTGTTCCTGAGTCTGGCGCTGATGAAGCGCTATGCCGAGCTGCGCATCACCCAGGACCAGTCCGGGCTGAAGAAAGCGGGCCGCGGCTACCAGGCCGAGGACATCGAGGCGCTGTCGCAACTCGGCATGGCCTCGGGCTGCACCTGCGCGCTGATCATGGCACTCTATGTCGACAGCGCCGCGGTCAAGCAGCTCTACCGTCATCCCGAGATGATCTGGTTGGTCTGCCCGATCATCCTCTATCAGATCGCGCGCATGTGGTTCCTGGCGCGGCGCGGCAACATGCCGGACGATCCTCTGATGTTCATGATCCGGGATTGGCGCAGCCAGCTGATGGGTGCGGTCGTCGTCTTGATCATGCTCGGAGCGAAAGTGCTGCCGTGAGCAAGGAGCGCGCCGTGTTGCGCTCATGGGGCGGGCTGGAAGCCAGGGATTCCACGCTGATCGAACCGGATGACTGGCTCGTGGGGCTCCGGGGCAGCGAACCGGTGCTGGCCTACGGCAATGGCCGCTCCTATGGCGATTCCTGCCTGAACGATGGCGGCGGCCTGATCGCGGCGCGCCGGCTCGGCCGGATTCTCTCCTTCGACGCCGGGACCGGGATCATGGTCTGCGAGGCCGGGGTGCTGCTCGACGAGGTGCTGAAGCTCTGTGTGCCGGCTGGCTGGTTTCCCCCGGTGTCGCCCGGTACCAGCCTCGTCACCATCGCCGGGGCGCTCGCCAACGATGTCCACGGCAAGAACCATCACCGCGCGGGGACCTTCGGGCGGCATGTGCGCAGTTTCGAGCTGGCGAGATCGGACGGCTCGGTCCTGACGTGCTCGCCGATTCAGAATGCCGAGCTCTTCGCGGCGACGATCGGCGGGATGGGGCTGACCGGGCTGATCACGCGGATCGAGCTGCAATTGATGCCGGTCGATTCCGCCGAGATGCTGCAGGAGGTGATTCGGTTCGACGGGCTCGACGGCTTCTTCGCCATCGCCGCTGCGTCCGACGCGACGCATGACTACACCGTCGCCTGGGTCGATTCACTTGCCGGTGGTCGACAGTTCGGGCGGGGCGTATTCTTCCGTGCCAACCATGCACCAGCCTCCGACGTCCCGCCGGCGAAGGCCGGGCCAACCCTGCCGTTTCCGCTGACGCCGCCATTCCCGCTGATCAATCGGCTGAGCTTGCGCGCCTTCAACGCGCTCTATCGCGCCGCCCAGCCGCGGACGCCGGAGCCGCGGCGCATCGCCTATCACCCGTTCTTCTATCCGCTTGACCGCATCCGCGACTGGAACCGCGCCTATGGGCCCAGGGGCCTGCGCCAGTTCCAGTGCGCCGTGCCGATAGCGAATGCGCGCGAGGCGGTCGAGGAGATGCTGCGCCTGACACTGAGGGCCGGCGAGAGCTCGTTCCTCACCGTGCTGAAGCTGTTCGGCGACGGGCCCTCGCCGGGGATGATGTCTTTCCCGATACCCGGCGCGACACTGACGCTCGATTTCCCGCATCGCGGCGAGCGCACCCTCAGACTACTGGATGCGCTCGACCGCATCGCGATCGAAGCCGGCGGACGGGTCAATCCCTACAAGGACGCGCACATGTCGGCTGCGACCTTCGAGGCCTCGTTCCCGCACTGGCGCGACTTCGCGCGCCATATCGATCCTGGCTTTTCCTCGAGCTTCTGGCGGCGGGTGACGGGCGTTTAGCTCAGCCTGGCCCGGCCTTGCCAGCCACGACGATGTCCGTGCGGGTAAAGTCGTCCCCGACGAAGAGCAATGGGCAATCATGCTGCCGCGCCAGTTGGTAGGAGAAGCAGTCGCCGAAGTTGAGCCCGGCTGGAGCGACACCCTTGCCCCAGGCGCGATAGGCATCGGCGACGCCGTGCGCGGTTGAAAGATCAGCCGTCTCGACCGCGAAGCCGAGACCGCCAAGCAAGTCCGTCATCTCGGCCTGCACGCCGCGCCGCTCCGCCACGATCAGCGCCTCGGCAATGGTCACCGCCGAGATCGAGAGATTTGGCTCCTCTGCGAGCGCGGTCATGCAACGCTTTGCTTCCGGCTCGTCGAGCACGATCGCCATCAGTGCCGAGGTGTCGACGACGATCATCGCGGCATGCCGTCATCGTCGTAGAGGAAGTCCTGACTGCGCGCCGCGTCCGGCCCGGTCAGAGCTTTCGCCGCTCCCGAAAGCCGTACGCGCTCCATCAGTGTGCGGCGCTCCACTCTTCCGACAATGCGCTGTACTGGAACCAGACGCACGGCTTCTTGGCCGTGCCGGGTGAGAACGACGGCTTCGCCCGCTTCTGCCCGGCGAACCAATTCGGTGAGCTGAGCTTTAGCGTCGCTGACGGATATGCGCATGGCGGGGCGACCTCCGATACGGTCGCCAATGTGGACCATTCAATAGTCGATATCAATGAAAGAAGAGAGTCAGATCGCGGCCATGGCTGCCTGCTCGACCGCCGTCACCGTCAGCACGTGCTTCTTGCCGTCGCGGGCGGTCCAGGCGATCGACTGACCGGCGGCGAGGCCGATCAGTGCCGCGCCGATCGGGGTCAGCACCGAGATGCGGCCCTGCTCGATGTCGGCCTCGCCGGGATAGACGAGCTGGACGCGGCGATGCTGGGCGCTGTCGGAATCGAAGGTGACGAAGGAGCCCATGCGCACGACGTCGGCCGGCAGCTTACCCGGCGCGACGACCTTGGCACGGTCCATCTCTGCGAGCAGTTCCTCGGCGACCTCGGGCACGCGCTCGAGGGCCGTGGTGGCGAGGCCGGTCAGGCGCTCATGGTCGATCTCGCCGACGATGATCTTCGGCTTGCGATGGGTCTTCTGGGTCGACTGGGTCATGGGTTTCGTATCCTGCGATGACGCGCACAACGGCGGCGCCAGAGCGCGACCGGCAAGTTCGGGAGGTTCTTTTGGGGAGAGACGCCTTGGAGGCCATGCTGCACCAGGAAAGGACAGCATCGGTGGCGCCCCTGGACTCGGGGCGCGCTCGGGCCGAGTCCGGGGCTAGAATTCCGCGATCGGGGCGACCCGGAATATGAGGCTGCTGCGCTTCGTCGTCATACCCATAGACTTGGGGGCTTGGGCCTTGCTGTCAAGGCTGGCTGGAGCTTCGGCCCAACGCAAAAGGGCCGGCACGAGCCCGCCCTTTGGGCAAGTGAGGTAATCAACCGGGCTCAGCTCTTCGCCACCGCGACCTTGCGCAGATAGTCGGTGACGATGCGGGTGATGCCGCGCGAGAGCAGGTCGTCGAGCGCGTCTATGAACTGATCGCACTGCTCGCGGGTGACGATCAGCGGCGGCTCGAGCCGGATGACGTTGCGGTTGTATTCGGTGAAGGCGACGAGGACGTCGTAATCCTTCAGCAGGAGCGCGCCGATGAAGCCGCAGAGCGAGCCCTTCAGCTTGTCGTCGAGCAGCGCGACCATGTGCTTCACGCCGAAGGGCATGGCCTCGCTGATGTCCTGGAACTCGACGCCGATCATCAGGCCGCGGCCGCGGATTTCCTTGAGCAAGGTCGGGTGCTTGGTGCGAAGTTCGCTCAGGCGCTCGATCAGATAGTCGCCCTGGCGCCTGGCATTGCCCATCAGGTCCTCGTCATAGAGGACGTTGAGGGCCTCGATCGCGCTGACGCAGGCCTCGCCCATGCCGCCGAAGGTGGCCTGGGCATGGATCAGCGCCGTCTTCGGCTTGCCATAGGCCTTCATGTAGAGCTCGCGGCGGGCGATCATCGCGCCCATCGCGGCCTTCGAGCCGCCGAGGGCCTTGGCGAGCGCGGTCACGTCCGGGACGACGCCGTCGCGCTCGAAGGCGAAGAACTGGCCGGTGCGGCCGAGCCCGCACTGCACCTCGTCGGCGATCCAGAGCACGCCGTGCTTGTCGCAGAGCACACGCAATTGCCGCCAGAAGCCATCAGGTGCCTCGACGATGCCGCCGCCGCCCTGGATCGTCTCCATCACGACGATGCCGATCGATGGATCGCTCTCGAGCGCTCGGCGCACCGCGTCGATCTCACCGAACGGCACTTTCACCCGGTTTTCGACCAGCTTGAACCCAGACTGGTAGAGCGTCGAATCGGTGATCGAGAGCACGCCCTTGGTCTTGCCGTGGAAGGAATTGGCGGCGTGCAGGATCTTGGACCTGGCCGGCCCCTGCGCCTGTTCGGCGACCTTCAGCGCCGCTTCCATCACCTCCGAGCCGGTCGAGCCGAGGAAGACCATGTCGAGATCGCCGGGCGCGATGGTGGCGAGGTTCTTCGCCAGCGCCGAGGCGTATTGCGACATGAAGGCCATGCAGATCTCATGGCGGTTCTCGTCCTGGAACTTCTTCCGGGCGGCGACGATGCGCGGATGGTTGTGGCCGAAGGCGACCGAGCAGAAACCGCCGAAGAAATCAAGGATCTTCCGCCCGTCCTTGGTGATGTAGTGCATGCCCTCGGCGCGATCGACGATGATCTTGTCGAAGCCAAGCAGCTTGAGGAAATGCACCTGGCCCGGGTTGATATGAGCGGTAAAGAGCTCCTTGACCTGCTGGGCGTCGAGCTGCTTGGCGGCCTCGACGCTGATCAGCTGCGGGCGCGAGGGCTGCGAAGCGGGCTCGTCCGTCTTGTAGGCGGGCATGCTCATGCGGCCTTCCTTCTCTGTTCGTGCGTCTTCAGCGCGTCCTTGGCCTTGCGGTATTCCGTATAGGCCGCCAGCAGCATGTCCTCGTCGCGATGTTGCGGCGCCCAGCCGAGCTCGCGCTTTGCCTTGAGGTGTCGAGGATGCAGATCTCGTCGGCGATCATGTACTGCTCGGGGTCCATGATCGGCAGGTTGATCGCGTCGAGACCGTTCAGCGTCAGCTTGACCAGCGAGGCCGGCGTCGGCAGCAGGATCGACTTCGAGCCGGCATGGCGGATCAGGTCGCCGAGCAGCTTCTTCACCTGCGGCGGGTCGTCCGAGCCGAGATTATAGGCGCTGTTGGGGAAATCGGCCTTCCAGGCGGCAATGCAGGCGCTGGCGCAGTCGAAGACCGAGATGAACTGGTAGGGGTTGTTCCCTGAGCCGATCATCGGCACCGGCAGGTTCATGTCGATCAGGCGGAAGAGCTTGACCAGGATGCCGAGCCGCCCTGGCCCGATGATCAGGCGCGGCCGGAAGATCGGGATGCGGAAACCCTTGTCGCGGTAGCTCTGGCAGAGCGCCTCGGTCGCGAGCTTGCTCTCGCCGTATTCGCCGAGTGGCTTTGCCGGATGGGTCTCGTCCTGCGGGACGGTGACCGAATGGCCGTAGATCATGTCGGTGGTGAAGTGGACGAGCCGATTGGCGCTGCCCTTCTCCATCCAGGACAGGATGTTCTGCGTGCCGTGATAGTTCACCGGCCAGAAGAAGTCGTGGCGCTCCTTCCGGGTCACGATCGGCGACAGCATTTTGGCCGAGAGGTTGTAGACGAGATCATCGGGCGTCAGCGCGATCGCCTCGACGCTCGCTGGATCGGTCACGTCGATGCGCTGGAACGGCACCTTGCCGTAGTGCGGATGGGCGCTCTGCTGGATGTCGCAGACGAGAACGTCCTCGCCCATGGCCGCGAGATCCGCTGCCAGATGCGAGCCGACGAAGCCATCGCCGCCGATGATGATGTGCTTCATGGATCAGCGTCGCTGGTCGGGGCGGCGCGCCGGGACCGGGATCGGCTTCAGCTGCAGGCTGCGCCGGAGCGAAGAGGGTGCCGAGACGGAGAATGAAGCGGGCGAACAGGTCCATGACGTCCCTCAGCTCTGTGCGATGAAAATGGTGCCCAGGACGATGAAGCCGATGCCGGCGATGCGAGCCGGGCTCAGATCTTCCTGGAAGACGAAGTAGGCGTAGACGGCCACCACGACATAGGCGAGGCTCAAAAACGGATAGGCGTAGCTGATCTGCACCTTCGATAGCACGATCAGATGCGAGGCCATGCTGACCACGAAGGTGCACAATCCGGCGAAGACGAAGGGGTTGAAGACGACGCGGAAGACGGTGGGAATCAGTCCGTCATTGCCGACGTCGAGCGCCCCGACCCCGCCCATGCCGCGTTTCAGCATCAGTTGCGCCGCTGCGTTGGTCAGCACCGTGAACAGAATCAACGGCAGGTAGGCGTTCATCGGCGCTGGAATTCCGCGTGGCAGATACAGCCTTGGATTGCGCGAAAACTACTTCAAATGCCTTACGCTACAGAAGGTTATCGGCCTGTAACCTTAAGAGTGTCCTGCACCGAACGATGAAACCCGCAAGAGATGCGCGTGTCGGGGTGCGCGGGAGGCGATGCTGGTGGACAACGCGACGATTGAACCATGCCGCCGGCTCGCTTATGGCTAATGAATCGTTAACCGAGGATGCCTTCCGATATGGCCAGTCTGTTCCGGCTCGTGCCCGATATGCGCGCCGAACTGCTGCAGGTGAATTCCTGGGCGCGGCCGCATCAGGCCGGCTTTGTCGCTGCGCAGCGTGCGGCGCGCTACGGCGCGGCTGGGCCGGAGGCCTCTGCCTTCATGGCAGCCAGGCGCGAGGCGACGCTGGCGCGGCTCGGAGAGGGAGCTGCGAGCTGGAACGGCTGGGCCGGAGAGATGGCGCGGCTGCGCGGCCGGATCGGTGCCGACGGGCCGTTCCTCGCCCTCTGGCGCCTGCTCGCCGATGTCGAACTGGTCGACGAGATATTCGAGGGCGAGTTCAACGTCGCCGGCATCATCTTCCCGGCGGCAGCCCGTTTCGCCGGCAGCGCCTTTTGCGGCGACGCCTGGTTTTCCGAGGCGCATTTTCACGGTCCCGCCAGCTTCCGCGATGCGAGCTTCCGCAGCGATGCCTTCTTCGACCGGGCGCATTTCGCCGGAGATGCCGATTTCGGTGCGGCGACCCTCCACGGCACGGCTGAGTTCCGCGACATGCGCTGCGAGGGCACGGCCTGCTTCGTCGAGGCGGAGTTCACCGGCGACGCCTGGTTCCGCGGCTCGCGCTTCGATGGCGTGACGCAGTTCCGCGGCGTGCGCCATGCCGGCGAGGCCGGCTTCGGCGAATGCCGCTTTGCCGCTGCCGCCGATTTCGGCGAGGCCGAATTCGCCGGCAATGCCGGCTTCGAGGAAGCCCGTTTCGGGCAGCTGGTGACGTTCGCCGGCGCGCGCTTCGATCGCGGTGCCTGGTTCAGCAACGCTGCCTTCGACGGCCGCTCGAATTTCGAGCGTGCCCGCTTCCGCGGCCGCCGCCACTTCGAGGGGATTTCGCTGGCGACCGAGGTCTCTCCGGTGGCGCAGCAGATCGCGGCGCTGGAGCGCCTGCAGTTCAGCAGACGCTGATCCAGCGACCACCGGTTCTTCATCCACTTCCGCCGCTTCTGGCCCGTGCCTTGCTAGCCCTCCTGCCAACGACCGCCGTGAGCGGTTGCGGTCAGCGAGGACGAGATGAAGCGCGAAGAGCTCACCGAGAAGATTCTCGACATCAAGCGCGAGAAGGGCTGGAGCTGGAAACATATCACCGATGAGATCGGTGGCATGTCCGAGGTACTGGTGGTCGGTGCCCTGCTCGGCCAGATGAAGCTGGTGAAGCCGCTGGCCGAGAAGGCGGCGGCGCTGTTCGGCCTCTCGGAGGTCGAGAAGCGCATGCTCAACGAAGTGCCCTATCGGGGCACCGGCACGCCGATGCCGCCGACCGACCCGCTGATCTACCGCTTCTACGAGATGGTGATGGTCAACGGCCCCGCCTGGAAGGCCTTGATCGAGGAGGAGTTCGGCGACGGCATCATGTCGGCGATCGACTTCAACATCGCCTTCGAGCGCGAGCCGAACCCCAAGGGCGACCGGGTCAGGATCGCCATGTCCGGCAAGTTCCTGCCATATAAATATTACGGCAACGAGCAGGGCATTCCGGACTACGGCTTCAAGGAGGAGTGACTGGGCTCAGGGCAGCTTGCTCAGGGTACTTGGCCGGGCTCGAGCGTGCCGTCCTTCTGCATGGTCCGCTGCAGGGCGGGGCGCTCGATCATCCGCGCCATATAGGCTTCGAACACCGGCAGGCGCGGCAGCACGCCGACGATGTTCATGCCGAAATGGATGCCGGCGCCGAGCTGGGTGTCGGCGGCGGTGAAGCGCTCGCCGGCGGCATAGGGGTGCTCGCCGAGCTTCTTTGCGAGATTGGCGACGGTGTCGGCATGCGAGCCGAAGGAGAAGCCGCGCGCCTCGTACTGGTATTTGTGGACGGAGGTCGCGATGATCGGGTCGAGCACGGCGTCGGTATAGACCAGCGAGGTCAGGAAGCTCGGGCGGTCGGCATCGCCGATGGCGGGAGCGAGCCCGGCATTGGGGAACTGCTCGGTGAGATAGAGGCAGATCGCGGCGCGCTCGGTGACGGTGGTGCCGTCATGCACGATCGCCGGCACCTTCTTGTGCGGCTGGACAGCGCGATAGCTTTCCGGCGGGCCGCCTTCGGCGCGGATATCGACGAGCTTCATCTCATAGGGCTGGCCGAGCTCCTCGAGCAGCCAGAGGATCGAGAACGAGCGCGATTGCGGCGCGTGATAGAAGGTCAGCATGGCGGTGTTCCTTTTGGCGTTTCCCTGAACGATGGCCGAGGCTGATAGGGGCTTTGGATGTCAGTAGTTGTCAGGAGCGACGCAGCCCTGGCTAACTCGCTTGGATCGAAACGCGGGTCAGTGCGGATTGCTCCGCGCAGTCCGGGTCGCCCGGATCAATTCCTGCGTGCCATGATGAAGGGACGGCTGTCCTTGCCCCGGCTCGCATGGCTCTCCGTATTGAGGATCTCGAAGCCCGCAGCCGATATGAGCTGCTTCAGATCCGGCGCCCGGAAGACGCTGACATAGGGCGCTTTGCCAATGGCGCGCGCCAGCGGTAAAGCAAGCCGGATGAGCAGGTTCATGTCGCCGAGACAGGCTGTCTTCGAGATGAACAACCCGCCCGGGGCGAGCAGTGTGTGGATGCTGCGCAGCGTGCCGGGAAGGTCGCGCACGAGATGAAGATAGTTGAACCCGAGAACCGCATCGAACCGGGCCGGCTCGGATGCGAGCGCTTCCGCCGTCGCGGCGCGGAAGGCAAGCCCCGCAATCGGGCTGGCTGTGCGCTTCTCCTCGGCGATGGCGATCATGCCTGAGGAGATATCCGTCGCGAGATAGCTTTCGACCTCGCTTGCAAGCCGCAACGCCGTCGTCCCGGTTCCGCAGCCGAGTTCCAGCACCCTGTCGTCCGGCTTCAACAGGGCGCGGGTCCGTTCTAGCGTGCACTCATATCCGGCCTGGTCCGAGATCGGCGACTTGGCATATTTCTGTGACGACCGGTCCCAGAAACTGGCATCGCTCGCTGTGCTCATCCCGTGTCCCCATTCTGCGCGGCGGCCCAGCATCGGAGCCGGTACGGTTCGTAAGCCCTCGGCTTGCGAGGCAGGCTGCGAAATCACACAGTTCTTGTTGCCGAGAGATGACCTGACTGATCGGCAGGTTCAAGCAGCAGGTCTTCATCTCACTGTATTGTTATAATGTTACAATACACTCGGCCAAACAGTAATCATAGTGTCATCTCGCGCGCCTAACGGACCGCCCACCGGGCTTTCACTGGGGTGGAGAGGTATCATGCAGAAGCGAACTTGGCTGATGGCGGCGGCGATGCTCGCCAGTGTGGCGCCGTCGGCGGCGCAGACCATCTATCCGCTGAACCGTGCGGAGATTCTCGAAGGCTCGCGCTTCGACTTCAAGGTCGAGTTCCCCAACGCCCCGACCTCCGCCGACGTTAAGGTCACAATCAACGGCAAGCCGGTGAACGAGGCCTTCGGCCGCGAGGCCCAGTTCGTCCAGAACGAGGAAGGCCAGAAGCACTCGGCGCTCTGGCTGCGCGGCGCGCAGCTTCCGGCCGGCCAGTACGCCATCGAGGCGACGCAGGGCAGTGAGAAGGCGACCGTCAACTGGACCGTCTACGCGACCGAAGCGCGCAAGGCCAAGAACGTCATCCTCTTCGTCGGTGACGGCCTCTCGGTCGCGCATCGCACCGCCGCCCGCATCCTGTCGAAGGGCTGGGAGCAGGGGCTGTATGGCGGCGAGCTCGCCATCGACGACATGCCGAACATGGCGCTGATCTCGACCTCGGGCACCGACTCGATCGTGACCGACAGCGCGAATTCCGCCAGCGCCTACACCACCGGCCACAAATCCTGCGTCAATGCGCTCGGCATCTACTGCGCCAAGAACGCGCTGACCCTCGACCATCCCAAGGTCGAGACCATCTCCGAGGTGATCAAGCGCAAGCGCGCCGGCATGGCGATCGGCGTCGTCACCAATTCCGAGATCGAGGATGCGACGCCGGCCGCGATGGTCGCCCACACCCGCCGCCGCTCGGACTTCAACGACATCGTCAAGATGTTCTTCGACGTGCAGCCCGACGTGATCATGGGCGGCGGCTCGCCGAACTTCCTGCCGAAGTCGACCCCGGGCACCAAGCGCACCGACGATCTCGACTTCATCGCCAAGTTCAAGGAAGCGGGCTACGCGCTCGCCACCACCAAGACCGAGATGAACGCCGCTGTCGCCGGCGGCTCCAAGAAGCTGCTCGGCCTCTACAACACCTCCAACATCGACGGCGCTTTCGACCTGCGCCTCGCCAAGAAGGGCTCGATCTCGAAGTTCCCGGATCAGCCGGATGTCGTCGAGCAGACCAAGGCTGCGCTCGAGATGCTGAAGGGCGCGCAGGACGGCTTCTTCCTGATGGTGGAATCGGCCCGCATCGACAAGTACAGCCACTCGCTCGACTGGGAGCGCGCGGTGTTCGACACGATCATGCTCGACAACGCGGTCAAGGCAGCCAAGGACTTCGCCGGGGATCGCAACGACACGCTGATCATCGTCGTGCCGGACCATGCCCATCCGATCTCGATCATCGGCACCTATGACGATGATCGTCCCGGCCAGCTGCTGCGCGACAAGCTCGGCACCTACAACGAGTCGCTGCCGCCGAACTACGGCCCGCGCGATGCCGACGGCTACCCGACCAAGCTCGACACCTCGCGCCGCCTCGCTGTCGCCTTCGGCAGCTATCCCGACACCTGCGACACCGGCCGGCCCTATCTCGATGGCGAGCGCGTACCGGCCGTGAAGGGTCCGGACGGCAAGACCAACATCGCCAACGAGAAGGACTGCACCGGGCCGCTCGCCACCCGCAAGCAGGGCAACCTGCCCTTCGACGCCAACTCCGGCGTCCATGCGGCCGATGACGTGCTGCTCACTGCCATGGGCCCGGGCGCCGAGCGCTTCCGCGGCCACAAGCCGAACACCTTCGTCTTCCGGGTGATGGCGGAAGCGCTGGCCCTCGGCGGCAAGTGATCTATGATCCGGTAGGACGCATGATCTCGCATCGGCCGCACCTGCTCCCGACGCTCTCCCGCCGCGGGCTCCTCACGGGGCTCGCGGCGTTGCCTGTCTCGCTGCGCGCATTTGCGGCGGAGGCGGAGACATTGACCTTCGACGGGCTCTACAAATCCTTCGGCGTGCTCGGCTTCCAGTTCTCCGACCGGGCGACCTTTCTACGCGGCAAACCGGTCAGGATGCTCGGCTACATGGCGCCGCCGCTGAAGCCGGAGAGCCATTTCTTCGTATTGACGCGCGAGCCCTTGGCGATCTGTCCGTTCTGCCAGTCGGATGCCGACTGGCCGGTCGACATCGTCGTGGTGTTCATGCGCGCGGCGACGCCGATGGTCAGCGCCGGCCAGAAGGTCGCGGTCAGCGGCCGGCTCGAGATCGGCTCGGCGACCGATGCCGAGACCGGCTTCGTCAGCCAGATCAGGCTCGTCGATGCCGGTTTCCACAGTGTCTGAGTGGCCTCCCGGCGTGGCCCGGCCCTTGCGGTTTTCCGGTATCCAGGTCGATCACCGCGACGGCGACGGGCGGCCTTTTCGCGTGCTCGACGTTCCCGACTTCGCCGTGCCGCCCGGCGCGCTGATCGGGCTGCGCGGTCCGTCCGGCTCAGGCAAGACCTCGCTGCTGCATCTTGCCGCCGGCCTGTTCTCGCCCGATGCCGGCAGTGTCGACTGGGGCGATATCGCGGTCTCCTCGCTGCCGGGCGGGAAGCGCGACCGCTGGCGGCGCGAGACGGTCGGCTTTGTCTTCCAGGATTTCCATCTCGTGCCCGAGCTCGACGTGCTCGCCAACATCACCCTGCCGGCGAGTTTTTCGCGTTGGCGGCGGACGGACAGCCAGATCTCGCATGCGACCGCGCTCGCCCACCGCATGGGGCTGACCGATCTGCGCCGCCGCGCCGCCGTGCTCTCGCGCGGCGAGCAGCAGCGCGTCGCGATCGCCCGCGCCCTGTTCAATGAGCCGGCGCTGATCCTTGCCGACGAGCCGACGGCGAGCCTCGATCCGGCCCATGCGGCCGAGGTTGGGACCCTGCTGGTCGAGATCGCGGCCGAGAGCGGCGCGACGCTGCTCTGCGCGTCGCATGACCAGGCGCTGCTGGCGCGGATGCAGCATGTCGTGGCGATCGGCGATGGTCCGCTTCTCCTGAAGGCGGCGGCATGAACCCGCTGCCGATGGTGATCGCCGATCTCAGGGCACTGCGCTGGACGGCCGCGGCGATCGTGGCGCTCGTTGCGCTGGCGGTGGCGATCGGCGTTTCGATCGGTGCGCAGGAGCGGGCATTGCGCCAGGCTTCGGCCCGGGCGGCAGATGATTTCGACCTGCTGATCGGCGCGCCCGGCAGCCAGATGCAATTGCTGATGTCGGCGATCTATCTGCAGCCGGAAGCGCTGCCGCTGATCGATGGGCGCCTGCTCAACGAACTTTCCCGCGACCCGCGCGTCGCTGCCGTGGCACCGCTCGCCTTTGGCGACATTGCCCGCGGGCATCCGGTGATCGGCACCACGCTTGCCTTCGCTGGCCGCTGGGGCCGCCTGCGGCCGAGCGAGGGCCGCCTGTTCGCACGCGAGGGCGAGGCGGTGCTCGGCGCCGACGTCACCTACAGGCTGGGCGACAAGATCGAGCCTTCGCACGCCATCGCCGGGCATTGGCCGAAGCGCGGCGTCGCCGATGCGGAAGAGGCGAGCCATCGCCATCAGGGCCATGCCTATGTCGCGGTCGGCCGGCTGCCGCGGCTGGGCTCGCCCTTCGACCGGGCAATCCTGGTGCCGGTCGAGAGCGTCTGGAAGGTGCACGGGCTCGGCAACGGCCATGCCGTCGAGGGCGCGGCGCTAGGGGCCGCCTTTCGACAGCCAGCGCATTCCCGGCGTGCCGGCATTGGTGGTGAAGCCGAGGGCGGTTGCCGACGCCTATGCGCTGCGGGCGCGCCACCGGCAAGGCGGCACCACGGCCTTCTTCCCGGCCGAGGTGTTGGTCGGGCTTTACCGCACGCTTGGGGATGTCGGGCAGGTGCTGAGTGTCGCCTCTGTGCTCAACGCGGTGCTGATCCTGGCTGCGATCTTCCTGCTGCTCGTCGCGGTAACTGGCCTGAGGCGACGCCGCTACGCCGTGCTGCGCGCGCTCGGCGCACCACGCGCCTATGTGCTGCTGGTGGTCTGGCTCGGCATGGCCGGGCTGGTCGCAGCCGGCTGCCTCGCCGGCCTCGGCCTGGGTGCGGCCGCAACGCTCGCGGTCTCCGAACTGTTCGAGGCGCAGACGGGCCTAAGGCTCTCTTTCGCGCTGGGCCGGCCGGAGCTGGCCCAGGTCGGGTTGATCCTGCTCCTCGGCTCGTGTGCTGCGCTCATTCCGGCGGCGCTGTCCTATCGCCGTTCGATCACTGCCGGCCTGCGCGGCTGAGCCGGGGTTGACCCCGCTTTGCCTCTTCCGGTTAAATCCTGCTGGGGGGCGTTGCAGGGATCATCATGCTCCGCGCCATTATTCTGACTGCCACGATTCTCGCCTTCGCTACGCCTGCGTCGGCCTATTCCAATCCGATCAGCCGCGGGCTCGCGGACTTCCTCAACATCTTCAGCGAACAGCCGGTGCCACGCCAGGTCGTGCCTTGGAGCGGCAAGCAGCCGCCCGGCACGGTCGTGGTCTCGACCAGCCAAAGGCGGCTCTACTACGTGCTCGGACAGGGGCAGGCCATCCGCTATGGCGTCGGCGTCGGCCGGCAGGGCTTCAGTTGGTCCGGCACCAAGACCGTCACGCGCAAGCGCGAATGGCCGGACTGGCGCCCGCCCGCGGCGATGCTGAAACGTCGGCCAGACCTGCCGCGCTACATGGAGGGCGGAATGGAGAACCCGCTCGGCGCACGAGCGATCTATCTTGGATCGAGCCTCTACCGCATCCACGGCTCGAACGAGCCCGATACGATCGGGGCAGCGGTCTCGTCGGGCTGCATCCGGATGACCAATCGCGATGTGACGGATCTCTACGATCGCGTCAGGCCGGGCACCAAGGTCATCGTGCAGCGCTAGCTGTCGCTGTGGCCGCGCCTGATGCGCCGGACCATCAGCCAGACGCCGAGGATCGCGACCGGCACGAACAAGGCGGTCGCGATACCGACATCGATCGGCAGGTAACCGGCATCCTTGGCGCCCTTGGCGAGATAGCCGAACAGGCTGACGATGTAATAGCCGATCGCCGCGACCGAGAGCCCCTCGACCGTCTGCTGCAGGCGCAGCTGCAGCCGGGTGCGGTCGTTCATCGCCGCGAGCAAATCGCGGTTCTGCTGCTCGAGCGCGACATCGACGCGGGTGCGCAGGAGATTGGCGGCGCGGGCGAGCCGGCGCGACAAATCGAGCTGGCGCTGCTGCAACATCTGGCAGGTGCGCATCGCCGGCGCCATCCGCCGGGACAGGAAGGCGGCGATGGTCGGCCAGCCGCCATAGGGCGCCTCGCCGATCGCCTCAAGCCGCTGGCCGACGATGCTGTCATAGGCGCGGCTGGCGCCGAAGCGGTAGTTCGACAAGGCCGCTTCCGATTCCATCGTCGCGGCGATGGCGGTCATCTCGTCGAGCAGGGCATTGTCGGCGTCGAGCCCGTCGGTCTGCATCATCGTGCCGGCGATGTGCACCAGCACCTCCTCGGTGCCGCGCACGGAGGGGGCGAGGCGGTGCGCCTCCGGCAGGCCGAGCAGAGCAAGAACGCGATAGGTCTCGACCTCGAGCAGTCGCTGCGCCAGTGCGCCAGCCCTTGCCGGGGTGAGCGCCCGGTCGAGCACCAGGATGCGCACGAAGCCGTCGGCGCCGGCGCGGAAATCGGTCGCGGCAATGGCCGCCTCGCCATCGACCAGCGAGGCGGCGAGGCTCGCCGGGTCGAATAATGGTTCCAGATCGGGTGCAGCCATTTCGGGCAGCAGATGCAGGTCGACAGCCACCAGATGCGGCCCGGGTTGCGGCAGAGCGTGCATGCCGTGCGGCAGGACGGTGCTCGCCGGCAGGAAGGGCGGCGCGCCGGGCGAGGGCAGTTCCCAGGTGTAGGTGGTGAACTCGCTGTGCTGCTCCCAGCGCAAGCTGACGTCGCTGAGCCGGGCGCGATGGTGCTTGGCGCCCTCGGCCGGGCCGGGCACGCCGCGCTCGGCGCAGAAGCGGGCCAGCGCCTCGCGATCGGCGGCGGCCTGCGCCTGGTCGGTCATGAATGCGAAGTGCAGCAGCCGCTGTGGCGTCGACAGGGCTGCGAAAGGGCGGGCATGAATTTCGCCGAGGATCGCGCCGCGCGAAGGATGCGCGACGAGCGGCTGAGCAGCGCTCTCGGTCGTCTGGTCCATGCCGTCCTGCCCCTTTGCGCGCTCGCCCCCCTTCGGCTTGTCCGCGCATTGGGAACCTTGCCGGAAAGCGAGGAGTGCCGCGAGTCCGGCACGGTGTCGCAAGGGCAGTGCGCTGGTGACATGATCCGGCGTCGCCGCTGACTAGGCTCGCCCCATGCCGCTGCCCAACCGCATCCGCCCCGACGGCTCGCTCTTCGCCGACCCGGCGCGCGGCCTGCTGTTCGGCAATCGCGGCGGCAAATTTCACGATCCGGCGACGCAGGCGCTGCCGACACGCCTGTTTGCGACCAAGCAGTGGATCTGCTGCGTGCTCTCGTTCAAGGGCCGGCAGCGCAATGTCTGGGGGCGCTACTACACCGAGCTGTTCTTCTGCGACGAGGTGACGGCGCTCGCTGCCGGCCATCGCCCCTGTGTCGAATGCCGGCGCGCCGATGCGCATGCCTACCGGGCGGCGCTGGTCGCGGGGCTTGGGCTAGGTGAGGTGCCGCTCTTCCCAGCGATCGACGAGCGGCTCGATCACGAGCGGCGCGATGGCCGCAGGAAGCGCCTGCACCAGCTGCCGGCGGAAAGCCTGCCGGACGGGGCAATGCTCGCCACGCCGGAGGGCGAATTCCTCGCCTTGCGCGGGGACAAAGCCTTGCTCTGGTCGCCTTCCGGCTATGTCGCGGCGCGGCCTCTGCCGACCGGTTTGGTCACCGCCGTCACCCCGCCGTCATCGCTGGCCGCGCTTGTGAACGGCTATCAACCGCTCTGGCACCCGACAGCCGCCGAACTGGCCTGAATCGCGGTCTGCGCGCCTTGTCAGCGTGAAGCGCGGCAGCGCAACGTCCCGCCTCGTGGGCTCGCGGGCCGAGCCGATTCCGGGGAGTTCCGATGTTGAAGATGGTTTTTGCGCTCGCTGTCGCGCTGGTCGGTTTCAGTGGCTTGCCGGCGCTCGCCGGGGCGCTTCAGATCACTGATGAGGATCCCGTCGCCGTGGTCACGGTGCCGGACGCCTGGACGACGGCGAAGATCAAGCGCGGCGTCGAGATCAAGACGCCGGACGATGAGATCTATCTCTGGTTCGAGCTCGTGGCACCCGACCAGATCGATACGCTGCAGAAGGAGCACAACGGCTATTTCGACAAGGAAGGCGTCACCATCACCGGCGCTTCCGAGACGATCAAGCAAGAGGTCAAGGGCAAGGCCTGGTCGTTCACCGAGCTCAAGGCCAAGAGCAAGGACGGCGATTCGCTGATCCGCTATGTCGCGATCAATCCGAACGTTGCGAGCGGCAAGATCATCATGATGACCTATTGGGCCTCGCTCGACGGTCACAAGACGCATGACGCGGCGATGAAGGGCATCATCGACAGCATCGCCTACAAATAAGATCGGCTTTGCGCGAGGGAACCAGCGGCCGGCTCACGACGTTGTCCCGTCATCTTCATCCGATGACAATCAAGGGGTTAGCGTCGATGCGTTCAATCATTCTGTGGCTGGTGGGCATTCCGATCCCGATCATCATCCTGCTCTGGTTCTTCATGCGCTGACAGGAACTGGTAGAAGGACTTGCTATGGCCGGGCTTGCCCGGCCATTCTTGTTTCGCGGGATGTCGTGCCGGCAGGGCGAAACGGCACCATCTCGCCTTCACCCCTTTGCCGTGCTGCGAGTATAGCTTTCGCCCATGCAACCCATCATCCAGATATCCGACCTGTCGAAGACCTATGCTTCGGGCTTCCAGGCCTTGAAGAGCGTCACGCTCGACATCAGGCGTGGCGAGATCTTCGCCCTGCTCGGGCCGAACGGCGCCGGCAAGACGACGCTGATCAGCATCGTCTGCGGCATCGTCAATCCGAGCACCGGCAAGGTCCTCGCCGACGGCCACGACATCATCGGCGACTATCGCGCCGCCCGCAGCCAGATCGGGCTCGTGCCGCAGGAATTGACCACCGACGCCTTCGAGACGGTCTGGGCGACGGTGTCGTTCAGCCGCGGCCTGTTCGGCAAGCCGAAGAACCCGGCTATCGTCGAGCAGGTGCTGCGCGACCTCTCGCTCTGGGACAAGCGCAACAGCAAGATCATGACGCTGTCGGGCGGCATGAAGCGGCGCGTGCTGATCGCCAAGGCGCTGGCGCATGAGCCGCAGATCCTCTTCCTCGACGAGCCGACCGCCGGCGTCGACGTCGAGCTCAGGCAGGACATGTGGAAGCTGGTACGGCGGCTGCAGGAGAGCGGTGTCACCATCATCCTGACCACGCACTATATCGAGGAGGCCGAGGAGATGGCCGACCGGGTCGGCGTGATCAGCAAGGGCGAGATCATCCTGGTCGAGGAGAAGGCCGAGCTGATGCGCAAGCTCGGCCAGAAGCAGCTCACCCTGCACCTGCAGACGCGGCTGGACGCGGTGCCCGAGGCCCTTTCCGGCTACGGCCTGACGCTTCAGGCCGAGGGCGAGGAGCTCGTCTATACCTACGACACAAAGGCCGAGCGCACTGGTATCACCGCCCTGATGAAGGATCTCGCCGACGCCGGCATCCGCTTCAGCGACCTGCGCACCAGCCAATCCTCGCTCGAGGACATCTTCGTCGGCCTGCTGAGGGCGAACGCATGAACCTGCACGCAATCAAGGCGATCTATCGCTTCGAGATGGCCCGCACCTGGCGCACGCCGCTGCAGAGCATCCTCTCGCCGGTGATCTCGACCTCGCTCTATTTCGTCGTTTTTGGCGCGGCGATCGGCTCGCATATGGGCGCGATCGACGGCGTGCCTTACGGCGCCTTCATCGTGCCCGGCCTGATCATGCTCTCGCTGCTGACGCAGAGCATCGCCAACGCTTCTTTCGCGATCTACTTCCCGAAATTCGTCGGCACGATCTTCGAGCTGCTCTCGGCGCCGGTCGCCTGGTGGGAGGCGGTCTTCGCCTATGTCGCGGCAGCGGCGACGAAATCGGTGATCCTGGGATTGATCATCCTCGCCACCGCCTTCCTGTTCGTGCCGCTGAAGATCGAGCACCCGATCTGGATGCTGCTGTTCCTGATCCTGACGGCGGCCACCTTCAGCCTGTTCGGCTTCATCATCGGCGTCTGGGCCGACGGGTTCGAGAAGCTGCAGGCGATCCCGCTCCTGATCATCACGCCGCTGACCTTCCTTGGCGGCTCGTTCTACTCGATCGACATGCTGCCGCCGTTCTGGCGGGCGGTGACGCTGGTCAACCCGGTCGTCTACCTGATCAGCGGCTTCCGCTGGAGCTTCAACGGCGTCGCCGATGTCGGTATCGCCGTCAGCCTTGCCATGACGCTGGTCTTCCTCGCCGCCTGCATCGCGGTGATCGCCTGGATCTTCAAGACCGGCTACCGGCTGAAGAACTGAGGCCTCTCAGGCGGCCTTGATCTGGCCGAAGAAGGTCGCGACGGCGCCGCGTAGCGCTTCCGCCTCGCGCGCCAGGTTCTCGGCGGTGCGCAGCGTGACGGACGCCGCGCCGGTCGCCTCGCCGGAGGCCGCGGCGAGGCTGTCGAGCGCCAGGGCCGCGGTCGCAGCGCCGTCGGCAGTCGCCTGGGCGCTGCGGGCGATTTCCGAGGTGGTGCTCTTCTGCTGCTCGGTCGCGGCGGCGATGGCCGTGGTGTGCTGCGATACCTCGGTGATCGTCGCGGCGATCGCGCCGATTGCATCGACGGCGCTCGCGGCCTCGCCGCGAAAGGCCCCGATCTGGCTGGCGATGCTGCTCGTCGCCTCCGCGGTGCGGCTCGCCAATGTCTTGACCTCGGTGGCGACGACGGCGAAGCCGCGCCCGGCCTCGCCGGCGCGGGCGGCCTCGATCGTCGCATTCAGCGCGAGCAGATTGGTCTGCTCGGCAATGTCGCGGATCAGGTCGATGACGCTGACGATGCGCTCCGAGGCCCGGGCGAGACCGTCGACGCGTTGACTCACGTCTTGTGCCTCTTGGGCGGCGCCGCTGACCATGGCGCTCGCCCGCATCACGCGGTCGGCGATCTCTGCGATTGAACTCGACAGTTCCTCGGCGGCGACGGCGACATGCTGGACCTTGTCGGACGCGTCCTGGGAGGCGTTCTGCGCTCCACCGATCTGCACCGTGCGGGCGCTGGCGATCTCGCTCACGATCCGCGCCGCGCCCTCGAGCGTGTGGGCACCGGTCTCGACGGTTTCGAGAGCATCGGCGAGCCTGGCGTCGAAGGCTGCGACGATCTCGGCCATCCGCTGCTGGCGCGCGGCGCGTCCGGCGTCCTCCTGAGCGGCGGCGACCTCAAGCATCTCGCGAGCCAGGGCGTTGTCCCGAAAGACTTCAACCGAGCGTGCCATGCCGCCGATCTCGTCATGGCGCCGTACCAACGGAACATCCTTGACCGGTTCTGCTGCGGCCAGACTGTTCATGGTCGTCGCGAGCTTGCGCAGCGGGCGGGAGACGCGGCGATGAACGACCAGGACGGCGAGACCTAGTCCGGTCAGGATCGAGAGGACGCCGAAACCGATCTGCAGGTTGACGCTGTCGCGCTGCATGGCTTCGAGCCGGGCGTCGAGCGCCGCGCTGCGCCCGTCATAATTGCCGGCGATGCGTTTCAGGGTCTCGTTGAGCGCCTTTCGGTTCTCGCGATTGGCATCGTCATTGCCGGCTGCGCGCGCCGCCCGCGTAGCGCCCTGACGTCCGAGCCGGACGATCTCGCGCCGGAAGCGGATGAATTCCTGAACGCGCGCGTCGAGGGTTTCGAAGGTGGTCCGCTCATGATCCTCGACGAGCGGCCGCCAGTCAGCCATCAGCAGTTCGATCTCGGCGAGATTCTGCAGCAGCGGCGGCGCAAAGCGTTCTGCGCCCGGGGCGTCCTCGCTCATGTAGATGCCACGCGACTCCATCACGACCGCGTTCACCAGCCCGTTGATCCGCTCGGCGATGGCGGAGCGGTGCGAGACAGCCTGCATCTCGTTCGTCGTCGTCGCATAACGGTCGAGGCTGTGGACGCCGAGGCCGATCGCGATAGCAGCGGCTATGACGAGAAGCGATATCGCGGCGAGGATCTGGCTCGAGATGGTGCGCAGCGTAGCCATCTGTGTCGCGAGTCAGGAGGCCGCGGCTTTGTCACGGTGCGCAGCTGGGAACCTGCCGGCCACCAAAGCATGGCTCGGTTAAATTTGCGTTGGAGGGCACGCGATACGCGCGGCGCGGCGTGGCGATGACAGCGCGCCGGATTGACTTGCGCGGCGCATCCTGTCTTGACCACGCGATGACCGATCCTTCGACCCTCGACATCCCGGCTGGGGCCGCGGCGCCCCATGCGCGCCGGCGCACCTTCGCCATCATCTCGCACCCCGACGCGGGCAAGACCACGCTGACCGAGAAGCTGCTCTATTTCGGCGGCGCCATCCAGCTCGCCGGCGAGGTGCGCGCCAAGGCCGGCCGGCGCCAGACCTCCTCCGACTGGATGAAGATCGAGCGCCAGCGCGGCATCTCGGTCGTCACCTCGGTGATGACCTTCGAATATGACGGGCGCGTCTTCAACCTGCTCGACACGCCGGGCCACGAGGATTTCTCGGAAGATACCTATCGGACCCTGACTGCCGTCGACTCGGCGGTGATGGTGATCGACGCCGCCAAGGGCATCGAGGCGCGCACCAAGAAGCTGTTCGAGGTCTGCCGTCTCAGAGACATCCCGATCGTCACCTTCATCAACAAGGTCGACCGCGAGACGCGCGATCCCTTCGACCTGCTCAACGAGATCGAGACGACGCTGGCGCTCGACGTCGCGCCGATGACCTGGCCGGTTGGGCGCGGGCGCGAGTTCGTCGGCACGCTCGACCTCGCCTCCAACACGCTGCGGCGCAACCAGAAGGGCGACGAGAGCGATGCCGGCCAGACGGTCGATGGAGAGGACGACAAGCTCTTCGACGAGCTCCTGCCCAATGGCGCCGTCGACACCTTCCGCGAGGAGGTCTTCCTGGCGCGCGAGGGCTGCAAGCCCTTCGATCTCGAGGCCTTCCGCGAGGGGCATCTGACGCCGGTCTATTTCGGCGCGGCGCTGCGCGACTACGGCGTGCGCGACCTGATCGATGCGCTGGGGCGGCTCGCGCCGAGCCCGCGCGCGCAATCGGCCGATAAGCGGACGATCGAGGCGGGCGAGCCGAAGATGACCGGCTTCGTCTTCAAGATCCAGGCGAACATGGATCCGAACCATCGCGACCGCATCGCTTTCATGCGCGTCTGCTCGGGCAAGCTCTCGCGCGGAATGAAGGCCAGGCTGGTGCGCACCGGCAAGCCGCTGCCGCTGAACGCGCCGCAATTCTTCTTTGCCCGCGACCGCTCGATTGCCGAGGAGGCCTATGCCGGCGACATCGTCGGCCTGCCGAACCATGGCACCCTGCGCATCGGCGACACGCTGACCGAGGGCGAGGACATTGTCTTCCGCGGCGTGCCGAGCTTCGCGCCGGAAATCCTGCGCCGCGTCAAGCTCAAGGACGCGATGAAGGCCAAGAAGCTGCGCGAAGCCTTGCAGCAGATGGCGGAGGAGGGCGTGGTCCAGCTCTTCCTGCCGCATGATGGCGCCCCGGCGATCGTCGGCGTCGTCGGCGCGCTGCAGCTCGACGTGCTCAAGGAGCGCATGGAGGCGGAGTACTCGCTTCCCGTGGATTTCGAGCCCTGCCAGTTCGCCATCGCGCGCTGGATCTCGAGCGACGACAAGGCGGCGCTGCAGAAGTTCGTCGGCGCCAAGCCCTCGTCCATGGCGGACGATCTCGACGGCGACCCGGTATTCATGGCCTCGTCGCAGTTCACCCTGAAATACGATGCCGAGCGTGCGCCGGAGATCAGTTTCTCCGATGTGAAGGACTATCAGAAGGTGGCGGGGGGCTGAGAACGACGGCTCGTGGGCATCATGGAAATGTGCATCGTTTGATGTTACATTTGATGCGCGCACCGGAGGGCAGGCCTGATGCGGACGACCGTAACGCTCGATGATGAGCTTATCGAGAAGGCCCAGTTCTATACAGGCATCACCGAACGCTCGGTGCTGCTGCGGGAAGCGCTGACCGCGTTGATCCAGCGAGAAGCCGCGCGAAGGGCGATCAAGCTGGGTGGCTCCGACCCCGATGCGACTGCGGCACCGCGCAGGCGTCAGCCTGCGGCGTGATCCTGCTCGATGCCTCGGTCTGGATCGACCATCTGCGGCGCGGCGAGCCCCGCCTTATCGGGATGTTGTCGGAGGGGGATATCCTGATCCATCCCTTCGTGACCGCCGAGGTGGCGCTCGGTTCGATCGCACGGCGTAGTACCGTGATAGCTGTACTTGATGCACTTCCCCAGGCGCCGGTCGCGACACATGGCGAAGTCATGCGCCTGATAGCGCACGAGCATCTGCATGGGCTCGGCATTGGTTATGTCGATGCCCATCTCCTGGCGTCAGCACGCCTTGCCGACGCTGGCCTCTGGAGCAGAGATCGCCGATTGCTCGCTGCAGCGGAGCGGCTGGGCGTCGCAGCCGAGGCAACCTGAGTCCCAGCCATGCGACGAGACGGTGAGTTTCCAAAGCGATCGTGGCGCCGGCGCTGGATCAGGCGCTTTACGATTGCGGTAACGGGCCTGCTCGTCCTCGTCGTCGCGCCGCTTGCGGTCATCCTTTACCCGACGCTGAAGCGTTACTCGCAGGAGAGTTTCCCAACGGCTGTCTCGAAGCGGGACAGGAACCTGCAGGACCTCGCGCATCTGCGGCGCCTGCCGGAGGTCGAACGCAGCTTCACGGCCGAGAACCGGGCGGCGTTCGACCAGGCCATCGCCGCCATCGAGCAGCGTGCGGGCGAGCTCGACCGGGCAGGCCTGGCCATGGCTGCGGCTAAGGCCGTGGCTCTCGCGGACAACGGCCATACCAACGTGCTCGGGCTTGCTGGCGACCACGGCTTCAATGCTGTGCCGATCCGTCTCGGCTGGTTTGCCGACGGGCTGTTCGTGATCGCAGCCGACGATGACCGACGTCATCTTCTCGGCGGGCAGGTGCTCGGCGTGAATGGACGTGCGATCGCGGCGCTGGTGGAGGCGCTGCGTACCTATGTCGGTGGCCCCGCCAATCTCGCGAGGGAGTTCGTGCCGAACCTTCTGATCTCGCCGGAGCTTCTCAATGCAGCCGGTCTTTCCGAAACGGCGAATGGCAGCACCTTCGAAATCCGCCTCGCAGAGGGAAGCGCAGCTTCAGCCGACCTCGCCGCTGAGCCGGCCAAATACCCGTCCTTGACCGCGCAGCTCTGGCCCAAGCGCAATCTCAGCCCTACCGGAGACGCCGCCCGCCCGACACGGTGGCGGCATGTCCTCGACGGAGTCGCACTGCCGGCCTACCTCTCGCGCCCTGACACGAACTACTGGCACGATTATCCGGCGGCCGATCTGCTCTATGTCCAGATCAACCGGGTGAGCGACCAGGCGCCGGTCGATACATCCCGCTATCTCTCCGACATGCTCGATGAAGCTGCGAAGAAGCCCATTCGCAACGCGATCGTCGATCTGCGCCTCAACCGCGGCGGCGACTATACCTTGACGGCCGATTTCACACGCCGGCTGCCGCAGCTTCTGCTGCCGACCGGCAAGCTCTTCATCCTGACCAGCGCCAACACCTTCTCCGCCGCGATCAGCACGGCGGCAAGGCTGAAGCATTTCGCCGGAACGCGTGCCGTTCTCGTTGGCGAGCCGGTGGGTGATCGTTCGCAGTTCTGGGGCGAGGGCGGGCTCACCTTGCTGCCTAACGCGAAGATTGCGGTCCGCTACACGACCGCCTTCCACGATTGGGAACACGGTTGCGGCCTGTCGCAGGTCACGACCTGCTTCCTGCTGAACTACGTCTATGACGTGCCGGCAGGGTCGCTTCAGCCGGTGGTGACATTAGCGCCGAACTTCGCCGACTATGCCGCCGGCAAGGATCCCGTGATGTCCGGAAGCCATGCGCCAGCTGGCACCGGGCCAGGGGCGCTGAAGCGTTGGACTCGCCTCAGCCCTGCCAGCGACTCAGCGCCTCGGCGATGGTCCGGTTGCCGGCGCCACCCTTCTCGAAGGTGATGATGCCGCGCCGGCCGGAGGCGAAGCGCACCGGCAGGTCGATCCAGGTGCGATTGCGCAGCAGGTCGAGATTGCGCTCGGCCTCGACCGGGACGTTCGACAGGGCCGCGACGAAGAGGTTTTCGCCCAGCGCCGAGGAGATTGCCGAGAGCGGAGCGCCGCGCTCGCCCTCTTCGAGCTTGAACTGCGGCACGCCGACCTCGCGGATCGCGTCATTCGCGGCTTCGCCGGTGGTGGTGAAGCGCATGCCGATGATATGCGAGGCCGGGAAAGCCGGATCGGTGTTGCGCCGGATGGTGAAGTCGAGCGAGAGCCCGGCATCGGCGACCTCGACGGTGCTGCGGACGATGGTTTCGACCGGCTGGCCGGGGCCGGTGATGTCGCTGTCGAGCCGCCAGAGGACGCGCCCCTGGACAATGCGCGGCTGTGCATCCGGCACTTCGATATAGAGGATGGCGCGCTGAGCCACGGCGATGTCGCTACCAGGCTGGGCGCCGGCCTGCTGGTTCGGGCGCTGGCCGGTCTGCGGGTTCGGCGTCGGTGTCGGTTCGCCTCCGGCGCGCTCGCTGATCTTGCCAGCCTGGTCCGGCTGTGCGGCTGGTGCCTGAGCCTCGACGCGCTGCCGGACCGGCTGATCCTGCGGCGCGATCTTGTTGACGTAATAAGCCGCGCCGGCGATCACCGCGACGGCGAGCGCGACGCCGCCGCCGACGATGGCAGTGCGGACATGGCCGGGATCGACGCTGCGCTTTCGCGGCGGCGCGACGCGCGGACGGATCGGTTGCGCATCTTCCTGGGGTGCTGCCCGCTCGTCGAAGCGCGGCGTCTCCTGCGGGAGAGCCTGGCGTGGCTTCGCCTCGGGTTGCGGGCGGGCAATGGGAGACGCAGGCGCGGGCACCGGCTCGTCGGTGGCCAGGGGCGGCAGACTCGGCTCGATCGCTTCGGCGAGCGCGATCTCGGCCTCGATGCGCGACACGGCCTCGTCGAGCGAGAGCCGCTCGCGGGTGATGTCGGCTTCCGATAGCGGCGGGTCGAGGCTGCGCAATTGCCCGAGCAACGCCGTGCGCGCCCGGTCATAGACGGAGCGGCGCGCTTCCGGCGACTTGTCGGTCAGTCCGGCGATCGCACGCGCCAGAATGGGGTGGAAATCGGCCATTGGCCTCACATGTCCGCGTTATTCGGGCCCGTCAACCCTCGAACGGGTTCTGGACCAGGATCGTATCGTCGCGCTCCGGGCTGGTGGAGAGCACCGAGACGGAGGCGCCGATCAGCTCTTCGATGCGCCGAACGTATTTGATCGCCTGCGCCGGAAGCTCCGCCCAGGAGCGGGCCCCGGCGGTCGAGCCTTCCCAACCCTCGATCACCTCGTAGATCGGCTCGACCCGGGCCTGGTCGCTCTGGCCGGCGGGCAGATGCTCGATGATCTCGCCGTCGAGCCTGTAGCCGGTGCAGACCTTGATCTCCTTGAAGCCGTCGAGGATGTCGAGCTTGGTCAGGGCGATGCCGTCGATGCCGGAGGTCTTGACCGTCTGGCGCACAAGGCAGGCGTCAAACCAGCCGCAGCGGCGCTTGCGGCCGGTGACGACGCCGAATTCCTTGCCCTTCTGGCCGATCAGTTCGCCGATCTCGTCGAAAAGCTCGGTCGGGAAGGGGCCTTCGCCGACGCGGGTGGTGTAGGCCTTGGCGATGCCGAGCACATAGCCGACGGCGGAGGGACCGAGGCCCGAGCCGGTCGCGGCCTGACCGGCGACGATGTTCGAGGAGGTCACGAAGGGATAGGTGCCGTGGTCGACATCGAGCAGGGCGCCTTGCGCGCCCTCGAACAGGATGCGCTTGCCGGCGCGGCGCTGGGCATCGAGCAGGGCCCAGACCGTATCGGCATAGGGCAGGACCTCGGGGGCGATCGCGACGAGCTGCTTCAGCAGTTCGCCGCCGTCGACTTCGGCGATGCCGAGCCCGCGGCGCAGCGCGTTGTGGTGAGCGAGCAGGCGCTCGATCTTGGCCTTGAGGACTGCCTCGTCCTTGAGGTCGATGACGCGGATGGCGCGGCGGCCCGCCTTGTCCTCATAGGCCGGACCGATGCCACGCTTGGTGGTGCCGATCTTCAGCGCCGAATTCGAGGTCTCGCGAAAATGATCGAGCTCGCGGTGCAGCGGCAGGATCAGCGTTGCATTGTCGGCGACGCGGAGGTTCTCGGGAGAAATGGCGACGCCCTGCGTGCGCAGCCGGGCGATCTCCTCGACCAGGTGCCAGGGATCGACGACGACGCCGTTGCCGATCACCGAGAGCTTGCCCGGGCGCACGATGCCGGAAGGCAGCAGCGAGAGCTTGTAGACGGTGCCGTCGATGACGAGGGTATGGCCGGCATTATGGCCGCCCTGGAAGCGCACCACCACATCGGCCTGGCTCGACAGCCAGTCGACGATCTTGCCCTTGCCCTCGTCGCCCCACTGGGCGCCGACCACGACCACGTTCGCCATGGTGGTGATTCCCTCTCGCTGACTTACAGGGCCAGCGCGAACTCCTATCGCCCGATCGGGATCGGTCGATTTCGGAAACCACACTGACGCAAGCGCCCGCACGAACAAAAACCCCGGCGCAAGGCCGGGGTTTCGGGTGGGTCCTTGCAAGCCCTCTTCGGCCAAGAGCATGGCAAGGTCAAGGCTGACGGCGGCAAAGCCGGGGAAAGAATTTTTCGGGACGCTGTCGATTCCGCCGTTTCTCCTTCGACGCCTGGGCAGAGGGGCAGCGCAGTGCTGCTCGGCGGATCATCGGAGAAGCAGCATGCGCAAGCTCGTCGTCACCCAGTACATCTCGCTCGACGGTGTCATCGAGGACCCGGTCGGCATGGAGAACTCCGGCCTCGGCGACTGGACCGGACCGTTCTCGCGCGGGCCGGAAGGCGAGCGGCTGAAGCAGGAAGAGCTCGACGCCGCGGATTCGCTGCTGCTCGGCCGCCGGACCTATGACGCTTTCGCCGCGGTCTGGCCGCACGTCGCCGACAGCCCCTTCGCCGACCAGATCAACGCGCTGCCAAAGCATGTCGCCTCGACGACGCTGGCGAAGGCCGAGTGGCAGGGCACCTCGATCCTCGCAGGCGACGCGCTCGCTGCCATCGCTGCGCTGAAGCAAGGGCGCGGCGGCGACATCCTGGTCTATGGCAGCCTGAAGCTCGTCCACGGCCTGCAGCGCGCCGGGCTGGTCGATGCCTACAACCTGATGGTCTATCCGGTCGCGCTCGGCGCCGGCGGGCGGCTCTTCGCCGCTGGTGTGCGCAGCAATCTCGTGCTCGCCGGGGCCAAGACCCTGGGCGAGGGCATCCAGTGGTTGCGCTACGAGGCCAGACGCTGACGGGCAGGGCAGCCCTGCGGGAATGGCCGTTGCCGGCGCGCAGCGGGAGGATTAACCCGGCGCCATCAACCCTGCGGGACCCAAGCTGATGCAGCCGATCGCCATTTCCATCCTCACCATCTGCGGGATCGAGGAGCTGCCGGCGCAGAGCGCACGCAAGGTCAGCCATGTCCTGTCACTGCTCGATCCAGACCTGCCGGAGATCGAGTCCTTTGCGGCCTATAACGCCCATGAGCGCGTGACGCTGCGCTTCCACGACATCATCACGCCGCAGGAAGGCCGCGTGCATCCGACGGAAGCACATGTCGCCGAGATCCTCGACTTCGGCGCCAGCTTGCGTGAGACGGCGCTGAAGCGGCAGGAGGGGCATCTGCTCGTCCATTGCCATATGGGCATCTCGCGTTCGACGGCGGCGATGCTGTCCTTGATGGCGCAGGTTCATGCCGACGAGAGCGAGGATGCGCTGTTCGCGCGCCTGCGCGATATCCGGCCGCAGGCCTGGCCGAACTCGGTGATGATCGGCTTCGCCGATGCGCAATTGAAGCGCGGCGGCCGGCTCACTGACGCACTCCGCCGGCACTACGCCCATCAGCTCGAGGCGCAGCCGCGCTATCGCCAGTGGATGGCCGATCTCGGCCGCGGCGCCGAAGTCGCGATGGCGGGCTGAACGGCTTTACCTCGGCCCATGCTCATCACCCCCGATCTGCCGTCAGTCTCCTGGAGCATGGCTGTTTTGCCGTGTTCGCAGAATGAGTTGGCCGCGATCCGCCGTATGAGATTGAAGAGGCGGCGAACGGCACTGGCATGAGCCGTGCTTGCAAAAGAACGCCGCAGGCTGGGAAACGACAATCATGACGAAGCTCGACGACTGGCTCGGCGCGCACCACGCCGAATTCACGGCGATCCGCCGTGACATCCACGCCCATCCCGAGCTCGGCCTCGAGGAATACCGCACCGCCAAGCTGGTCGCCGACAAGCTGCGCGAATGGGGCGTCGAGGTCACGGAAGGCATCGGCCAGACCGGCGTCGTCGGCGTGATCCGCGGCAATGGGCCCGGCCAGCGCGCCATCGGCCTGCGCGCCGACATGGACTGTCTTGCGCTGGAGGAGCTGACGGAGCTGCCGCATGCCTCGAAGTTCCCAGGCCGCATGCATGCCTGCGGCCATGACGGCCACACCACCATGCTCCTCGCCGCGGCCCGCTATCTCGCCGAGAACCGGGATTTCGGCGGCACGGTCAACCTGATCTTCCAGCCGGCCGAGGAAGGCCGTGGCGGCGCCAATGCCATGCTCGCCGACGGGCTGTTCGAGCGCTTCCCCTGCGACGCGATCTACGGTCTGCACAATACGCCCGGCGTGCCCGCCTCGCATTTCGGTACGGCGGTCGGTCCCTTCCTGGCGTCGGCCGACTCTTGGCGAGTGACCTTCCATGGCGTCGGCGGTCATGGCGGCTCGCAGCCGCATCGCTCGACCGACATCACCTATGCGCAGGCGCATTTCGTGCTCGGGCTGCAGGGCATCGTCGGGCGCAATGTCGCGCCGCTCGACACGGCCGTGATCAGCGTCGGCTTCATCCATGGCGGCGACGTGAACGCGTCGAACGTCATCCCCTCCGAACTCGTCATCGGCGGCACGGCGCGCACCTATTCGAAGGAAGTGCGCGATCTGATCGAGCGGCGCATAGCCGAGCTGGCGACGGCGACGGCGCAGGCCTGGGGTTGCGAAGCCGAAGCTCACTATCATCGCGGCACCAGCCCGCTGGTGAACGCAGCCGAGCAGGTGAAGGTCGCTGTCGCGGCGGCGTCCGCCGCCGCCGGGCCTGCGCATGTCGATGGCGAGATGCGGCGCGGCACGGGCGGTGAGGATTTCGCCGAGATGATGCTGGTCTGCCCCGGCGCCTTCATGCGCATCGGCAACGGCGTCGAGGCGGACGGCTCGTTCAAGGGGCTGCACACCCCGCTCTACGACTTCAACGACGAGATCATCCCGGCGGGCGTGCGCTACTGGGTCGGCCTGGTCGATCAGGAGCTCGGCCAGGGCTGGCAGGCGATAGCGGCCGAGTAGGGTGTCGGGAACGGGCTAACCCGTCATTGCGAGGAGCCGCAGCGACGAAGCAATCCAGGGCAGCAGAGCTCTACGTCCCCTGGATTGCTTCACTTACGCTCGCAATGACGGGAGCTACCGCCGCGTCTGATCGAAGATCACTTCGCGGTCGCCGGGATACTTGATCCGGTAGGCGAGGCGGATTTCCTTCTGCGCGCCCGGCGCGAGCTCGAAGCTCCAGGCCGAGACGCCGCGCTTGTCGCCGACCTGCTTCTCGGTCGGCGGCGTGCTCTGCGACAGGAGCTCGACCGTGATCGCGCTGTTCTCCGAGAACGGCACGCGCTCGATCACGGTGAGCTTCACCGGCTGGGCGTGCAGACTCTTCACCACCGTCCTGAACTCGCGCTGGTCGGTGCGCGTCGAGCCGAGCCAGCCGGAATCGTTCTCGCGCCGGCGCACGGGCACGCGCGTCACCTTGAGGCGATCGTCGGCGCCGAAACCGAGCTCGACCTTGTCGCCGGGCGCGACCTGTCCGAGGCGGCCCTTGCCGATATAGGCGCCGTCGCGGTGGAGAAAGACCTCGCCGGCGAGCAGTGGCGCCTCGTCCTCGTGGCTGAAGCTGGCCTCGAGATAGGCCTTCTCCTCGAGCTCCGGCGTGGCGCGGGCGGAGAGCTCCGGCTTGACCTTGGCTTGCGTCAGCACCACCGCCTTGCTGGAGCCGTCCTGCGGGATGCTGACTCGGCCCGGCACCTTGAAGCTCGCCTGATAGGCCCCGGCCGTCACGGTCGCGGTCTGGACCTCGGCGCGCTGCTGTTCGGCTTCCTTGGGGGCGGGGGCGACGACCGCATCGACGTCCGGCGCGGCGCCCAGAGGCGCTGCCGGTCGCGCCGTCGCGGGGGCGCTGCGGCGGAGGCGCTCCTCATAGACCACCGGCGGCTCGTAGAAGGCGATGCGCAGCGGGTTGAGGTCCGGAGCGCGGGTGCCTTGGGCCGAGCGTGTCGTTGAGAGCTCGACCGCGACCTCGCTCCAGTCTTCGCCGGTGCGCTGGCGCAGGTCGGCGCGGCGGGTGAAGGCGATCTCGGCGGCGTCATTGGCACTGCCGGTGGTCAGCCTCGCCTCGTAGACCGGCAACCAGCTGGCGCCGGAGACGCGGTAGCTGACGGAGATATCGGCTGCGACCGGCGCCTTGGCCTCGACGGCGATGGCGACGTCGCGCTTGGGCTGGCTGGCGCGCGGCGCCAATGGCCGTGCCTTCTCCAGCGCGGCGATCTCGGCGTCGAGATCGGAAATGCGGTTGCGCAAGCCGAGCAGTTCGCCCTGGACCTTGACCAGCGCGGTGCCGATCGCGTCGAACACGGCCGGCCAGTCGCTCACGGGGAGGACCTTGCCGCCTTCGCCGAGCCTGTCCGGGCCGACCTTGCCAAAGTTTTCGATGGTGGCGCGCTTGGCCTCGATCGCGCTGATCTCGCCGGTGAGCTTGGCCTTCTCGCCCTGAAGAGTCCGGATCTTGCCCTCGAGGACCTGGTCGAGGGCAGGGCGGGCTTCGCCCGGAACCTGGCGGACATCGACCGCGCCGATCGAGAAGGCGCCGTCGCCCTGCGCCTCGACCCGGATCGAGGCCGGGTCGATGCTGGCGGGCAGGCCACGCAGCACGATCTGGGAGGCGCCTTGCAGCAGTGCGGCCTTGCCGAGACGCGTCACCACCGCACCATCCGGATAGACGGTGACGCGATCGATCTTCGAGGCGAATTCGATCTCGGCCGCGCCAGCGAGGCTCGGCGCGAAAATCAAGGCTGCGGCCAGTCCGGTCTTCATCATGGTGTCCCCCGACAAATCAAAGCAGCCGCGATTTGCCCGGTGGATTTCGGCGCGGCGAGGGCGGAATTGGGCCGGAAGGTGGAAAGGCGCCGCGAGGGCGCAATCACCGCCCGGCGACGATGGCTGCCCCTTGCCGCTGCCAGCGCGGTTTTCGCTACGTCAGGTGCTAATTCGAGCCTTCACGGCGTAGGCAGCGCTGGGACCATCGGCTCGAAGCCGTCGGAATTCTTCTGCCGGGCCCGGTCGTGCAGGTAAGCTACGATCTGCGCCAGCGTGTTGGCGTTGTTGAGCGCTTTGGCCGTCGTATCCACCCCCTCGATATCGTCGACGCCGATGATGTGGAAATATTCATGGGTCACGACATCGCGCTGGAGATCAGCACTGGCGTTGAACCAGATGGTGCAGAGATCGATGTCCGGTGGATTGGTGCCGCCGTTCGCCGCGGCCCAAGGCTGCGGGGAACGGGCGCATTTGCCGCCGTCGCGCGCCGCCTTGAGCGATTTGGGCAAAGCCAGGTTCTGCTCGAACAGGCGGATGGTGCTCGCCAATGCGCTGCGGAAAGCCGGATCCATCGGATTCAACGGCACCAGGAGCTTGCGCGAGATCACAGCCATGTCGCGCCGATAGTTCCGGCGCAATTCGTTGAAGGCATCCTCGCTGCCACCCGAATCCTCGAAATACTTGATCTGCCGCTGCAGCAGCTTCAGCCGGTTCAGCGCGAAGCGGAGTGAAGAGCGGCTTGCCTCCCAGGCTTTGTCGATCAGGTTCGCATCGGTCGGTCCCGATGGCGGGCTCGGCGACGGAGCGATGTAGCCGGTTTTCTCGATCCGGTACTTGCCGCGATAATAGGGTGCCTCGTACCAGGTGTGGTCGTTGCCGGTCGTCAGCGGCCTTTGCCAGCTTTCGCGGGTGGTCGAGCCCTTCCACCACATGTTGACCAGCTTGGAGGTGGCGGCCCAATTGCCGACGCCGCTTTCCATACTGCCGAGATCGCGCCAGGTCACGCCACCATCGCTGCGGAAATCATACTCCCAGACCCAGCTCTTGACCCGGACCGTCCAGGTTCCGATCAGCAAATCGAGATCGCCGGCCATCTGCCATCTCCATCCGGAGCCAAGTCGAGGCTACCCGGTCGGGCGGCCTGTCCCTACGAAAGGCAAAGTACGCATCTTCAGAAGAATGATGACTAGACTTGCACGAAGCGATGACGCCAACAAGATGGTGGTGGGCAGTCCGCATGCCAGTAGTTTAGCCAGCGAATTCGGTCCATTTGTAAGCGATGTCCGCGCAGATGACGCGTGGCTCGGTCAGCAGACGGCGCCTCCAGTTCAGCTCCGCAAGCCCGGCGCCTCCTGGCCGGTGCTGGCGACGTATTCGGTGTAGCCGCCGCCGTAATTGTGGACGCCGTCCGGCGTCAGCTCGAGCACCCGGTTGGAGAGCGCCGCCAGGAAATGGCGGTCATGGCTGACGAACAGCATGGTGCCCTCATATTGCGCGAGCGCCGTGATCAGCATTTCCTTGGTGGCGATGTCCAAGTGGTTGGTCGGCTCGTCGAGCACGAGGAAGTTCGGCGGGTCGTAGAGCATCTTGGCCATGACCAGCCGCGCCTTCTCGCCGCCGGACAGGAAGCGGCAGCGCTTCTCGACATCGTCGCCGGAGAAGCCGAAGCAGCCGGCGAGCGCGCGCAGCGAGCCTTGCCCGGCCTGGGGGAACGAGCCTTCGAGCGATTGGAAGACGGTTTCGTCGCCGTCGAGCAGCTCCATGGCGTGCTGGGCGAAATAGCCCATCTTGACGGTGCCGCCGACAACGACCGTGCCTTCGTTCGGCTGCGTGGCGCCGGCGATCAACTTGAGCAGGGTCGACTTGCCGGCGCCGTTGACGCCCATCACGCACCAGCGCTCCTTGCGGCGGACCTGAAAGTCGAGCCCCTCATAGATCGTCTTGCTGCCATAGCGGACATGCACATTCTTGAGGGTGGCGACATCCTCGCCCGAGCGCGGCGCCGGCTGGAACTCGAACTGCACGGTCTGGCGGCGCTTGGGCGGCTCGACGCGCTCGATCTTGTCGAGCTTCTTGACACGGCTCTGGACCTGCGCCGCATGTGAGGCGCGGGCCTTGAAGCGCTCGATGAAGGCGACCTCCTTGGCGAGCATCGCCTGCTGGCGCTCGAACTGCGCCTGCTGCTGCTTCTCGGCCAGCGCCCGCTGCTGCTGATAGAACTCGTAGTCGCCGGAATAGCTGGTCAGCGTGCCGCCATCGATCTCGACGATCTTGCCGACGATGCGGTTCATGAACTCGCGATCGTGCGAGGTCATCAGCAGGGCGCCGTCATAGCCTTTGAGGAAGCTTTCCAGCCAGATCAGGCTTTCGAGGTCGAGATGGTTGCTCGGCTCGTCGAGCAGCATGGCGTCGGGCCGCATCAAGAGGATGCGGGCAAGTGCCACGCGCATCTTCCAGCCGCCGGAGAGCGCGCCGACATCACCCTCCATCATCTCCTGGCTGAAGCCGAGGCCGCCCAGCACCTCGCGGGCGCGACCGTCGAGCGCATAGCCGTCGAGCTCCTCGAAGCGCCCCTGCACCTCGCCATAGCGGGTGATCAGATCATCCATCTCGTCGGCGCGATCGGGATCGCCCAGCGCGACCTCGAGCTCCTTCAGCTCGGCGGCGATGGCGCTGACCGGGCCGATGCCATCCATGACCTCGGCCACGGCGCTGCGGCCGGCCATGTCGCCGACATCCTGGCTGAAATAGCCGATGGTGATGCCACGATCGACCGAGACCTGGCCCTCATCCGGAGCTTCCTCGCCGGTGATCAGCCGGAATAAAGTGGTCTTGCCGGCGCCGTTGGGGCCGACGAGGCCGACCTTCTCGCCCTTCTGCAGCGCCGCCGAGGCTTCGATGAAGATGATCTGCTGGCCGTTCTGCTTGCTGATGCTTTCGAGGCGAATCATGGTGTCCGGGGCGCTGAGAGACTGGAGTTGCCGCGGACTTACAGGGCCGGCGGGTGCCGAGCTAGCCCTTTGCGCTGCGCGCGACCATGGCGGTGATCGTCTCGAACAGCTCCCGCTTCGCCTCCTCGGCGCCGACCTCGCCGGTCGCGGCAGCATGCGACAACGCCTCGGCGGCGCCGAGCATGGCGCGTAAGCCCGCAGTCGGGATTGTCCTGCCCTCGGCGAAGGGTGCGAGCAGGGCCCGGCAGCGCTCGAGGAAGATCACGTCGCAGTCGCGCTTGACCGCAGCGAGCTCGGGCGAACCCGCCAGGGCCGCCACGACGCCCGGGATCTCGCGCCCCTGGGTCAGCACGCAATCGACATAGGACGAAGCGATCGCCCCGGCCTTACCGGCAAGGCTTGCCTCGCTGCCTTCGAGCGCCGCATCCATGATCGCGTATTCCCGCAAGTCGAAGTCGCGATAGAGCGCGATCAGCAATCCGCTGCGGGTGGAAAAGTGGCTGTAGACCACCGGCTTGGTGACGCCGGCCCGCTCGGCGAGGCGGCCGAGCGTCAAGGCGTCGGTGCCTTCCTCGCCGACGATCCGCCAGGCGGTCTCGATGAGCTGGCGCTGGCGATCCTCGCGCGTCAGGCGCTGACGGCGCGGCCGTTCGGTTTCGAGACTTGACATGTCTTATATACCAAAAGTAACTTACAATAAGTATATAGCGATTGCACGCCGATCGCAATCAACCCAGGAGACATCGCATGCATGCCCTTATCGTCGTCGCTCATCCCGATCCCGCCTCGCTCAGCCATGCCGTGGCGCAGGCGCTGGCCGACGGCGTTTCAGGCGCCGGCCACAGCGTTGAGATCGCCGATCTCGCCAGGGAAGGCTTCGATCCACGCTTCTCGCTGAACGATCTTGCCGTCCATCGCCGCGAGATCGCCCAGCCCGCCGACATCGCCTTCGAGCAGGCCAGGGTCGACCGGGCCGATGCGCTGGTGCTGGTCTACCCGATCTACTGGTGGTCGATGCCAGCACTGCTGAAGGGCTGGATCGACCGGGTCTTCGCCAATGGCTGGGCCTATGAGGAGCTCGAGGAGATGAAGACGATCAAGAAGCTCGAGCACCTGCCGGTCCATCTCGTCGCGCTCGCCGGCGCGGACATGCGCACCTTCGCCCGCCACGGCTATTACGGGGCGATGAAGACGCAGATCGACCACGGCATCTTCGGCTATTGCGGCGCGCCGGTCGTGACCTCGGAGTTCCTGGTGCCGGTGCCGGAGATGTCCGACCATCTCGATACGGCGCGTGCGCTCGGCGGCAAGGTGTTCGAGGCGGCGGTGAACAAGGTGGCCGAGGCGGCGTAGCCCTGTCATTCCAGACACCGCGATTTCCGTCATGGTCGGGCTTGTCCCGACCATCCACGTCTTTCCTCCTGCAATGCAGTGTTTCAAGGCGTGGATGCTCGCCAGAAGGACGAGCATGACGGTCTCACGCCCGCCCGCGCACGCTGGCCTGCGGCTTCACCCGCATCTCGAGGAAATTCCTGAGCTCGGTCACGCGCTTGACGGGATCGAGTACCTCCTCGTCGAGGCCGTGCGCCCAGGCCAGGTCGCGGCGGGCGGGATCAGCGTCGAGCGCGTCGAGATCGGCAAGCCAGGCATTCGTGTCGGCCTCATCCTTGCGGGAAGCCCTGCTCGATCAGGATCCGGCTGTGCCGCCGCAGGATCGTGGCGACAAGGCGCAGCGAGAACTCCGGGTGGTACTGTACGCCCCAGAAGCTGCCGCCATCCTGGCGGAACTCGGCGGCCTGGATCGGGCTCATCGCGTTCGAGGCGAGGATGGTCGCGTCGGTCGGCGGGGCGACGATGCTGTCGAAATGGATCGCCGGTGCGTCGAAGGCGGCAGGCCGGCCGGCGAGCAGCGGGTGCTGCGCGCCGGCTTCGGTCAGGCTGATCCGGCGGGCAAAGCCGATTTCGAGCCCGTTCGGGTTCAGCGCAACCGCCCCGCCCGCTGCGACAGCACCGATCTGGATGCCCCAGCACGAGCCGAAGCAGGGCGTGCCGCTCTTGTAGATCGCCCGCATCAGCTCGATCTGGCGCGTCACCGCCGGCTCCGGGCTGTGGATGTGGAGCGAGGAGCCGGTCAGAGCGATGCCGTCATAGGAGGCGAGGCCGGAGCCGTCGGGCAGGTTGGCGCCTTCGTCGGCCGGCAGGCAGATATCCGTCACCAGCGCCGGCTCGATCCGGCGCAACTCTGCGGCATAGGCTTCCGACGGGGTCGCGCCGGCGTCGCGAATATACTCCTCGCGCTGCTCACGCTTGTAGCCGTCGACGACGAGGACACGCAGCGGCTTGCGACTGAACATGTTCATGGCTTCCTCGGCACGTTTGCGTGCGGCGACGGGCTGCATTGCGCCTCCTCTCATAGGAAAAGCGCGGCCGGCAAGGCTATGCAAGCGCTTCGCAGACATGAGGATCATGCATCTTGCAGCCTGCCGCCTCCCTTTCTCAGCGCGTCTGGGCAAATGCCTATGTCCTGCTGACGCTGACGACTCTGATGTGGGCCGGCAACGCCGTCGCCAGCCGGCTCGCCGTTGGCGAGATCGCGCCGATGACGCTGACCGCGCTGCGCTGGGTCTTCGTCTGCGCGGTCATGCCCTACATGTTCCGTCAAGGCCTGCGCGAATACTGGCCGGTGCTGAGGGCGAACTGGCTCAAGGTGACGCTGCTCGGCGCCTTCGGCTTCACCGCCTTCAACACGCTGATGTACATCGCCGCCTATTCCACCACGGCGATCAATATCGGCATTCTGCAAGGCTCTATCCCGGTCTTCGTGCTGCTGGGCGCCTTCCTCGCCTTCCGCACGCCGATCGGCGGCCTGCAGGCGCTCGGCGTCGCCGTCACCATCCTCGGCGTGTTGGTCACGGCGAGCCGCGGCGACTGGCACATCCTGCTTCAGCTCAGCTTCGTGCCGGGCGATGTGTGGATGATCATCGCCTGCGTGTTCTATGCCGGCTACACCGTCGGCATCCGCACGCGGCCGCCGATGCCCGGGCTGATCTTCTTCACTGCGATGGCGATCGTCGCCTGCCTGGTCTCGCTGCCGCTGCTCGGCGTCGAAATCGCGACCGGCCGGGCCAATTGGCCGACGCTGAAGGGCTGGCTGATTCTGATCTATGTCGTGATCGGCCCCTCGATCCTGTCGCAGCTCTTCTTCATGCGGGCGATCGAACTGATCGGCCCTGGCCGAGCGGGCGTCTTCGTCAACCTCGTGCCGGTGTTCGCACCCTTGCTCGCGGTGGCGATTCTCGGCGAGCAGCTCGCGACCTATCACGGGTTGGCGCTGGCTCTGGTGCTGGGCGGCATCTGGATCGCGGAGCGCAAGCTGCGCTGAAGGGCGCGACAGCGGCTGGCGCAAGCGCACGAAAGGGTGGGCGCGTCGATGACATGCTGGACGCTACGCGCCTATGTCGCGGGCATCGAGAGGCGCCGGGGCGTTGCTGTGGCGACCCGTGCGGTCGCTAGGAGAGGGCTACTTTGCTCGCCGAGCCCTGGGCTTCTTTGCCGGTTCGCTTGGAGCCAGCGCCGCGGTTGCGGCATCGGCAGCCTCCTTGGCGAGTCGGAGCGCGCGCAGCCTTACAGTCTTCTCGGCTACAGCGCGCTGTTCGGCGCGCACCGCTTCGAGCGCGCTCTCCGCTTCTTCCCGCCGCTTCTCGACCTTGGCGAAGTTCCGTTCCGCCCGAAGCTTGGCTTCCTCGGCGGAGAGTCCCTTGGTTGCCATGGCTGCGGCTCCTCTGACCTGGATCAGGCGACGGCCGGGCGCGGCGGCCGGGCCGGACGCGGCTTCGGCTTGGGAGCGGGGAGCAAGCCCTCGCGCTGCGCCTGCTTGCGGGCAAGCTTGCGGGCGCGCCGGATGGCATCGGCCTTCTCGCGGACGCGCTTCTCGGACGGCTTCTCATAGGCAGAACGCCGCTTCATCTCGCGAAACACGCCCTCGCGTTGCATCTTCTTCTTCAGGACGCGCAACGCCTGTTCGACATTGTTGTCGCGGACGAGAACCTGCATTCGGACTTCCTCGTGTAAACGTCTCTTCGAAACAAAAAAGGGCCGGGCTGATCCCGACCCTTCCTCAGCTATCCTGCGCGGAGCGGGTCTGGCGCCGGTACATCCGCGGTCGCCTGCCCCTGATCTCTTATGCTGGACAGCGCGTCAGCTCACTCGGCGCGCAGGTTGTCGGCCGACATCTTGCCCGAGCGCTTGTCCTGGACGAGCTCGTACGAGATCTTCTGACCGTCGCGGAGATCGCGCATGCCGGCGCGCTCGACAGCGCTGATGTGGACGAACACGTCCTGGCCGCCATCATCCGGCTGGATGAAGCCGAAACCCTTGGTCCCGTTGAACCATTTCACTGTGCCACTGGCCATAATCATATTCCTTCTTGCGAGCGGTAGTTCACGCACAGCAGCATGCCATGCGTGTTTTCGATTTGAGCAGGAAGGTCGTCAGCGGTGCGCAGAAGCTGCGCGGGCCAATTCGTTCGGCCTAGATCGAGCGCCATAAATGGGGGTTTGCCCTGCATTTGTCAACGCAACTTTGCCGGGCATGAGTGATAGGGCATCGACCGGACGGCCAGGGTGGGAGCGGCGATGAGCCGATCGCAGGCTCATTGCTGCCGGCGGGGGCGCGGTCAACCGCGCGATACGGCCATCCGCGCGACCACGGACAAGGCGAATTCCACGAGATAGCTGTTGAGCGCCAACGAGGCCGCGCTGGCTCCGGACATGTCCCTCGCGGCGATCGCCCGCAGGATGGCCTGGTGCAGCAGCTTTCCGTGCGCGATCTCCTGTTGCTCGTCCCGCACATGCATGACCCAGAAACGCCGGGAGAGGGTCTGCAGCGGAACCATCACGGCTTCCAGATAAGGGTTGTGAGCAGCCTGAATGATCAGCGCGTGCGTCTGGCGAACAGTCTGCGAATAGTCGCGAAGATCGAACTGGCCATCCAGCGCTACCGACAACGCCTCGATCTCCCGGATGTCCTTCGCCGAACCCCGGCTGCAAGCGAGCTCGACCGCCAGAACCTCGACGGCGCGACGGACTTCCAGTCCGCTGAGCTGGTCCTCGACGGAGATCGCTGGAATCTCGATGCCCTTGTTGGGGTGGATCCGCAGCATGTGATTGAGGGCGAGGCGCTGGATCGCCTCGCGCACCGGCGTCCGGCCGAGCCCGGTCAGCTCCATCAAGCCGCGTTCGGACACCATGGAGCCCGGCTTGAGGGCGCCTTGCTCGATCAGGCGCTCGAGGGCGCCGAGCGCCTGCTCCGACTGATTCATCCGGCCTTTCCAGAGCGATGGCCGGGCCCGGTCAGGCGCGGCGAATCCCGAGAATGTCGATAGCCGAATTCACGGGCTTTCCAAACCGCCATTCATCCGATATATCGGTAAGATATTGTTTGAATGCCACTCACGCAGCGGGATGCACCATGAAGTATTCGCCCCAGACCGAGGAAAGCCCGCTGCCGTATTCGCCGTTCAAGAGTTGCACCGTGCCGCGGCCGATCGGCTGGTTGTCGAGCGTGAGCGCCGCGGGCGCCGAGAACATCGCGCCCTACAGCCAATGGCAGAACCTGACCTTCGACCCGCCGATGGTGATGTTCTCGGCGAACCAGTATCCGGACGGCCGGCGTAAGGACACGGTGCTCAACGCCGAGGAAACCGGCTGGTTCGTCTGGAACATGGCGACCTACGATCTGCGCGAGGCGGTCAATCTGAGTGCGATGGCGCTGCCCCCGCATGAAAGCGAATTCGATCGCCTGAGCGTGACCCGGGAGTATGCGGACAATGCGCGCATCCCGATGGTCAAGGAAAGCCCGGTCAAGTTCGAGTGCCGATATCTCAGCACGCACCGGATGAAGGGTAATTCAGCCGTCGGCACGATCGATATCGTCTTCGCCCAGGTCGAGACGATCCATATCGACGACAGGTTCATCACGGCTGATGGCAAGCTCGATATCGCAGCGATCAAGCCGATCGCTCGCCTCGGCTATTTTGACTACGCGGTGGTGAAGGAAACCTTCGAAATGCGCGTGCCGGGGGCCGATGCCGACGCCCGCTTCGGCCTTGAAGGTCGTGCCGCCAGCCGCTGACGCACGGCGCGGAACGTCTCGTCCGGACAAGAACAAACATCAATAAAAGAGGGGGGTCATCATGTCTGAAATCGCTGCAGCAGGCGAGCTTCGTCCTGCCGTGTCCCGGCGGATGAAGGATCTCATCGCCGTCAATTTCGGCAACACGCTCGAATGGTTCGATTGGGCGATCTACACGATCTTCGCGCCCTATTTTGCGCTCCAGTTCTTTCCGTCGGCCGACAAGTCGGCGGCGCTGCTCGCGGCTCTCGCCGTCTTCGCTGCCGGGTTCCTGACCCGCCCGCTCGGGGGCTTCCTGTTCGGGCTCTATGCCGACCGCGTCGGACGCAAGAAGAGCCTGACGCTGGCGATGTTCATCACCGCCGGCGGTAGTCTCGTCATCGCCTGCGCGCCGACCTTCACGACCGTCGGGCTTGCCGCCTCCGTCATCCTGCTCGTGGCACGGCTCGCCCAGGGCATCGCCCATGGCGGCGAGATGGGCACATCCGTCACCTATCTCGTCGAGCGTGCGCCGCGGCATCGGCGCGCCCTCTATGGCAGCACCTCCTGGATGAGCGTCGTGCTCGGCACCATGATCGCGACCGTCACCGGCCTCCTGCTCAACGCCAATCTCGACCGCCCGGCGCTGGAAAGCTGGGGCTGGCGCATTCCGTTCGCGCTCGGTGGCTTGCTCGGCCTCTACGGGCTCTATCTCAGGCGCAAACTCACCGAGACCGACAGCTTCGAGAAGGTGAAGGCAAAGCGCTCCGGCACCGAGACCGGGCTCCGGCCCCTCGTCCGGAACTGGCGCGGCGTTGCCGTCGTCTTCGGACTCTCGGCCGGCGGCTCGATCATGTTCTACACATGGCTGATCTACAGCCCGACCTTCGCGCAGATCAATCGCGGCCTCGATGCCCGATCGGCACTGACAGCGAGCCTGATCGCGCAGGCCGTTTTCTTCATCGCGATCCCGATCGTGGGCTGGCTCGCTGACCGCTTCGGGCGGCGCATCTTCATCATCCTGTTCGGGGTCGGCTTCATCGCCGCGACCTTCCAGCTCGACGCTCTGATCACCAACAGCTTCTCCGGCCTGCTGACGGCGATGATCTCAGCCCTGCTGATCCTGGCCTGCCTGTTCGGCGTCAACACCGCGGTCTGGGCCGAGGTCTTCCCGACCGAAGTCAGGGCGACCGGGGTGAGCGGACCGCTCTCGCTCGCGACCGCGATCTTCGGCGGCACCGCCCCCTATGTGAACACTTATCTCTCGCAAGTGGGCGAGCACCGGCTGTTCCTGGTCTACCTAATGGTGGTTTCCGGGATCACCCTGATCACCGGCCTGCTCATTCCGGAGACCCGGACGCTCGAGCTCGACCGGCCGGACACCGGCCGCCTGTCCAACTAGGCGACCCCGCTCGCAGAAACCTGCGGGCGCGCTCCGGGATCGGGTGCGCGCCCGCGATGACTTTGCGCGTTATCGCAAGCTCTCCACCGCCAGGCGCGCCACCGCGGCATGGGCCGCCTCGCGCTCCTTCTCGCCGACCTGCGCACCGGCGAGATAGACCGCGATCGCGAAGCGGCGCCCGTCCGGCAAGGTGACAATGCCGATATCGTTGGTGGCGTGATTGAGCCCGTCGGCGCTCGGTCCGAGACCGGTCTTGTGGGCGAAGCGCGCTCCGGCCGGAAGGCCGGCCTTGATCCGGCTCGGGCCGGTCTTGGCCTCGAGCATGATCTTGTCGAGCAGCGCGGCGTTTGCGGGATCGCGCAGCCAGGTGCCCTTGGCGAGGCCTTCGAGGAAGGCGATCGAGGCCTCGGGCGTCGCAGCGTCGCGCTTGTCAGTCAGCGTCGCCGCGAGGCGCTTCTTGCGCTCGGCTGCGGGGATCGCCTGGATCGCCTTGTAGAACTTGGCGGTGTCGATCGCCTGGTCCCAGCCATAGCCGGGCAGCCCCAGAATCTCGGGCTGGAAGACGCGCTCATAGCGATCGACCGAGATGCCGCTGACGCCGCCATCTTTCAAGAGCGCGGTCAGCGCCTGCGGGCCGCCGATCAGGCGCAGCAGCAGGTCGGCGGCGGTGTTGTCGCTCTCACGGGTCGATCGGGCCAGAAGCTCGCGCAGCGGATACTCGTTGCGTTCGCCCCTGAAGGCCTTGGCGAGCGGGCTGTGATAGAGCGAGAGATCGTTGCGGGTGACGGTAATCTTCTGGTCGAGCTTCAGCTTGCCGGCCTCGACCGCCTGCAGCACGCCGATCGCCAGCGGCAGCTTGAAGACGCTCTGCAGCGGGAAGAGCTCGGCCCCGCGAGAGGACCAGCCCTTGCGGTCCTTGAGATCGATCAGGCCGACGCCGAGGCGGCCCTTCGTGCTCTGTTCGATCGTCTTGATGCCGCTATCAAGTTTCGCCTTGTCCCAGTCGGCGAAGGCGGGCGAGGCAGCAAGGCCGGCAAGAGTGAAGGCGAGGGCGCAGGCAAGGCGGGTCGGCATGAAAAATCCCCTGTGACGGATGCCACAGGGGAGGGAGATTGCGGCGCGGTTTGGGCGCGATCTCGGCAGTCTTCAGAACTTCAGCCTTCTCGCCCGCTTGACCATCGGGATCTCGTGGATCTTGGCGAGCAGTTCGTCCGAGACCGGTTCGTCGACGGCGACGTAGCAGATCGCGTCGCCGCCCGGCTTGTCGCGGCCGAGATTGAAGGTCGCGACATTGACGCCGGCATTGCCGAGCAGCGAGCCGAACTGGCCGATGAAGCCCGGCTTGTCGGCATTGCGGACATAGAGCATGTGCGGCGCGAACTCGGCGTCGACCTGGATGTCGCGGATCTCGATGATGCGCGGCTTGCCGTCATGGAAGACCGTGCCCGAGGCATGGCGCGGCATGTCCTCGGCCTCGACGACGATGCGAATGACGCTTTCGAGATTGCCGGCGACCTCGCGGGTCAGCTCCTCGACGACGATGCCCTTCTCCTTGGCCACCATGGCCGAGTTGACCATGTTGATCTCGGGCAGGAAGGGCCTGAGCACGCCGGTGATCGCCGCCGCCGAGATCGCCTTGAGGTTCAGGCTCGCGACCGCTCCCTCGTATTCGATCCGGATGCCCTTGACCGGCGCCTCCGTCAGCTGGCCGAGGAAGGAGCCGAGTTTTTCCGCCAGATCGACGAAAGGCTTGATCCGCGGCGCTTCCTCGGCCGAGATCGACGGGAAGTTCACCGCATTGGTGATCGCGCCCTTGAGCAGGTAGTCGCTCATCTGCTCGGCGACCTGCAGCGCGACATTCTCCTGCGCCTCATTGGTCGAGGCGCCGAGATGCGGGGTGCAGACGACGTTGTCGAGACCGAAGAGCGGGTTCGATTCAGCCGGTTCCTGCGAGAACACGTCGAAGGCGGCGCCCGCGACATGGCCGGACTTGATGAGGTCGGCGAGCGCGGCTTCGTCGACCAGCCCGCCGCGGGCGCAGTTGATGATGCGCACGCCCTTCTTTGTCTTGGCGAGGTTCTCGGCCGAGAGGATGTTCTTGGTCATCGCCGTCATCGGCACGTGCAGCGTGATGAAGTCGGCGCGCTTCAGCAGGTCCTCGAGCTCGACCTTCTCGACACCCAGCTGCACCGCCCGCTCCGGCGAGAGATAGGGGTCGAAGGCGATGACGCGCATCCGAAGGCCGATGCCGCGCTCGGCGACGATCGAGCCGATATTGCCGCAGCCGATCAGGCCGAGGGTCTTGGCCGTGATCTCGACGCCCATGAAGCGGTTCTTCTCCCACTTGCCGGCCTGGGTGGAGACGTCAGCCGAGGGGATCTGCCGGGCGAGCGCGAACATCATCGCGATGGCGTGCTCGGCGGTGGTGATCGAGTTGCCGAAGGGCGTGTTCATCACGATGACGCCGCGGGCGGTCGCGGCCGGGATCTCGACATTGTCGACGCCGATGCCGGCGCGGCCGATCACCTTCAGCCTGGTCGCGGCCTCCAGCAGCTTGGCGGTCGCCTTGGTCGCCGAGCGGATGGCAAGGCCGTCATAGTCGCCGATCACAGCGGCGAGCTTGTCCTTGTCCTTGCCGAGGTTCGGATCGAAGGTCACGTCGATGCCGCGATCCCGAAAGATCTGGACGGCGGCGGGGGAAAGGGCGTCGGAAATCAGGACGCGGGGTTTTGTCATCGGGATGGCTCCGGCTGCGCCGCGCTGCACGAGGAGCGTTTCGGCGCTGAGAAGGGGGGAGGGCGCCCCGCCTGTCATTCCGGGGCGGCGAAGCCGAACCCGGAACCCATGACGGGGTGCAACGCTGCGGTTCTGGATCAAGCGGTGGAGAGGGCTCGCCCGGTCGTGGGTTCCGGGTTCGCGGGCGAAAGCCCGCGCCCCGGAATGACAGGGAAAAGCGCCTCAGGCCGCCTTCTTGCCCAGCGAAGCCTTCGCCTCGTTGAAGGCGTATTCGATCCACGGCAGCAGTGCCTTGAGGTCGCGGCTCTGGACGGTCGCGCCGCACCAGATGCGCAGGCCGGGAGGGGCGTCGCGGTAATGGCCGAGATCGTAGCCGGCGCCGGCCTTCTCGATGATCGAGACGACCTGCTTGGCGAAGGCCGCCTGCGCGTCAGCCGGCAGCGCCGTCACCGCCGGATCGGTGAACCTGAGACACACCGAGGTGTTCGAGCGCGTCTTCGGCTTGACTGCGAGGAAGTCGATCCAGTCGTTCTCGCGCACGAACTTGGCGATGACGCGGGCATTGCCGTCGGCGCGCTTCACCAGCCCGTCGAGGCCGCCGACCTTCTTGGCCCAGGCCAGCGCATCGAGATAATCCTCGACCGCGAGCATGGACGGCGTGTTGATCGTCTCGCCGGCAAAAATGCCCTCGGAGAGCTTGCCGCCCGAGGTCATGCGGAAGATTTTTGGCAGCGGCCAGGCCGGCTTGTAGGTCAGCAGCCGCTCGACCGCGCGGGGCGAGAGCACGATCATGCCATGCGCGGCCTCGCCGCCGAGCACCTTCTGCCAGGAGAAGGTGACGACATCGAGCTTGGGCCAGTCGAGGCGCTGGGCGAAGGCGGCCGAGGTCGCGTCGCAGATCGTCAGCCCCTCGCGGTCATCGGCGATCCAGCTGGCGTCGACGACGCGCACGCCGGAGGTCGTGCCGTTCCAGGTGAAGACGACGTCGCGGTTCCTGGTGTCGACCTTCCTGAGGTTCGGCAATTCGCCATAGGGGGCGGTGAAGGTGCGCACATCCGCCAGCTTGAGCTGCTTGGCGACGTCGGTGACCCAGCCTTCGCCAAAGCTTTCCCAGGCGACCATGTCGACGCCGCGGGCGCCCAGCATGCTCCACATCGCCATCTCGACGGCGCCGGTATCGGAGGCCGGCACGATGCCAATGCGATAGTCGGCCGGGATCTGCAGCACCTCGCGCGTCAGGTCGATCGCGAGTTTGAGCTTGTCCTTGCCGATCTTGGCGCGGTGCGAGCGGCCGAGTGCTGCGTCACCGAGAGCCTTGAGGGTCCAGCCGGGGCGCTTGGCGCAGGGGCCGGACGAGAAATGCGGCACGCGCGGGCGCGCTGCCGGAATCGTATTCGCCATCAATGTCTCCATCCTTACAGATGGGCGCGCCGCGTTGGGGCGGCGTGTCCCGTCGATGGGCGTAGGATGGGGAGGGTGAGGGAGTCAAGCGGGGGCGTTAATGTCGCGCTAATAGCCAAATGACCGGCCGATCGAAAATTCTCACAGAGCGTAAGCGTCCGGCTCGGGGGATCGAATTTCGTCCGAGCGGCTGAGTTCAATCATTGAGCCTTGAACCTGGGGTACGCTTAGCCCAGGGCTGAAAAACATCGCTTCTGTCCCTCGACCGCGCTCGCGAGCGCTGTACCCAATGCTGTATCGAAGCAAAGGCGCATCGCGATAAAGATCTAAGATCGGGCCGACGTCATCGTATGAAACGATCCAGTGCACATTCTGGAGATTGTGAGTAGCGAATGCTACATCAGCATGATCGCCGTGTTGATAGAAATTATAGTACAGTTCTCGACCTTTATCATAATACGGTGGATCGAGATAAATTAGCGCCTTTGGTCCCCACGATTTGCTCTCGGATTTGAGAAGCTCGACCGCGTCAGAATTATGAAGCGTGACACGTTTCTTAACGCTGCTGATCGCTCTTATTCGTTCACATAGTTCCACTTTGTTAAATCGAGCATCTATTTTCCATTTACCGGTCTGCGCTTTGCCTCCAATAGCGCCGCCATTGAGGATTCCTGATCGATTAGTTCGATTTAGGAAGAAGGTCGCGAAGCCTAGTTCTAGCCCTTGGCTAGAACGATCCATAAAAATCGTTTTTGCACGCTCCCGTGATTCTATTGTCACCGGGGTGCTTTCGATTAACTGAATAAGTTGCTCGGTTCTCGTAAGAACCGACTGCCAAAATTCAAAGACCGGCTTGTTCAAGTCATTAATTACGACTCGCCTAACCACTCCTGTCAGTAGAAGCTCCCAAGCTACAGCAGCCCCTCCAGCATACGGCTCGATGTATGTGCCGTCGCTGAGGTTATTGATCCTAACAATGTCCGCGATGAAATTCGCGAGCTTTCCCTTTCCGCCAGGATATCGCAGCGGAGAGAAACGACCTGACTGGGTCTGGAGCGGTGCGGACCTCACTTTGCTGCTCCGTATACAGCAGTAAAAAATGGCACTGCGTGTTCCCAAGCGATCCGAAGGTTTTCGGCAGTTGGCATTTGGAAACTATTATGAATAAAACCATTAAGAGCGCCTACTGACATAGGTCCGGTGTTAAGAGTTGAACGAATGGCCGCTAAATCAGCATTTTTAGCGCGGCTATTAGAAACAAGATGTGTGGTCACTCGGTCCAGTCGCTGTTGTAGGTTTAATTCTTTGTTTTGTTCGAAGGCCGGGATGCCGTGCGCCTTCATATAGGTATCGACGGTATACTCTATGACAGCGCGAAAGCAGAAAGCGGCGCTGAGCGGTGTTTCGCGTATTTTCAGGCGGGCTGCTTCCCTTAAAAGCTGTTGTCCTTTTTCGCCTGGCGGCGCGGCGAAAGTGTGCTTCTGGGGCGCGAGAGTTCGACGGGGTGGAGGCGTTTTCTTCTCTTTTTTAGTGGGAGTGGGATTGATCTTCGGTAATTGTCGTGGCCGGGTCTTCCCGTCCTTAATCATGGTGTCAGCGAATGCTTTTGGAGCGCCGGTTTTAACACCTTTTGCTTTCAATTCTTTTGGAAGCGATTCAAAATAACCATCAATATCAGACGCAGTGTTATGCGTTCGGCTAGTTACCGCGCCAGCGTCTATATCGGCTACCACTTGGGACAGGACGGATAGGACAAATTCTGGATCTTTTGTGAAGGTCGGGCCTGCCTGTTTTACACCGGCGTTATACCCGATCACGTTCTTGCCAGGCTTCGAATCCAAGAAACGCTTCAGTGTGCTCGTATTTTTACGACGTGACCTTTGATTCGGTTCCACTCATCGTCAGCAAAAGTGGAATTTTTTTCAACGAACTCGATTACATCGAGTACGGAGCGGTCATTTTGGAAACGCTGGATTTCAAAAGAATTCCAGGCAATGCGGCCTTCGCCGTCAGGCCCTTGCCGTGCCGCCGCTCGATCCATTCACCTGCATCTTCGCGATTTGCAAACAATACGGCACTCACCGAAAAATCGTCGGGCAGCTGGAAGCCCTCAGTCTCTTTGACGAGAGGGCGCTGGATGGTATCGGGCAATTGAGTGCCCTTTAGAAGATCGGGGTTCTTCAGCACCTTGAGAGCCGCCAGTCGGCGGTTGCCATCCACGACCGTGTATTCAGCGTCTATATCCAATTGGACAAGGTAGAAGGAGTCCCCAGGATCAAGCCCATGATCTTTTATGCTTCTCATCATGTTGCGGAAATTCGATGTGCTCAGCCGAATTATCGCGGCGAGGGCCTCGGCCTGAGAGCCGACATGGCCAGTGCGTGGATTATCTTGATCGAGGAGCAATTCCTCGATCTCCACATCGAGTTTATCTACCATTTTTCCCCCAGACCCCATAGTTCGTATACAGCCCGAACTGATAACAGCGCGTGACCACCTCCTGCGCAACCTTTGCGTGAGATCAAATGCGCTACCACTGCGAAAGTATGACTTCCTAACCTGTACCGACTTCGAGCGCGATCACCCGTCGTTTTACAAATTGCCCTCAGACTTCACTGGCGCTCACGCCACCTTCTCTCATGTGGAATGGGACGAGGTTCCAGCGCTCAATGGTGATAGACCGCCAACTTATCCCGACCTCCCGTATACTCCGCCGCATCCCATCCCCGAGGGGCGGCCATCCGGAGGCATGTCGTTTGGCGGGGTGGGTGCGGCGCCTGCGGGCGAGGGTTGCGCCTCGCTCCCGGGAGGCTTCGGGAACCGACCTGGGGGTACTACGGCCCCTGCGCGAGGAGCTCGCTAGCTGGACGCCCGCCGATGACCAACCGCCCGAGCGCCGACGCGACGACCCGATGAGGGACACTGGCGAAGGCGGCGGGCGGGATCGGCGGCCGATCCGAAGAAGCGCGGCCCGGAGCTTTAAAATCGCCGATGGCGGAGCGCCACGGGGCGTGCGGGTGGTGGCTCAACCCATCCGCCGCTTCCTGGCTCAATGGAAGCGGAATACCAAACGCGCCTCGCGGCGCTCCGCTGCCCCTCGATTGCGATAACGCCCGCGGGACGAGCCTGCGGGCGGGGATGATGCTTGGGCGCGGGAAGCGCGGGGAACCCCTCTCCTGGAAGGAGAGGGGCAGGGGTGAGGTGTTCGGACTGGAAACGTTCGCCTGAACCCAACCGCGCGGTGAGCGCTCGCAGCACTGGTCCGATCTCCCACACCTCACCCTGCCCTCTCCTTCCAGGAGAGGGTTCCCCGCGCTCTTCACCTTCGGACGGAGCCCTCTGGAAAGGAGCCTCTCATGCCCCGCAATCCCGACCATCGCGGCGCGACGAAAGAGGAGTTCGAGCGCTTCCAGCGTGAGCGGCCGATCATGCTGCGCAGGGTCGCGACGATCTGGGAGCTCTGGCGCCTGTGCGGCCGCAAGGACTGCCGGCGGGCAAAAGCCTGCACCGGGCCGAATGGCGACCAGTGCGCCGGCGAGTTCATCTCGACCGCGCTCTCGGAGGAAGAGCGCGCGACCTTCCAGGAGGCGATCCGGCTGCGTAGCCAAGGTGCCGACGCCGACACGGCGTGGCGCGAGGCGGAGCGGCGGATCGCCGCGCACAAGGCGCAGCTCGAGGCGATTCCGGGGATGCGGGGCGAGCGCTATGCGGGCAGGCTGCTATAAGCTCGCCTTCAATCGCGATTCACGGAAAACACAGATCATGGCCAGGAAGACCCCCGAACAGCTCGCCAAGGAATTCGAGGGCCGCAAGGCCAAGGGATTGGCCAAGGGCGGCGCGGCCTTCTGGCCGAACGTGCTGTCGAATGCGGTGCTGAAGCTCGTCGCCGCCGGCGAGGTGCTCAGCGTCGAGGCCCTGATCGCCCGCATCGAGCAGGATTCCGGCTCGCTCGACATCCAGGTCAAGGCAGGCGCCGACGAGGCGATCGCGCGGCTGCGCCAGGCCGTGGCGAAGGCGAGCTGAGTAGGGCGGGAGACGCGACGGAACCCCCTCTCCCCTTGCGGGAGAGGGTTGGGGTGAGGGGTCTCTCCACCTAGCGGGAGTGGTACTTCTTCTCTGCCAAAGCCGACAGCGCAGCGCGACCCTCATCCGGCCCTTCGGGCCACCTTCTCCCGCAAGGGGAGAAGGAAAAGGCTCACTCCCCCATCGCGATCAGCGAGGCGTTGCCGCCCGCCGCCGCGGTGTTGATCGTCACCGTCTGCTCGGTGGCGAAGCGGGGCAGGTAGTTCGGGCCGCCGGCCTTGGGGCCGGTGCCCGACAATCCGTGGCCGCCGAAGGGCTGCACGCCGACGACCGCGCCGATCATGTTGCGGTTGACATAGATGTTGCCGGTCGAGAGCCGGTCGACGACCAGCTCGACCGTCGTCTCGATGCGCGAATGCAGGCCGAAGGTCAGGCCGTAGCCGGTCGCCTCGATCTCGGCGAGCACCTTGTCGAGCTGGCCCGCCTTCCAGCGCACGACATGCAGGACCGGGCCGAAATGCTCGGCGGCGAGGTCCGCGACCTTGTCGAGCCGGATGATGTGCGGGGCGACAAAGGTGCCGGGCAGAGAAGGCATCTTGCCGGCATAGGCGACGCGGCCGGCGGCGCGCATCGCGGCGATGTGGGCATCGAGCCGTTCCTTGGCGGCGGCGTCGATCACCGGGCCGACATGGGTCTCGATCGCACGCGGATCACCCAAGGTGAGTTCGCTGGCGGCGCCCTCGATCATCTCGACCATCTTGTCGGCGACGTCCTCCTGCACGACGAGCAGGCGCAGCGCCGAGCAGCGCTGGCCGGCCGAGCGGAAGGCGGAGAGAACGACGTCGTCGGCGACCTGCTCGGCCAGCGCGGTCGCGTCGACGATCATGGCGTTGAGGCCACCGGTCTCGGCGATCAGCGGGACGATCGGGCCGTCCTTGTTGGCGAGGGCGCGGTTGATGGCGCGGGCGGTCGCGGTCGAGCCGGTGAAGGCGACGCCGGCGACGTCCTTGTGCGCGACGAGGGCAGCGCCGAGCTTGCCGTCGCCGGGGGCGAAGTGCAGCGCGGTCTTGGGGATGCCGGCCTCGTGGAGGAGGCGCACGGCGAGCGCAGCGATCAGCGGGGTCTGCGGCGCCGGCTTGGCGACGACGCTGTTGCCGGCGACGAGCGCAGCGGCGACCTGGCCGACGAAGATCGCGAGCGGGAAGTTCCAGGGGGCGATGCAGACAAACGGGCCGCGGCCGCGCAGGATCAGGCGGTTCTCCTCGCCGGTCGGGCCGGGAAGGGCGGTCGGCACGGCGAACTTCGCTTCGGCCTCCGCCGCGTAATAGCGCAGGAAGTCGACGGCCTCGCGCAGCTCGGCGATGGCGTCGTCCAGCGTCTTGCCGGCCTCGGACTGGAGCAGCGCCAGGATCGGGCCGCGGCGCGCTTCCATCAAATCGGCGGCCTGGCGGAGCGAGGCGGCGCGGTTGCGAGCCGGTGTCGCGTTCCAGGCGTGGAAGCCGGCCTTGGCGGCGGCCATCGCCTTGTCGGCGCTGGCGGCATCGCCCTCGGTGACGCGGCCGACCGGTTTGCCGTCGATCGGCGAGAGCACGTCGCGGGTCGTGCCGGAGCCGGGCTTGCCGTCGATCAGCGGCACGGCGTCGGGCACGGGCTTGGCCGCGGCGGCGCGGATCTCGGCAAGCAGGGTCGCGAGGCTTTCCGCATCGCCGAGCTCGACGCCGGCGGAGTTGCGGCGCGAGGGTCCGAAGAGCTCGGCCGGCAGCGGGATGCGGCGATGGCGCGCCGCGCTCGGCGTACCGATCAGGTCGGCTGGCGGCACCAGGAGCTGGGCGACAGGCACGTCGGGATCGCCCGAGACCGAAACGAAGGAGGAGTTGGCGCCGTTCTCGAGCAGGCGGCGGACGAGATAGGCGAGCAGGTCCTGATGGCCACCGACCGGAGCGTAGGTCCTGCAGGCGAAACCGGAATCTTCCTGCAGCAGGCGCTCATAGAGCGCCTCGCCCATGCCGTGCAGGCGCTGGAACTCGAAGTTGTCGGCGTTGCCGGCCATCTCGGCGACGGCCGCGACTGTCAGCGCGTTATGCGTGGCGAACTGGGGGATGATGCGCGGGCGCAAAGCGAGGAGCTGCCTGGCGCAGGCCTCGTAGTTCAGGTCGGTCATCGCCTTGCGGGTGAAGACCGGATAGTCGGGCAGGCCGCGCTCCTGGGCGCGCTTCAACTCGGTGTCCCAATAAGCGCCCTTGACCAGGCGCACCATCAGGCGGCGGTCGTAAGTCTCGGCGAGGGCAGCGATGTGGTCGATCACCGCGGCGGCGCGCTTCTGATAGGCCTGGATGGCGAGGCCGAAACCGTCCCAGCTGGCGAGCGAGGGATCGGCTAGCACTGCGGCGATGACGTCGAGCGAGAGCTCGAGCCGGTCGGCCTCCTCGGCGTCGACGGTGAAGTTGAGGTCGTACTTCTTGGCCTTGCGGGCGAGCTCGACGACCTTCGGGGTGAGTTCGGCCAGCACGCGCTCGCGATTGGTCGCCTCGTAGCGCGGGTGCAGCGCCGAGAGCTTGACCGAGATGCCGGGCCGGTTCGGCAGCTTGTCGTTGCCGGCCGAGCGGCCGATGGCGTCGATCGCGTCGGCGTAGGAGGCGTAGTAGCGGTCGGCGTCGGCTTGGGTGCGGGCGCCTTCGCCGAGCATGTCGAAGGAGTAGCGGTAGAGCTTGCCGGAGCCGGAGCGGGCGCGCTTCAGCGCCTCCTCGATCGTCTGGCCGAGGACGAAATGATTGCCCATGACGCGCATGGCCTGGCGCGTCGCGGTGCGCACCGCGGGCACGCCGAGGCGCTTGGAGAGGCTGCCGATGATGCTGGTCGGGGTTTCGCCGGGCTGGATGATGCGGGCGGTGATGCCGAGCGCCCAGGACGAGGCCGAGATCAGAAAGGCATCGGACTTGGATTCATGGTGGGCGAAGTCGCCCTGGCCGAGCTTGTCCTCGATCAGCCGGTCGGCGGTGGCGGCGTCGGGCACGCGCAGCAGCGCCTCGGCCAGTACCATCAGCGCGAGGCCTTCCTTGGTCGAGAGCGAATACTCGCGCAGCAGTTCCTCGATGCCGCCGAGGCCGACCTTGCGGGTGCGGATCGCCTCGACCAGCGAGGTGGCGCGGGCATCGATCCGGGCCTTGGCGGCAGGCTCGCGCCGGCCGCCGGAGAGCAGGCGACCGGCGATCGCGGCGTCGTCCTCGGCATAGGGCGCGTGGAAGACGGGCGCAGTGTCGGCGGCAGGTCGCGGGGCAAAGGCTGCCATGAAGAGGGCTCCGGGTCTCGGCGGCGGGATGATCTGCAGAATCATCGCAAGCGGGCTGGATATCAATGAAGATTTCAGCGAATATGCCGTAGGTAATCCCGTAGGAATTTCAGATGGCAGAGAATAATCCGGTTCTTGATCGGACCGACCGGCGCCTGCTCGCTCTGCTCCAGAACGACGGCCGCGCAGCCGGCGTCGAGCTGGCGGAGAAGGTCGGCCTGTCGCCGACTGCGACTGGCGAGCGGTTGAAGCGGCTGGCGCGCGAGGGCTTCATCACCGGCTATCGCGCCACGCTCGATCCGGTGAAGCTCGGCCTGCACCTCCTGGTCTTCGTTGAGGTCTATCTTGACAAGACGACACCCGATGCCTTCGAGCGCTTCGCCGCGGCGGTGAAGCGGGCGCCTGAGGTGCTGGAATGCCATATGGTCGCCGGCGGCTTCGATTATCTGGTCAAGACCCGGGTCGCCGACATGAACGCCTATCGCCGCTTCCTCGGCGAGGTCCTGCTGGCGCTGCCGGCGGTGCGCGAGACGCGTACCTATGCGGTGATGGAGGAGGTCAAGACCGACGGGGCGCTGCCACTGTGACTCTGGTAGCGCTGCCGTAGAAAAACGTAACCATTTCCGCGATTTCGCCGTGTTCTCGCCCTGTTGCCGCTTGACCTTCCGGCTAGTTGGGTCCTTCTAGGCGAATGCTTCTCCGGCACGATGTTTGCTGGAACGGAGTCCGTGAGTTGCTGCCGCCTCTAGATCACGTGATTTTGGATCGAACCGATCCAAAATCATAAACGTGATCGGTTCTAAGAGTTTAGAGCGGGATCGACGCGAAAAACCGGTTCCCACTTTTCGCATCCCGCTCTATCGGCCGCCGTTATTCCGGAGCCTGACATGTCCGCTGCGATCCCCCCGTTTCACGTGCCGTTGTCGCGGCGCGGCTTCGGGTGCGTTCTCGCCGGAGGCGCGCTGGCCGCGTCGACGGGGTTTTCCGGGCGCGCCACAGCCGCAACGCAGCTCAAGTTCACGCTGGACTGGCGCTTCGAGGGGCCGGCGGCGCTGTTCCTCATCGCGCTGGAGAAGGGCTATTTCGGCGACGAGGGCCTCTTTGTCACGATCGAGCCCGGCACAGGCTCGCGCGAAGCCATTCCGCGGGTCGTGACCGGTGGCTATGACGCCGGCTTCGGCGATGTGAACTCGCTGATCCGCTTCCGCGACGAGAATCCCAGCGTCGATCTCAAGGCGGTGATGATGGTCTATGACCGGCCGCCCTTCGCTATCGTCGGGCGCAAGAGCCGCGGCATCACGACCGATCCCAAGAGTCTCGAAGGCAAGAAGCTCGGCGCGCCAGCGGCCGATGGCGCCTTCGCGCAATGGCCGGTCTTCAAGAAGGTCAACGGCATCGACGATGCCAAGATCAGGCTCGAGAATATCGGGTTCCCCGTCCGCGAGCCGATGTTGGCTTCCGGGGAGGTCGATGCGATCTTCGGTTACGCGCATACCTCCGTCGTCAACATGAAGGCGCGCGGCGTACCGGCCGAGGACATCGTCACCCTGCTGATGGCCGATCATGGCGTCGAGCTCTACGGCAACGCCGTGATCGTCTCGCCGAAGCTGCTGGCCGAGAAGCCGCAGGCGGTGCGTGGCCTGCTGCGGGCGATCACGCGCAGCGTCAGGGACGTCGTCGCAGATCCCGATGCGGCGATCGCCGCCGTGCTCCAGCGTAATGAGGGGGCGCGCCCCGAGATCGAGCTGCAGCGCCTCAGGATGGCGCTCGATCACTATGTGATGACGCCGAACGTCAAGGCGAACGGCTTCGGTGGCATCGACAAGGCCCGCTGGCAGAAGGCACTCGATCAGATCGCGCTAACCTTCCCGTTCAAGGACAAGGCGAAGGCCGGCAACGCCTTCGCCGAAGGCTTCCTGCCAGCCGAAGCCGAACGGGCGTTCTGAGCCGCCCGCTGGTTTACTTTAGGCCAAGGTGACAATGCGTTCGGCCTTCGCATATCGTGCGCGCCCTCAGACCCAGGGCCTGCCGCATGCTTCCCGATATCCGCGACTATGAGCGCCTGCGCGCCGCGTTCCGCTGGCGGATTCCGGAGCGTTACAATATCGGCGTCGATTGCTGCGATCGTTGGGCCGTAGCCGAGCCCGGCAAGGTCGCGATCCTCGAAATGCAGCCCGACTGGTCGGTCGTACCGGTCAGCTATGGCGAGTTGCGCGCGCAGTCCAATCGGCTGGCCAATGCGCTGCGCCGACGCGGTGTCGGGGAGGGCGACCGCATCGCGATCCTGCTGCCGCAGGGACGGCATGTGCCGATCGCCCATATGGCGGCCTACAAGCTCGGCGCCATCGCGGTGCCGCTTGCGGCGCTGTTCGGAGCCGATGCGTTGTCCTATCGGCTGCGGGACAGTGCGGCAAAGGCGCTGATCACCAATGCCGCGGGGCTTGCGAAGCTCGGCCAAATTGTCGAGCCGCTGCCGGAGCTCGAACTGGTGATCTCGGTCGACGGATCGGATGGGCGAGCGGAGGGGTTTGCTCGCGCGCTGGAAGCCGAAAGCGGGGAGTTCGCGCCGATCGACAGCGGACCGGACGATCCGGCGCTGATGATCTACACCTCCGGCACCACCGGCAACGCCAAGGGCGCGCTGCACGGCCATCGGGTCATGCTCGGCCATCTGCCAGGGGTGGAAATGCCGCATGAATTCATGCCGCAGCCGGGCGACCTGCTCTGGACGCCGGCCGACTGGGCCTGGGCCGGCGGCTTGCTCAACAACCTGCTGCCGGCACTGCATCACGGCATCCCGATCGTGGCGCGACCGGCGGCGAAGTTCGATCCCGATGAGGCATTGCGGCTGATGGCGGATGTCGGGGTGCGCAACTGCTTCATTCCGCCGACGGCGCTGCGCATGCTGCGGGCGGTCGAGAATCCGCGCGGACGCTACGATCTCAAGCTGCGCACGGTCGCCTCGGGCGGGGAATCGCTCGGAGCCGAGACCCTGGCCTGGGGCCGCGAGAAGCTGGGCCTCACCATCAACGAATTCTACGGCCAGACCGAGTGCAACCTCGTGCTCGCCTCCTGCGCCGCGATCGGCGTGGTCAAGCCGGGCTTCATCGGCAAGGCGGTGCCGGGCCATGAGGTCGCGGTGATCCGGCCTGATGGCAGCCTGTGCGAGCCGGAGGAGGAGGGGCAGATCGCGGTGCGCCGGCCCGACCCGGTGATGTTCCTGCATTATTGGCGCAAGCCCGAGGCCACGGAAGCCAAGTTCATCGGCGACTGGATGACGACGGGCGACCAGGGCTCGCAGGATGCGCAGGGCTATATCCGCTTCGTCGGCCGCGACGACGACGTCATCACCTCGTCCGGCTATCGGATCGGGCCAAGCGAGATCGAGGATTGCCTACTGCGCCATCCGGCGGTCGCGCTCGCCGCCGTGGTCGGCAAGCCCGACGCGCTGCGAACCGAGATCGTCAAGGCTTTCATCGTGCCGAAGCCCGGCTATGAGGCCTCGCCGCAGCTCGTCAAGGAGATCCAGGGCTTCGTGCGCGAGCGGCTGGCCGCGCATGAATATCCGCGCGAGATCGAATTCCGCAGCGAATTGCCGATGACCACCACCGGCAAGATCATCAGGCGGCTGCTGCGCGACGCCGGATGATGATCGGTGCACGGCGGGCCGCCGCCGTCGAGACGGAAAGCCGGATGTCGCGGAGCCGCAGCGGCGCCGTGACGGCGTGCGGGCCGGGGACGTCGCCGATGATCTCGCGCTGGCGACCGCGCCGGCCGAGCCAGGCGACGAGCTGCGCCAGCGGCGCGAAGCTGACGAAGCGATCATCCTCCGCGCCGGAATAGAGCCAGAGGCGTGGTCCCTTGCCGATCAGGATAACGCCGGCGATGGGCTTGTCGTCGAGGTTGAGCAAACCGACTCGGCAGCGATGCGCGCCCGCGAGATTGCGGGTCATGGTGCGCAGGAAGGCGCTCTCGCGGATGTCCTGAAGCGCGGCGGCGCCGGCGCGTGCCAGTGGGCCAGAGGCTTCGAGCGCGAGGTGAAGCTCGACCATGTCGCGCAGTTCCTGGCGCGAGCCGGACTCGGTGAAGGCGAGCTTGCCGTGGCGCGACAGGCCGTGGCGCAAGGCCGTGAGATCCGGTGCGCCCACGCTGGCTGGCGGTTCCGGCGCCGGTTCGAGCGAGGCGGCGTGGCCCGTGTGTTCGGCAACCCGCAACAGGCTGCGCAGGAACGGGCCATCGAGATCAAGGTGGTGCAGCTGGAGGTTTTGCGTGTTGGCAAGACCCCATCGGCCGGGGGCGTGGAGCAGGGTGGCGACGACGCGCTCCGCCTGATCCGCGTCGATCAGCGGCGTGGCGATGCCAAGGCGGGGGTTGCTCAAGCCGGTCAGCTCGTCATGACCGAGCAAGCGGCGTTGGAGACGAGCCGGGACGAAGCCGAGCAGGCGCCGCGATGCGGCCGCACCGCTCCAGATCAGCAGCACGGGCGTGTCGCGGAAATCGACGAGGTGCTGGGCGGCAGGGAGGGCGAAATCGGGCTCGAAGAAGGGGTTTGCCTCGATGGCGCGGGCGGCGAGGTCGCGCCATTCAGTCTCGATGGCGGCGCAGGCGGCGAGCGTGCGGCGCTCGAGCCGGAGCGGGCTTCCGTCTGCAGAGGGCTCGACGGTGCGGGCACGCTCGAGCGCCGTCAGGCTCGCTGGCATCGCAGAGGCGGCAAGGTTCGGCATGGCGCAGCCCTTTCGCGGCTCGCCCTGCTTCGGGGCGCTTTCGTGCCGGATCGGCACGCAGGCGCGGGACGGCGCAGGGGTCTGCGCGCTACGAACCAAGAAACGGGCCGGGCGGGGCAAGCCGGTCAGGCGTGATGGTGGTGGTGATCAGGCTGCGCCTGGGCAGGTGCGGGTCGGCCGAGGAAGGCCGACCAGAGCCGGGCGACCGTCTCCTCCTCCAGATCCTTGACGATCAGGACGAGGCGGGAGCGATGATCAGCATCCGGCCAAGCAGGGAGCATCACCGGCGGGTGCAGGATCTGCTGGACGGCATGGACCAGCAACGGTCCGTCGGGATGCTCGGCGAGCGCGACCAGCCCCTTCAGCCGGAGCAGCCTGGCGCCATGGGTCGAGCGCAGCAGGGTCCAGAACAGGTCGAAGGTCGCCTCGCGGATCGGCGTCTCGGCCGTCAGCGTGAAGGCGCGGATGCTGGCGTCGTGGCGGTTGATGTCATGGTGATGATGGTTGTGGCTGCCGTGATGGCCATGGGTCTCGCCATGATCGTGGTGATGATCGTGATCGTGATCATGGCCATGCAGAGTTTCGGCGGCGAGCCAGCGGCGCAGTTCGTCCGGGCGCTCGGCGATGTCGTAGAGACCGGCGCCGACCAGCGCCTCAGCCGGGGCATCGGGAGGCAGGATCGCAATGCCGGGATTGAGCTCGCCGAGCCGCTTGCGCAGTGCTGTGACGGCCTCTTCGTCGGTCGCGATGTCGGCCTTGGTCAGCACTAGCCGATCAGCTGCAACCACCTGTCGGAGCGCTTCGGGGTGTGCGTCGAGGGTTGCCATGCCATTGACGGCGTCGACCAGCGTGACGACGCCGTCGAGCTTGAAGCGCATGGCGAGATAGGGGTGGTTGATCAGGACGTTGAGGACCGGCGCCGGGTCGGCGAGGCCGGTGGTCTCGATCACCAGGCGCTTGAACGGGGCGACGCGGCCATTGTCGAGTCGGCGCAGCAGGTCCTCAAGGGTGACGATCAGGTCGTCGCGGATGGTGCAGCACAGGCAGCCCGAGGCAAGCAGGATCATGCCGTCCTCGATGCCCTCGACGAAGAGATGGTCGAGGCCGATTTCGCCGAACTCGTTGACCAGCACCACGGTCTCGGCAAGGGCCGGGTCCTTGAGCAACCGGTTGAGCAAGGTGGTCTTGCCGGCGCCGAGGAAGCCGGTCAGCAGCGTCAACGGAATCGGCGCGGGGCGCAGGGGCTGCTCAGACATGCGCTTCAGGTTCCTGGCGCGGCCACCACCGGCAGCCGGCGGGCTCGCTTTTGTTCCAGTATTACATTGGCGATGATCGCGGCGACGACAAGAGCGCCACCGGCATATTGCAGGGAGCCGACGCGCTCGCCGAGGAAGACCGCGGCGATCGCCACGGCGAAGACCGGCTCGGCGCAGAAGGCGAGAGCCGCCGGTCCGGGCGCGACGCGTGCCAGCGCCAGCACCTGGAGCAGAAAGCCGATCAGATAGCCGCCGATCGTCACCGCGACTGCGATCGGTGCGAGCGCCAGCGCCGAGGGCGGCTGGAACAGGCCGGTGAGGGCGAGGATCGCCAGCGTCACCGGCAGGATGATGAGATGCGACCAGAACAGCTTGGGCAAGGTTCCGGTGTCGCCGCAGCGGGCCGCCGAGAAGAACTGCACTGCGGCCAGCACGCTCGCGGCGAGCGCGAGCGCGAGGCCGCGCGGGTCGAGCCCGTGCCAGTCGGGCCCGACCACCATGGCGACGCCGAGGAAGGCGACGAGCGCGATCACGACCCGGTCGAGGCTGAAGCGGGCCGGGGTGAAGAGTGGCTCGGTGAGCACGATCAGGATGGGGAAGGTGTAGAAGACCACGGCCGCCACCGTGATCGGCAGAAAGGCGACCGAAGAGAGATAGGCGCAGGCGGTGAGCGCCGTGCTGATGCCGAACAAAGCGAGCGCCGGCCAGCGATGGCGCGGCACGGAGAGGCTGGCGCGCCAGAGGAAGGCCGCGCCGACGACGAGCGCCAGCATCAGGAAGACGCGGTAGAAGACGATGAGCGGGCCGCTCAGCCCGGCATGGCCGGCGAGCTGGGCACTGACGATGTTGGTGCCGAAGGCGGCGGCGGAGGCAAGCGCGAGCACGAGGCCATGTTGGGCCGAGGAGACGCCGCGCTCGTGCACGTTACGCCGCCGGGTCAGGCGTCGGGCTTGTTGGTGTCGGGCTTGGCAGCCGGCTTCGCGCCCGGCCGGGCCGGCGGCTTCGCGAGAGGCTTGGCCTGCGCCTGGCTCGGCTTGGCTTTGGCCGGAGCTGCCTTGTCCGAAGTCGGCTTGGTCAGCAGCGGCTTGGCGGCGGGCTTGTTCGCCGCCTTGATGCCGGCGGCAGCACCGGGGCGCAGGCTCGTAGGTGTCGCGGCACCGGGCTGGATCGCGCCCTGCAGGCGCATCGGGCCGGAGCCGAGCGCGGCAGCCGCAGGCCGTTCCTCCGGCGTCGGTGTGACTGGCGCGAAAGCGGAGGAGGAAGGCGGGATCGCGCCATTGCCGGAGAAGGTGCGGCTACCGGCGACGAGTCCGGCCGCGACCGGGGCACCGGGCTTGATCGTCTCGCGCGCGACCTGGGTCTCGGGCCTGGCCACGGCATTGGCGGCGAGCGGCGCCGAGGCCGAGCCGGGCGAGCGGCCGAAAGAGACCTGGACGGGGTCGAACTTGACGCGCGGTCCTAGCGTGATGCGGCCCGAGGGCGAGCGGCCCAGCACCGAGCCGGAAGCGCCACCCTGCGGAACGGCCACGGCGAAGCGGTCCGAGGTGCCTTCGGCATTGCCGCCGAGGCTGAAATTGCTGCTGGTGAAGCTGATCGGCCCGGCCGTCTCGGCATCGTCGCCGAGTGCGTGGCCGCCGCGGCGGACGCTGTCGCAGATGCTGTAGGCGCGCCCGCCATTGCCGGAGGACATGCTGGAGATGCTGCCGCCGAAGCCGCCCCATTTGCCGAAGCCATCATCGAGCAGCTGCGCCGCCTTGACGGTGCGTTCCGCGCCCGAGGTCGCGCCCATGACCACCGCGATCAGGGTGCGGCCGTTGCGCGTCGCGGTCGAGACGACGTTGAAGCCGGAGGCGCAGACGAAGCCGGTCTTCATGCCGCTGATGCCGTAATAGCGGCCGACGAGACCGTTGGTGTTGTTGAGCACCTGCTTGCCGAGCTGGACCGCGCCGGTGTTCCAGTAGTCAGAGTACTGGCTGAACTCGTTCATCAGCGCCATGGCGAGCACGGCGAGGTCGCGGGCGCTGGTCTGCTGGTCCGGGTGGTGCCAGCCATTCGGATTGACGAAATGGCTGTCGCGCATCCCGAGCCGCTGCGCTTCGGCGTTCATCATCGAGACGAAGGTCTCGACATCGCCGCCGACGCCCTCGGCAATGACATAGGCGATGTCGTTGGCCGACTTCACCATCATGATGCGCATGGCGTTGTCGAGCGTGATCTCCTGGCCGGCCTTGATGTAGACCTTGACGCGCGGCTGGCTGGCGGCGCGCTTCGAGGCGGGGATCGCAGTTTCGAGCCCGATCTTGCCCTCGCGCACGGCCTTGAGCGCGAGGTAGAGCGTCATCATCTTGGTTGTGGAGGCCGGATGCCAGGCCTGAGTCGGGCTCTCGCTCGACAGCACGGCGCCGCTCGAGGCGTCGACCACTACGCTCGTGCCGGCTTCAGCCGGAGCGGCGACAGCGAGAAGCGAGGCGAACGTGGCGCCGGCGGCGAGGCGGAACGAGATCATCGGCTGGGGTCTGAACCTGTCTTGGCGGGGGTCGAGGGCTTCAACGCGACGCTTGAGGCATTTTCGAGACGGCGGGCGACAAATCTGCCTCGCTGATGACGCATACCTACCCCTCATCGGACGATTTGCCTAGCGGGGCGTGGCGGTCCAAAGCATCCGCGGTGCTTTTTCTTCGGGATGCCAGCGCGTGAGTCTCAGCCTTCTGTGGATACCGGTGACGCTCGTCGCCTCGCTGCTGCAGACGGCGCGCAACCTGACCCAGCGCTCGTTGACGGAGGTGATCGGCGTCGTCGGCGCGACGCAGGTGCGCTTCCTGTTCGGGCTGCCCTTCGCGCTGATCTTTCTCGCCCTCGTCTGCCTCGCCAGCAGCAGCCCGCCGCCGACGCCGGATCTGCGTTCCTTCGGCTTCGCCGTATTCGGGGCGCTGACCCAGATTCTGGCGACGGCGCTGATGCTGGCAGCGATGCGTGAGCGCTCGTTCGCTGTGACGACCGCCTACACCAAGACCGAGCCGGTGCAGGTCGCGCTTTTCGGCACGGTGCTGCTCGGCGATGCGCTGGGCTGGGCGAAGTTCGCAGCGATCGTCGTCGCCACCGCCGGCGTGGTGCTGATGTCTTGGCGGCCGGGCGACAAGCTCAGCGCCGCGGGCTTGCGCCCGGCGGCGCTCGGGATCGGCGCCGGCGCTGCCTTCGCGCTGTCGGCGATCGGCTTTCGCGGCGCGATCCAGGCCTTGCCGGAAGGCCATTTCCTGATGCGGGCGACCACGATCCTGGCGTTGGGCCTTGCTATGCAGACCCTGATCCTGACGCTCTACATGCTCATTGCCAATCGTGCGGCACTGATGCTCAGCCTGCGCAACTGGCGCCGCTCGCTCGCTGCCGGCTTTCTCGGCGCCGCCGCCTCGCAATGCTGGTTCATCGGCTTTTCGCTGACGACGGCCGCCAATGTGCGCACGCTCGGGCTGGTCGAGGTGCCGCTGGCGCAGATCGCCTCGCGCCGGATCTTCTCGGAAGGCACGAGCTGGCGCGAGCTCACTGGCATGGCGATGATCGTCGCCGGTGTCGGTGCCCTGCTTCTGCTGGCGATTTAAAAAACCGAGCCACGCATTTGTCGCAGTCCGTGCGTAGGCCGACGGGATTGGCCTTGGGAGACGTGCGATGGCGGCGAACTATCACTACGTTGGAACCTACGACGAGCGGATTTTCGAGCAGGAGTTCAGGGACCGCTTCGGCAAGAAGCCGCGTTACAACGCCAACGCCATTCCGGATCTGCTGGTGCTGCTGCGCCTGATCAGCCGGGACACCAGCATCACCGACATCCGCTGGGCCGCCTATATGCTGGCGACCGTCGCCTGGGAGACGACGAGCCCGGTCACCCAGTTCGTTCAGGCCAAGAACAAGAAGGGCAAGCCGCTGGTCGACAAGGCCGGCAAGGCCGTCATGCTCAAGCGCAGGGCCTGGCTGATAACGATGGCGCCGGTCGACGAGGTCGGCCACGGCAAGGGGCGGAAGTATCACGAGCCGGTCAAGGTCGCGAAGCTCGCCGACGGCAGCGTCCGGATCACCGAGCAGGACGGCGACCAGTTCAAGGTCACAGCCGGCGGGGTGGTCTCGAAGCTGACCAAGGGTGCCAAGATGGGCACCGTCGATGGCGGCGCCGCCGACAAGGCCTATAATGACGACACCGGTGCCGAGCTCGCCTATTTTGGCCGTGGCTATGTCCAGCTGACCTGGTGGTCGAATTATGCGACGACGGGCGCCGCCATAGGCCAAGGGCTCAATTTGCTGCTCGATCCGGAATTGGTGAAGACGCCCGCCATCGCCTACGCGGTGATGTCGCATGGCATGCTCACCGGCGACGGCTTTGCCAATGGCCGCAAGTTTTCGACCTATTTCAGCGGCAAGTTGCGCAATTATGTCGGCGCACGCGCCATGGTGAACGGCTCCGACCACGCCAAGGACATCGCTGCGATCGCCGAGGTGTTCGAGGCGGTGCTGCTCGCAGCCGGGCCGCAGCGGCCGATCACCTTCGCGCCACCGATCGATTCCAGCCTCGCCGGCATGCCGCTTCCGGGCGCGCGGTTCACCAGCCAGTCGAGGTTCTTCCAATGAGCCGTCGGTCGTTCGCCGGAGCCGCGGCAGCATTGATCCTTGGCGCCGGTGTCGCCGTTGCGCAGCAGCCGGTCAGCGCGCAGCGCTGCGGCTGGCTCGACAATCCGACCCCGGGCAATGCCTCGCTCTACGACAAGGATGGCGAGTGGACGATTGCCGTGCAGGGTGGGCATCAGGCGAAGGGCGACTGGCCGCCGCCCTACAAGGCGGGCGAATGGCGCAAGAGCGGGAACGGCAGCTACGGCTATGGCTGTGCCTGCATGACCGTGAAGGTCGACTTCGAGGAGAAGAACGTCCTTGAGATCGTCTCCGCGAAGGCGAGGCCGCTGGCCGCCTGCCGGAAGGACAAGGCGCTGTCGGAGGTCGAGAAGACGCTGCGCTAGCTTTTCCATCCGCCGCAAGCGATCGAACGAGGGTTTTCCGCGGGGTCTCGCCATGCCCTGATTGCAGGGGCGGTCTCCGCTTGCCCGAACAGCGTCCTATCTGGCTTGACTTGACCCGGCTTCCGTTGGCCTTTCCACGCACGGGAGGAATGCGCGCTTGCCGGCTTGCAGCCGCAGGCGCGCAGGGGCAGATACAGTGTATCTGCACATTAATCAGGAGAAGGTCATGAGCGCTGCAATCGTCGGCTGGGCACATACCCCCTTCGGCAAGCAGGACACCGAGACGGTCGAGAGCCTGATCGTGCGCGTCGCGACCGATGCGCTGGTCGATGCCGGCATTACCGCCGATCAGGTCGACGAGATCGTGCTCGGGCATTTCAACGCCGGCTTCTCGGCCCAGGACTTCACCGCCTCGCTCGTGCTGCAGGCCGACCCGGCGCTGCGCTTCAAGCCGGCGACGCGCGTCGAGAACGCCTGCGCCACCGGCTCGGCCGCGGTGCATCAGGGCGTTCGTGCGATCAAGGCCGGCGCTGCCAAGGTGGTGCTGGTGGTCGGCGTCGAGCAGATGACGACGACGCCCGGCCCGGAAATCGGCAAGAACCTGCTGAAGGCCTCCTATCTCGCGCAGGAGGCCGACGTGCAGGGCGGCTTCGCCGGTGTCTTCGGCAAGATCGCCAGCTCCTATTTCCAGCGTCATGGCGACCAGTCGGACGCGCTCGCGATGATCGCGGCGAAGAACCACAAGAACGGCGTCGACAACCCTTACGCTCAGATGCGCAAGGATCTCGGCTACGCCTTTTGCCGCGAGGAGAGCGAGAAGAACCCCTACGTTGCCGGCCCGCTGAAGCGCACCGACTGCTCGCTGGTCTCGGACGGCGCCGCGGCGCTCGTGCTCGCGGATGAAGAGACCGCCAAGACGATGCGCCGCGCCGTCGGCTTCCGCGGCATGGCCCATGTCCAGGACTTCCTGCCGCTGTCGCGCCGCGACATCCTGAAGTTCGAGGGCGGCGCGCGCGCCTGGCAGCAGGCGCTGGCGCAGGCCGGCGTCGTGGTCGACGACCTCTCCTTCGTCGAGACGCATGACTGCTTTACCATCGCCGAGCTGATCGAATACGAGGCGATGGGCCTGACCAAGGAAGGCGACGGCGCCCGCGCCATCAAGGAAGGCTGGACGCAGAAGGACGGCAAGCTGCCGGTCAACGTCTCCGGTGGCCTCAAGGCCAAGGGCCATCCGATCGGCGCGACCGGCGTCTCCATGCATGTGCTCTCGGCCATGCAGCTCGTCGGCGAGGCGCCAGAGGGCATGCAGGTGCAGGATGCCCGTCTCGGCGGCATCTTCAACATGGGCGGCGCAGCGGTGGCGAACTACGTCTCGGTGCTCGAGCGGGTGAAGTGAAGCGAGGGGCCGCCGTCGAATCTGAAGCGGCGGTCGTCCTGCAACTGGCCGGAGGCGCGGCGTGACCATCTTTTTCGCGCTGCTGCCGGCCTATGTGCTGTCGATCTTCTATCGCTCCTTCCTGAGCGTGATCGCCGGGCCGGTGATGGGCGATCTCGGTATCGGGCCGGCCGAATTTGGCCTGCTCGGCGCCGCCTGGTTCATGGCCTTCGCGCTGGCACAGTTCCCCGTCGGCTGGGCTCTCGACCGGATCGGGCCACGCCGGACGGTCGCGGTGACCATGGCGATCGGCAGCGTTGGCGCCTTCCTGTTCGCGCAGGCCGGTAACGCCGACACGGCAACGGTGGCGATGGCTCTGGTCGGGGTCGGCTGCTCGCCGATCTTCATGTCGTCGCTCTATCTGTTCGCGCGGACCGAAGCGCCGGCGCGTTTCGGCCTGCTGACCTCGATCTTCATCGGCCTCGGCTCGCTCGGCAACCTCGTCGGGGCTGCGCCGCTGGCGCTGGCGGCACAGGCCTATGGCTGGCGCCCGACCATGCTCGCTTTCGCCGTGGCCTTCCTGCTCGCGACCGTGCTCGCAGCTGCGCTGGTGCGCGATCCCCCGCCGGTCACCGACGCCTCGGGCAAGCATGAGGGGCTGCTGCAAGGTCTCAGGAGCATCGTCGCGATCGGGCCACTCTGGCTGCTCGCGCCGATCACGCTCGTCGGCTACGCGATCATCGCGACGGCGCGGGGCCTGTGGATCGCGCCCTATATGACGCAGGTGCACGGGCTCGACGGCATCGCCGCCGGCCATGCGACGCTCGGCATGGCGACGACCATGATCGTCGGAGCCTTCGTTTATGGCGGCTTGCAGAAGCGCGCGGGGCGCAGCAAGGCGCTGGTCGCCTGGGGGACAGTCGTGACCGGAATAGGCTTTGGCCTGCTCGCGCTCGTCGGCGATCGGTCCATGCTCGGCGCCGTGGCCCTGTTCGCGCTCGTCGGTGCGACGGGCTTCACCTATGCGATCCTGATGGCGCATGCGCGCGAGTTCTTCCCGCCGCACCTGGTCGGGCGCGGCATGACCTTCATCAATTTCCTGTTCATCGCCGGAGCCGGGCTGATCCAGTGGGGCTCGGGCTGGTTTGTCGCGACGCAGCGCGCCGGCGGGCAGGGCGCAGCGTTGGCCTACGCCAACATGCACTGGGGCTTCGCGGCGCTGCTGCTCGTCTCGACCGCGATCTATCTGGCGACGCCGGAGCGGAAGGCAGCCTGAGGCTCAGGCCTCTCCTGGTGCGCGCGCCACAATCGCGAGCGCGTGCACGCTGCCGGCAAGTTCCTCGGAGAGCGCCGCATTGACCAGGCGGTGTCGCTCGAGCCGGCTCTTGCCGGTGAATGCAGGCGAGACGATCTCGACGCGAAAATGCGTCTCGCCGCCCTCACGCCAGCCGGCATGGCCGTGATGCTGATGCGATTCGTCGATCACCTTGAGATGCTCGGGCACGAGCTGAGCGGTGAGCTTGCCGGTGATCCGGTCGGCCATGGTCGGCATGCGGGCTCCTATCAGGTTCATTGGAGCTGCTTGCTCCGGTTCCGGGGCAGTCTCATAGTCCCTCGGGGGCAGGGCGGATACGCGTCTTTCGCGTGGAGGCGATGATGATGATCTGGCGTATGCTCGCCCTGGCTCTTTCCGTCGCTGCAAGTCCGGTGCTGGCGCAAGACGAAGGGCGTGTTGCCGACTACAAGCAGAGCGAGGCAGTGCTGGCGCGCTACAAGCCGGTGCCGATCGCGCTCGCGACACCGGCGCTGACGCGCGGCACGCCCGGACTGACGACGCAAGCCGAGCTCGACGCCTTCGTTGCTGACCTCGCCGCCAAGGCCTCTGGCCGGGTTGCGCTCGGCTCGCTCGGCAAGTCGCAGCAGGGGCGCGATCTACCTTATCTGATCTTCTCCAAGGAGGGACTGAGCGACCCCGCCGCGCTGAAGGCGCTGGGGCGGCCGGTCGTCTGGTTTGTCGGCCAGCAGCATGGCAACGAGCCGGCCGGGGCTGAGGCGATGCTGGCGCTGGCTCATGACCTGGCGACCGGCGATCTTGCCGCTGTGTTCGACAAGCTCGTGGTGGTGATCGTGCCACGCAGCAATCCGGATGGCGCTGCCGCCGACAAGCGCCCCGGCGCCAGCGGCTTCGACCTCAACCGCGACCATCTGCTGCTGACCCTGCCGGAGACGCGGGCGCTGCATGCCAAGCTCGCCGAGCTGCCGGCCGACGTGATCGTCGACGTGCACGAATTCTCGGTCGCCAATCGCTGGCTGGAGAAATTCGGCGGGCTCAATGCCGCGGACGCGATGATCCTCTACGCCACCAACCCGGCGGTGCCGCAGCCGACGACCAAGATCGCGGCCGAGTTGGTCAAGCCGGCCATGGACAAGGCGATGGCGGAGAAGGGGCTCTCCTCCTTCTGGTACTTCACCACCAGCTACCGCAAGGACGACAAGCTGGTCTCGATGGGCGGCAATGCGCCGGGCATCGCGCGCAACCTGTTCGGGCTTTCCGGCGCGGTCTCCTTCCTGATCGAGACGCGCGGGGTCGGCTTGCAACTGGAGAACCTGGAACGCCGCATCGCCACGCATTACGTGATTGCGCGCGCCGTGCTCGACACGGTCGCGGCCAATGACGAGGCCGTGCTAGGGGCGGTGAAGGCGGCGCGGGCGGAACTGGCGCGCAACCAAGGCGAGCTGATCGTCGGGCACCGTATCGCGACGGAGACCGTCGCGATCCCGCTCGTCGATCCGGCGACCGGTGCCGATATGCCGACCCCGGTCGAGTTCCGCGACTCGCGCAAGGTCACGGTGACCAGCCGCCGGGCGCGGCCGGAGGGCTATCTCGTCCTGCCGGCAGGGCAGGCGGCGCTCGATGCGCTCAGGCTCAAGGGCATCGCCACCTGCGCGCTCGGCGGCCCCGCGACGCTCGAGGTCGAGGCCTTCATGGTCGAGCAGAAGGGGCCGGTGAAGAAGATCGACCGCGAGAACATCAACCCGGACCAGGCGGTGAAGGTCGAGCTCAGGCCGCGCCGGCTGGAGGTATCAGCCAATGCCGTCTTCGTGCCAATGACGCAAACAGGCGCCAATGTCATTGCCGCCTCATTGGAGCCGGATTCTCCGGGCTCTCATGTCGGTGTCGGGGTGGTGGAAACCGCTTCGGCTTCCGGAGAGGCGCCGATCTATCGCGTGCCTCGTGGAACCAGGCTCGCGCTTGCGGCCGGGGGCGATCCTGCCTGCGGCCGTTGAGTTTCGAGCGTGGAAACACTATTTAGGGGAGGTTTCGGCCGTCTCGGCCGAGCCGGGTTCCTTAAGCAATCAGGGTCAAGCTGTCGCCAAGGCGATTGGCTTGCTGCAGGTGCGGGGCGATCCGCGCAGCGGCCGGCTTGTCGACGCAGCATTCCACCCGCATAACCATGAGACGATGAACTTCAACTCGCGCCTCTTCGACCGGATCAGGATCGGCCCTTCCGAAGCGGAAGAGGTGGTCGAGGCCGATGCGCGCCATTGCGACCACGCCGGCTGCACCAAATTGGGCGAATTCCGCGCGCCGATGGGGCGCGGCAAGGAAGGCAAGTTCTTCCAGTTCTGCCTTGAGCATGTGAAGGCCTACAACGCCACCTACAACTACTTCTCCGGCATGAACGACGAGGCGCTCGCGGCTTACGCCAAGCAGGAGGAGATCGGCCACCGGCCGACCTGGAAACTCGGCGTCAATGCCAGCGCGGCCCGAATGGCGCAGCGCGGGCGCGGTCCCAGCGAGCAGGATGGAGCGGACATGCAGGACGCCTTCAACCTGTTTCGGGGCCGCACCGGTCGCGAGCAGGAGCAGGCTGCGCCGCGCGTTGGTGTGGTGGCCAGGAAGGCGCTCGAGACGCTCGACCTCGACGAAACCGCCGACCGGGTCGCGATCAAGGCGCGCTACAAGGAATTGGTGAAGCGTTTTCACCCAGACGCCAATGGCGGCGACCGCTCACGCGAAGGCCGGCTGCAGGAAATCCTCAAGGCCTACCAGACGCTCAAGACGAACGGACTGGTCTAGCGCTTCGCAGTCTGGACCGAGACCTTCGGTCCCGATAGGAACCCGCAGACATATCAGTCGGCGGAGCAAATCCATGGCCACGGACTCGCAGATGATCGCCCCCGTCGATGCGGCGGAGCGGCGGGCCAGGCCGCCGGTCGTGGTCTATCCCAATGGCAGCCTGCCCGGCGCCGACATGGCGATGCTGGAACAAGCCCGCCAGACGCTGACCAAGCGCGACGAGATCATCGTCCCGCCGCGCGAAGCCGGCAGCTTCCACGTGCCGAAAGGCCATTTCTTCCGCGTCGTCAGCATCGAGGGGCCGCAGGTCGGCGACCTCAACCTCTGGAATGCCGATGATCTCGACGAGCGTTTCTTCAGCGGCAAGACGCGTGCCCTGCACGCGACCCATGTCGGTACCGGCGACCGGCTCTGGAGCAACCTACCGCATCTTCGGCCGATGGCGACGATCACTCATGACACGCTAGGCTGGTACGGCTTCGACCAGGATGGCGCCGGCGTGCATGACGTGATCGGCACGCGCTGCGATCCGTATACGCATCGGCTGCTCGGCGATGGTGGCGAGTACCACCATTGCTGTCATTCCAACCTCGCCCGTGCCTTGGGGCAGGCGAGGGGACTGCGGGCGCGCGAGGTCGAGCATCACGTCCATGACGTGCTCAACGTTTTCATGTGCACCGGCTTCACCCGCGATACGCAGCAGTACTTTATGAAGGCGAGCCCGGTCCGGCCAGGCGATTTCCTCGAGCTCTTCGCCGAGATCGACCTGCTCGGGGCGATCTCGGCCTGTCCGGGCGGCGATTGCGGCCAGACCCATTCGAGCGATGTAGCCGTCTGTCATCCGCTCAAGGTCGAGATCTACGAAGCCGACCCCGCCGCGCTGGTCGGCCGGCGTTCGCCGCCGCGCAGCCCCTATGGGCGCAGCCACGGCGAGGCTGGCTGAAGGCCGACAGGCTTTGAGAAACTCGTTGTCTTTCCGGGGCAGGCCGTAGGCCTGAGCCCGGAATCCACGAACACTGCCATTTCCGTCATGGTCGGGCTTGTCCCGACCATCCACGTCTTCACGTCACTGATCGCAGGTGGTGTTCAAGACGTAGATGCTCGCCACAAGGGCGAGCATGATGAGCTGGATCGGCGTCGTGTTCATGGGTTCCGGGCTCTTCGCTGCGCGAAGCCCCGGAATGACAGCTACCGCTCAGTTCTTCAGCAGCGAATTCATCCCGTCGGTGTCGAGATTGTCGGAGCCGCGCACCGCGCTGCGCTCGGTCGAGCTTGGCTGGTCGTCCTGTCCGCCGCCCGACGCGACCGAGCCGCCATCCGCAGCCGGCGCCTGCCCGCCCGCACCGGCCATCTTGCGCAGCAGGGGGCTGGCCTGGAGCAGCGCGGTCATGCTGGTGGCGGTGTTGTAGCTGTTCGGGTCGTTGGGCGCGAGGCCGCCCTGCTTGTGCAGCGCGATACCGGAATTGCTGGCGTTGTAGAGAAGCGAACCGGAAGAACCGCCGAGCGTGTCGCAGCGATGGCGCAGCTCGGCTGCCTCGCCTTGCTGGCGTGTCGCCATGCAGCGGAAGCGGCTCATCACCTTGGGCCGGCCGGCCGGATGATGGATGACCATCAGCGAGGGGGCGCCGCCGGACGGCGTCGCTGCGAGCTTGACCGAACCATAGGTCGCGGTCGGATTGCCCTTCGCCTTGGCGATGGCGTAGTCGAGATTGGCATTGAACTCGACCGGCTTGGGATCGAGTTCGAAGACTTTCGCGCCTTTGCCGTCCTGCGTCAGGAAATCCATCACGATGATGGCGCGCACTGGCGTCATCTCGCCGCTCTGCGGCAAGCAATGATGGTTGGTGAGGACATAGTCACCCGGCAACAGCTCGCCGGTGCAATGGGCGCCGGACTGCTTGCCGGTCTTGTTGTCCTTCAGCAGGATATCGATGCGCCCGACAGGCTTGGCCATCTTCGCGAGCGGATCGCGCTGATCGAGCTCCGCGATCGGCTCGAAGGCGCCCTTGTTGTTCTCGATCTGGGTCGCGGCGTCGCCGGTGCTCTGCCGGCGCGGCATGCTGACCTTGCCGAAGTCGCTGGGATCGAAGCCCATGGTCTGGGCCGCGGCGGGGCCCGCAAGGGCGAGGCCCATGGCACCGATCAAGGCGGCGCGGATGTTGGCCTTGGTCGAATTGGTCTGCAGCCATGCGGGCATGCGCTTCTTCCTCTCCTCAAGCGGGTCCCTCGCGGCCCTGCCGACGACCGCCTTCAGGCACGGGCCGGCGCCGCGGAAAGCGGGCACGACCGAGCAGTACCGGGACGATAGTCGTCCGCACGCGCTTGGGAAACCCTGAGTGCTTTTCGCACAGGCGAGAAGCTGGGGAAGGCGATCGGCTCTCAGCGCTTCTTCGCCGCCAGCCCGGCGACATCGGCGATGATGCCATCGAGGGCGAAGTCCTTCGGGGTATAGACGCGCGCCACGCCCATGTTCTTCAGCGCGTTCTCGTCGTCGGGCGGGATGATGCCGCCGACGACCACCGGGACGTTCATGCCGGCGACGCGCAGCCGAGCCGTGACGTCGCGGACCAGCGGCAAATGCGAGCCGGAGAGGATGGAGAGTCCGATGATGTCGGCCTCGGTCTCCTGCGCCTGCGTCACGATCTCCTCGGGCGTCTGGCGGATGCCGCCATAGGAGACCTGTATGCCGGCGTCCCGGGCGCGCACCGCGATCTGCTCGGCGCCGTTCGAGTGACCGTCGAGCCCCGGCTTGCCGACGAGGAAGCGCGGCGGCCTGCCGAGTTTCTCGGTAGCCAGGGCGACGGCTGCCTTCACGGTAGCGAGCCCGGCATCGTCACCGAGCTTGGTGGTGTCGACACCGGTCGGGGCGCGGTACTCGCCAAAAATCTCGCGCAGGGTCTGGGCCCATTCGCCGGTGGTGACGCCGGCCTTGGCGCAGGCGATCGAGGCCGGCATGACGTTGCGGTCTTCTTTCGCTGCGTTTGCCAGTTCGGCCAGTGCCGCTTCGGCTGCTCTCGTATCGCGTGCGGCGCGCCAGGCCTTCAGCCGGCCGACCGCCTCGATCTCGACCGAGTCCGGAACCGTGACGACATTGCCTTCGCCGGCGGAAAGCGGCGAGGGCTCGCTGGTGGTGAACTTGTTGACGCCGACGACGATCTGCTCGCCGCGCTCGATCGCCTCGATGCGGCGGGCGCCGTTCTCGACCAGCGCCATCTTCATATAGCCGCTCTCGACGGCGGCGAGCGCGCCGCCCATGGCGTCGATCTTCGCCAGCTCCGCGAGCGCGGCCGCTTTCAGCTCTTCGACCTTGGCATCGACCTCTTTCGAACCGTCGAATATGTCGCCGAATTCGAGCAGATCGGTCTCGTAGGCCAGGACCTGCTGCATGCGCAGCGACCATTGCTGGTCGAAGGGGCGGGGCAGGCCGAGCGCCTCGTTCCAGGCCGGCAATTGCACGGCGCGGGCGCGGGCCTTCTTCGACAGCGTCACCGCCAGCATCTCGATCAGGATGCGGTAGACGTTGTTCTCGGCCTGCGGCTCGGTCAGCCCGAGCGAGTTGACCTGCACGCCATAGCGGAAGCGGCGATGCTGTTCCTCCAGCACATTGAAGCGCTTCAGCGTGATCTCGTCCCAGAGATCGACGAAAGCCCGCATCTTGCAGAGCTCGGTGACGAAGCGCATGCCGGCATTGACGAAGAAGGAGATGCGGCCGACGACGCTGCCGAATTCCTCTGGGGCGACTTCTGGCCGGGCCTTGATCAGAATCGAGGAGAGCGATCGCGGTCGCGAGCGCGAAGGAGAGTTCCTGCACCGGCGAGGCGCCGGCCTCCTGCAGGTGGTAGGAGCAGACGTTGGTCGGGTTCCATTTCGGCAATTCGCGCGCCGTGAACACGACGATGTCGGTGGTCAGCCGCATCGAGGGGCGCGGCGGGAAGACGTAAGTTCCGCGCGACAGGTATTCCTTGACGAGGTCGTTCTGGGTCGTGCCCTGCAGAGCAGCGCGGTCGGCGCCCTGCTCGTCGGCGGTGGCGATGTAGAGCGAGAGCAGCCAGGCCGCCGTCGCATTGATCGTCATCGAGGTATTCATCTGCGCCAGCGGGATCTGGTCGAACAGCGCCCGCATGTCGCCGAGATGGGTCACCGGGACGCCGACCTTGCCGACCTCGCCGCGCGACAGCACATGGTCGGGGTCGTAGCCGGTCTGGGTCGGCAGGTCGAAGGCGACGGAGAGGCCGGTCTGGCCCTTGGCGAGATTGTTCCGGTAGAGCTTGTTGGACTCCGCGGCATCGGAATGCCCGGCATAGGTCCGGAAGATCCAGGGCTTGTCGCGCTGGGTCTGTTTCCCGAGCGGGTCGATCGCGTTCATGGTCGCTCCCCTGCCGTGCCGTCTCTGAGCTCGTGCAAACTGATTGTTGCACTGCAGCGAAGATAACGCCAGTGGGTGGGAAAGGTCGCGTCAGACGTTCGGATAAGAGGGCGCGCTACTCCGCCAGCTCCCGCATCAGCCTGATCAGGTCGCTCTTGCCCTCGAAACCGATGCCGGGCAGCTCCGGCATGGTGATGACGCTGTCCTCGACGCGGACCGAGTCGGGAAAGCCGCCATAGGGCTGGAACAGGTCAGGGTAGCTCTCATTGCCGCCTAGTCCGAGGCCGGCGGCGATGTTGAGCGACATCTGGTGGCCGCCATGCGGGATGCAGCGATCCCAGCCCCAGCCAGAGACCTTGAGCGCGGCCAGCGTGCGCTGGTACTCGCAGAGCCCGTAGGAGAGGGCGCAGTCGAACTGCAGCCAGTCGCGGTCCGGCCGCATGCCGCCATGGCGCAGCAGATTGCGGGCGTCCTGGTGGCTGAACAGGTTCTCGCCGGTCGCCATCGGGCCGGGATAGAACTCGGCCAGCGCCGCCTGCAGCGCATAGTCGAGCGGATCGCCCGCCTCCTCGTACCAGAACAGCGGATACTCCCGCAGCGCCTTGGCATAGGCGATGGCGGTCTCCAGATCGAAGCGGCCATTGGCGTCGACAGCGAGCTCAGCATCACTGCCGATCTCAGTCAGCACCGCCTCGATGCGGCGGCGATCCTCCGTGAGGGGGCGCCGCCGATCTTCATCTTCACGACGCGGTAGCCGCGGTCGAGATAGGAGCGCATCTCGGTGCGCAGCGCATCGTCGTCCTTGCCGGGGTAATAGTAGCCGCCGGCGGCGTAGACGAAGACGCTCGGGTCGGCCTCGCGGCCATGGCGGTCGGCGAGCAGGCGGAACAGCGGCATGCCGGCGATCTTGGCGGTCGCGTCCCAGATCGCCATGTCGAGCGTGCCGACGGCGACCGAGCGTTCGCCATGGCCGCCCGGCTTCTCGTTCTTCATCATGGCTGCCCAGCAGCGGTCGGGGTCGAGATTGTCGCCGGAGTCGTTCATGAGGCTTTTGGCCTCGGCTTCCAGCAGGCGGGGCGCGAAGCGCTCGCGGATCAGCCCGCCCTGGCCGTAGCGACCATTGGAATTGAAGCCGTAGCCGACGACGCGGCGGCCGTCGCGGACGACGTCGGTGACGACCGCGACGAGGCTCGTCGTCATCTTCGAGAAGTCGATATAGGCGTTGCGGATCGGCGAGGCGATCGGCTGCGTGACCTCGCGGACATCGACGATGCGCATGCTCTGTTCTCCCTCGCTTCGCTTATGCCCCGGCCGGGGCTGGCGAGCCACTGCCGATCCCGATCGAGGCCATGCGTTTGCCGTGGTTTCGCTGGACAGCCTGGCTCTGTAGGCTTCGCCGCCATCGTCACGCAGTATCAGGCTAGGCATGTCCTCTCCCAAATCGCCCCCCGCCCGGCCGGCCTTTGCCCGCTGGCTCTCGACCGGCAACAGCATCACCCAGCAGTTCATGGCGATCGGCGGGCGGGCGGATGTCGTCAGCCTCGCTGGCGGCCTGCCGGCTCCCGAGCTCTATCCGGTCGAGGCGATCGCCGCCGCGCAGGAGCGGACGCTGATGCGGTGGGGCACGCAGATCCTCGAATATGGGGCGATCGAAGGGCTGCCGGCGCTGCGAGCCGCGATCGCCGAGCGCTTCAGCGCTACGACTGGACGCCGCTTTGGGCCTGAGAACGTACTGCTGACCACGGGCGCGATGCAGGGGCTCGACCTTGTCGGCAAGACGCTGGTCGATCCCGGTGAGATGATCCTGTCGCAATTCCCGACCTATCTCGGCGCACTCGATGCCTGGCGGCCGCGTATGCCGCGTTATGAGAAACTCGACTGGAGCCTTGAGGCGCCCGGGCAGGACGCGGCGCTGCGGCAGGCGAAATTCGTCTATGCCGTGCCGAACTATTCCAACCCGACCGGGGTGCTGGTGCCGCAGGATCAGCGCGCCGCCATGCTCGACAAGGTCGAGGCGGCCGGGACCTGGCTGCTCGAGGACGATCCCTATCTGCCGCTGCAATTCGACGGGCCGGCCGGACCGAGCATCCTCGCCCATCATGCGCAGCGCCATCCCAACGGCGCCTATGCCGGGCCGGTGATCTATCTGGGCACGCTGTCGAAGAGTCTGGTTCCGGGCCTGCGCGTCGGCTGGGTCGTGGCCGACGCCTCGCTGATTGCGACGCTGGCGCTGGCCAAGCAGTCGACCGACATCGCCTCCAGCCTGCTGACGCAGGCGATCGCGCTGGAGATGATCGAGAGCGATTTCGAGGCGCAGCACATTCCGAAGATCGTCGCGACCTATCGCGAGCGGCGCGACGCGCTGTGTTCCGCGGCGGCCGAGCATCTCTCGGAGTGGTTCGACTGGGAGGTGCCGCCGGGCGGCATGTTCGTCTGGATGCGGGCCAAGGATGGGGCGATCGACACCGACGCGCTCTATACTCATGCGCTGGCCGAGAACGTCGCCTTCGTGCCGTCGAGCGTGTTCGATCCGACGGGCGCCCTGAAGAGCGCGATGCGGATCAATTTCACCCGCTCGGCGCCGGACGTCTTGGTCGAGGGCGTGCGCCGGCTGGCGCGGGCGGTAAGGCGTCTTCTCGCCGAGCGGCCCGGCCGGGCGGCGTGAACCTGACAAACAATAAAACGAGGAAACGCCGATGCCGACCCGTCTCGCCACGCCTGCCCATCCGCGCCTGCCGCAGGTCCTGATCGATGCTTGGCAGGCGGTGCCGAGCTCGGTGATCGCCGACCAGCTCGGCGGCATCGGTCATGCCGATCCGGCGATCCGTCCGATCCGGCCGTTCGCGCCGGGCAAGCGCCTGGTCGGCCAGGCGATCACCGCCTGGTGCGAGCCGGCCGATTACGGGCCGGTGCATCATGCGATCAGCATCGCCGAGCGCGGCGATGTCGTGGTGGTCGCGGCCGGCGGGCGCAAGGATGCGGCGATGATCGGCGACCTGCTCGGCGGCGCCGCCCGGCGCAAGGGCATTGCCGGCGTCGTCGTCGACGGCGCCGTGCGCGATGTCGGGCCGGTCTCGCAATGGCCCGACTTCGTGTTCTTCTCGCGCTGGATCATGCCGCGCGGCCCGTCCTCGATGGAGCGCGGCGTCGTCAACGGATCGATCGTCTTCGGCGGGGTCGCCGTATCGCCGCATGACCTTGTCGTCGGCGACGATGACGGGCTCGTCTTCGTGCCGCACGGTCTAGTCGAGGCCAAGCTTGCTCCCTGCCTGGCGCGGGTGAAGGCCGAGGCCGAATGGGAGGTCCTGCTCGCCGGCGGCGCCTCGACGGTCGAGACCTTCAAGGTGCCGCCGATCGAGAAGCTCTGACCGGCGTCAGAAGCTCTCGAGCCAGGGCCTGAGCTCGACCTCGAGCGACCAGGCGCTGCGCGGCTGTCTGAGCACGTCGAGATAGCTCTGGGCGATCGCATCCGGGTCGAGCGTGTTGTCGTTCGTATCCGGATGGCGGGTGCTGCGCACGGCGCCGTCGATGACGAAATGCGCGACATGGATGCCCTTCGGCCCGAGCTCGCGCGCGGCGCTCTGGGCGAGGCCGCGCAGGGCGAACTTGCCCATAGCGAAGGGCGCCGACAGCGCGAAGCCCTTGATGCCTGCGGTCGCACCGGTGAGCAGGATGGCGCCGCGCCCATGCGGCAGCATCCGCCGCGCCGCCTGCTGCGTCACCAGGAAGGCGCCATAGGCGGTGACCGCGAGCGCCTGCGCGACCCCTGCTGGATCGAGCTCCGTGATCGGCCCGCGCAGCCGGCCGCTGGCGTTATAGACAACGATGTCGGGCTCGCCGATCTGGGCCTCAGCCGCTTCGAACAGGCCGGCGACGGCGGCCGGATCGGAGGCGTCGACTGTGAAGGTCGCGGCGCCCGTTTCGGCAGCGAGCGCCGCGAGCTTGTCGGTATTGCGCGCGGCGAGGCCGACCTTGATGCCTTGTGTGGCAAGCGCACGGGCGACCGATGCGCTGATGCCCGAGCCGGCTCCGACGATCAGGGCGCTGCGATAGGGAAGGGATGTCATCGTCAGGTCTCCGTTCAGGCGGCTGCGGGCACGGGCTTCGCCTCGCCACCGCGCATCATGATGCAGAAGCCGGCGGCGAAGAGGCAGAGCGCGCCGGCGATGAAGAAGGCCGGCAGATAGCTGTCATAGACGGTGCGGCTGAAGCCGGCGCCATAGGCGGCGAAGGCGGCGCCGAGCTGGTGGCCGGTGAAGACCCAGCCGAAGACGAGCGTGGCCTTATCGCCGAAGCGGTCGGCGGCGATCTTGATCGTCGGCGGCACGGTCGCGACCCAGTCGAGCCCGTAGAAGATGGCGAAGATGGAGAGGCCGTAGAAGGAGAAGTCGGTAAAGGGCAGGAACAGCAGCGAGAGCCCGCGCAGGCCGTAATACCAGAACAGCAGCCAGCGGCTGTCATAGCGGTCGGAGAGCCAGCCGGAGCCGACCGTGCCGAGGAAGTCGAAGATGCCGATCACGGCGAGCACGCTCGCCGCCGTCACCGCCGCCATGCCGTAATCGCCGCAGAGCGAGACGAAATGGGTCTGCACCAGGCCGTTGGTGCTGGCGCCGCAGACGAAGAAGGTGCCGAACAGGATCCAGAAGGTGCTGGTCTTCGCGGCTTCGCGCAGCGCGACGATCGGGGAGGCGAGCATCGCCTTGAGGCTGGTGGCTTGCGCCGGTGCCGGCACGATCTGCGTCCCGCCATACGGGGCAAGGCCGACATCGGCCGGGCGGTCACGCATCAGGGCGAGCACGCCGACTGCCGCGAGAGCGATCATGCCGAGCACGAAGATCATGGCGGCGCGCCAGCCGACCTGCTCGGTCAAGGCTGCGAGCAAAGGCAGGAAGACGAGCTGGCCCGTCGCCGTGCTGGCGGTGAGCAGGCCGACGACGAGGCCGCGGCGATGCACGAACCAGCGCGTCGCGACGGTTGCGCCGAGCACCATGGCGGTGAGCCCGGTGCCGAAGCCGAGCACGATCCCCCAGAGCAGCACCAGCTGCCAGAGCTGCGTCATGGCGAAGGAGCCGAGGATGCTCACGGCGATCAGGCTGAGCGCGACCATGGCGACGGGCCGGACGCCGAAGCGGTTCATGAAGGCGGCGGCGAAGGGCGCCATCAGCCCGAACAGCAGCAGCCGGACCGCCAGTGCCGAGGAGATTTCGGAGGTCGCCCAGCCGAACTCCTTCTGCAGCGGCAGGATAAGCACGCCGGGCGCGCCGACCGCGCCGGCGGTGACCAGCATGGTCAGGAAGGTCACCGCCGCCACGGCCCAGCCATAATGGATGCCGCGGCGGGCGAAGGCGGCAGCGAGGCCGATGGGTTGAACTGGTTCTGCGAGGTCGGTCGGCATTAGTGGCTCCCTTTGCGGGTATATGCCCGCATATGCATGAGAAAATCAGAGTGAATCGAGCGCGACGTGAAGTTGTCGCATGAATTCGACGCCGAGGCGGTCGTCGAGGGACTTCTGGGCGCCGTCCCACAGGGGCGCGCCGTCTTCCAGTACCTTGTGTCCGGCCTCGGTCAGCGTGACCGTGGCCTCGCGCTGGTCCTCGCCACGGCCGAGCACGACCAGGCCCATCTTCTCGAGCACGCGGACATTGCGGCCGATGGTCGAGCGATCGAGCTCGACGCGTCGGCCGAGTGCGGTCAGCGTCACCGGTTCGACCCGCGCAATCGAGCGCATCAGGCTGAACTGCGCGATGTTGACCCCGACCGGAGCGATCGTCTCGTCATAAAAGGCGATCATCCGGCGGGAAGCCGAGCGCAGGGTCGTGCAGATGCAGGGAACCGACATGGGTGCGGGTATATGCCCGCGATGGGGCGAATGCAAGCGGTATGAGTGGGAAGCCGAGCGAACCTCTCACTGTCATCCCGGACAAGCCGCGTAGCGGCGCAGAGCCGGGATCCATTCCTGAACCTTTATCGTACAGGTTCAGGAATGGATCCCGGGTCCCCTGCGGTCGCCCGGGATGACCAAGTTTTATTGATTAGATGGGCGAGACTAGTTCCGCCCTTCCGGCAGGCGTGGCAGCGGCATGAACTCGACGCCTTCCTCATGCAGCATCTGGGCGTCTTCGGCGCTGGCCTCGCCATAGATGGCGCGGCTCTCGCTCTCGCCGTGATGGATCTTCAGCGCCTCCTCGGCGAAGTTCTTGCCGACAGGCTCGGCATTCGCGGCGACATGCTCGTGCAGTGCGGTCAGCATCGCGCGAAACGCCATCTCCTTCTCACCCATCAGCGCGGCAGGCTGAGCGGCGGGGGGCAGGGGAAGGAGCGGGGGCGGACGGCGGCGCGGCAGCCTCCGGTGCAGGCACGGCCGGCCGTGGCCCGCGATCGGTCCGCGCCACGGCCGGGGCCATCACAGCGCGCTCGACCTTGGCGCTGTCGCAGATCGGACAGGTGACGAAGCCGCGCTTCGCCTGCTCGTCGAAGCTGCCGGAACTCGCGAACCAGCTCTCGAACTCGTGGGCGTTGTCGCAGATCAGGGTGTAACGGATCATCTCAACTCAAAACCGGCGGTAACGGCTGCAGATAGGGGCGCGGCCGTTCCGCGACAAGTTTTGCTCCCAATGCTCACTCGGCTGCGTCGAGCTTGGGTTGTTCGCCCTTGCGGGCCTCGACCGCGAAGGAGCGGGTGTGGCGCAGGGTCGGGATGCGCTGACGGGCGTCCGCGACCAGGGCAAGATCGATCTCGGCCATGATCAGCCCGGGCTCGTTGCCGGCCTCGGCCAGCACGCGGCCCCAGGGATCGACGATGATCGAGTGGCCGTAGCTCTCGCGGCCGTCCTCGTGCACGCCGCCCTGCGCCGCCGAGATCATGAAAGCGCCGTTCTCGATGGCGCGGGCCCGCTGCAGCACCTGCCAATGCGCCTCGCCGGTCTGGCGGGTGAAGCAGGCCGGCGCGGTCAGCATGAAGGCGCCGGCCTCTGCCTCGGCGCGATAGAGATAGGGGAAGCGGACATCGTAGCAGATCGACATCCCGATCAGCCCCCAGGGCGTCTCGACCAGGGTCGCCCGGTCGCCGCCGGAGAAGGTGTTGGATTCGCGCCAGGTCTCGCCATTGGGCAGGTCGACGTCGAACAGGTGAATCTTGTCATAGCGCGCAGCGATCTCGCCGGCCGGGTCGATCATATAGCCGCGGTTGGCGATCTTCTCGCCAGCCCTGACCGAGAGCGAGCCGATCTGCAGCCAGATCCTGGTCTCGCGGGCAGCCTCACGCAAACCGGCCAGCACCTCGTGCTGCTCCTCGCCCTGGCTGATCTCGCGCAGCCGCTTGGTATCGCGCTCGCAGAGATTGGTGACCTCCGGCGTCTGGACGAACTGCGCCCCGGCTGCCGCCGCCTCGCGGATCAGGCGCACCGCGTCGTCGCGATTGCGCAGCGGATCGCGCGTCGAACGCATCTGGACGCAGGCGGCGGTGAAGCGGGGCGCGGTCATGTGCGTTCTCCGGTCAGGCCGCCTTCAGCAGCGCATCGAGCTCGCCACGCGCATCGAGCGCGTGCAGGTCGTCCGAGCCGCCGACATGGCGCTCGTTGATGAAGATCTGCGGCACGCTGGTGCGCCCACCGGCCTTCGCCGTCATCTCCTGGCGCAGCTCGCGCTTGCCATCTACGTCGATCTCCTCGAAGGCGACGCCCTTCCTGGTCAGTAGTCCCTTGGCGGCCTGGCAATAGGGACACCAGCCCGTGGTGTAGATCGTAACCTGCGGCATCGGCCTGTCCTGAAAAAATGCTTCGCCTCGCAATATAGGGAGCCGTCACGCTTCCGTCACGACCCGGGCGAAGGTCAGCACGTCGACGGCGCTCGCTCCACCACGCAGCAGCGCGCGGGAGGCGGCATTGGCGGTCGAGCCGGTGGTCAGGACGTCGTCGACGAGCAGGATGCGCCGGCCCTCGACCAGCGGTCGCATCCCCGGCAGGACCTTGAAGGCGCCCTGCAGGTTGTCGGCGCGCTGCGCCCTGGTCAGCCCGACCTGCTGCTTCGTTCGTTTGACGCGGGCGAGCGCCTGTGGCGCGAAAGGGCGTCCTGATTGCCCGGCGATCGCCGCGGCCAGCGCCGCTGCCTGGTTGAAGCGCCGCGTCCACAGGCGGAAGCGATGCAGAGGCACGGGCACGATGAGATCGGCCTCGGCGATCAGCTCGCGGCCGGCCTGTGCCATCATCCGCCCGAGCATCAGGGCAAGCTCGGTCCGGTCGCCATATTTCCGCCGGTGCACCAGCTCGCGCGCCGTACCGTCGAAGCGGCAGGCGGCGCGCGCCCTGGCGAAGACCGGCGGATCGGCGATCGCGGCCGGTGAGATCAGCCCCGGGCCGAGATCGATCTCGAACGGCGTGCCGAGCCGCTCGCAATAGGGTCGCTCGATCAGGCTGAGTCCGGCCCAGCACTGGGCGCACAGGCCCTGCGCCTCGCTCGTGGCGGCCCGGCAACTGACGCATGAAGGCGGGTAGACGAGGCTGACGACGCCCGTCGTGCCGCTGAGCAACCAGCTGCGCCCTCGACGCAACCAGCGCAGGGAGAGCGTTTTTTCTACGTCCTCGGGATTTTCGGAAAGGCTCATGCGCGATCGGGTCCGCAAAGGGAGAGTCTTCGCTTTCTCGCGAGCAGGGCAGGGCGGCCTCTGCCAATTCCTGCCATGTGGCCTATGTTCTTTGCGACGGCCCCGGCCCGCATGACGGTGACTGGCGCCATGGATGCCTCCCTCGGCCTTAGCGCCGCTTCGCGACAAGGATCGCCACGATGAGTCATGCCTCCCCCGCCAAGCTGTTCACGCCATTCCGCCTCGGCGACCTCGAGCTGAAAAACCGCGTCGCCATGGCGCCTTTGACCCGCAACCGCGCCAACAAGCACGATGATGCGCCGAACGCGCTCAATGTCGAGTATTACCGCCAGCGTGCCGGCGCCGGGCTGATCATCACCGAGGCGACGCAGATCTCGCAGCAGGGCCAGGGCTATATCTGGACGCCCGGCATCTATCGCGATGCGCAGGTGGCCGGCTGGAAGACGGTGACCGACGCCGTGCATGAAGCCGGCGGGCGGATCTTCGCGCAGCTCTGGCATGTCGGGCGCGTCAGCCACGTCTCGCTGCAGCCCGGCAACCAGGCGCCGGTCGCGCCTTCGGCCGTGCTGGCCAAGACCAAGACCTATATCGAGAGCGGCTTCGCCGAGGTCTCGGAGCCGCGTGCGCTCGGGCTCGACGAGATTCCCGGCATCGTCGCCGATTTCGTCAGGGCGGCGGAGAACGCCAGGGCGGCCGGCTTCGACGGCATCGAATTGCACGGCGCCCATGGCTACCTGCTCGACCAGTTCCTGCGCGACGGCTCCAACCAGCGGCAGGATGCTTATGGCGGCTCGATCGAGAACCGTGTGCGCCTGACGCTGGAAGTGGTCGATGCGGTCACCAAAGTGTTCCCGAAGGAGCGTGTCGGCATCCGCATCTCGCCGGTGAGCCCCGCCAATGACTCCCGCGATACCGACCCGCAGGCGCTGTTCGATTACCTCGTCGCCGAACTCGACAAACGGGGCATCGCTTTTATCCATGTCGTCGAGGGCGCGACGCGCGATGCGCGCGACTACCTGCCCTTCGACTACCAGCGCCTGCGCAAGGCCTTCCGCGGCGCCTACATCGCCAATAACGGCTTCAACCGCGAGCTCGCCATCGAGACGGTGGAGAAGGGCGAGGCCGACCTCATCGCCTTCGGCCGGCTCTTCATCGCCAATCCCGATCTGCCGGAGCGGCTCAAGGTGGACGCCCCGCTCAACACGCCGGATGTCGCGACCTTCTATGGCGGCGACGCCAAGGGCTACACCGACTATCCGGCGCTGGCGCCGGCCGAGCGCTCGCACGCCGCGGGTTGAAGGCCAGCCAGCTCCTGCGTGTATCGCTTTTCTGCCGCAGGTTTTTCTTCCACGACTGCACGGAAGGGCTTGCAGCGCGGTCCGGTGCCGATTATACGGACGGCCTTGCCGCGCTGCTCCCATCGTCTAGCGGTTAGGACGTCGCCCTCTCACGGCGAAAACTGGGGTTCGATTCCCCATGGGAGCGCCATCGGCCAGCTAAGTCCTTGAAGGACTTAAACTCTCGAAAAATCAACGGTTTACTCGGCTCGGGCTGTCATACATTTTGGCATACATGAGCAGCGAGATCGTGCCCAAAACGCCCTATCTGATCGTCCGTAACGGTCGGTTCTATTTCGATATGCGCGTGCCGGAGGACGTAGTCGGAGCCTTCAAGCACAAGTTCAAGCGAAAGACCGGGACCATCCGGGAAAGCCTCAAGACGAAGGACCGGAAACGGGCGCTTCGCGAGATGGGTGAGAAGCTAAGCTTCTACTTAGCTCAGTTTGACGAACTGCGCCGCACGAGCGACGCGGAGCTGGTGCTCGCGAACAAAGTCAGTCGCCGTGATCTGTCCAAGCTCAGCAGGGCCGAGCTGGAGAAGCTCGTCGTCAGCTACTATCGTGATGTGCTCAGGCCTTCCGCCCTCAGCCCGCCAATCGATAGCGAAGACCGGGCCGAGCTTGTCGAGGAATGGTCCGACACGCTCGCCCGCGTGAAGGATCGTCGTGACGAAGAAGGCAACGAGCGGGTCCAGAACACTGCCGATCATGTCTTGCTCAAGGCCGGTTGGCCGAGCACCAGAACTAAGGCAGGCACCATCACGCGGCATTTGCCCAGCGTTGACGTAGATCGGGCGGCCGAGCAGTACGAGGCGCTCATGGACCTTGTGCGTCGCGCTAGCATAGACGGCAGCCGTCTAGCCTTGGCCGAGTTGAAGGGCGCGTCGTTCACGCCAGTCGATCCTCTGTTTGCAACCGGGTTCAATCTCGCTGAGGCGAACGACAAGCTCGGGCCGTTCCTATCCGAAGCCTTGGCCGGATGGAAAGTGGGCAGTGGCGTCCGAGGCAGCCGGAAGCCACGCGAGCTAACCGCGATGGAGGCCGCGAGCGCTGTTCAGCGGTTCATCGAGCTTCACGGCGACATTCGCATCGGGGAAGTCAGCAAGAAGCGAGTGCAGGAATTCGCCTCCGCCATGTCGGCGCTGCCAGCGCGGCTCCCGAAGAAGCTCTCCAGTATGGCGTTGCCGGAGCTACTGCGTGAGGACTTGAGCGCGTTTCCATCCAGGGCGCCTGCCACGATCAATAAGGCGTTCACGCTCCTCTCCGCGATAGTGGAGCATGCTCGGAAGCAAAGCGACCTAGAAGACGCTACGTCGTGGCCCAACCATTTTCCGTCCGCGTGGATCGAGGAAAACGGGCATACGCAGCCTGATCGAGTGCCTTTCACTGCTGACGACCTTCGCCGCATCTTCGTCGATGGGCCGGTGCATGGGCAGGGCAGGCGGCAAGAAGGCGGGCAGGGGGAGGCGCAATACTGGATGCCCTTGCTGGCGCTTTTCGCGGGTGCGCGGCTCTCTGAGCTGGGCCAGCTCCGGGTGTGCGATGTCCGCTTAGACGATGGCGGGGTGCCGTATCTGGATATCGGGACGTCCGGCGGTCGCACTGTGAAGACGCGCAACAGCGTTAGAAGGGTGCCGGTACATCCAGCGCTGCACCAGCTCGGTTTCCTCGCCTATGTCGAGCGCGTTAAGTCCACTGCCGGAGTTGAGGCGACGCTATGGCCCCGTATGAGGTCGGCGGAGCGTCGGGCGCGGACCGCCTCGTGGTCGCAGTGGTTCGGGAACTACATTCGTCGGAAACCGATCTCCATCGGCGACAAGTCAAAGGTATTTCACTCGTTTCGGCACCTCTTCAAGGACATGTGCCGCGATGCAGGCCTCTCAGAGGACGTGCATGATGCTCTGACGGGGCACGCTGCCGGCAAGAGTGTGGGGCGCAGCTACGGCTCGGGCCATTCAGTGGCGCGCCTGTATGCCGAGATCAGCAAAATAAAAGTGCGGGTAGACCTCACGCATCTCCATACGACGTAGGTACGCAAGGCGCCGGCCGGTTGGGCTTCGCTATACCGCAGCGTGCCTCCGGGCCGCCGATCAAGCAGGAGCTTGAGCAAAGTCTAAGAAAATCAGCTGATTGCCTCGAAATGCTTCCACTCGTATGAGTAGTAAAACGTGGGCTGCATTGGGGGAATTGTGGGGTTTGAACGCACGGGTCTTTGGAAAAGGACGCTCTCGCAGGAAGCCGAGTTCGCCGACCGTCACGGACATGACAGGTTACGTTCAGGCTTTCTAAGCCTTCGAGATAAGGCAGCGCAGTTAGTCGAAAAGATCGCCGCGGACTGTCCAGGGCTCACTGTGCACAATGTAAGCCATCTCGACAGTCTCTGGGAGATGGCCGATCTGATTGTCGGAAGCGATTACAATTTAAATCCGGCGGAAGCATTTGTTTTTGGCTGTTCGGCGTTGCTTCATGATGCGGGAATGACTATTGCCGCCTTTCCCGGCGGTCTGGATGAACTTTCGAAAACGGCTGAGTGGCAAGATGCCGAAGCTTTTATCAAAAAGAAATTGGAGCAAGCAAATGGAGTAACTATTTCAGATTTGCCAGATAATATTAAGAGGCAGGTGAATTTTACTGCCCTTAGAGCGCTTCATGCTGAAAATGCCGAGCGTCTGTTAGATATAAATTGGCAAAATGGCAAAACCGGCGCACCTCAGCGGTTGTTGGATGATGAAGCGCTTCGGGCGGCGTACTCCCGCAGCATTGGTCGCATTGCGCACAGTCATCATTGGAGTTTTGAAAAGCTCCTCGATAATTTAAATCATGCTGTTGGTGCGGCTCCAGAAATAGACGGAAACTGGCCAATCGATGAGGTTAAGATAGCGCTTATATTGCGGTGCGCCGATGCTGCTCATATCGATAGAAGAAGAGCCCCGTCTTTTGATTTTGCGCTTTCGAAGCCAACCGGTCTATCGTTTGATCACTGGGCATTTCAAAATAGGTTAAATGCCCCAACCGTCGTTGGCGAGGAATTATTTTTCTCAAGCGGTACAGATTTTCCAGTAGAAGAGGCCGGTGCATGGTGGCTTTGTTACGATGCATTACGAATTTTAAATAAAGAAGTATCGGGGTCAAACGCTATATTGGTCGAGATGGGGTCGCCTCCATTTTTGGTAAAGCGTGTACATGGAGCTGATAGCCCTCGGATAATGGCCAAGAGGATAAGGCCCCAAGGCTGGAAACCCGTGGATGCTGAAATTCGCGTGAGCGCGCCGGCCGAGTTGGCTAAAACGCTGGGCGGAAAAAACCTTTACGGCTCGGGACCGCTCGCCCCAATAAGAGAGCTCCTTCAAAATTCTGTTGATGCGATCCGCGCGCGCCGTGTCCACGAGCAAGACCCAGACCTCGGTCAAATAAAAATATCGATTGATCTAGGGCAGGGCGGGCAAAAGTGGCTTCATATTGAAGACGATGGGGTCGGGATGTCCGAGCGGGTGCTAACTGGGCCCCTTCTGGATTTTGGGCAATCTTTCTGGTCCTCCGCTGCCGTGCAGCAAGAGTTTCCCGGGCTTCTTTCCAAGGGCATGAACCCTATTGGAAAGTTCGGAATTGGTTTTTTCTCTATATTCTTGCTAGGAGACCATGTGAAAGTGGTTTCGCGACGTTTCGATGCTGCACGATCTGAGACGAAAGTACTCGAATTTTCGTCTCTTGACGCTAGGCCTATTTTGCGGGCTGCCGACTCCTCCGAAAATCTCAAGAGTTTTTCTACGAGGGTTAGTGTGGCGATTAAAGAAAATCTCAGAGAAATCCATGTGGCAGATGATGTATACCCCGGCGCATCGGTTAGAGAATATTGGGACTTGAGTAACACGCTGTCAAAAGGCGTCCGCCATTTGGTATCACCACTCGACGTAAGAGTAGAGTTTGAGGATGATACGGCATCATCAACAGTGGGATTTTTGCACAAAGCCGAATGGGGCAGTACCTCTCCAGATATATTTTTGGGTGAATTGCTTTCTAGGAGTGAAAAGAGTGATGTTGGCGAGGTGATCTATGCTCACGCGCCTCAGGTTAGAAATTTAACTGACGCCGAAGGCCGACATTTTGGCCGAGGTGCATTAGATATGCTTCATGGTGAGCGAGATGGGCGCTTGAACGGTTGCTATATATCGGTTGGGGGATTTTGCTCACCTGGGACTTATCGGCGGACACTGGGGGATCGCCCCCTATTTTGGGCGTTCTCAGTGGAGAAACAGAAGATATCAGCCGGCGGACAGCGGAACACAATGTGCCGGCGGCAGTCCTCAAAGCCTGGGCTACAGAGCAGGCGTTGCTGATCGACCAAAGGGGATTTTCGAAGTATAATTTGCTAAGAGCTGCTGCTAGAATTCTATCTATCGGTGGCGATCCAGGACCACTGCCGTTCTGTTTTATTGGTGGACGTTTCGCGACATTTAACGAATTTCGAGATGTTGCGCTGAGTTCGTCTCGAATAATTATTCCTGCCAAACGTAGTTACGCTCATAATTTTAACGTCACCGGTATTAACCAGGCTCCATCGACCTTGTTTTTTGAGCGACCCATTGAGAATGTGGCGCTCCTCGAAATCGATGATGTCTCAGATGTGTTGGATAAATTGCATGCAGCTGAGACGGAGCACTCAAACGTTATTGTGATGGACAAGCCGGAGATCGATCGGCTTGTGTCACGCCCCTACGCGCCTCTCGGCTTCGCTCTAAAAGTATTGGAGGAGAACTGGGGGCGCTCCCCGCGGTTCTCATTCTCAAGATTGGAGCTTCTCTCGCCCGACTACAAGCTCGGCGGCGGATTGCGGTGGGTTCTAAACATAGAACGTTCCGAATTAAATTAAGGGGATTTTGACTTACCGCTTTGGCTTGCCGGGCAGCCCCGGAACTCGGTGAGCATCGCCGTTCGCGGGCTGCCCAATGTGGCGCAACAATTCCGCGGCTTCCGTGCCCAGTACAGCAGCGAGCCTATCGACAACGTCGATACTCGCTGCGTATCGGCCGCGCTCCAGCGCGCTTACGTAGGTCCTGTCAATGTCGGCCCGGTGCGCCAGTTCCTCTTGAGAAAGCCCCACGGCGCGCCGGTAGCGCTTTAGGTTGACGGCGAAGACATCTCGAATGCCCATGGGTTCGAGAGGGCTCTGATGATGAGTATTTCACCACGGAGTATTTCCAACATTTGTAGGTTCCTGCTATGACTGCGGAGCGCCATCCATCCAACCTTGCGGCGCTCCGGGGGCCATCCAATGATCCGTATTGCTCTCTCAGCTGTTGCGCTTTCGGCCGTTTTTCTCTGCCCGCGCGCGCAGAAAACCCGATCCTAGCGGCCGACCTTGTCGGCAAATATAGAGCCTATAAGTCGTACTGCTCGGGCGAGACCGACCGCGTCACAGAACCGGAGGTGAAAGCGCTTTCCCAAATAGCTGTGGTGCTTGGCTATGACGGCAAGGATAGCAGCCTAAATGACCTCGCCTACAAACGGGAGAATGATTACACAACACTCTGGATAAATATGGGCAGGAAGTACTCGACTTGCGTCGAGACGCTGGCCTTTCTGCGAAGCCTCGCTAAGCAGGTGGCGCGATAGGCTTCGATCCGGAGTATATTTCTGCTCACATGCATCGGTTAGGGCGTTGCAACTGGGTGCACGCTATAACAGCCGAAGCAATGCTTGTCGCCCCGTTGTCTTGTGCCTCTTTCGCGAAACGCGAGCGTACGCCAGCGCTTTCGGTTACGCCTCAAGTGCGCGGTAGACGGATGCGCGGCCAATCCCAAGGCGCCGGGCAATCTCGGTGGCGCCGATACCTTCGGCATCAAGTGCGCGAACTTGCGCTGTGTCGATGGAGGGCTTCCGGCCCTTGTAGACACCTTCGGCCTTCGCCTTGGCTATACCTTCCATCTGGCGCTCCTTGCGGATGGCCGTCTCAAACTCGGCGAAGACGCCGAGCATCTGGAGGAAAGCGCGGCCGGCAGCGGTGCCGGTATCGATAGGCTGTTCCGTCGCCCGGAGGGAGACGCCTTTAGTCTCCAGCGTGCGGACGATGCCAGCGAGGTCGGCGATGGACCGAGCAAGACGATCAATACGGGTGACCACGATGGCATCGCCCTTCCGGGCGAAGTCGATCAGCGTCCGGAGCTCAGTGCGGCCTTCGGTGCTCGTGCCCGAGCGCTTCTCCGAACGAACGATCTCGCAGCCGGCGGCGCGGAGGGCAGTTTCCTGAATGGCCAAGTCCTGATCTGTGGTGCTGACCCGAGCATAACCGTAAGTCGCCATGATCTCCGCCCCCAATTATCTCGATAGGCTCTAGACCCTTTTCTTGTATCGTCTCGCAATTTGAATGTAAACCCTATTGAGACAGAATTTCTGTCTCAGCCCATTGCCTCGCAGGGGTATACCCTTCTTGGACAAACCGGGCCGGTAGGCCTGCTCGGTGGACCGAGGCATTCGCGTGGCGGTTGCAGGTAGTGATAAGCTGCCGCTTCGAGGGCCAAAAACCTCGCGGGGCTGCTTAGATGTTCAATGTAATTATGCGCCATTATGATTGGAACGATCAGACGGCATCAATGGACCTTCGTCGGATGTTCGAACACACCGATGAAGGGGTCGCTGCGCAGTTTCAGGATGGCAATTTTCCTGCGTTAGATCGCCTTATGCGCCTGCCTTGCCTCTTCATTCCAGAAGGTATCGGCGACGAAATTTGCCGTGTGGGAACCGTAACTTCGGCGCGAATTACGAACGGAGAAGTGCGGTTCGAGTACACGCTCGATCCTGATGTTCCCCCAATGCAAAATTCAACCCTTCACGCGCAGAAGGGTCGGCTCGACATGGACCGGGATAGGCATAACTTCGACTGGCACCGCAATCATTGGGCGGTAAAGGACATCGATCTGTACCGTATCCTCTTCCGAAGCGTGAACCCTCGCCGGCAGCGGCCCTCGGTGTTCAACATTCCGGAGCATGAGAGGATTGAAGCGCAGTTGATGTCGGTGATGATGCCATTCGATGCTGGTTTCGCGTCGGTCTACGCCGCCATTCAAGAGGCAGGAGTTGCCTGCAACCTCCTCACACGACGCGCAGACGAGATATGGGAGGCCCCAGGCATAATCCAAGACGTAGTAAGCTTGATTGATCGGGCGCGCATCGTTGTGTGCGACCTTACGGGTAGGAACCCGAACGTCTTCTATGAGGCTGGGATCGCACATACTCTCGGCCGTGAAGTAATAATTATCACACAGAGCGAACATGACGTTCCGTTCGACCTTCGGCATCTTCGCCATATTCGCTACCTCAACAATAATGAGGGCCGCGTCGCCTTGAGGCAGGCTTTGCAAGCCCGGATCGCAACAATCCTGGGCCACTGACCGCGATTTCTGAGCACGCATATCCGCGAGCGCCATGGGCCGCAGTGCAACGCTGGGTCGGCTTGACTCATTCTCGGCTCAAATGTTCTTATTATGTTCTCATTTTCGAGGACGAGAACCATGTCAGCGCAGCCAGCCGACCAGCGGGTCGAGGACGCGTCCCTTGATGCTGAAATCACGGGGATGATCGCCGAATTGATAGAGGAGCACGGTTCCGAACAAGCCGCGCTGCGCGCATTGGCGCATGACTTTCTCGTGTTGCTCGCCGACGCTGATCGCTCAGTCTCGCGCGGCTTCTTACGCGGCGTGTTCTCTCAGGGGGCTCGTCCCGTCTCTGGAGAGGACGACTGATGGTCAAGCGGTCGAAGCGCAGTCTCTATCCGAGCGACGCAGCGGCGATGCAGGAGAAGGTGAGAGCGTTCCACTGGGAGGTTCGGAAGTGGTGCGGTGAAATTCCGCTCGGCTCAACCGTCTACGTGGCGCTGGAGGGCCTCAATAGCGCGCTGGAGCTGGCCAACCGCCAGCTCAATGGCGCGCTTGATGATGCTAGGCGTGACCCGGCGGGCCATGGCAGAAATGGGCTGGAGGACTTCTAAGAGGCCCATAGGTAAGGAGCGATTGCGTGTGCGGCAGGTTTAGCCAAGCCTACACATGGGGTGAGATTTACGATTTCAGTCAGCCGCTGACGGTTCCGGCCGAGCCGGCGCGCAACCAGCAGGCGCGCTACAATATCGGCCCTACCACGCTGATCGATATCATCGTGAAGACACCAGCTGGCCGCGAAATCTGGAAGGTGCGCTGGGGGCTGATCCCGCCGTGGCACAAGGGCACGGCGAAGCAGATCAAGCCGCACATCAACTCGCGCATCGAGGCCGTCGACACCAACGGCCTTTTCAAGCGCGCCTACGTCAAGAACCGCTGCATCATCCCGGCAAGCGGCTTCTACGAGTGGACCACCGAGGCGAATGGCGACAAGACGCCCCACTACATCAGCGCGAAAGACGGCACGATCCTCGCGTTCGCCGGCATCTGGGAGCGTTGGCGTGACGAGAACGGTGAGGAGATAATCAGCGCTAGCATCATCACCCGTGACGCTGACCGATTTATGGAGAGCATTCACAACCGCATGCCGGCGATGCTCCACCCGGACGACTTCGATGCTTGGCTGGACGGTACAGCGGGCAAAGAAATCTTGATGAGGCCCCCTCCAGAATTGCGCGAGTGGATCGTCAGCCGCCGGATGAATAAGACCGGCTTCGGAGATGACGATCCGGCAACAACCGCCGCGCAGGTTGAGCCCGAGGTCTCACCACCGCCGGCAGAGCCTCCGCCCCAAGGTAGCCTGTTCTAATGGGTCACTGGGAGCAGATTGGCGTCGAGAACCGCAAGGAACGCGAACGGCGGGCAAAGTGGCCGAGCTGGCGGCGGGAACTGTATCGCTATGCGGACGCAGCGATCCCCGTGGCAGCCACGGCTGTCCTATTGGCGATAGGCCTCTGGGCTTCCGGCCTGCTCTGAGAAGTCGTCAGGCTCGAACTCGAGTTCGTCTCGCCATTCGCGCAGCAGAGCCAGTGTGATCGTGCCATCCGCCTCGACGCGCAGCTCTGCCTCGGCTGACCATTCACCGTCGTTGTCAACCAGAATTGGCTCACGCCCGCTTGCCGTTAGTGGTTCCGGCAGGCGCCTCTGGCTTCTCAACGCTGCACCGGAACCGGAGCGACTTGAAGGTCCGTAGGGCTCTTCGGTGCGTCTCTCTGGTCAACCTGACCCGTCTGCCGCTCGCGCAGGGTGTCCGCGTGATAGAGATTGAAGCCAACGAAGATGGCTACGACCATCGCCCCGATTATGGCGACTGCCAACAGGGCAGCCTTTCCGGCCTTCTTAGGCGAGGGAGGGCTTTCGGGCATTGGTTCGCTCCCTTTGGGTTCCTGCCCTAAGAACCTTTGGAGAGCGTGCACCGTTCCGCCTTGCCCATGAGCGGCGAGGGGGCTGTCACGGTGCGCAGACAATGAGCGTCCCGCATTCGTTGTCGCTGATCTGGGAAAGGACCAAGCGGCGAGCCTGGACACCGGCAGCATCGAGGCACCCTGCCGCTGACAGCGCAGCGTGACAGAGGTCGCGGTTGTCACTCCTCGTGCGTTGTCCCTGTCGGGGCGTGGGGCAGCTCCTTGAGGTCGGTGCCATCATCGAGCGAGAGGCATGAGGTCACTAGCTCCCGGAACATCCCGATCAGATCATCCGTCGAGTTGCCGTCGCGCTGCTGGCGTTCGGCGAGGGTATGTATGCGGAAGTGGTCGAAAGCTCCCAGCTCGCGCATCCATTCCCGGCTCTCTTTATCTTCGGCGAGCTGATGCCGCAGAACGTCTAGCTGGGTGCGTACATCGCCGCGAACCTCTGCCTGCGCTTGCAGACGGGCGAGGGCGCGGGCGCGAGCGTCCCGTTCGGCCCTGTGCTGAGCGACCAGCTCTTCTACAGTCTCTGATCGAACGCGTTCCACGGCGTTGTCGGTGGCGCGGCGGATGATCTCACCAACGGTGCTCGGGTGGACGCCGATGGCGCGGGCGATGTCGGAACGGGTGCAGCCACGAGCCTTCATGCGCAAGGCGATGTCGAGTTGTTGGGCTTCGTCCACGGGGCGCGTGCGGCGCCGGACGGTCGGGGTAGCCGAAGTATTTTGGGGCACGGCGTTGCAACCGGGTGCAACGGTCTCACCGGCTGGAGCGCTAACCATGTGCTCCTTACGGTGGCGATGCAAAGAGTTCCGGTTGAGATTGGGATAGTCGGCGGCCACAGCACGAAGAGACCGCCCCGCTTGCAGGGAAGCCTCTATGGCTATCCGGTTAGGGTGGCGGCAGATGATGCACATGGTCAGGCAACGGCGCGAGCACGCTTCCGGGGGCGAGGCGGCTTCATCACGGTGTAAACCAAGGCGGCGCGGTATTCGACATCATGGACGCCCGAGCTGTCGGCGGCCAATGGGGTGTCCTGCATTTCGCCTCGGCTAACGCGAGCATAATTCTTCAATGCGGTTGACGTGGCCAGTGCCTTGGTGGTCGAGCAGGGCATAGCAACCGTCATTGCAAGGGTTCCACTTGTGCGGGTGCATAGTTCTGTGAACTCGACGCATGCACCGTCCTCGCGGAGTTTTCCGGCAAGCAGGTCGAGAACATCGCGGAGCTTGCGCACAAACGCTGTCGGGTCAGGATCGAAGATTGGCATTGCTCAGTTCCTTTCTCAAAGGCTCTCGCGCAGCGCGTTCAGCCAACCGAGCGCCAGCCAAACGGGCCAGAACAGGATGAAGCACCAGCGGGTGAAATGCGCGTCGATGCGGCGAGCGGCGAGGTCGGCACGGAACGTGCTGCTCTCGGCCAAATCGGGATGGACAGCGGCGTCGTGGCGCTCAATCAGGGTCCAATGGGCGCGGCCCCCTTCGATGTAGATGAAGGTAGCGAGAACAATCAGCAAGGCGTCGGCAACAGGCATGGCGTGATCCTGTTCGGGGTGGAGGTGAAAAGAGGGAGACCGGCTCGCACCGATCTCCCTCTGGGGCGCCCGGATCGTCAGGCCGGGCTACGGCGCGGGGAGGATGAGACCGCGCGCCGATCTGGTCAGAGTTTGCAGCGCCAGTAGCTGTTGGCGAGGGGCTCAATGAACCCGAGCTGGGCGGCCTTGCGCGTCAATTCCTCGGCGCGCTGCGTCGTGATCCCGAGGCTGCGGCCGATGTCGCTTTCGAAGACCTGTGCCGGCCCGTTCATCGCCTTGGATGCCCGGTGGATGATCGCAACGGCCTCTAGCATGGGCAGGTCCGTGACCCCGGCCTCGGTCGCGAGCTTCTGGACAACCTGCGGGAGAGCGTCGAGCCGAGCGGCGCGGGCATCCTTTTCGGCCTGTTCGGCCTTCCACGACGGCGCATACGCATCTGCGAAGCTGACGCCCATCCCCGACGATGGGGCTGCCGGGGCAGTCTTGGCGCTGAAATCCATGAGCGGGCCGCTGTGGTTCCGGTTGCCGAAGGCAGTAGCTGCTGCTGCGGCGCGGCGGCGCTCATCGCGAGTATGTTGGGTGTCGGAGACCGGGGCGCTTTTCCGGACATCGCCGTACGGGATCATCAGTTCTGGTCCTTTTTCTGTTCGGAGGCGGTGCTGGTCTGTGCCAGTCCGCGCTTGATGAGGTCATTGATGACGGCAGCGCGCGTAGCTGCCCGGCCCGGCGCGTTCTGAATGCGACGGGTGAAGACCATCCGGTCGACCGCGTTGAGCGATCCGGGATCAATGCGAAGTGTAATGTGCGGCTTTTCCATATCGTCGCTCCTTCGTGCTAAGAGATCATGAAATCACGCCAAGTCAATATGCGTTTATCAAAAATAATTTGCACCCAGTTTCAAACTTTGCACCGTACGAAGACAGTGTATCACTCTAGAGATGTAGGCACTCGCAGCGAACGAAAACTGTCAGTTGCTTATATTTCGTGGTCTGATACCACGTTGGAGCTGGAGTATGGAGGTGCCACGATGAACGGGGTAGGTAAGGGAGCAGGCGCCGCTGCGGCGCCGGCCGATCCTGTCCGCAAGGCGCCTTGGGTCACGCGCCCGGATGTCGAGTTCTTGAACTCGCTACATCCTCGTGGCGGAGTTGAGTTCCCGCAGATGGACGAATTTATCGGCGATCATCGCGAGTTGCAGGACGCATTTAAGATCGGCTTCCGGGCGGTGAAAGACCGCTGGGAAGCCAAGATGCCTGAGGCGATCCGTGACCTAAGTAAGTATGAGCTCAAGGTATATTGGGCGATCAAGTCGCGAACATTGGATTTTGGAAAGCTGTTCGAGAAAATTCCAGAGCGCCACTTTCGAGATGGGCTGTGCAATGACGACGGATCGTTGAAGATTGGAGATAATGACTATCCGATATTTCCACCGGTAGGCATCCCAGATCACGGCAATTTAGGTAGAACTATCAAAGCGCTCCTAAGGAAAAAGGCCATTAGCCGCTTTGAGAGCGACAAGCATCCCGTGCACGGGATGGCGCACATCTACACACCTATGAACCTGATGGTCCTGTGGAACACCCTCATAAGGGCGGCACGGTTCGCGTACATCGGGGCAAACCAGTCGCGTGAACAGGATGAGTGGAAATCCTTCGCGAACGTTCTGAGAAGCCGCACACGCCGCCTAATGGATGAGCTAGACAATGAACCAAGGCGCCCTACTGCTCCGTCGGATGCCCATCGCGCGGTGGTCGCGGCCAACGATCAAGGTGACGGATCAAAGCCGCAAGTGCGCAAACGGGTCCGTAGCTTGGTCAGGGCTGCCGAAGGGTAGGTCAGATTTCCGGTCGGGCTGGATCGGATTTTTCCGGAGTCGAGATTTTCGGTCTGGTCCGGGTCGGATTTTGGAACCGCGACGGAAAACGGTTTGGGCTCCGAGATCGGATTTTCCAATAAAGCCAATCAGACAGCTCGGCGATAGCCGGGCTAGGTGACTTGGTTCTTTAGGTCTTGGTCTTTTAGATATTGAGGGGGTCTCCCTAGACACAGCCGCAGTGTCTCTACAGACCCGCGATCTGTGTCTCTACAGACACAAGGATTTCCGAGAGGCCGCCCCATTACGGGCGCTTCGAGGTTCGTCCATCGCCAAAGAGATCGCGTGACTTTTGTCATACATTTTGGCATGCATGCCCCCATGACGACCTGCTCTCAGGGCCGTATTTTTCGATAGTTTCGTGGCGAAACGCCCCTTCCCCATGGGAGCGCCAAGGTTTCCCCAAGTAGCTAATTTTTCTGGAAACCCTTGTCTAACAAGGCGTGCGGCTGACCCGGCCGCTTCCTGATCGACGCCCCTACCATATTCTGAACGCCAGCTCGTCAGCAGGGCTGGCAGAATCCGCGGCATCGATGCTGCGGCGGGCGCTCGCCGTTCTTCCAGTCGCTGCCGGATGTGCCGAGCCTCGGCATTGATAGCCCTGCCTTATGAATACATAGCGTTTATCGGGATTGCGGCATGTTGTCGGCCCGGCAAAGCTTTGTCCCGTCAGGCGCCGCGCTGCAATGGAGGGCGCGAGAACAAGGGGCGACACCATGGAGCGCGACATCCTCGGCAGGACAGCGAAGACGCTCCTGATGGCCGCGGCCTGCGGCCTAAGCCTTGGTCTTTCGGCGGCACAGGCGGCGCCGACGATCTCCGTCGATGGCGGCATGCTGGAAGGCGTCGCCAAGGGAGGTGTCGAGCAGTTCCTCGGCGTGCCCTTCGCAGCGCCTCCCGTCGGGGAGCTCCGCTGGGCGAAGCCGGCGCCGGTGAAGTCATGGCCGGGCACCCGCCCTGCGACCGCCTTTGCAAGCAAATGCGTCCAGAATGGCTGGGTGAAGCCGATCCAGCTCTATCGGGATGAGGATTGCCTCTATCTCAACGTTTACCGGCCGGCGGCGCCTGCCACGTCACCTCGTCCCGTGCTCGTCTGGTTCCATGGCGGAGCCTCGGTGGCAGGCGCTTCGCAGGACATTGACGGCTCGGTCTTCGCCGAGAAGGCGGACCATGTCGTGATCGGCGTGAACTACCGCCTCGGCGCCTTCGGCCTGGCATCCTTCGCGCAATCGGGCAGCAATTTCTGGCTGATGGATCAGCAGGCGGCCTTGCGCTGGGTCAAGGCGAACGCAAGGGCGTTCGGCGGCGATCCCGACCATGTCACCATCATCGGGCAGTCGGCGGGCGCCTATTCCGTGGCCGCGCACATGGTCTCGCCGGAGAGTGCCGGGCTCTTCCACCGGGCTATCGCGATGAGCCTGCCGGTCGGGCCGCTTCATGCCGCTCTTTCAGCGGAGGAGGAGCGCCAGAAGGGCCCGACGGCGCGGATGGTCGAGAAGGCCGGATGCAGTTCCGCCGCGGACGTGCTCGCCTGCATGCGTGGGAAATCCACTGAGGAGGTCTTCGAGGCGGGCGGCGGCGCGGCGACGCGGGCGGCCGGCTGGCAGATGGTCGTCGACAAGCAGACCATTCCCGACACTCCGATGAAGCTGTTTGGTCGCGGCGAGTTCCACAAGGTGCCGGTGCTGGTCGGCTTTGCGAGCGAAGAGCAGGGCTTCTTCCTGCAAGCCCGCCGGGCCAGCGGCCAGCCGCCTCTCAGTGCCGACGCCCTGGCGAAGACGATTGCGTCACGGCCGAACGGCGCGCGGATCGCCGAGATCTACAATGTCGCGACCTATGGCTCCCCGACCCGCACGGACATTGCGCTGACCAGCGATCGCTGGGGCTGCGACGTCCGGCAATGGATCAAGGTCGTCTCGAGCGCGATTCCGGTCTTTTCCTATGAGTTCGCCGATCCGAAGGCACCGACGACGATCTTCCATGTCGACGAACCTGTCGATGGGCCGTTCCATAATTCGGATATCCCATACGTTTTCCAGCGCGGTTATCCGAACGAGCAGCAGGCGGACGCCCCTGCCTGGACGCCGGCGCAGAAGACTCTGTCGGACCGGATGCTGGGCTATGTCGCGAGCTTCTCCAGGAGCAGCGTGCCGTCCGCCGATTGGCCAAAGGTGGAGACGATGATCCTGCATCCCGAGGGCGACAGGGCCGAAGCGGATGCGGCCTTCGTGAAGCGCCATTCCTGCGAAGTCTGGGAGCGCTAGAGTATTTCCGCATTTCTTCGAATCGCTGAAATTCTCTATCTCTTTGTTTTATCGCATTTTCTTTACGCGATCCGGTGCCCACTTCGCTCGAAAATGCTCTAGAACCAGACGATCGAGATGCTGGTCATGCCCTCGAGCCTGATCATCTAAGGCTGCCCTCCAGATCGCCGATCGGGGCCTTTTCTTCCTGCGCTCAGCCGTCGAGGAAGGCGGCGATCTCCGGGGAGGCTCGCAAGGTCGCCAGCTCCTCCGGCGTCGGCAAGGCAGGGCGGTCCCGGGTGGCGTCGACCAGGCATAGAAAGCCGAGCGGCTCGTCGGGCGCGGCCTTGAACTGATGCCAGGTCCAGCCGGGGATGGTGACAAGGTCGAGTGGGCCGATCTCGCTCACGTCAGAGCCGACGAGGCAGCGTCCACGGCCGCGTACGATGACGACACCATGGACATGGCCGTGGCGCTCCAGCGTGGTATGGCCGCCGGGACCGACCTCGAAGTAACGCAGCTCGCCGGCGAGGTCAGGCCGCGAGAACAGGGTCTGGCGGGAGACGTCGTGGAACGGCGCATCTCCGTCCTGCTTGTAGGCGAGGCGTTGCACACCCTGCCAGGCGAAACCGTCTTCGTGACGACGCAGGTTAGGTGCCTCGTTCTTGATGGCGTCAGACATGGGATTCTGCCCGGACTTGTGCTTGCGAGTGCTGGTGGACCTGCGCGACGAACTCGGCCGTGGCCTCGCGCAGCCTGGCGCCTTCGGCCAGCAGGTTGCCACCGATCAGCAGCATGACGTCGCGGCCGTAGAAGTCGAGTATCTCCGGGACGCGCGCGACGCTCATGCCGCCGGCCGGAACCGGAGCGCTCGTGGCAAGCCCCGGCTCGGGTGCGAGCGCGGCCTCGGCAATGCGCCGGCAGGTATCCGTGGAGTAGCCGAAGCGGCCGCCATGATTGGGGAAGATCACCGCATCGACGCCGGTGAGCCGCCAGAGCTTGGTCAGGCAGGCGGGGTCAATCCGGGCGGCGCCCGCCGGGCTCGGATGGGCGAAGAACGCAACCTGCGGATAGTCGCGCTTCAACGCCTGAACGTTGGCGAGGCCGAGGATCGCCGGCGCGACCATCGCCGTGTCGAGCCCTTCCTCTTTGACGATGCGCAACTGCGCGCGCACGGCGTCGAGGCTGCCGGAGAGGCTCGGCACATAGCGGGTCGGATGACCCGTCTGCGCGGAGGCGCGGCGCACCGCGGCGGCGCAGGCCGCGACGCGCTGCGGGAACGGACTGTAGCGCTGCGTTGCCAGCCCGTGATCGTCCTTGACGTAGTCGATGCCACCGAGCGCGAAGGCTTCCGCCAGGCGCGCCAGGTCCGCCGGTGGCAGCCCTTGCGGTTTGATCGCTGAGCAGGTCAGAGCCCGCGCTCCCGCGCCGACGCGTTCGCGCAGACCGTCGAAGCCGATTTGCGGACCGTCGCCGAGCGCGGAGCGTAGCTCCTTTGGCAGGGCGAAGTCTGCGAGCGTCAGATCATCGTGTAGCGAGGAGTTGCCGAACAGCATGTTGAGAAGCTGGCCGGCATCGTCGCCCACTGTCGCGGCGGCGAGCAGGATGCGGATCGCGTGCAGGCCGCAGCCCCTGGGCTCGACCCCAACGACGCGGCCGAGGATCTCGCCGAGAACGAAGGGATCGTCGACCGCCTCGGGCGGCATCTCGATGCTCTGCTCGATAGCGATCGCCTTGGCGCGCACTTCGGCCTCCTCAGGCGCACCGCGCAGATGATAGGTGACTTCGATCCAGCTCATCGTCGATCCCGCCGAGGTGGGGCTCCGCCATTCCTGTCCCGCACCACTATAGCGCTGCGGGGGCGAGCGCACCTCAGCGCAGCGCGAAGCCGAGCGCGGTCAATGCATCGCGGATACGGTCGCGACCGCTCAGGGATTGCGGACCGGCAACGCGGGCGAGCGCCTGTCGCGACCAAGGCACCTGTGGGATCTTCTGCTCGCTTTGGAAGTCCTGGATCGCGCCGTCATAGGCCGCGACCGGCTCCGGCGCATAGCCGGCGCCGTATTGCTCGCGGTGGAGGACGAGGGCCGGCGAGAGCCGCGGCTTGATGCCAGTGACGACCTCGGGGGCGGGATAACCGACACACAGCCCGAACACGGGGAACACCTTCGGCGGCAGTCCGAGCTCCCCGGCGACCCGCTCGGGATCGTTGCGCAGCGCGCCGATATAGACCGTGCCGAGGCCGAGGCTCTCGGCGGCCAGAACCGCGTTCTGCGCGGCGAGCGCCGCGTCGATGATGCCGACGAACAGGGTCTCGAGATAGTCGAGGGCATCGACCGCATGCGCCCGCGCCGCGCCAAGCTCGCCCAGCCGGCTGAGATCGGCGAGGAAGACCAGCAAAGTCGGGGCCTGCAGAATGTGCTTCTGATTGCCGGTGACCTCGGCGAGGCGCGCCTTGCGGGCGGCGTCGGAGACCGCAACCACGCTCCAGGTCTGCAGGTTGGAGGAGCTGGCGGCGGATTGCCCGGCCGCGACCAGCGTCTCGATCGTGCCTTCGGGCAGCGAGTCGGGCTTGTAGGAGCGCACCGAGCGATGCGCCAGGATCTGCCCGATGACCTCGTTCCAGTGCGCCGGTTCCGGCTGGCCCGCGGCGCGATAGCGCGCCCGCAACAGCGTTTGCGCGTCGTCTCCGGCGGAGACCTCGGAGAGTGCGGAAGGAGGGGCGGCGTCGGCAGTCAGGGTCGCGGTCATGGGCTGAAGTCCGTTCAGGAAAGCATGCGTCATCGCAAGCGACAGCGGCATCAGCGCGCCATCCCCCAGCGCCGGATCGTCGTTTTCTCGATCGCCGCGAAGACGAGGTTCTCGACGGCGAGGCCGATCAGGATCACCAGGAGCAGGCCGGCGAAGACCTTGTCGGTATAGAGCTCGTTGCGGTTCTGGAAGATGTACCAGCCGAGGCCGCCACGGCCCGAGGAAGCGCCGAAGACGAGCTCGGCGGCGATCAGCGTGCGCCAGGCGAAGGCCCAGCCGATCTTGAGGCCTGACAGGATCGCCGGCAGCGCCGCCGGTACGAGAATGCCGAAGACATAGCGCAGACCGGTGAGCCCGTAATTTCGGCCGGCCATGCGCAGCGTATCGGGCACGCCCTGGAAACCGGCGAAGGTGTTGAGCGCGACCGGCCAGAGCACCGAATGAATCAGCACGAAGATCAGGCTGCCCGAGCCCAGGCCGAACCAGAGCAGCGCCAATGGCAGGAGCGCGATCGCCGGCAATGGGTTGAACATCGCGGTCAGCGTCGAGAGCAGGTCGCGCCCGATCTGGGTCGAGATCGCCAGGGTCGTCAGCAGGAAGGCGAGCGTCAGCCCTGCGACATAACCCTGCGCCAGTACGACCAGCGAGAGCCGGGCGCGTTGGAGCATTTCGCCACTAGCCAGCCCTTCGACCAGGGCCTCGACCGTCGCAAGAAAGGTGGGCAGCAACAGTTCATTGTCTTGCCAGCGTGCCAGCGCCTCCCAGAGAAGGGCGAGGACGACGAGGATCAAACCCTTGCGCAGCCAGCCCTGTCCGGCGAGGCGCTCGACCAGCGGACGCGGCCGCTCGAGCGCCGTCGCGACGAAGAGCGGCAGCGGCTGGTCATATTCCGGCCGGATCGGCGGCTGGGACAAGCTCATGGCTTCGCCTCTCCCGCGACGGCGTGCTCATGCTCGAACAGCCGCTCGTGCAGGCGCCGAACGGCGGCCTGAAACGGCGCCCCGCCAGTGCTGGCAAGATCGAATTCGTGGCTGTTGAACTCAGCGCGCAATCGACCGGGATGGGCTGACAGCACCGCGACCCGGTTGCCGACGATCAGCGCCTCCTCGATCGAATGGGTGACGAAGAGCAGGGTGAAGCGGACCTCGTCCCAAAGCGCGAGCAACTCTTCCTGCATCCTGCGCCGGGTCAGCGCATCGAGCGCGGCGAAGGGCTCGTCCATCAGGAGGATGCTCGGCTGCATTGCAAGAGCGCGGGCGATCGCCACACGCTGCTTCATGCCGCCGGAGAGCTGGTGCGGATAGCTGTCGGCGAATTTGGCGAGCCCGACCTTCTCGACATAGTGATGCGCCCGCTCTTCAGCCTCGCGGCGGGGAAGCGTGCGTGAGGCCGTGAGCGGGAAGATGACGTTCTGCAGCACGGTCTTCCAGGGCGGGAGCTGGTCGAACTCCTGGAAGACGACGATGCGGTCGGGACCCGGTCCGCTGACCGGCCGGCCGCCGAGCCTGATCTCGCCCTCGACCGGGGCGATGAACCCGGCGACGGCCTTGAGCAAGGTCGACTTGCCGCAACCGGACGGGCCGAGCAGCACGAAGCGGTCGGCCTCGTAGACGTCGAAGCCGACCCGGTGCGTGGCCCGAACGATCGTCTCGGCCGTGCGGTATTCGAGGCTGACGCCGTCGACTTGCAGGAGCGGGGCGGGCAGGGCGGGCGAGGCCAGTTCCTCATCGGCCCGCGTAGCCACACGGTGCAGAGGCAGCAGGCTGTCCTGCTGCCGTCTCTCGGCGACGAGTGTCATGCCGTCGCTCAGCTGCCGGTGGCGATGCGCGGGTCGGTGAAGAAGTAATCCGACAGCGCCTTGGGCTCGTTCTTGATCGCGCCGACGCGGTGCAGGAACTGGCCGAGGCCGAGCGTGTTCTGCGGCTCGACCTTGAAGGTCACCTCGGGATTCCTGATGACCTGGAGCAGCAGCTTGCGGTCACCCTTGCCGCCATTGGCCTTGAGATAGATGTCGGCGGCCTCATCGGGATTGTTGGCGATGAACTTCGCGGCTTCATCGAGCGCGTCGAGGAAGGCGCGATAGGTCTTCGGAGCGTCCTTGTAGAATTTCTCGGTGCCGTAGAGCACGGTCGAGGAAGCCGGCCCGCCCTGGACCTCGTAGGAGTTCAAGACGATGCGGGCTTTCGGGTTCTCGGCCAACTCCTGCTCCTGGAAGGGCGGGTTGCCGAAATGGCCGGTGATCTCGGTGCCACCCTTGATGATCGCGGCGGCAGCCTCGGGATGGGGCAGGGCGACGCTGATTTTGTCGAGCCGGTCGAACTCCTTATCGCCCCAAAGCTTGGCCGAGGCCCATTGCAGGATGCGCGACTGCACGGAGACGCCGACGGCCGGCAGGGCGATCCGGTCCTTCTCGGTGAAGTCGGCGATCGTCTTCACATTCGGATTGTTGGTGACGAGGTAGTAGGGGAAGTTGCCGAGCGAGGCGACGCCCTTGACGTTCTGCCTGCCCCTGGTGCGATCCCACAGCGTGAACAGCGGGCCGACACCGGCGCCGGCGATCTCGATCGAGCTTGAGAGCAAGGCATCATTGACCGCCGCGCCACCGGAGAGCTGCAGGAATTCGACCTTGATGTCGACGCCGGCCGCCTTGCCATGCTTTTCGATCAGCTTCTGCTCGGCGGCGAGATCGAGGAGCAGGTAGACGACGCCGAACTGTTTGGCGATGCGCAGCTGGCCCTCGGCGGCCGACGCCGCCCCGCCGATACCGAACGACAGCGCCGTGCCGACCATCAATGCGGCCGCCTGCCGGCGCGACAAGAGGTTGTTCCAAATCGCCATGTCGAACTCCCGAAAACGCTGCGGCGGCCCGTGTCCAAGGCCGCGTTGAGCCATGCCGAAATTTGCGGCTCGACAGAGAAAGCGTCAATGAGAATGTTCTTTTTAAAGAACGAATGGCGAGGGTTGTTTATTATCTCGAACGCAGTAGCGAGGAAAGATTTATCTTCTTGGCTTAAAGCTTCGACGTGCCTTCGATTGACGGGAAGAATTCAGGGATATTTTGCAGGTGTATCGTTCTCTTTAAAAAACGTTCACCGGGAAGCTTGCCCCGCCATGAACGCGGCGAAGAAGTCGGCCAGCGCGGCGTAATCATCGAGTGGTAGCAAATTGGCGACGTACTGATCGGGCCTCACGACCACCACGCAACCGCGCTCGCGATCGATGCCGCGTGCGTCGAAGATGTCCTGACCGCTGCGAAGATCGGGGCAGAACACCTTCTCGTAGTCGATCAGGCCGAGGCGGCCCTTGCGGGGCAGGAGCAGGCTCGGCAGCGTCTCCACGGCGACGTCGCGATGGGCCTGCTGGAGGATGGCGCGAAGATCAATGACCGCGTCGATGTCGTCACCCGACCGCGTGTGCCGGCGCAGGGGCGAGGAGGGCGCGTCCACCAGGAAGTCGCAAAGCGCCCGCAGGCGCGACGTTGCCGAGGACGGATCGGCCCTGTCGGCGAAGGCATAGAGGCGCCAGCGGCCGTCGGCCTGCGCGACATGGCCGAGCTCGACCGGCTTGGCGTCGCCAAGGCGGATGACAGGCGCGGAATGGAAGCGCGCGCCGATCGGCAACCCTGTCGCCAGGCCAGCATGGGTCGGCTCGCCCGTCAGGGTCGAGGGCGCATAGCGGGTCGCGGTGCCCGCCGTGTAACGGCCATGCCTGACGAAATAGGCCTCGACCTCCTTGGGATCGACACCGTCTCCGGTCTCCGAGGTCTTCAGGGGCGCGCTCAGCATCTTCGCCCATTCGCGATCGAAATCGATCAGCTCCTTGGCGATCGCCTGGCGTTCGGCCGAGTAGCTGTGCAGGAGCTTCGGCGGGCATTGCCTGCGCAGGACTGCGGCCAGCTTCCAGCCGAGGTTGAAGCTGTCCTGCATCGAGACGTTCATGCCCTGGCCGGCCTTCGGGCTGTGGGTATGGCAGGCATCGCCGGCGATGAAGACGGCCGGCAGGCGCTGCCCGACCTCCTCCGCCGGCACGTCGTCGAACTTGTCGCAGAGGCGTTGGCCGATCTCGTAGACCGACCACCAAGCGACCTCGCGCACCTCGAACGTATACGGACGGAGGATGCGCTGCGCCGCGGCGATGAGATGCTCGACCCCGATATTGCGGCTCGCGACTCGCTCGTTCTCGCTGAGCTTGTCGAGCTCGACATAAATCCGGATCAGATAGCCGCCCTCGCGGGGGATGATGATGATCGTGCCTTCGCCGGCGGACTGGATCAGCGCCTTCAGCCGGACATCCGGGAAATCGGTGACGGCGAGAACGTCCATGACGCCCCAGGCCTGCTGGGCGGAATCGCCATGCAGCGTGCGCCCGATCGATTTGCGCACAGCGCTGCGGGCGCCGTCGCAGCCGACGACATAGCGGGCCCTAACAGTCTCGACCTCTCCCTCATGGGCGGGATCGAGCCGCTCCAGTTGCACCGTCACCGGGTGCGATGACGCGCTTCCGTCGGCATTGCGGGCGGTGTCGATCTGTAGGTCGAGCAGGCGCCGGGAATAGTCCGGCTCCAAGCGGCTCGGCGAGCGCCGCATCACGTCGAGGAAAAAGTCATGCACCCGCGCCTGGTTCAGGATCACATGCGGGAACTCGGAGAGCCCGTCCTCGACATCCTGGATCCGGCCGCTGCGGACGATTGCCTCAGGCCGGTTCGCGTCGGGCTTCCAGAACACCGTCTCGTTGACCCAGTAGCTCTCCTTGAGCACGCGCTCGGAGAAACCGAAGGCGTCGAACATCTCGATCGTGCGGCAGGCGATGCCGTCCGCTTGGCCGAGCTCGAGAGGTCCGGGCTTCTGCTCGACGATCCGCGTCGTGATCTCGGGAAAGGCCGCCAGTTGCGCCGCAAGCGTCAGTCCTGCAGGGCCGCAGCCGACGATGAGGACGTCGACCTCAGTGGGCAAGGAGGCGCTGGCGGAGGAGGCCGGGAGATTGGTGGCGGGCTCGGAAACGGCGGGATCGCCGGTCCGAAAGCCGTTGAGATGAAACTGCATGGAAGCCCCCTTCAACGAGGCGGAATGATCGAGGCGGCTGCGTCAGCCAATCGCCGTTAGCGCCGGCGTGCGTGGGCCTGTTCGAGCCACATTTCCCAGGGGCGATGGACCTGCGCCTCGATGCTGGCGACGCAGGCGCGGCTTTCACCCTCGGTGAGGTAAGTGACGTCACCGAGCTGCATCGCCTGGAGCTGATAGCGCGCATTGAGCTCGGCATAGACGGCCCGGTAGACCGCCTGTTTGATCGAGCCGCCGACCACGGTCGAGCCATGGCCGCGCATCAGGACGATGTCGTGCCCGTCGAAATGCTCGGCGAGGGCGCGGCCGAGATGATTGTTGCTGATCAGGAGATCGGTCGCGTCGCCTCCGGCCTCGCGGATCTCGAAGACGGGCGCGCCCTGGCCAACGAAACCGGCCATGTGGAACATCGCCCTGAGCCGCGTGCCCTTGACGACGCTGAGGGGCACGATCGAATGCGAGTGGCTGTGGACGACGGCCATCACGTCCGGGCGCTTGCGGAAGATCTCGGCGTGGATGAAGCGTTCGAGGTAGACCTTGCGGCCGTTGGCGTTCACCGCCTCCCCATCGAGCGTGAACTCGACGATATCCTCGGCCTCGACCCGGCTCGGCGCCATGTTGCGGGCGAGCAGGAAGCGGTCGGGCCGGCCGTCATGGCGCACGCTGATATGGCCGAACGCATCGACGACGCCCTGATCGAACAGGATGTGATTGGCCGCGACGAGGTCCGCGACGATCGCCGGTGACGGCGCGACCGAGGCTGTGGCCGTGTCGGCGACGTCGACGGCGATGGGGTGGTTGCCATGGTCCGAAGTGCACATAGGTCGGTCTCTCCGAAATCGCCTTGATCGAAGCGTTCTACAGGCCAGCCAGTGCCGGCACAGCAGTCGATCGCCGTGCCGGCGCAGACCATCAGAAGGGATCGAGGATGGTGCGAAGGTGTTGCGGCACCGCGAATTCCCGAAACCGGAAATCGCCAGGCCATCCTCCCATCTGCTCGATCTTTGATAGATCGTCCGTATACTGATTAACAGGATACGCGCAGATTTTGGGCTGTCAACCGCCGGCGGCGTCGGGTGTCATAGCGCTCTGCAGGGTAGGGCCAAGGGCTCGGTTGCGTGATCGAGATACGCCGTCGCTTCGTGGCGAGCGCTGGGATCAGTTTGACCGCTTACGGAATGAAAGCATACGATCTATAGCGGAAGCTCGCCGATCTGGCCGGGCAATATTCGCTTCGGCCAGCTGACGAACAATCTGCGGTTCTGACATTCAGGCGGCGAGACCTGCCGCTATTTCATTAAGACAAAGCGACGATGGCGATGGACGATATCTATCATATGCCCGGCCATCTCATCCGGCGTGCGCAGCAGATCGCCGTCTCGATCTTCCTCGAGGAATGCGCGCCGCTCGACCTCACGCCTGTTCAGTACGCGGCGCTGGTCACGGTCCGCGAGAATCCCGGCATCGACGCGACCCGTCTGTCGGCCCTCGTCGCCTTCGACCGTTCGACGCTCGGCAACGTACTCGAGCGGATGGAGGCGAAGGAACTGATCCTGCGTTCGGGCAGCAAGGACGACAAGCGCATCAAGGTGCTGCATCTCTCGCCCAAAGGCGAACGCGTCCTGCAGGAAGCCGGGCCACTGGCGCAGCGCGCCCAGGAGCGCATCCTCGCCCCGCTTATTCCCGAGGATCGGGAGGCCTTCATGCGGATGCTCGCGCAGCTCGTCGAGCTCAACAACGACGCCTCGCGCGTGCCGCTGCGGCTGGCTGCGGCCCGTTCCTCCGACGCGGCCTGACCGCTCCGCATTTCCCGCATCAAGATCGCGGTCAAAGCCTCCTGACGAACTCCGATGTGCCGGAGTTCGTGAGCTTGCGTTTGACAGGTCCAATATGTGATGCATACTGATAATGAGTATGCGTTCTTATCTCGCGAAGCGGGCCTGCAAACATGCTGACCGCACCCGATCCGGATCGCGGACGGACCTTTCGACGTGAATCGAGAACCGCCGGCAAGGCGGCCATATCTGGAGGAAATCCTGGTGATCATCACACGACGTGCCGCCTTGATCGGGCTTGCTGGCAGCGCGCTGGCGTCCCGGGCCGCCCTGGCTCAACGCAAGATCGTGAGGCTCGTGGTGCCTGCCGCCGCGGGCGGCGCGATCGACGTCATCGGGCGGCTCTATGCCCAGCGCATCGCGCCGGCGCTCGATGAATCCTGGGTGGTCGAGAACAAGGCCGGCGCCAGCAATACGCTCGGCGCCGCCGACGTCGCGCGGTCCGCGCCCGACGGCACGACCTATCTGACCAATGCCGACATCCACATCATGGCGAAGCACGTGATGCGCAGCGTATCCTACGACCCGCTAACGGATTTCACGCCGATCTCGCGATTTGCGACCTCGCCGATGGTGCTGATCGGCTCGACCAAGACGCCCGCGACGATGCCGGCGCTGATCGCCGACATGAAGGCCAACCCCACCGAATACACCTTTGCCAATTCGGCGCTGGGCAGCATGGGCCATCTTGCCACCGAGAGCTTCAAGCGCCGCACCGGCACGAGCGCGGAGCTGGTCAATTATCGCGGTACCGCCCCGGCGATCACCGATGTCGTCGCCGCCCAGGTCCCGCTGATGGTCGCCCCGCTCGGTTCGGCCCTGTCGTTCATCACCGACGGGAAGGTGCGTGCCTTCGCCATCATGGGCGCGCAGCGCAGCAAGCTCCTGCCGAACGTGCCGACCGCCGGCGAACTCGGATTGGCGGATATCGACTTCACGCTCTGGTATGGCCTGTGGGGGCCGAAGGGCCTGTCGGCGGAGACAGTGCAGCGCGTCAACGCGACGGTGCAGGCGGCCTCGAAGGATCGCGAGATCGTCGAGAAACTGACCGCGCTCGGCGCCGAAGCGGTGACCGAGGACGCGGCGAGCTTCGCCAAGTTCATCGAGGCCGAGACCCAGCGCGCCAACCGCGTGGTCGAAGAAGCCGGCATCAAGCCGGGCTGAACAGCTCGGTCGCGGCCGGAGTCCGGCTCGAGCCAATAGGCGCGATGCTGCGCGCTTCGCGCCTGAGATACTGCGTCAGCCCTGCGCCGGCTGTCTGCTCGCCTTGCCGCTCTTCAGCGAGGCGAGGATGGTCCAGCCGATGATGCCGATCGTGATCGCGGCGAGGACGGCGGCGATCGGCCGGTCGACCAGGCCGATCAGCCGGCCGTCGGACTTGATCATCGAGTTGATGAAATACTCCTCCAGCAGCGGCCCGAGCACGACGCCGAGGATCACCGGCGCTACCGGAAAGTCGTTCTCCTCGAGGATGAAAGCGAGCACGCCGAAGGCGAGCATGACGCCGACGTCGAACAGCGAGTTGTTGATCGCGTAGGAGCCGACGATCGCGAAGAGCAGGATGATCGGCATCAGCACGCGTCGCGGCACGGAGAGCACGCGCGTCGCGACCTTGATGATCGCCCAGCCGAGCGGCAGCATCAAAAGGTTGGCGATGACGAAGACCAGGAAGACCGCATAGACGTTCTCCGGGTTGTTGACGAAGATCGTCGGCCCCGGCGCCATGTTCTTCATCATCAGCACGCCGATGGCGATGGCGGTGATCGAGTCGCCGGGGATGCCGAAGACCAGGGCAGGAATCCAGGCGCCGGCGAGCGAGGAGTTGTTGGAGGCGCCGGCCTCGATCAGGCCCTCGGGGTGGCCGGTGCCGAACTTCTCCGGCTCCTTCGAGAAGCGCTTGCTCATCGCATAGGACATCCAGGCCGCCATGTCGGCGCCGCTGCCTGGCTGGATGCCGATTATGGTGCCGAGCGCGCTGCCGCGGATGAGCTGCCAGGGGTACTGCTTGGTCAGGCGCCACATATTGGCGAAGATCGGCCCGATCTTCTTGACCACGGCATGCGGGGCGCTGCCGTCGGAGACCATGTGGCGCATCACCTCCGAGCAGGCGAACATGCCGACCATCATCGGGATCAGCGAGACGCCGCCGAGCATCTCGGTCGAGTCCATGGTGAAGCGCGGCTGGCCGGCCGGATTGTTCATGCCGATCATCGCGATCAGCAGGCCGATCAGCAGCGAGATGCAGGCTTTCAGCGGCGTCGAGGAGCCGATGAAGACGGCGCCGCCTAGGCCGAGCATGACGATCCAGAAGAACTCGACCGAGCCGAAGCCAAGCGCGAAATCGGCGATGGCCGGGGAAGCCACCATCATCACCGCGGTGCCGAACAGGCCGCCGAGCACCGAGAACCACAGGCCGATGCCGAGCGCGAGCTCGGGCTTGCCCTGCAGCGTCATCTGGTAGGAATCGTCGACATAAGCGGCCGAGGCCGGCGTACCCGGGATGCGCAAGAGGCAGCCGGGAATATCGCCGGAGAAGATCGCCATGGTCGAGGTGGTGACGATCGCGGCGATCGCCGGTACCGGCGGCATGAAGAAGGTCAGCGGCACCAGCAGCGCGGTCGCCATCGTGGCCGAGAGGCCAGGAATGCAGCCGACGATGAGGCCGTAGATCGCCGAGGCGGTGATGACGAAGAGCACATAGGGATCGAGCACCATCCCCAGCGCGGTGACATAGGCGTCGAGCATGGCGGCTTACCAGCGCAAAGGTTCGAGCGGGCCCCAGGGCAATTGCACGCCGAGGGCAAGATAGAAAATCGAGTGGATGACGAGCGCCGCTGCGAGCGAAAGCCCGATGGCCTGCAGCGACCTGGTGCCGCCGGCCAGGAAGAGCACGACGAGGATCAGCGGCGCACAGATCAGGAAGCCGAGCGTCTCGGCGAAGAGCATGTAGAAGATCACCGCTGCCGGGACGAGCAGCAGGCGCGCGAGCGCACTGCCGCTGCGGGCCCAGTCGGCAAGGCCGACCAGCGGCCCGCCTTGCGTCGCGCGGGCGCCGTTGACGGCGAGGATCGCGGCGCAGAGAGCCAGCAGTCCCGACAGGATCAGCGGGAAGGCCGACGGACCGAGCGGCTGCTCGGACGGGTTCGGCAGGCTCCAGGATGCGGCTGCAACCAGGCCCGACAGGACGAGGACGAGGAGGCCGGTGAAGAGATCGTTGAACTTCATGATGTGCCCGGTGTGCAAGGGGCGGGCGCGGCGAAGGACGCCGCGCCCCGATCATGCGAAAGGCGGATCGACTACTGGCGCAAGCGCAGGCCGAGCGCGCCCATGATCTCGCCGTTGTTCTTGTGCTGGGTCGCGAGGAAGGTGCCGAAGGCCGGGCCCTTGGCGAAGGCGTAGCCGAAGCCGCGCTCGGCCAGGAAGGACTTGTAGGCCTCGGAATTGGCGACCTTCTCCGTCGCCTCGACCAGGCGGGCGGTCACATCGGCTGGCAGGCCCGCAGGAGCTGCGAGGCCGCGCCAAGTGCCGCCCTCATAGTCCTTGCCGATCGCATCCTTGACGGTCGGTACGGTCGGGAAGGCGCCGATCTTCTCCTTCGACATCACCGCCAGCGACTTGACGCGGCCGGCATCGAACATCGGCTTGCCCTCGGGCAGCGAAGACGGGACGATCTGGGCGCCTCCGGAAGCCAGTTCCTGGAAGCCGGGAGCCGCGCCCTGGCTCGGCACCACCGTGACGCTCTTGGGGTTGATGCCCTCGAGCTGGAGCAGGCCGGCGAAGGCGAGGTGATAGGCGGCTCCGGCGGCCATGCCCGAGAGCTTGTAGTGGCCGACAGGCTGCTTCTTGATGTCGTCGAGCGCGGCGCGCAGATCGGCCCAGGGCGAGTTCGCGGCGACGTTGAAGGCGGCCGAGTCGAAGTTCACCAGCGCGATCGGGGTGAGCTTCTCATAGGTGAAGGGAGCGGTGTTCGACCAGTAATAGGTCGTGACCTCGGCTGTCGCGAGGCCGATCGTGTAGCCGTCCGGCTTGGCGTTGACCATTTCGGTATGGCCGACCACGCCGCCGCCGCCAGTGCGGTTGACGACGTTGACCGGCTTGCCGAGCTCCTTCTCCAGCCCGGCTGCCAGGATGCGGGCGACGGCGTCGGTTCCGCCGCCGGCGGCCCAGGGCACGACCAGGGTGATCGGGCGCTCCGGCCAGGCTGCCGAGGCGGGCAGCGACACCGCTGCGACGGCGGCAGCGAGCAGCAGCTTTGCGAATTTCATGGCGTTTCTCCCTGTTTGATTTTTTGGGTCGGGTTGGTTCCACCCGCGAGAGCGAGGCTGGAAAGCATGTGGCCGCGCGTGTAGCCAAGCACCTGCCGCATCGCCTGGCGGGCCTCTTCAGGTTGGCCAGCGGCGATCGCATCGACGACCGCGGCATGGTTGGCGAGGTTGCCGGCGAAGACGTCGACGGTGAAGTCGAACATCGCGCTCAGGATCGTATCGATCGCGCCGCGGAAGCTGCGCAGGATCGGGTTGTTGGTGGCGTCGAGGATCGAAAGGTGAAAGCGCTTGTCGGCGGCGATGGCGGCTGCCGGATCGTCCTGGCCGGCTTCCATGTCGGCGAGCGCGGCGCGAATGCGAGCGAGATCCTCAGGTGTGGCGCGGCTCGCGGCCAGGGCAGCGGCTTCCGGCTCGATGATCTCGCGCGTCTCCTCCAAAGCGAGCAGCAGGTCGCGATCGAGCCCGTCCGCACCGCGCATCCAGCCGAGCACTTCGCGGTCGAGCAGCGTCCAGTCGTGCTGTGGGCGCACCTGCGTGCCGTGGCGCGGGCGCACGGTGAGCAGGCCCTTGGCGACGAGGGTCTTCACGGCTTCGCGGACGACGCTACGGCCGACGCCATAGCGCTCGGCCAGCTCCGGCTCGGCCGGCAGCACGGTTCCCGAGGCGATCTCGCCGCGCACGATCGCGGCGCCGAGCGCCGCGACCATCGTGCCGATCTTTCCTGGCTTGCTGCCTCGCGCCATGACCCGTTTTCTCTCCCGCGGCGGGAAACTGTCACGACCAGGGCTTGCATGCAAGCATTCATCTGATGTTTAACATCTGACCATTGAAGCGAGGCACGGCCATGACCACTCAGACCGCGTTCACCGGCATCCATGCGATCCTCTATGCGCTGTTCGACACGCAGGAGCGGCTCGACCGAGAGGCGATGCGGCGGCAGGTCGAGATCTGCCTGCAACACGGCGCCCATGGCATTGCGGCGCTCGGCCTCGCGACGGAGGTCTCCAAGCTGACGGTGCCCGAGCGGCGCACGGTGATGGAGTGGACCTCGGAGGATGTCGGGGGCGTGAAGCCGCTCGGTTTCACGATCTACGGAACCTCGGTCGGCGAGCAGGTCGAGCTGGTCAGGGCCGCGGAAGCGGCGAAGGCCGATTGGGTCATCCTGCAGCCGCCGATGGTCGGCAGCTTCGCGGCGGGCGAGTACATCCGCTTCTTCGGCCGGGTCGCGGATGCGACCAACCTGCCGGTCGCGATCCAGAACGCGCCGGCCTATATGGGCCGCGGTCTCTCGGCGGAGGATATCCGCAGCCTCGTCGCGCAGCACCCCAACATCAAGCTGGTGAAGGGCGAGGGGGCGGCGACCGAGATTCGGCAGCTGATCGAGACGACCGAGGGTCGGCTGCCGGTGATGAACGGCCGCGGCGGTCTCGAGCTGATCGAGAACCTGCGCGCCGGCTGCGTCGGCATGATCCTCGCCCCCGAGATCATCGATTTCACGACCAGGGCCTATGACAGCTTCCTCGCCGGCAACGAGGCCGAGGCAGAGCGCATCTATCGCGACATCCTGCCCGTCATCGTGTTCATGATGCAGTCGCTGGAGAGCCTGATCTGCTACGGCAAGCGCATCTTCGGAGCGCGGGCCGGTATCGTAATCCACGACCGTGCGCCTGCCATGCGGCCGACGACCTTCGGCGAAGAGCTCGTTCGCCAGCATGTGGCGAAGCTCGGTGTCTTCCCGGGTACGCCGGCAGCCGGTCGCGGTTGAGACCGGCCCTCGGTCCGCTCAATCGGCCGGGGCGTCCGGCGCGTCGCTGCCGACGCCGGCCATGGCCTGCTCGAGCTCGGCGAGCAGGCTCTGCAGCTCGGCCAGCTTGTCCGCGCCGAAGCGCTGGCTGATCTCGCGGTAGATCGCCTCCGACACTGGTGTCACCGTGTCGATGAGGGCGGTGCCGGCGGGGCTGAGCGAGATCATCCAGCGGCGCAGATCGGCCGGGTCGGCCGTCCGGACGATCAGTTTGCGCTGGTCGAGATCAACCAGGATCCGCGACAGGCTGGGGCCGAGCAGGAACGTCGCCCGCGCCAGTTCCGCCACCTCCATCTGCGGCATGGTGCTCAGCGCCCGCAGCACCCGCCATTGCTGCTCGGTTACGCCGAATTCGCGCAGGGATTTGCGGAAATGCCGCATCACCGACTCGCGCGCCCGCAGCAGCGACATCGGCAGCGATTTGGAGAAATGGCGCAGCCTTAGCCTGGTCGCAGCCGGACCCGTGGCGCCCGTGGTCTTCGAATCGTCGGTCAAACCTTGAAACCCATCTGAGATTTGCGCCACCCTAGCGCAGGCAGCAGTCCGAGCCAAACTAGCTTGCGACGATAAATTTAACATGTTATCTAATTTGGATACGGAGGAGCAGCGTGCCCCATATCGTCGTCGAATACTCCGCCAATCTCGAGGACGAGGTTCGCCCGATGCGGCTGGTCGAGGCACTGCACGCCGCCGCGCTGGAGACGGGTGTCTTCCCGCTGGCCGGGCTGCGATCCCGCGCGGTGCGGCGGGAGCATTATCTGGTCGCCGATGGTGATCCCGAAAACGCCTTCGTCGCCGTTTCGGTGCGGATCGGCGAGGGACGCGATGCCGCGACCCGCCGGCGCGTCGCCGAGGTGCTGATGGCGGCGCTCGAGCGCGAGACGGCCGAGACCTTCCAGCGCCGGGGTCTCGCTCTCAGCGTCGATGTCGCCGAGATCGACGGCACGGCGTCGCTGAAGACCAACAATCTGCACGAACGCCTGAAAGCGAGGGCGAAGCCATGACCGTGACCGATACGAAGCTGACCGCGAACCTCGCCAAGGCACGCCAGGCTATGGAGCGCTTCACCACAGGCACCGTGCCGCATCTGATCGCAGGCGAGGCCGTCCTTTCGGCCTCGGGCGCGACCTTCGATACGCTGGACCCGACCACGAACGAACGCCAGGCCGTCATCGCTGCCGGCGACAAGGCGGAGATCGACCGGGCGGCCAAGGCGGCGCGCAAGGCCTTTCCGGCCTGGAAGAAGGCCTCCGGCGCCAAGCGCCGTGCCGTGCTGCATGCGATCGCCGATGCGATCGAGGCGCGGGCCGAGGAGATCGCCCTTGTCGAGAGCAGCGATACCGGCCAGGCCATCCGCTTCATGTCGAAGGCGGCGCTGCGCGGGGCTGAGAACTTCCGTTTCTATGCCGACCGGGCGCCGGAAGCCGGCAACGGCCTGTCGCTGCCGGATGAAGGCCATATCAACTACACGCTGCGCCAGCCGATCGGTCCGGTGGGTGTGATCACGCCGTGGAATACGCCGTTCATGCTCTCGACCTGGAAGATCGCGCCGGCGCTCGCCGCCGGCTGCACGGTCGTCCACAAGCCGGCCGAATGGTCGCCTCTGTCCGCCACGCTGCTCGGCGAGATCATGGACGAGACCATCCGCAAGCACGGCTTTCCGGCAGGCGTGGTCAACGTCGTCCACGGCCTCGGCGAGAGCGCCGGCAAGGCGCTGACCGAGCATCCGGACATCAAGGCGGTGGCCTTCGTCGGCGAGACGACGACCGGCCAGCACATCATGCGCCAGGGCGCGGACACGCTGAAGCGCGTCCATTTCGAGCTTGGCGGCAAGAATCCGGTGATCGTGTTCGAGGATGCCGATCTCGACCGCGCCCTCGATGCGGTGCTGTTCATGATCTACTCGCTCAACGGTGAGCGCTGCACCTCGTCCTCGCGCGCGCTGGTTCAGCGTTCGATCTACGACGCCTTCTCCGCCAAGGTCGCCGAGCGGGTAAAGCGCCTGCGCGTCGGCCATCCGCTCGATCCGGCGACCGAGATCGGGCCGCTGATTCATCCGCGCCATGCCGAGAAGGTGTTGTCCTATCCTGCCCTTGCGCAGGGCGAGGGCGCCCGTGTCGCCTGTGGCGGCGGGCGGGCAATGGACGGCGCCGGCAACTACGTCGAACCAACGCTCTATCTTGATGCCAGCAACGGCATGCGGATCGCTCAGGAGGAGATCTTCGGGCCGGTCCTGACCATGATCCCGTTTGAGGACGAGGCGGACGCAATCGCGATCGCCAACGACGTCCAGTACGGGCTGGCAGGCTATATCTGGACCCGCGATGTCGGGCGCGCCCATCGCGTCGCGCGTGACCTCGACGCCGGGATGATCTGGGTCAATTCGGAGAATGTCCGCCACCTCCCGACCCCGTTCGGCGGGGTGAAGTCATCCGGCATCGGACGGGATGGCGGCGACTATTCCTTCGACTTCTACATGGAGACGAAAAACGTCGCCGTGGCCTTCGATACCCATCAGGTGCCGCGGCTGGGGATCTGAAACCGCGGCCTAGAAAGACAAGAAGAACGATCTCCAGGAGGAACCATGCCCGTCCCGTCCAGCGTCCTCAATCCGTCCTTCCATGTCGTGCGCCTGAACCACGTCGTGCTGACGGTCCGTGACCTCGTCGCTGCGAAGGCGTTCTGGGGCGACACGCTCGGTCTGCAGCTCACGCAGGAGACGCCGGAGCGGCTCTATTTCCGGGCCATGGAAGAGCGCGGCCATCACTGCATCGTCCTGGAGAAGGGAGCCGAGCCCGCTGCCCGCCATCTCGGCTTCAAGGTCTTCTCCGAGGAAGATCTCGACAGGGCCCAGCACTTCTTCCGCAGCAAGGGCCTGAAGGCCGAGTTCGTCGAGGAGCCCTATCAAGGGCGAACCTTGCGCACCAGCGATCCGCTTGGCGTTCCCCTGGAATTCTACTTCCATATGGACAAGCTGCCGTCGGTTCACCAGAAATACGCGCTCTACAAGGGGGTGAAACCCCTGCGCATCGACCATTTCAACTGCTTCTCGGACGATGTCGACGCCTCGGTCGCATTCTACAACGAGATCGGCTTCCGGGTGACCGAATACACCGAGAACGAAGATCGCACGCGACTCTGGGCCGCCTGGATGCATCGCAAGGGCGGTGTCCACGACATGGCCTTCACCCATGGTGTGGGGCCGCGGCTGCACCATGTCGCCTTCTGGGTGCCGACGCCGCTCAACATCATCGACCTGCTCGATCTGATGGCGACCACCGGCTATGTCGGCAATATCGAGCGCGGTCCGGGGCGCCACGGCATCTCCAACGCCTTCTTCCTCTATATCCGCGACCCCGACGGCCATCGCATCGAGATCTATTGCTCGGATTATCAGACGATCGATCCCGATCACGAGCCGATCCGCTGGGATCTGCGTGATCCACAGCGCCAGACGCTGTGGGGTGCCCCCGCGCCGAAGAGCTGGTTCGAGGAAGGCACCGCCTTCGAGGGTACGCCTGTGCGCCAGCCGGCCTACGCAGCTTCTCCGATCATCGCCGCCTGAGGGCGCTGCCCGGTCGATCGAGGACGGATTGCCGGTCAGCCAATGGCCCGCAGCGGCAGCTCCGTCGTCGTCTTGATCGATTTCAGCACCACGCCGGTCCGCAGCGAGGCGAGGCCGCCGGTGACGGCGATCAGCCGGTCGATGAAGTCGCTGAGATGAGGAAGGTCGCGCGCCACGATCTTGAGGATCATGTCGGCATCGCCGGTCTGCGCGTGGCATTCGAGTACCTCCGGCGACTCCAGCAGGAACTGCTGCAGCATTGCGTTCTGCGAGGCATCGTGCGCCCGCAGGCTGAGCAGCGAATGGGCCATGACCTGCAGGCCCAGCGCCGCCGGACTAAGCAGGCAGACGACCTTCTCGATATAGCCCTGCTTGCGCAGCCGCTCGATGCGCCGGGCGCACTGGCTCGGCGAGAGATGGACGCTTTCGGACAGTTCGACATGGGCGGCGTCGCCCTTGCGCTGGAGCGCGGAGAGGAGTTTCACGTCGTAAACGTCGAGCATAGGCGGCGATCTCCGTGATCCAAAGGGCATCGCGCTATTCTCACGCGCAGAATGCTTCAATTATGCAGGAAACTAGCAACGGTGCCTGAAATGGTCATCACGAAAGCGCGGACACTGCATCGCCGCCGCGTTACGGTTGCCTGAACTTGGAGCGGAACATGTTCGAGAGCCTGAAGCCGAAGCCGGCAGATGCGATCCTTGCCCTGATCTCGGCGTTCAAAGCGGATCAGCGAACCGGCAAGATCGATCTCGGTGTCGGGGTCTATCGCGACGAGCAGGGCCGCACGCCGGTGTTTGCGGCGGTGAAGCAGGCGGAGCGCATCCTGCTCGATGAGCAGCCGAGCAAGTCCTATCTCGGCATCGAGGGCGATCCGGTCTTCGTCGACCTGCTGAGGCCGATCGTCTTCGGCCAGCGCATCCCACAGGACGACATCGTCGGCTTCCAGACCCCAGGCGGCAGCGGCGCGCTGCGCCTCGGCGCCGACCTGATCGCCGCGGCGCGGCCGCAGGCGCAGATATGGCTGGGACTGCCGAGTTGGCCCAACCACGCCCCGATCTTCCAGGCCGCCGGGTTGACGGTGCGCGACTATGCTTTCGCTGACCTGACGACCCAGACCCTCTCTTTCGAGGCGATGATGGCGGCGCTGTCCTCGGCGCAAGCCGGCGATGTCGTCCTGCTGCATGGCTGCTGCCACAACCCGACCGGACTCGACCTGGACGCGGCGCAGTGGGGGGCGGTGACGGCACTCTGCCTCGAGCGCGGCCTCATTCCCTTCGTCGATCTCGCCTATCAGGGCCTCGGCGAGACGCTTGACCTGGACGCAGCCGGAGCGCGGCGCATCGTCGAGGCCTGTCCCGAGGTGCTGGTCTCCTATTCCTGCGACAAGAATTTCGGGCTTTATCGCGAGCGGACAGGGGCGCTTTACGTCAAGTCGCGCACGCCGGGGACGGTCGCCAGCAACATGGCTGCGGCGGCGCGGGTGAGCTGGTCGATGCCGCCCGATCACGGCGCGGCCGTGGTGCGCGCGATCCTCGAAAGCGAAGCGCTGACCGCCAATTGGCGTGGCGAGCTCTCCGGCATGGCCGAGCGCATCCATTCGGTTCGCTCTGCGCTCGCCGCCCTGCATCCGGCGCTTGCCGGCATCGCCCGGCAGCGCGGGCTGTTCTCGACGCTCAAGCTGACGCGCGAGCAGGCCCAGGCGCTGCGTTCCGAGCACGCCGTCTATCTCGTGCCGAGCGGGCGCATCAACCTTGCCGGATTGCGCAGCGAGGATGCGCCGCGTTTCGTCGAGGCGCTCATCGCCGTCGGCGTGCTCGCCCGGCCCTGACCTTAAACCGCTCCCTTCCAACACAGCCGGGATGCCAGAGATCATGCTGAAACCTGTTCTGCCGCAGCAGATGACCGGCGGCGCCGCTATCGTCGAAGCGCTGATCGCCAATGGGGTCGATACCGTCTTCGGCCTGCCCGGCGCCCAGATGTACGCGTTCTTCGACGCGCTGCAGCAGCGCTCCGACGCGATCAGGACGTTCGGCGCGCGGCATGAGCAGGCCTGCGCCTATATGGCCTTCGGCTATGCCCGCTCGACCGGGCGGCCGGGCGTCTACTCGGTGGTGCCGGGGCCGGGCATGCTCAACACCACTGCGGCGCTCTCGACCGCGCTCGGCTGCAACGCGCCTGTGCTCTGCATCACCGGCCAGGTGCCTACCGCTTTCATCGGCCGCGGCAGGGGCCATTTGCATGAGCTGCCGGACCAACTCGCGACGCTGCGCACCGTGACCAAATGGGCTGAGCGGATCGAGCGGGTCGAGGACACCGGCGCGATCCTCGCCGAGGCCTTCCGGCAGATGATGAGCGGGCGGCCCGGGCCGGTCGCGGTCGAGATGGCCTGGGATGTGATGGCCGGGTTGGGGAGGACGCCCGAAAGCTTCTCCGCGGCGACACAGGAGGCTGCTCCGGTCGCGGAGGAGGCTGCGATCGAGGCTGCGGCGCGGGCGCTGCTTTCGGCCCGCTCGCCATTGATCATGCTGGGCACCGGCGCGCAGGATGCCGGCGCCGAGATCGCCGCGCTGGCCGAGGCGGTCGGCGCGCCGGTCGCGGCCTTCCGCGGCGGGCGTGGTGCGGTGCCGGAGGATCACCCCTTCAGCCTGTCCTCCTATGCCGCAGCAAAGCGCTGGGCCACGACCGATCTCCTGCTCGGCATCGGCTCTCGCCTGGAAGCGCCTTATATGCGCTGGGCCAATCCGATGAGCTATGTGCAGGAGCCTGCCGGCGCGCGTCAGCTCATCCGTATCGACATCGATCCAGCCGAGATGGAGCGACTGGTGCCGACGATCGGCATCGTCGCCGACGCGAAGCCGGCTGTCTCGACACTGCTCGCGGCCGTGCGCCGTCTCGGGAGTTCAGCGCTACCGGAACGGACAGCCGAGCTGCAGCAACTGCGCGCCTCGGCTAGGGCTGAGACCGAGCAGGTCCAGCCGCAGCTCTCCTATCTCGATGCGATCCGCGAGGTCCTGCCGCGCGACGGCTTCTTCGTCGGCGAGCTCTGCCAGGTCGGCTTCACCTCCTATTTCGGCTTCCCGGTCTACGAGCCGCGCACCTATGTCAGCGAGGGCTATCAGGGCACGCTCGGCTTCGGCTTCCCGACGGCGCTCGGCGTCAAGGTCGCCCACCCCGATCGCGCCGTGGTCTCGGTTACCGGCGATGGTGGCTTCATGTTCGCGGTGCAGGAACTGGCGACGGCCGTGCAGGAGAAGATCGGGCTCGTCACCATCCTGTTCAACAACAACGCCTATGGAAACGTGCTGCGCGACCAGACCAACAATTTTGGCGGTCGCCAGATCGGCTCGGCACTGGTCAATCCCGACTTCGTTCGGCTGGCGGAGAGCTTCGGCGTCAGGGCGCATAGCGTGACATCACCGGCGGCGCTGCGTCCGGCGCTGTCCGAGGCGATCGCCTCGAACGCGCCGACGCTGATCGTCGTCGAGGTCGAGCGCGGCTCGGAGGCCTCGCCCTGGCCGTTCATCCATCCGCGCTTCGACTGATCGGCGGGCCCTAGACCAGGTCGAGCGCGGGCGGAAGGACCTTGCCGGGGTTCATGATGTTGTCGGGGTCGAGGCTTGCTTTAAGCGTGCGCATCACCTCGACGGCGGCGTCGCCATGCTCCTTTCGCAGGAACTTCGCCTTGCCATAGCCGACGCCGTGCTCGCCGGTGCAGGTGCCGCCGAGTTCGATGGCGCGGTTGACCAGGAGCCCGTTCAGCCGCTCGGCCTCGCGGATCTCGTCGGGCGAATCCATCCTGATCAGGAAGCCCATGTGGAAATTGCCGTCCCCGACATGGCCGAGCGCCGTCACCGGGAAGGGCGCGTCCTTGGCGTGCTCCCTGATTTCGGTGATGCAGGTGGCGAGCTGCGAGATCGGCACGCAGGTATCTGTGCCCCAGCTGCTGGCGCCGGGACGCAAGGCGAGCAGCGCGTAGTGCAGGTTGTGCCGGGCCTGCCAGAGTTTGCTGCGTTCCTCGGCGCTGGCGGCAAAGCGCCAGCCTTCGCCCCCATGGCCTTCGGCGAGCGCCTCGACCATCTGCGCCTGCGAGACCACTGCCGCGTCCGTGCCGTGGAATTCGAGGAAGAGTGCGACCGTCTCGGGATAGCTCAGATTGTTGTGGCGGTTGATCGCGCGCATGCAGGTCTCGTCGAGCAATTCGACGCGGGCGACCTGGATGCCGCACTGGATCGTCTCGATGGCGCAATTGACGGCGCTGGCGATGTCCGGGAAGGAGCAGACCGCGACCGAACTCGCCTCGGGGATGCCGTAGAGCTTCAGCGTGATCTCCGTGATGACGCAGAGCGTGCCTTCCGAGCCGACGAAGAGACGGGTCAGGTCGTAGCCGGCCGAGGATTTGCGTGCCCGGCCGCCGGTCTTCACGATCGAGCCGTCGGCGAGCACCACCGTGAGCGCCAGGACATTGTCCTTCATCGTGCCGTAGCGCACGGCGTTGGTGCCGGAGGCGCGCGTCGCGGCCATGCCGCCGAGCGTGGCGTCGGCACCGGGATCGACCGGGAAGAACAGGCCGGTGTCGCGCAAGTGCTCGTTGAGCTGCTTGCGGGTGACGCCGGCCTCGACCGTGCAGTCGAGGTCCTCGGCGTTGACTTCGGTGATCGCGGTCATGCGCGAAAGGTCGATGCAGACGCCGCCGTGCAGCGCAACGACATGGCCTTCGAGCGAGGTGCCGGCGCCGAACGGAATGACCGGCACCTTCGCCTGATGGCAGAGCCTGACGATCCTGCTGACCTCCTCGGTGGTCTGCGGATAGCAGACGACGTCCGGCGCCTTGGCCGGATGATAGGATTCGCCATGGCCGTGATGCTCGCGCTCGCTGTCCGAGGTCGAGCAGCGCGGGCCGAGAAGCTCGCGCAGGGAGGCGGTCAGGCCGTCGAGGGCGGGATGCCGGGCGGTGCCCGGCGTGGTGGCGGCAATGGTCATGCAGCTCTTCATATCCGATGGAGGCGGCGTCAACCTTCCTTGTCCCGAGGGCGTCCGCCATGGCGGACGCAGCATGGCTGTCCTGCGCCGGAAACGGAAGAGACGCTTTATGCCGTGCCGCGCTCAGTCGAGATGCAGTCCGTAGACCGCGGTGAGCGCGCTGCGCAGATCGTTCCAGTCTGCAGCGGCCAGATGCGGCACGGCGCTGGTGTCGCGGCCGCTGGCCTTCAGGCCGCAAGAGGTCGAGATGTGGATGATCGGTCCTTCGGGTACCACGTTCTCATCGGCCCAAACGCGCAGAGCCGCGAGCCCCGCGGCCGAGGCTGGCTCGCTCCACAGCCCGTCCCGCGTCAACGCAGCTTGTGCAGCTGAGATCTCGGCGTCGCCGACAGGGATCGCATAGCCCCGGGACCGGCGCAGGGCGGCGAGCCCGCGATAGCCGGCGCGCGCCGAGCCGATGCCGTGAGCGATCGTGGTGGAGGGCTCGCGTGTTGCCGGTGCGACATCGCTCCAGAGCCGTCCCAGCGCGTTGCCGCCTTCGGGCTCGGCGGCGATCAGCATCGGCTCGCTGGTGGTAAGACCGAGCGCCTTCAGCTCGGCGAAGCCCTTGCCGATGCCGAACAGCAATTCGCCGTAGCTGGTCGGCACGGAGACGGCGGCGGGCACCCGGCCGAGCTCGAGGAAGAGTTCATAGGCGATTGTCTTGTAGCCCTCGGGGCCGAACGGGTGGCCGGTATGGGTCGGCGCCGTGTTGCCGATCAGATACCAGCCTGGCTGGCGCGACAGGAGATCGAGCAGCGGCCAGCGGGCGGCGCGCGGCATGGCGACCACGGCGGCGCCATAGGCGCGCATCTGCCGTGCATGAGGCAGCGAAACCGCGTCGTCGCAGAGCACGATGCATTTCAGCCCGGCGCGGGCGGAATAGGCGGCGGCCGAGGCGCCATGGTTGCCGGATGAGGAGATGACCGTGCCGATCGCGCCGGCGGCCGCAGCGGCACTGACGGTGCACAGGCTCAGCCGGTCCTTATGGCTCCAGCTCGGATTGGCGCTCTCGTCCTTGACGAGGAGCTCGGGCAGGCCGGCCCAGGCGGCGGCCTGGCGTGCCGGAACCAATGGTGTCCCGCCCTCGCCGCAGGACAGGCCGGGCAGGAGAGGTGGCAGCAGCGGCGCCCAGCGTTCGAGGCCACTGCCGAGGTGCGACGCGAACAGGCCCTCGCGAAGACGCTCGTAGGCGTAGCCGACCTCGTAGGGATAGTGGAACGGCTCGTCGCCTGCCTCGTCGACATGGGCGACGAACGGGGCAATCTGCGGATAGAGCGGGCGCCGATCGCCATCGAACATCGAGATCAGGGCGTCGGCCAGAGATGGCGAGGTGGTGACCCAGGACGGCAGAGCCGCCTCCGGGCCACGATCGGCAAAGCAGTCCATATTCACTTCAGCGCAACGGCAAGGCGTAGATCTGGCCGCCGCGCGTCCAGAGATCGTTCTGGCCGCGATCGAGGCCGATGCGCGAGCCCTTGCCGAGATTGCGCTCGAAGATCTCGCCATAGTTGCCGACCGCGGTGATCATCCGCGCCACCCAGCGCTCGTCGAGTCCGAGCGCCTTGCCGAGGCCGGGCTCGCTGCCGAGCAGGCGCTTGACGGCGGGCGGGCCTTTCGCGGCGAGCTCGGCGGCATTGGCGGAGGTGACACCCATCTCCTCGGCTTCCATCAATGCGAAGATCGCCCAGCGGACGACGTCGTAGAACTGCTCGTCGCCCTTGCGGATCGCCAGCGCAGTCGGCTCCTTCGACAGGCGCTCCGGCAGCAGGATGTAGTCGTCGGGCCGTTCGGCCTTGAGCCGCATGCCGATCAGCGGGGTCGAGTCGTTGCTGTAGGCGTCGCAGCGGCCCGAGAAGAAGGCATCCTCGACCGCATCGAGCGTCGCGACCGTCACCGGCGAGAACGTCATGCCGTGCGTGCGGAAATATTCGGAGAGGTTGAGCTCGGAGGTGCTGCCCTGCTGCACGCAGATGGTCGCGCCACTGAGCTGCCTGGCGCTGGAAACGTTCAGCTTGCGCGCGACGATGATCGCCTGTCCGTCATAGAACCAGATGGGCGCGAAGCGCAGGCCGAGCTGGGCCTCGCGGGTCAGGGTCACTGTCGCGGTGCGCGAGAGGACGTCGATCTCGCCGCTCTGCAAGGCGGTGAAGCGCGTGACCGTGGTCGTCGGCACGAAATCGACCTTGGTCGCATCGCCAAGCACCGCGGCCGCGATGGCGCGGCAGAGATCGGCATAGATGCCGGTCCACTTGCCCTCCCGGTCCGGCATGGTGATGCCGGGCGTGCCTTCGGAGGTGCCGCATTTGAGGATGCCGCGCTGTTTCAGGACATCGAGATGCGGCCCGGCGACGGCCGATGGCAGAGAGAACAGCAGCAGGCCGGCTGCGAGCGCCGTTGTCTTGAGCAATTCCGTGATCATTCGCCCCTCCATTCTTGTCTGCTTGGGGCGAGGCTAGGCAGGGCGACGCTATGCGTCCAATATCGAAGTCCGGCCATTTGATAACAAGAGCTGATAGGCATGCAGCACCGCCAGCTCGAAGCCTTCGCCGCCGTCATGACCAGCGGCAGCGCGTCGCGCGCAGCCGAGCTGCTCGGCGTGAGCCAGCCGGCGATCAGCCGCTGCATTGCCGAACTCGAGCGCGACCTCGGTTTCAGCCTGTTCGATCGGATTCGTAGCCGCATGGTTCCGACCTTCGAGGGGCGGATGTTCTTCCGCGAGGTCGACAGTCACTTCCTGGCGATGGCCAAACTGGAGGCCGCCGCCGCCCGCATCCGGGAGTTCGGAGCCGGCGAGCTCAAGGTCGCAAGCCTGCATTCGCTCGGAGGCCGGCTGGTGCCGAAGGCCCTGGCATCGTTCCAGAAGGCGTTCCCGCGCATCAATGTGACCCTGCAGGTGCAATCCTCCAGCCAGGTCCGGGATCTCGTCGCGTCCGGGCAGTTCGATGTCGGGCTGTGCTCGGAGGAGATTGATCTCAACGGCGTCGAGCACCAGCATTTCGCCGATTACCGGATGGTCGCCGTGCTGCCGCGCGCTCATCCTCTCGCAAGCCGGGCCGTGATCCGGCCCGAGGATCTGCACGACCAGCCCTTTCTGCAGCTCGACTTCGACGAGCGCCTGTCGCGCGATCTCGCCGCTGCGTTTGCGGCTGTGGAGGCAAAGCCGCGTGTGGCCGTGGATGTGGAGTATTCCGCCACCGTCTGCGCGCTGGCCTCGGAAGGGGCGGGGGTCGGCCTCGTCAATCCCGCTGCGATCGCCGGGCTTGACCGCTCCGGGTTCAGGGTGCTGCGCTTCGAGCCCGCGCTTTATTTCCGCAAGCATCTCGTCTTCCCGCCGGGGCGGCCGCGGCCGCAACTCGTCCGCGATTTCCTGGCGGTGCTGACGGAGGTGCGAAACCGGTTCGCGCTCGAAGCGGAGACCGCCTGAGCCGGCGGCTCACTGCTCCCGTTCGGCCACCCCGAGCAGGTACTGGCCATAGCCGCTCTTCGACAGCGCCTGGCCGAGCGCGCGCAGTTGCTCGCGGTCGATCCAGCCGTTTTCGAAGGCGATCTCTTCCGGGCAGGCGATGCGGAAGCCCTGGCGGCGCTCCAGCGTGCGCACGAACTCCGAGGCCTCGACGAGGGAATCCGGTGTGCCGGTGTCGAGCCAGGCATAGCCGCGACCGAGCCGCTCGACGCTGAGCGCGCCGCGTTCGAGATAGGCGAGGTTGACGTCGGTGATCTCGAGCTCGCCGCGGGCCGAGGGCTTCAGCTTGCGGGCGATCTCGACCACCTCGGCGTCATAGAAATAGAGGCCGGTCACCGCCCAGTGCGAGCGCGGGACCTTGGGCTTCTCCTCGATCGAGAGCGCCTTGCCGGCGGCGTCGAAGGAGACGACGCCATAGCGCTCGGGGTCGCTGACGCGATAGGCGAAGACGGTGGCGCCGCTGGTCCGGGCCGCGGCGCGGTGGAGCACATCGGTGAGGCCGTCGCCGTAATAGAGATTGTCGCCGAGGATCAGGGCGGAGGGGCCGCCGGCGACGAAATCGGCGCCAATATGATAGGCCTGCGCCAGGCCCTCCGGCCTGGGCTGCACCGCATAGGAGAGCTTGAGGCCCCAGCGCTCGCCATTGCCGAACAGCGCCTCGAAGCGCGGGGCGTCCTCCGGCGTCGAGATGATCAGGATCTCGTTGATGCCGGCGAGCATCAGCGTCGAGAGCGGGTAATAGATCATCGGCTTGTCGTAGATCGGCAGAAGCTGCTTCGACGTCACCATGGTCATCGGGTGAAGCCGGGTGCCGCTGCCGCCGGCGAGGATGATCCCCTTCATCGATAGCTCCTTCAGCTTCAGGGTTGCGCGAGCAGCGTGGCGACGCAGGCTTGGACCGAGTCCTGCCATGGCGGCAGGTGCAGGCCGTGCCGTTCGGCTAGCAGGCTGCAGTCGAGCCGCGAATTGGTTGGCCGCCGGGCAGGGGTGGGGTAGTCCAAAGTCGCGATGCGCCTGACGGTCGCGCTCGGTCCGCCGAGTGCTGCCGAGGCGGCGAAGACGGTCTCAGCGAGATCGGCCCAGCTTGCCTCGCCGGTGCCGGCGGCATGGAAGATGCCGCGCAGCGAGGCATCGCCGGGGCGGGCGACCAGCGCCTTCGCGACCGCGATGATGGCGTCAGCGAGGTCGAGCGCGCTGGTTGGCGAGCCCAGCTGGTCGGAGACGACACCGACCTCGTCCCTGCTCTCAGCGAGGCGCAGCATGGTCTTCACGAAGTTCGCGCCATAGGGGCTGTAGACCCAGGCGGTGCGCAGGATGGCGTGGTTACGCGTCGCGGCCGCGACTGCGTCCTCGCCGGCCAGTTTGGAGAGGCCATAGGCGCCGAGCGGGGCGGTCGGATCGTCTTCGCGCCAGGGCCGCGAGGCCATGCCGTCGAAGACATAGTCGGTGGAGATCTGGATCAGCGGCACGCCCAAGGCGGCAGCCGCTGCGGCCACAGCACCGGCTCCAGCGCCGTTGATCCGCATGGCGAGCTCCGGTTCGGTCTCGGCCTTGTCGACGGCAGTGTAGGCGGCGGCGTTGACGACGCAGTCGGGCCTTGCCGCCGCGAGAGCCTGCTGAACGCTTTCCGGCTGCGCCAGATCGAACTCAGGCCGGCCGACCGGGATGACCGTGACGCCGGCCGCCCCGGCGCGGGCGAGGAGGGATTGGACGACCTGCCCGGTCCGTCCGGTCACGGCTATGCGCATCGGGCCTTCGCCATCGGAAGCATGGCGGTCGGTCTAGAGCATGCGTCCGGTGGGCTCAACCCGCGGCCTCGAAGCGGCGGGCCTCCTCGCAGAGCCAGGCGACCAGCGTGTCGAGGGCCGGGCTGTGCTCGCTCTGCGAATTGACGGTCAGCCAGCAGCCGGTCGCGCTGTCGAAGTCGAGGCCGAGCGGATTGACCAGCGCGCCGGAGGCCAGTTCCTCGGCGACATAGCAGCGAGGGGCGAGCGCGACGCCGAGCCCGGCGACGGCGGCGCGGATGATCACGGAATAATAGCCGTAACGCACGGTATGGGCCGGCACCGCGCCACGCAGGCCATGCGCCTCGGTGAACTCGGCCCAGAAGGCCGGCATCTGGAAATGCTGCAGCAGCGTCATCTTCTGGATGTCGGCGGCACGGGCAAAGCCGCCCAGGCGTTCGAGCGCTGCGGGTGCTGCAACCAGCGCGACCCGGCGGCCGAAGAGATAATGCGACTCGCGATCCTGCCAGGGGCCGAAGCCGTGGACGATCTCGAGGTCGGCCTCCTCGATCTCCTTCTCGCTGACGAAATTGGTGAACTGGACGTCGATCTCGGGATGGGCCTGGGCGAAGTCCGGGAAGCGCTCCATCAGCCAGCGCTCGCCGGCGATGGCGATCATGTGCAGGCGGATCGGCCGGCCGATCGCGGCGCGCTCGGCGAGGCGGCGGGCGCCGCGCTCCATCTGCTCGATCGCAGCTTCAGCATAGGGACGGTAGATCGTGCCGGCCTCGGTCGGTTTCAGCCCGGCCGGGCTGCGCTCGAACAGGACAGTACCGAGATGCTCCTCCAGCGCCTGGATCTGCTTGGAGACGGCGCTCTGGGTCAGGTGCACCTCGCCGGCCGCCTTCGCCGTCGAGCCGAGGCGGGCGACGGCAAGGAAGACCCGAAGCGCCGTGGTCGACGGCGGGAGGTTGCGACCGGCCAAATAGATATTCCTTCAGCGACTACCCTGGAGGAGATCGTTTCGTTTGCCGGTTGCGCGGTCAAGGGGGCAGTGTTTTGCGTAAGGGGAGAAGCATCATGAACCAGACCACGCGTCTCTGGGGCGGCCGTTTCCGCAAGCCGCCGGACCCGCGCATGATGAAGCTGTCGAGCGCGGCCGGCGCCCATGCCCGGCTGGCGCCGCAGGACATTGCTGGCGGCAAGGCGCACGCGGCCGAGCTCGAACGTGCCGGATTGCTCAGCCAGGATGAGTTCCGGACCATCGTCGCGGCGCTGGAGGTGATTGCCGCCGACCTCGCGGCCGGGACGCTTGCACCGGACGAGAGCGACGAGGACGTCCATACTTTCATCGAGCGCGTGCTGATCGCGCGGATCGGCGCTACTGGTGCCAAGCTCAGGGCCGGGCGTTCGCGCAACGACCAGGCCGCCAACAACCTCAAGCTCTATCTGCGTGCCGAGGCGCGGACGATCGGCGCGATGCTGGCCGAATTGCTCGATGCGATCGCCGGCCAGGCCGAGCGGCACGCAGGCTCGGTCTGCCCCGGATTCACCCATCTGCAGAGCGCCCAGCCGGTCACCTTCGGCCATTGGCTGATGGCGCATGGCCAGGCGCTGTCGCGCGATGCCAGCCGCCTTCAGGACTGGGAGAAGCGCTCCTCGCTCTCGCCGCTGGGCGCTGCGGCGCTGGCCGGCTCGGCGATCGCGCTGACGCCGGAACTCAGCGCCAAGGCGCTCGGCTATGACGGCCCCTGCGAGAACTCGGTCGACGCGGTCGGCGCACGCGATCATGTCGCGGAGTTCCTATTCGTTGCCGCGATGCTGGCGACGAACCTGTCGCGACTGGCGGAGGAGGTGACGCTCTGGACCTCGCGCCAGTTCGGCTGGGTCGTGCTCGACGACGCCTTCGCGACGGGCTCCTCGATCATGCCGCAGAAGAAGAATCCGGATATCGCCGAGATCTCGCGCGGCCGGGCGGCGCGCCTGACCGGCGATCTCGTCGCCATGCTGGGCGCGCTGAAGGGCTTGCCGCTCGCCTATAACCGCGACCTCGCCGAGGACAAGCGCGCCGCCTTCGACGCGGTCGACGTGCTCGGCGAAGTGCTGCCGGCCTTTGCCGGGCTGGTCGCGACGATGGAGGCACGCATCGACGTGATGCGGGCGCAGGCCGGTGCCGGCTTTGCGCTCGCGACCGAAGTCGCCGATCATCTCGCCCGCAAGGGCGTGCCTTTCGCCGAGGCGCATGAGATCAGCGGCGCGCTGGTGCGCTATTGCGAGGAGATGGGCCGCGAGCTCGAAGGGCTGGAGCCGGTGGAATTGCGCGCGATCGATCCGCGTCTCGACGAGAGCGCGCTCAAGGTGCTGACGCTCGATGCGGCGGTGGCGGCACGCAGCGGCCATGGCGGGACGGCTCCGGCCAGGGTCGCCGAACAGATCGGCCGCTTCCGCGACTGGCTCGCCGGCTTCTCGCAATGGACGAGGGAGGGCGCGGCATGAGTGACGCAAGCCGGACCATGCCGGATCGCGGCCTCGCCGAGATCGCCGGCCTGACCATCGTGCCCAAGCGCTTCTATGGGCGCTGGATCGCCGCCGCGGCGATCCTGTTCGTGCTCGCCTGGATCGTGAAGGCGTTCGCGCAGGGGCAGATCGCCTGGCCGGTGGTGGCGCAGTTCTTCACCGCGCCGGCCATTCTGGCCGGCCTCGTCAACACGCTGATCATGACCGCTTGCGCGATGGGGCTCGGCATCGTGCTCGGCGTGGTCTTCGCGATCATGTACATGTCGCCGAACCCGGTGCTGCGCGGCGTCGCATTGTTCTACATCTGGTTCTTCCGGGGCACGCCGCTGCTGCTGCAATTGCTGCTTTGGTTCAATCTGGCGCTGGTCTTCCCGACGATCGGCATCCCCGGCGTGATCGAGTGGCGCACCATCGACGTGATCGGGCCGTTCATGGCGACACTCCTGGGTCTCGGCATGAACCAAGGCGCCTATACCGCCGAGGTGGTCCGCTCCGGCATCCTCTCGGTCGATCTCGGGCAGACCGAGGCCGCCAAGGCGATCGGCATGACAAGGTTGACGACTTTGCGTCGGATCGTGCTGCCGCAGGCGATGCGGGTGATCATCCCGCCGGTCGGCAACGAGGTGATCAGCATGGTCAAGCTGACCTCGGTCGCCAGCGTGATCCAGTTTTCCGAGATCCTGCGCAATGCGCAGAATGTCTATTACGCCAATGCCCGCGTCATCGAATTGCTGATCGTCGCGGCCGGCTGGTACCTGCTCGTCGTCACTCTCCTGCAGATCGGCCAGTTCTTCCTCGAACGCGCCTTCTCGAAGGGCAGGGGCGAGCGCCGCGCCAAGCCTCAAATCGCCGAGGAGGCCGCCGCGTGACCGCTTTGTCCCCGATCGTCGTCGCTGCCAGCGTCACCAAGCAGTTCGGCCCGTTGAAGGCGCTGAACAAGGTTTCGCTGTCGGTCCTGCCGGGCGCGGTGCAATGCATCATCGGTCCGTCCGGCTCGGGCAAGTCGACCCTGCTGCGCTGCATCAACCAGCTCGAGAAGATCGACGCCGGCGCGATCACCGTCGCCGGCGAGCTCATCGGCTATCGCCGCGTCGGCAATGAGCTGCACGAGCTCAGCGATGTCGAGATCGCGCGCCAGCGGCTGAAGACCGGCATGGTCTTCCAGCGCTTCAACCTGTTCAACCACATGACGGTGCTGCAGAACATCATCGAGGGCCCGCTCACGGTGCTGAAGCGGCCGCGGCGCGAGATCATCGCCGAGGGCATGGCCCTCCTCGAGCGTGTCGGCCTCGCCGAGAAGCGCGATTCCTATCCGATCGAGCTCTCCGGCGGCCAGCAGCAGCGCATCGCGATCGCCCGCGCACTGGCGATGAAGCCGCAGCTGATGCTGTTCGACGAGCCGACCTCGGCGCTCGATCCCGAGCTCGTCGGCGAGGTGCTGAACGTGATGCGCGACCTTGCCGCCTCCGGCATGACCATGATCGTCGTCACCCATGAGCTCGGCTTCGCCCGCGAGGTCGCGAGCGACGTCGTCTTCATGGACAAGGGCGAGATCGTCGAGCAGGGGCCGCCGCAGCAGGTGCTGGTCGCGCCGCAGCAAACCCGGACCCGCGACTTCATCGCCGCCGTCCTCAAATGACTCAAGACCGAGCCGATCCAAGCAAAGACAAGAGGGAGATCACCATGCTTCGCCTTTCGCTCGCCGCCGCGCTGCTCGCCGGCACCGCGCTCGCCGCCCAGGCCCAGGCCCTGCCGGACCGGATCAAGACCGCCGGCAAGATCGTCATCGCGACCCAGCCGAACTATGCGCCGATCGTCTACAAGGACCCGGTGACCAACACGATGGCGGGCTTCGACTACGAGCTCGGCGAGGCGATCGCCAAGGAGCTCGGTGTCAAGGCCGAATGGCAGGACACCGCCTTCGCCCAGATGCTGCCCTCGCTGACCACCGGCCGCGTCGACATGGTGATGGCCGGGATGAGCGACCTGCCGGCGCGGCGCGAGACGGTGGATTTCGTCGACTACATGGTCTCGGGCGCGCAGTTCTATACGGTCACCGCCTTCGCCTCGACGATCAAGTCGGTCGAGGATCTCTGCGGCAAGAGCGTCGGCGCCAGCCGCTCGACCAACTGGCCGAAGCAGATCGGCGAGTGGAGCGATGCCAACTGCGTCGCCAAGGGCAAGCCGGCGATCACCGTGGTCGGCACCGAAGGTTCGGTCGACGCCCGCACCCAGCTCAAGACACAGCGCCTGCAGGGCGGCGTCCAGGGCAGCGAGACGATGACCCACTTCCAGAAGCTCGAGCCGAACACCTATATCCCGCTGGGCGAGCCCTTCACCCGCTCGCTCACCGGCATCCCGTTCCCGAAGACGGCCGAGGGCGGTCAATTGCGCGACGCGGTCAAGGGCGCGCTGGAGCGGCTGCAGGCGAACGGCACCTATGACGCGCTGGTCGCCAAGTACGTCCAGCCGAGCAACGTGCTGAAGCCGATCTCGGTCAACAAGGGCGAGTGATCGCTTGACCCTGCCGGCCTCGGCGGCTTCGCTGCCGTCGATGCCGGCGGCCTCCTCGCCGGAATGCCAGCGAGGATAACGTGCTGACCTTCCGCCAGATCGAGGTGTTCAAGGCGGTGATGGCGGCCGGCAGCCTCGCCGGCGCCGCCCGCGAGTTGCGCATCGCGCAGCCGACGGTGACGCGGATGATCCTGCGCATGGAGGATCAGCTCGGCGCCAGGCTGTTCAACCGGGTTCGTGGTCGGCTGACGCCGACGCAGGAGGCCTCGCGCTTCCTCGCCGAGATCGACCGCGCCTTCGAGCAGATGCGCTCCGCCGTGGAGCGGGCGGCGCAGGCGGCGCTGCCGGAACGCGCTGTGTTCCGCTGCGGCGCCTCGCCCAGCATCGGTCGCGGGCTCGTTCCCGCCGCGCTGGCGCGGCTGCTCGGACGCATGCCGACGGTCTCGCTGCAGCTCGACATCCTGACCGTCAGCCAGGTGCTGCCCTATCTACTCGACGGCTCGGCCGATGCTGCGGTGACGCTGTTTCCGGTCATGCATCACGAGGTGGTCAGCACGCAGGTCGGCAGCGGCCGGCCTATGCTGCTGATGCCGGCAAGCATGGACGATGTGCCCGCTGGCGAAGCAAACCTTGCCAGCCTCGCCGATCGCGCCTGGATTGTCTTCCAGCCGCGCTCCGTCCACGGCGACATGGCGGCCGGCATTCTGTCGGATCACGGGTTGCGGCCCGCCCGGACGCATATGGTGCGCTTCGCCGAAACGGCGGTCGCGCTGGTCGAAGCGGGAATCGGCGTCTGCATCGTCGACGAGTTCACGGTGCGTGCCGCCGACATGTCGCGTTTGCGCTGCCTGCCGGTGCCGACGAGCAGGCGATACGAGGCCTATCTGCACCGCCCACTCGCAGCGGGTGGCGAGGTGACAGAGCATTTCGAGAATTGCCTGAAGGATGAGCTGCAAGCCGGCTCTATGCCTTAAGGCTATAGCCTTGGCATACAACGTCGCTTGAATCGGCCAGCCGGCTCCGTTTGAGTGCGCGCAGAAAAATCCAGGGAGGGTTCCAGCATGCAGAAGCGTCAACCGGCCGTGAGCCGGCGGTTCGTCCTGTCCGGCATGGCGGCCACGATGGCCTGCCCGGCGCTGGCGCAATCCTACCCGGCCAAGCCCGTGACGCTGATCGTCACCTTTGCCGCCGGCGGCGGTGTCGATGTCACGGCGCGATTGATCGCTGAATCGCTCAGCCAGATCCTCGGACAGCGCGTCATCATCGATAATCGCGGCGGTGGCGCGACGATGACGGGCACGCAAGCCGTGACCAAGGCCGATCCCGACGGCTACATGCTGCTCGCCGCGCCGACGACGATGGTGATCAATCCGGCGCTGCGGGCGAGCATGCCGTTCGACTGGCGCAGCGACCTCGTGCCGATCGGGCTGATGGCGAAGCTGCCCTTCGTGGTGGTGACCCGGCCGGATTCGCCGGTGAACACGATGAAGGATTTGGAAGCGCTAGCGAAGAAGCGGCCTGAGCCCGTCCTGTTCGCGTCGGGCGGCACCGGGACCGTCGCCCATCTCGCTGGCGAGCTTTTCGCCATGCGCACCGGAAGCAAGATGCAGCATGTGCCCTATCGCGGCGAGGGACCGTCACTCGCGGATGTCGCGGGCGGGGCGCTCGACGTCACCTTCGCGACGCTGGCGGCGGTCGCAGGACAGGTGGAGGGCGGCTCGCTGAAGGCGCTGGGCGTCACCACCAGCGAGCGGGCCGGGCTGCTGCCGAAGGTTCCGACCGTTGCCGAGCAGGGCTATGCCGATTTCGACGTCTCGGCCTGGGTCGGCCTGATGGCGCCTAAAGGCACGCCCGCGGCGCTGACGGAGAAGCTGCGCGCCGCGCTGGCGACGGCGCTGGGCGACGCTGAATTGCAACGCAAGCTCGCGGCCAGTGGCTCGATCCCTGCGGCCGTCGGCTTCGACTTCGACGGCTTCCTCAAGCGCGAAAGCGAGATCTGGAGCAAGGTCGTCAAGGAAGCCGGCGTCAAGGTCGACCCGTAAGAGCGCGGTCATGCTTGCGATCCGCAAGGCCACGCCGGAGCCGGGGCTCGTCTGCCGCGAGGTCGAGGCGCCCGTTCGCGGGCGCGACGACGAGGTCCTGGTCCGGGTCGAAGCCGCCGGCATCTGCGGCACCGATCTGCACATCGCCGATTGGACAGCGGGCTATGGGGCGATGGCGAGCGCCATGCCGGTGACGCTTGGCCATGAATTCGCCGGCAGAATAGAGCGCGGCCCGTCCGAGTGGCTCGGACAGCGCGTGGTGATCAGGCCGTCGGTGACCTGCGGGCGTTGCGAAGGCTGCCGGCAATGCGGCGAGGATGGCTGCACGGCGCGCACCGGCATCGGCATCCGCCGCGATGGCGGCTTCGCCAGCATGGCGAGCGTGCCGGCGCGCAATTGCGTTCACGTGCCCGACGAGCTCGATCCGGAGCTCGCGGCCCTGACCGAGCCGCTGACCGTCGCGGCGCAAGCCGTGGCGCGCGCCGGCTCTGTCGAGGGCAAGCGCGTGCTCGTGCTCGGGCCGGGGCCGATCGGGCTCAGCGTCGCGCTCTTCGCCGAACGGGCCGGAGCGGCCGCGCTGACGATCGCCGGGCGCGACGATGGGGCGAGGCTGGCTTGCGCCCGCGCACTCGGTTTCGCCGATACCAGGGACGCGCTCGCCGATAGCGAACCGTTGGCACCCGCCGGCTTCGATGTGATCTTCGAGGCGACCGGGGTGCCGGAGGTCGCGAGCGCGGCGCAGCGCCTGCTTGCGCCCGGCGGCGTCCTCGTGATCTGCGGTATCCATGCCCGGCCGGCCAGCTTCGACCTGACGGCGATGGTACGGCTGGAGCAGAGCGTCGTTGGCTCCTATCGTGCCCCGCTCGCGCGCTGGGGCGAAGTGGTCGCGGCGATTGCCGCGGCGCCGGAACGCTTTCGCAAGCTGATCAGCCATCGTCTGCCGCTGAGCGAGGCGCTGGACGGCTTTGCCCTGATGCGCAGCCGTGCCGCGATCAAGGTGATGCTGCAGCCATGACGTCCACCGCTTCAGTGAGCAGCGCTTTCCTCGTCTTCGCCAACGATGTCGTTTCCGAGCAGCGCGAAGCCTATGAAAGCTGGCATGGCCGCCATCATGTCCCGCAGCGGCTGACGGTGCCGGGCATCCTGCGCTCCACGCGCTACCGGACGAGCGGCGGCTCACCGGAATACCTGACGGTCTACGATCTCGCTGACATCGCAGTGCTCGCTTCGCCCGATTATCGCCGGCTCGCCGAGCAGCCCGATGCGGTTACGCAGGCGATGCGGCCTTATCTGCGCAATCCGCTGCGGCTCGCCTGCCGCGCCCTGATCGGCGCCGATTGTCCGCATGGCGAGTTCCTCGTCATTCTGCGGATGCCCGATGCGAGCGCGACGCGCGCAGCCGAATGGATGGCGGCCAAAAAACCCGCGACGATCAGGCTTGGCAGGACCGCGCCCGATGCCGGCGGCCATCCGATCATGAAGCAGGCGGGCATGCCGGAGGAGGCGGTCGCGCTCGTCTTCGCCGCAACATTCCGGGCGGCTCGGGCCATGGCCGAAGGCATGCGGGATGCAATGCAGGTCGAGACCCTGTCGGCTCCCGGCTCGGGCCTGATCTATGAGCGGATCGAGAGCTTTCCCTGACCTGGCCGGCCGGCTCCCACTGCCTGCCGGGCTGCGCGTGGGCGGAGTTCGTGTTATACGGTTTGTATAACGCCGCTCAAGGAGCACGCCATGAACAAGCCCGAGAAGCCTGCCGGCGAGCAGGCCATGGTCCTGCAGGTTCGCAAGATCGGCAATTCAGTCGGCATCATCCTGCCGAAGGAATTGCTGGCGCGGCTGAAGCTGGCGGAAGGCGACAAGCTGACGGTGGTCGAGCAGCCGGAAGGCGCCTTCAAGCTGACGCCTCATGACGACCTGCACGAGCGCACCATGGCGATCGCGCGCAAGGCGATGAAGCAATATGCCAATGCGTTGCGCGAGCTGGCGAAATGAGCGAGCCGTTCTGGCTCACGCCCGACGTCGTCGCCGATATCCATTCCGAGCAGTTGGCGCTCTTTGGCGGTCCTGACGGTATTCGTGATCGGGGCTTGCTGGAATCGGCTCTGGCACGGCCGATCAACCGCTTTGCCTATGGCGAGACCGACATGGCTGCACTGGCGGCCGCTTATGCGTTCGGCATCGCCAAGAACCATCCCTTCATCGATGGCAACAAGCGCGTCGCGCTGCTGGCGCTGATCATCTTCCTTCGGCTGAACGGGATCGAGTTCGCGCCGAGCGAAGCCGATGCAGCTGCCATCATCCTTGCGCTCGCGGCCGGCGAGGTCGAGGAAGAGGGGCTGACGCGCTGGATCCGTGACAACTGGCCGAAGGATGCGCCTGCATGACCACGCCGATCTGGATCGAGGCTGCGATCAACGGTCCCTGGGGCAAGGAACGCCAGCCCGGCATCCCGATCGCAATTCCCGACATCATCGCGGACGGGATCGCGGCGGTCGAGGCCGGTGCGGCGATCGTCCATCTGCATGTCTACGACGTCGAGACCGGCCGGCAGCGCGACGATTGGGAACTGTATGCGCAGGCGATCGAAGGCATCAGGGCCAAGGTGGATGCGATCATCTATCCGACGATTCCGATCCTCGGCTCTGGTTATGCCGGCGACATGATCGGCTCCGGCCGCTACACGCATCTGGAGGAGCTGGCGAAGCGCGGCCTCGTCGAATGGGGCGTGCTCGATCCCGGCTCGTGCAACTGGACGACCTTCGCCGGAATCCCAGACGGCGAGCCGGGCTTCATCTACCAGAACCCCGGCGAGCATATCCGCGAGGGGATGGACGTCGCGCAGCGCCACAAGATCCATCCGAGCTATGCGATCTACGAGCCCGGCTTCACCCGGCTGGGGACAGCACTTGCCAAGGCTTATCCCGGCATGCCGACGCCGATCTACCGGCTGATGTTCTCCGATGCCTTCGCCTGGGGCTTTCCGCCGAAGCCCTACGCACTGGACGCGCATCTCGCGCTGCTGGCCGACTGTGCGCCGCAGGTGCCGGTGATGATCGCGGGGCTAGGTGTCGACCTCGGCGAGATTGTCGGGCCGGCGGTGGCGCGCGGCGTCCATGTCCGCGCCGGGCTGGAGGATGCGGCCTTCGGGGAGACGCGCAGCAATGCGCAATTGACTACCGACATGGTCCGCAAGGTCGAGGCTGCCGGCGGTCGACCTGCGAGCGTGGCGGAAGTCAGGGCGAGCTTGGCGGCTTGACCGAAGTGGCGGCGACCGCCACGAGCGGTTAGCCTCTCGTGTTTCCGGTACGCGAGGGGAACGCCATGGCGTCGGTGACGGTCGAACTGCGCAATGTCGAGGGCACGCAGGCGGCGATGGGCTGGGCGGGTGCGCATACCGTCATCGTCGATCGACCGGAGGGCAGGGCCGGCGGGATGGGGCTCGGCTTCAACGGCGCGCAATTGCTCGGGCTCGCACTGGGCGGCTGCTTCTGCAACGATCTGCGTTATGCCGCCGATGAACTCGGCGTCGCGCTCGGGCGGATCGCCGTCTCGGTCACGGTCGAGCTGGAGGGCAGCCCGCTGCTGACGACGGCGGCGACGATGAGCGTCGCGTGCGAGATGCAGGACGGCTCAGACGCTGCTGCCGTCATCGAAAAGGCCAAGGCGATCTGCATGGTCGCCAACTCGCTCGGTCGCGGCTTTCCGGTGGCGATCGAGCAGGCCGGGCGCTCCTGAGGCAGCGCGCCTGCTGGCTTTCCGCGGCGGAGCGCCTACATCGGGTAGCAGCCCGTCATAGCGCCGTGAGCCTCAATGTCCGAACGCGATAGCGAAGCCAACCGATTCTCCGCCCGTGCGGCGCGCTACGCCCGTGTCGGCGCCAATGTTGGCGGCGTGGCGGCGCGCATCGCCGGCACCAAGCTGTTCGGACTGGAAGGCCGCAATGCCACCAATGCGGAGGCACTCGCCAAGGCGCTGGGCGGGCTGAAAGGCCCGCTGATGAAGGTGGCGCAGCTCGTCGCCACCATCCCCGACGTCGTGCCGCCGGAATACGCTGCCGAATTGCAGAAGCTGCAATCGGAGGCACCGCCGATGGGCGCCGCCTTCGTCAAGCGCCGGATGCAGGCAGAGCTCGGCGCGAGCTGGCGCGAGCGCTTCGCCGAATTCGACTTGAAGCCGGCAGCCGCTGCCTCGCTCGGGCAGGTACATCGGGCGACCGCGCAGGGCGGCGCCCCGCTCGCCTGCAAGCTGCAATATCCCGACATGGAATCGGCTGTAGAGGCCGACATCTCCCAGCTGGAGATCCTGTTCGGGCTGCACCGGCGCATGGGCGCGGTGATCGACACCAGCGAGATCGCCAAGGAGATCAGCGCCCGCGTCCGCGAGGAACTCGACTATCGCCGCGAGGCCAAGCATGTCGCGCTCTACCAGAACATGCTGGCTGCCACGCCCGAGGTCCGCGTGCCCGATGTCGTGCCGGAGCTGTCGACGCGCCGGCTGCTGACCATGGGTTGGCTCGAGGGCGACAAGATCCTCAACCACAAGCAGGCGAGCCAGGAGGTCCGCGACCGGATCTCGACCGCGATGTTCCGGGCCTGGTGGCGGCCGTTCAGCCATCACGGCGTCATCCACGGTGATCCGCATCTCGGAAACTACACGGTTTTCCAGGAGGGCGGCGAGCCTGGAGGCATCAACCTGCTCGACTATGGCTGCATCCGGATCTTCCCGCCGAGCTTCGTCGGCGGCGTGGTCGATCTCTATCGCGGCCTGCTCGAAGGCGAGGAGGGGCGCGTCGTCCACGCCTATGAGATCTGGGGCTTCAAAGGCCTCAACAAGGAGTTGATCGACACCCTCAACATCTGGGCGAAGTTCATCTATGGCCCGCTGCTGGAGGATCGCACGCGTCGCATTGCCGAGGGCGTCAAACCGTCGGAATACGGCCGCAAACAGGCCTTCCAAGTTCATTCGGCCCTGAAGGCGCGTGGGCCGGTGACGGTGCCGCGCGAGTTCGTCTTCATGGACCGGGCTGCGATCGGCTTGGGGGCGTCTTCCTGCATCTCGACGCCGAGCTCAACTTCCACCGCCTGTTCGAGCAGGAGATCGAGGCTTTCAGCGTCGCGAGGGTGGCAAGCGAGCAAAGTGCGGCGCTGGCGGCAGCTGGTCTCAGCAGTTCCTGACGATCAGAATCGTCAATGCACTTATGATCTGGTGCAGGTCCGCCGGAGCTGCTGCCATAAGCCGCGCTCATTGCCTTGTATTTAAATCGATTTAATTGACAGGGAGCGGGGTTTTCCCTAGCGTTGTGTTGTGTCCGCTCAGAAAATGAGCACAGCCACTCCGGCGCTCCGTTGCCGACCCTTGGCAGGTGCGGTACAGGGCGTCAGGATAGGGTGAAACTCGGGACTTTTTCATGGCCGACCACGGACACGCTGCCGACATTCCGCAGATGGATTACCCGGAGCATGAGCGCACCTATGTGGGCTTCGTGCATTTTGCCGAGGTCGGTACGGTGGCTTGCCTTGCCATCGTCGCTGCGCTCGCAGTCGGTGGCACCAAGCACGCCTGGGGTACCGCCATCATCGGCACGCTGCTGACCCTGATCGGCACCGGCGTCGGCATCGCCGCCCCGTCGATCGGCTGGCGTGCCACGCTCGTTCCCTTCGTTCTGATGCTGCTCGCGCTCCTCCTCTACTAAGCCCGAAAGGCCTGGCCTCCATGCGCATCGCTGTCCCAGCCGAAACGCAAGGGGCGGAGACCCGCGTCGCCGTGACGCCGGAAACCGTCCGCAAGTTCATTGGCCTCGGGGCCGAGATCGCAGTGGAGAAGGGGGCAGGGCTCGCTTCCGGGATTACCGACGGTGATTACGAGGCGGCTGGTGCCAAGCTGGCAGGCAGTGCCGCCGAGGCGCTGGCCGGCGCTGACATCGTGCTGAAGGTGCGCCGCCCGGGTGAGGGTGAGATCGCCGGCCTGCCGGCCGGTGCGCTCGTCGTCGGCATCATGGACCCCTATGGCAGCGAGGCGCAGGTCGAGGCGCTGGCCAAGGCCAATGTCGCGGCCTTCGCCATGGAGTTCATGCCGCGCATCACCCGCGCGCAGGTGATGGACGTTTTGTCCTCGCAGGCGAACCTTGCGGGCTACCGTGCCGTGATCGACGGCGCGGCTGAATATGGCCGCGCCTTGCCAATGATGATGACGGCGGCCGGCACCGTGCCGGCGGCAAGGATCTTCGTCATGGGCGTCGGTGTTGCCGGCCTGCAGGCGATCGCCACCGCGCGTCGCATGGGCGCCATCGTCACCGCGACGGACGTCCGCCCGGCCACCAAGGAGCAGGTCGAGTCGCTCGGCGCAAAGTTCCTCGCTGTCGAGGACGAGGAATTCAAGCAGGCGCAGACCGCCGGCGGCTACGCCAAGGAAATGTCCAAGGAATACCAGGCCAAGCAGGCCGAGCTGACGGCGAGCCATATCGCCAAGCAGGACATCGTCATCACCACTGCGCTGATCCCGGGCCGCCCGGCGCCGAAGCTGATCTCGGCGGCGATGGTCGAGAGCATGAAGCCCGGTTCGGTGATCATCGACCTCGCGGTCGAGCGCGGTGGCAATTGCGAGCTCGCCAAGCCAGGCGAGGTCGTGACCACGCCGAACGGCGTCAAGATCGTCGGCCATCTCAACGTGCCGGGCCGCCTGCCGGCGACCTCCTCCAGCCTCTACGCCAAGAACCTCTTTGCCTTCGTCGAGACGCTGATCGACAAGGCCGAGAAGAAGCTCGCGGTGAACTGGGACGACGAACTGGTCAAGGCGACCTGTCTGACCAAGGACGGCGCGGTGATCCATCCGAATTTCGCGGCGAAGGCCTAACAACAGCGCAGAGGGAGTGTCACTTCATGGCTAATCCGGCACCCGAACAGGCGCTCGAACAGGCTCGCTCCGCCGCGGCACTGGCGAAACAAGCAGCAGAACTCGCGGAGAAGTATGCAGAGCAGGCCGCCGCCGCCGCCGGCGCCGCGACCGGTGTCGACCCGACGGTCTATCGCCTCGCCATCTTCGTGCTCGCCGTCTTCGTCGGCTACTACGTCGTCTGGTCGGTGACGCCGGCGCTGCACACGCCGCTGATGTCGGTCACCAACGCGATCTCCTCGGTCATCGTCGTCGGCGCGCTGCTCGCGGTCGGCGTCCAGGCCGCGCCCGCGATGGGCGACGGCCCGCTCTGGGCCAAGGTCTTCGGCTTCATCGCGCTGATCCTGGCTTCGGTGAACATCTTCGGTGGCTTCCTCGTCACCGAGCGGATGCTGTCGATGTACAAGAAGAAGGGCTGACGCGCATGGCCGCCAATCTCGCCGCCCTTCTCTACGTCGTCTCCGGCGTCCTGTTCATCATGGCCCTGCGCGGGCTGTCGCATCCGACGAGCTCGCGCCAGGGCAACCGCTACGGCATGATCGGCATGGCGATCGCCGTGCTGACCACGGTCATCTTCTATCCGCCGGCCGGCTTCTCCGGCTGGCTGCTCGTCATCCTCGGCATCGCGATCGGCGGCGGCTTCGGCGCCTATATGGCCAAGCGCGTGCAGATGACGCAGATGCCGCAGCTCGTCGCCTTCTTCCACTCGCTGGTCGGCCTCGCCGCCGTGCTGGTCGCGGCCGCGGCGCTCTATGCGCCTGAGGCGTTCGGCATCGGCCAGGTCGGCAAGATCAAGGGCGCCAGCCTGTTCGAGATGGCGCTCGGCGTCGCCATCGGCGCGATCACCTTCACCGGCTCGATCATCGCCTTCCTCAAGCTCGACGGGCGCATGAGCGGCAAGCCGATCATGCTGCCACAGCGCCACGGCATCAATATCGGTCTCGGCATCGCGCTCCTGGTGATGCTGCTGATCTTCCTGAAGACGGAGAGCCATCTCGTCTTCTGGCTGATCGTCCTGGTTTCCTTCGCGCTCGGCGTGTTGCTGATCATCCCGATCGGCGGCGCGGACATGCCGGTCGTCGTCTCGATGCTGAACTCCTATTCCGGCTGGGCAGCGGCGGGCATCGGCTTCACCCTCGGCAACATGGCGCTGATCATCACCGGGGCGCTCGTCGGCTCGTCTGGCGCGATCCTGTCCTACATCATGTGCAAGGCGATGAACCGGAGCTTCATCTCCGTCATCCTCGGCGGCTTCGGCGGCGATGACGCTGCGGCCGGTGCGGGCGGCGCAGCCGAGGCGCGGCCGGTCAAGCAGGGCTCGGCCGACGACGCGGCCTACATCATGAAGAATGCCGGAAAAGTCCTGATCGTGCCGGGCTACGGCATGGCGGTGGCGCAGGCCCAGCACGCGCTGCGCGAGATGGCCGACCTCCTCAAGAAGGAGGGCGTCGAGGTCAAGTACGCGATCCATCCGGTGGCGGGCCGCATGCCCGGTCATATGAACGTGCTGCTGGCCGAGGCCAACGTGCCCTATGACGAGGTCTTCGAGCTCGAGGACATCAACTCGGAATTCGGTCAGGCCGACGTCGCCTTCGTCATCGGCGCCAACGACGTCACCAACCCGGCTGCCAAGACCGACAAGAGCTCGCCGATCTACGGCATGCCGATCCTCGACGTCGAGAAGGCCAAGACCGTGCTCTTCATCAAGCGCGGCATGGCGGCCGGCTATGCCGGCGTCGAGAACGAGCTGTTCTTCAGGCCCAACACGATGATGCTGTTCGGCGACGCCAAGAAGGTCACCGACGACATCGTCAAGGCCATGGCGCACTGACCAGCGCAGCGATCGTCACAGCGATGTTGCAAGGGGCCGGCTCGATGCCGGCCCTTTCGTTTCAAGCGGCTGCCGAAGGCAACAGGCGATGCGCAGAATCCTGAAGCTTCTCGTGATCGGCGGGTTCGGCGCCTATGTCGCGGTGCTGGCGCTACTCTACGTCAAGCAGGGCGACCTGCTCTATCCGCGCAACCCGGCTCGTATCGCTATCGCGACCGTCGACCTGCCGGGCGTCGAGGAAACCGATCTGACGACCTCTGATGGTGAGCGGCTCATTGCCTGGGTGGTGCCACCGCGCGAGGGCAAGCCGGTGCTGCTGTATTTCCACGGCAATGGTGGCAATCTCGGGCGCGGCAGGCGTCCGGCACAGCTCAGCTCGCTGACTGAGGATGGCACCGGGCTCTTCGCCGTGAGCTATCGCGGCTATGGCGGCTCTACCGGAATGCCGAGCGAGGAGGGGCTGTTGTTCGATGCTCGCGCTGCCTATGCCGCTGCCGTCGCGCGCTTCGGGGCCGAGCGCCTGATCGGTTATGGCGAATCGCTTGGCACCGGCGTCGTCCTGAAGCTCGCGGTCGAGCAACCGCTCAAGGCCGTGATCCTGGATGCACCCTATCTATCGACGGCATCCGTGGCGCAACTGGCCTACCCTTATGTCCCGGTCGCGTTGTTGATGAAGGACAAGTTCCACTCGGACGCGGTGATCGGCAAGATCCACGCGCCGCTGCTGGTGCTGCATGGCGAGCGCGACAGGGTCGTACCCTTCGCGCAGGGGCGGGCGCTCTACGAGATGGCCAATCCGCCGAAGCGCTTCATTCGCTTCCCGAATGGCGGGCATAGCAACCTGTCCACCCCGGGCTCGGTGCCGGAGATCCGACGCTTTATCACGGATGTCGTAGCCGGTTCGTTTTCCGGTGAAGAGACGCGAACGGTACCGTAAGTCGCTGAGGCCGGGCCTGGCTCAGAAGCGGAACATGCCGCCACCGCCGCCGAGGCGAGCCGCGCCGGCGCGAGCGATCTGGTTGTTGCCGTCGAGGCCGAGGGCGCGCTGGTAGGCCTCGCTCGCCTCGGTCTTCTTGCCCTGCTTCTCGAAGGCAAAGCCGCGGCCGGCCCAGGCAGCGGCATTGCGGTTGTCGACATTGAGCGCGGCGGTGAAGTCCTCGAGCGCCGGGTCGTATTTGCCCAGCGCGTTGAGGCTCTCGCCGCGGGCGATGTAGGGCGGGGCGGTATAGGGGTTGCGGTCGATCACCGAGTCGAAATCGGTGACGGCGTGCTGGTGCTGGCCTTCCTTCTGATAGACCAGCCCGCGGGCATGGAAGGCTTCGGCGGCTTCCGGGTTGAGGCGGATCGCGGTGTTGAGATCGGCCAGCGCCTGCTGGCTGTTGCCCTGCACGCGCAGCAGATTGGCACGGGCGATGTAGGCCGGGGCGTAGTTCGGATTGGCCGTGGTCGCGCGATTGAAGTCCTGCAGCGCGGCGTCGTTGCGCCCGCTCTGGCGCAGCGCCAGGCCACGATTGGTGTAGGCCGGCGCGAAATTGGAATCGATCTGCACCGCCTTGGTGAAGTCGGAAATGGCGTCGGAGTAGCGGCCGACGCGGGCATAGGCCGCGCCGCGGGTGTTGTAGGCCTGCGGGTCGTTCGGGTTGCGGCTGACCACCTCGCTGAGCGAGCCGATATTGACGCTCGCAGCTTCGGTGTTCTCGGTCTGGAGCTCGGCGATGCCGGCGCCGGAGCCCATGCTCACTGTGTCGCAGCCTGCGAGCGCGAGCGCGAGGCCCGTCGCGATCAGCCAGTTCCTGCCTGTGACCATGCTCTTACCCATTGCTCAAGCTCTCGCCTGCCATGCGGCACGACCGCCCCGGTGTGCCGCCCGTCCTTCAAAACGCCTAACCCCTGACAAAGTTTGGTTAACGACGCTAGAGCCGGATGACCTCAAATGGAATCGCTAAGCGATCCCATTTGAGGTCTGAATCCGTCTCTTATCAAAAAGTTAGAGCAGGATTTATGCGAAAAACCGGTCTCCACTTTTTCGCATCCTGCTCTGAAAAACAACAGCGCCCGGAGAAGCTCCAGGCGCAGAAAGATATCGGAAGAGAGCTGGGCGGCTGCCAAGCCTCTTGCGCGGTCAGATCGCTGGCCGAGCGGGGCGCTCAGGACGCTTCGGCTTGACCGGCGCCGGCAGGAGGCCTTCGCGCTGCAGCTTCTTGCGGATCAGCTTGCGGGCGCGGCGGACGGCCTCGGCCTTCTCGCGCGCCTTCTTTACGGACGGCTTCTCGTAATGGCCGCGGAGTTTCATCTCACGGAAGATGCCCTCGCGTTGCATCTTCTTCTTCAGCGCCCGCAGCGCCTGATCGACGTTGTTGTCGCGAACGAGAACCTGCACGTGGGTGTCCGTCGTTGTCGGTGGTCCGGAATCAGGGCGGCGACCTCTCCAGGGAAAGACCGCCGCGAAGGTGGTGCGGATACCAGAATTCCCGTGACCTGTCCACGCCGCACCGCGGCAAAACCGGCTAAAATACGCGGTTTTGGTGGGCTTGGGCGTTCTCCGCTCAGCCGGCTTCGGGGAGGATGCGGGTGACGTGGCCCATCTTGCGGCCGGGCCTTGCCTCGCGCTTGCCGTAGAGGTGCAGGTGCGCGCCGGGTTCCGCCAGAAGTGCGCGCCAGTCCTGCGCCTGGGCGCCGATCAGGTTCTCCATGGTGACGCGGCCGCGCCGCGCCGTCGCGCCGAGCGGGAAGCCGCAGACGGCGCGGACATGCTGATGGAATTGCGAGGTCTGCGCGCCCTCGCTGGTCCAATGTCCGGAATTGTGCACGCGCGGAGCGATCTCGTTGACGACGACCTGCTCGCCGCTTTCACCCTCGACGAGGAAGAACTCGACGGCGAAGACGCCGACATATCCCAGCGCCTCGCCGATGCGCCTGGCGGCCTCGATGGCTGCGTCGGCGGCGGCTGGGCTGATGCGCGCCGGTACCTGCGTCAGCGCCAGGATGTGGTCGCGGTGCTCGTTCTCGCAGACGTCGAAGGCGGCGAAGGAGCTGTCGGCGGCGCGGGCGGCAACAACCGAGACCTCGCGCGCGAAGGTGACGAAGCCCTCGAGGATCGCTGGGAAATGGCCGATCTCGTCCCAAGCCTGCGCGAGATCGACGCCGTCGGCGATCTTGATCTGGCCCTTGCCGTCATAGCCGAAGCGCCGCGTCTTCAGCACGGCCGGGCGGCCGAGTCTGGCGACGGCCTGCTCGAGATCAGCGAGCGAATCGACCTGCTCGAACGGGGCGACCGCAAGGCCCAGCCCTGCGACGAAGCGCTTCTCGCTGAGACGGTCCTGCGTCACCGCGAGCGCCCGCGCCCCGGGATGCAGCGGGGTGCGGGCGGCGAGGAAGGCTGCGGTCGCGGCCGGGACGTTCTCGAATTCGTAGGTCACGACGTCGACGGCATCGGCAAAGCTGGCGAGCGCCGCCTCGTCCTCATAGGCGCCGATGGTGTGGCGGGCGGCGACCTCATAGGCCGGGCTCTCGGGTTCGGGCGCGAAGATATGGGCGCGCACGCCGAGATCGGCGGCCGCCAGTGCCAACATGCGGGCGAGCTGCCCGCCGCCAAGGATGCCGAGGACGGCGCCGGGGCCGAGCCCGCGCGGATCGGGCTGGCTCATGCCTCGTCCTTTGGCCGTTCGGCGACGGCGTTGCTCAGCCTTGCGCGCCAAGCGTCGAGCCGTTCGGCGAGGGCCATATCGGAGAGGGCGAGCACAGCAGCCGCGAGCAAAGCGGCGTTGATCGCGCCGGCTTTGCCGATGGCGAGCGTGCCGACCGGAATGCCGCCCGGCATCTGCACGATGGAAAGCAGGCTGTCCTGGCCGGAGAGCGCCTTGGACTCGACCGGCACGCCGAAGACGGGAAGGGGAGTGAGCGAAGCGGTCATGCCCGGCAGATGCGCGGCGCCGCCGGCGCCAGCGATGATCACCTTGAACCCTTCCGCCCTGGCGCCCTTGGCGAAAGCGTACATCCGGTCGGGCGTGCGATGAGCCGACATGATGCGCGCGTCGAAGGCGATGTCGAGCTCGCCTAATGTCTCGGCGGCGTGGCGCATCGTCGCCCAGTCGGACTGGCTGCCCATGATGATGGCGACGGGAGGGGTCGACTCGGCCATGAAATGCGCGCTTCCCGGGAGGAGGGAGGAAGCGCGCGATCTAGACCGGCCGCAGCGTCACAGGCAAGCGCCGAATCAGGATTCTTCCGGAATTCCCGCACCCTAGGCGATGATATCCGGCGTCAGCTGATCCTCGAGATAGGAGATGCGGTCGCGCAGATAGAGCTTGCGCTTCTTCAGGCGCTGGATCTGAATCTGGTTGACCGGGCCGAGCCGCTCGAGGGCGTCGATGGCGCTATCGAGGTCGCGATGCTCCTCGCGCAACCGCGCCAGCTCCGCCTCCAGGACTTCGATCTCCTCCTGGCTCAGTTCGAATCCCATGAAGCCGTCTCATCATCGCCGCGATCGGGCGTGACTATGCGCAGGCGCGGACGGCGCGGCAAGGGTGCCGACCGTGCAGATGCGGGCCGGCTCGCTCGCATTCACGCGCCTCGGGAAAGGTCTCGGAAGGGATCACAGAAACTCATGGTGCGGTGCACGTCTGCCCCGCAGACGTGAAGCCGGCTCTGTGTCAGAGTTCACCCTGCCAGAACGCTCATCAGGAGGATCCAGATGTCGCTGCAGACACATCTCGTCGAGCTTGAACGCAAGCATCGCCAACTCGAGGAAGCTATCGCCCAGGCGGTATTGAGCCCCTCGTCGAACGATCTCAGCGTGGCCGAGCTCAAGCGAAAGAAGCTGCTGCTGAAGGATGAGATCGAGCGCGTGCGGCTAACCATGCCGTCACCGACATTACACTAAGCCACAGCGGGCCGCGGCGGCCCGCATCGAACTCACCGCAATGCGGACAGCCGGCCCCGAGAGGGGCCGGTTTTTCTTTGAGAGAAATCGGCTCCCGGATGTGTTGGGACATGGCTGATTCGGGGGCGAGAACAGCAGAATCGGCGGCGACCCGCTGCTCTGGAATCAGAGGGTTTGAAGCGCTCGGCCAACAATGCAAGAATCAGCCGAGACAGGGAGACGTGCCGTTGCCTCGCGTCGATCCACGCAACACCACCCGCTACTGGAACGCCTCCGGCGTCGATGGCCTCAGCTGCCTTCACGCCGACTTCACGACGCATGACTATGCGCCCCACCAGCACGAGGCCTTCGTCGTCGCCGTGACGGAGAGCGGCGGCTCCGAATTCAAAAGCCGCGGGCGCAGCGACGAGGCCCGGGAGAGCGTCCTGCTGGTCTTCAACCCCGCCGAGCCGCACTCAGGCCGCATGGGCTGGAGCAAAAGCTGGCGCTATCGCTCGCTCTACCTGACGCAGCCCGCCATCGAGGCAGTGACCGCCGATCTGGGGATCGCGCAGCCAGCCTATTTCACGCGCAATGTCGTTGCCGATGCCGATCTGATCGCGGCCTTTTCCCGCCTGCATCGCAGCCTGGACGATGGTCACGACCCGCTCGAAGAGCGCGAGTTGCTCGTCGCCAGCTTCGGCCAGCTCTTTCTGCGCCATGGCGACGGCGCCCGATCGATCCCGATCGCCCCGCGCGACGAGGCCGCGGTCTCATTGGTGGCGAGGCGGATGGCCTCGCAGCATGCCGAAAGCGGGCTGAGCCTGAGTGAGATGGGACTCTGGGTCGACATGACGCCGTTCCAGCTCATCGGCCTCTTCAAGCGCACGGTCGGGCTGACGCCTCATGCCTATCTGACCCAACTCCGGTTGAAGGCGGCGATCCGGCAGTTGAAGGGCGGCGCGCCCATTGCGGAAGCTGCCCTGACCAGCGGCTTCTATGATCAGAGCGCGCTGACCAGGCACTTCAAGCGCTCGTTCGGAATCACGCCCTTGCAGTATCAGCGGGCAGGTGCGGCCGGCTTGGCCCGCTGATCAGTCAATTTCCGCCAATACCGCGCTGAAGCAGCCCGCCAGACTCCTCATGGAAAAGGAGTCTTCGGGTGACGCGCTATTTCTGCCTGGACGAGCCGGAGGTGTTCGACCTTGAAACCGCGGTGACGGCTGCCGAGCCGGGCCGCGTCCAGCTAGATCGTTCGCCATTCTACCCCGGCGGCGGCGGCCAGCTCGCCGACAGGGGCATGCTGCAATGGTCGGGCGGCGAGATCGCGATCATCGGCTTCGAGACACAAGCCGACGGCATTTGGCACCTGCTCGCCGAGCCGGTCATGCCCTCGGGCGCTGTGATGGCGCAGGTCGATCGTCCGTTCCGGCAGCTGATGCGCGAGCTCCACACCGACCTGCACATCGTCAACGCGCTCGTCTACCAGGGCTTCGACGGTGCGCTCGTGACCGGTGTGCAGATGAACGATGACGGCACCGCGCGGATCGATTTCGACTTAGCCGAGGCCGACAATGAGCGTCTGCGCGGCCTCGAAGGCGCGATCAACGACGTGATCAGGCAGAACCTGCCGGTTCGCGAGACCTATGTGAGCGAGGACGAGGCTTTCGACGAGCCCGGCCTGATCCGCTCGCGCTCTGTCACGCCGCCGCCGACGGCCGACGGCCGGATCAGGGTCGTCGAGATCGCCGGGCTCGATCGACAGGCCTGCGGCGGCACGCATCTGGCGGCGACGGGAGGGTCGCGCCCGCTGCGCATCCTGAAGATCGACAACAAGGGCCGCCATAACCGGCGTCTTCGCATCGGCCTTGACGGCGTGTGAGGCCAGCCATGTCAGCCTTGCTGAACGGGCTCTGGGCGCGGCCGCTCCTACTGCTGTGGCTGCCGCCGCTATTCTGGGCCGGGAACCTCGTCCTTGGCCGCGCGCTGGGCGCGAGCTTTCCGCCGGTTTCGCTCGCGGTCGGGCGCTGGCTCGTGGCGCTGGCCTGTCTTGCCCCCTTCATCGGCCGGCAGGCCTGGCGGGAGCGGGCGTTGCTGCGACAGCACTTCGCCCTGATCGTCGCCTGCGGTGCCTTCGGCGTTGCCGGCTACAACGCGCTCGGATATCTCGCCTTGCGGACGACGCCTGCCGCCAGCGTCGCCTTCCTGAATTCGATGCTGCCGCTGATGGTGCCTTTGGCCGCCTTCGCCCTCGGGGTCGAACGCGTTTCCGGCCGGACGCTCGCTGGCATCGCGATCTCCTTCGCCGGGGTCGTCTGGATCGTCGCGCGCGGTGATCTGCAGCAGCTCGGCGGCTTGCGGGCCGATGGCGGCGAACTCCTCGTGCTCATCGCTGTTGCGAACTATGCCGTCTATTCCGTCCTGCTGCGGCGCAAGCCGGCAGCCTTGAGCCCGCTCGTCTTCCTGGCCGCCACCATGGCTGCCGGCCTGCTGGTGCTTGCGCCGTTCTGGGCCTTCGAAATAGCGCAGGGTGCGCGCATTCCGACCGATGCGGGCTCGTTCGCGGCCGTTCTCTATATCGGCGTGTTCGCCTCGCTGCTCGCCTTCATCCTCTGGGGTCATTGCGTCGCGACCCTCGGGCCGAGCGTCACCGGCGTCTCGTTCCATCTCGTGGCGCTGTTCACCGCCATTCTCGCTGTGGCGGTTCTGGGTGAGCCGGTGCGCGGCTTCCACCTCGTCGGCATGGCGCTGATCCTCGCCGGATTCTTCTTGGCAACCGGCAACTGGACAGGTGCCCGGCTGCGGCCGGCACGGCCACCCGGCGCGTCCCGGCTCTGAAGGTGACCATGGATACGGTCGATATCCTGCGCCGGCTCGTGGCCTTCGACACCACGTCGCGGCGCTCCAATCTCGATCTGGTCCACTGGGCCGCCGACTATCTGGAAAGCGCGGACGCTCGGGTGCGCCTGACCCGCGACGATACGGGTTCGAAGGCGACCATCCTGGCGACGATCGGCCCCGATGCACCGGGCGGCATTGTCCTCTCCGGGCATACCGATGTCGTTCCGGTCGACGATCAGGATTGGGCGAGCGATCCTTTCGTGCTCGCGAGCCGGGATGGGCGCCTCCATGGCCGAGGCGCCGTCGATATGAAGGGCTTTGTCGCGGCCTGCTTGGCAGCCGTTCCGTACTGGCAGGCCCGCGGGCTGCGTCGGCCGATCCACCTTGCCCTGTCCTATGACGAGGAGGTCGGCTGCCTCGGCGTGCCGCTCCTGATCGCCGACATGCTCGCGCACGGCCCACGTCCGGCGCTCGCGATCATCGGCGAACCCACCCAGATGCGTATCGGGCTCAGTCATCGCGGCTTCTACGGTTATCGTAGCGTTTTCCATGGCCGCGCCGCGCATTCGAGCGACCCTAGTCTCGGCGCCAGCGCGATCGAGCCGGCTGCGGCACTCGTCGCGGCGCTTGCCACGTTCGGAGCAGGGCGGGGCGACGGAACCACCGTTAACATCGGCAGAATCGAGGGTGGCAGCGCCATCAATATCATCCCCGAGCGCTGCGAGATCGTCTGGGAGTTCCGCCCGTCCGATGGAGCTGCGTCACGGGCCGTGCTCGCCGTCGTGGAGGGCTTGGCGGCTGGGCTGGCTGCCGGGGTGAGCGTCGAAACGGTCTCGCTCGCCAGCGTGCCGCCGCTCAACTGCGATCCGGACGATCCAGCGGTCGCAGTGGCGCGCGAGCTCGGTGGCCTATTGCCGCCGATCGCGATGCCGTTCGGGACCGAGGCCGGTTTCTTCCAGCAGGCGGGCATCCCGGCTTTGGTCTGCGGCCCCGGCTCGATCGCGCAGGCGCATCAGCCGAACGAGTGGATCGCTCTCGCCGAGCTTGCCGCGGCGGCTCGCTTCATGAGGCGTGTCGGAGACTGGGCAGCCGCCGCGCCCTGAGGCCCGGTCACGCCGCGGTGAGCTTCTGCTGCGCGGCCTGGACCAGTGCCTCCAGCGTCGGGCGCGTTGGAGCGAAGAAGGTCGTGCCGGTGTGCGGTGTCGAGACATCCAGCAACCGGTCGTAGGCCCCCGGCGGGTCGCCGAGATACATGCGCTGCAGCATCTTCTCGATCACCCAGAGATAGCGCGAATAGCCGATGAAATAAGTGCCGAACTCCCGTTGGCCCGGCCGGCCGAACGGCATGTTGTCGCGCAGGATGTCATGTTCGTTGCCGTCGGCATCGACGATCGTGGCGAGCGATTTGTGTGACTTGCGCGGCGCGTTGTCGTCATCGATTTCGATGTTGTCGATCTTCGTACGCCCGATGATCGCTTCCTGAAGCGGTGTCGGAACCGCCGCCCAGGCCTTGAGATCGTGCAGGTATTTCTGGATGACGACGTAGCTGCCGCCCGCGAAATCGGCATCCTCGTTACCGACGAGCGCCGATCTCGGCAGATCGAGGCCGGTCGGATTGGCAGTGCCGTCGACAAAGCCGAGGAGGTCGCGCGCATCGAAATAGCGAAAGCCCGAGACTTCATCGACGACCGACACACCGGCGCCGAGGCTGTCGAGCAGAAGCCGCTCGAACTCGAAGCACAGATCGGGGCGTTCGGACCGGATATGGAAGAGAAGATCGCCTGGTGTCGACGGCGCGGTATGGACCGCTCCCGCAATCGGCGCGAAGGCCTTCAGTTCGTGCGGCCGCTTGCCGAGGCCGAGACGATCCCAAAGATCGCTTCCGATTCCGACGATGCACGATAGCCGGGCGGACAGATCGCGAAACCCCACGGTCTTGACGAGATCGTCGAGACCGGCGAGCGCCGAGCAGGCCTTTGCCAGAGCAGCCTGCTCGTTCGCGACGGTGACCACGAGGAAGATGGCGGCACGCGACAGAGGCGCATCGATGCTCTGCGCCTCGATCGGCACCCGGTCCCAGTTCTTCCCCGTCATGCCGAGCTCTCCGCCTGTTCCTGGCAGAGTTATAAACACGGCGGCTGCGGTCCTGCCATCGCGGGCGCTGGCGGGGTTTTTGTTTCAGGGAGCTGCGGCGAGGGAAATCTCACGACTTCGGGGGGCTCGGCTGACCGCCGGAGCCTCGACGCGGCAGGCTTCGTCGACTGTCGGCCTGGTGGCGGTTCTGGTCAGGTCGAATCTGGAGCAGAGATTGCCGTATCCGGGTGTCGCCACCGTGCCCGACATACCCGCCCCGCCCGATGCGATCCGCCCGTGGAGGTCGACGGTGATGTAGCCGGCTGGCCGCTTGATCCAGGCTGCGCCGACGATGTCGACCGCTCCGCCGCTTCTGATCCGGCCTGAGACCGTGAAGCACCCTTCCGGCACTGTGATGTTCTCGCGCACGGCGTAGAACTGGAACACGCCGGAAAACTCGCGGCCGTCTTGCCGGTCGATCGTCAGGGTCAGCCCGGTCTTGCCCTGCGCGCAGACATAGGAGCCCTGCCAGTTTCCGGTGACGGATGCCTCCTGCGCCTGAACAGGCGCGAGCCCGGCCAGAAGCACAAGGGCCGGGGCCGTGATCGATCTCGCCTGGCGCAGCGACATCACAGTGCCCGCGCCATCTCGCGCAGCTTGAACTTCTGGATCTTGCCGGTCGAGGTCTTCGGCACTTCGGTGAAGACCACGGTCCGCGGGCATTTGAACGAGGCGAGCAGGGTCTTGCACCAGGCGATGATCTCGCCTTCCGTCACGCTCTGGCCGGGCTTCAGCTCGACGAAGGCGCAGGGCGTCTCGCCCCATTTCTCGTCGGGGCGGGCGACGACGGCGGCGGCCTGTACCGCCGGGTGCTTGTAGAGCGCGTCCTCGACCTCGATCGAGGAGATGTTCTCGCCGCCGGAGATGATGATGTCCTTCGAGCGGTCCTTGAGCTGGATATAGCCGTCGGGATGCATCACGCCGAGATCGCCGGAATGGAACCAGCCGCCCTCGAAGGCGGCCTTGGTCGATTTCGGATTCTTGAGGTATCCCTTCATCACGACATTGCCGCGGAACATCACCTCGCCGAGCGTCTGGCCGTCATGCGGCACCGGCTCCAGGGTCTCGGGATCACGGACATCGAGCCCTTCCAGCGCCGGATAGCGCACGCCCTGGCGCGCCTTCAACGCCGCCTGCTCGCCGCCCGGCAAGGCGTCCCAGGCGCCGTTCCACTCGTTGACCACGGCGGGGCCGTAGACCTCGGTCAGCCCGTAGAGATGGACGACGCTGAAGCCGGCCTGCGCCATCCCCGCGAGCACCGCCTCGGGCGGCGGCGCGGCCGCGGTAAAGAAATTGACCTTCTGGGCGAAGCTGCGGCGCTCGGCATCGGGCGCGTTGAGCAGCGCCGACATCACGATCGGCGCGCCGCACATATGGGTGACGCCATGGTCGGCCAGCGCGTCGTATATCGCCTTGGCGCGGACCTGGCGCAGGCAGACATGGGTGCCGGCAAGCAGCGAGATCGTCCAGGGGAAGCACCAGCCATTGCAGTGGAACATCGGCAGGGTCCAGAGATAGACCGGGTGCTTCCCCATGCCGCCAGTGAGCACGTTCGAGGTCGCGAGCAGGTTGGCGCCGCGATGGTGATAGACGACGCCCTTGGGGTCGCCGGTGGTGCCTGACGTGTAGTTCAGCGCGATCGCGTCCCACTCGTCCGAAGGCATGACCCAGTCAAAATCGGGATCGCCCTGCTTGAGGAAATCCTCGTATTCGATGCTGCCGAGGCGTTCGCCCGGCCCGTCATAGACCGGGTCGTCATAGTTGATCACCAGTGGCTTCACCTTGCAGAGCGCCAGCGCCTCCTTGACCGTCCCAGAGAACTCGCGGTCGGCGATCAGGACCTTGGCCTCGCCATGATCGAGCGAGAAGGCGATGATCGCGGCGTCGAGGCGGGTGTTGAGCGTGTTGAGGACGGCGCCGCACATCGGCACGCCGTAATGGCATTCGAGCATGGCCGGGGTATTCGGCAGCATCGCCGCGACGGTGTCGTTCTTGCCGATGCCGTGCTGCTTCAGTGCCGAGGCGAGCCGGCGGGTGCGGGCGTAGAGCTCGGCGTAATTCCGTTTCAGCGGGCCGTGGATGACGGCGACATGGTTCGGGAAGACGCTGGCCGCGCGCTCGAGGAAGGGCAGCGGCGAGAGCGGCTGGAAATTCGCCGGGTTGCGGTGGAGATCGGTGTCATAGGGCGAAATCGGCATGGTGTTCAGCGTTCCCGGCTGTCGTTGCCGGTCAGCCTAGAAGCGCTGCCCGCTGCGGGCAATCAGCCGAAGAGCGGACGCAGGCCGTCGAAGATCAGTTTCACGCCGACCGCGACGAGCAGCCAGTAGATGATGGTGTAGAAGCGCTCGGCGGGGACGCGCCTGACCAGCCAGACGCCGGCGATGGTCGAGAGGATCGCCACGGGTGCGAGCGCGGCCGAAGCCGAGAGGTTCTGCGGGCTGAACTGGCCGAGGATGAAATAGGGCAGCACCTTGATCCAGTTCATCAGCGCGAAGAACAGCGCGCCGGTACCGACGAAGACGGCCGGAGGCAGGCGCTGCGGCATGGTGTAGATCTGGAAGGGCGGGCCGCCGGCATGGGCGATCATGCTGGTGAAGCCGCAGATCGCCCCCCAGATCGTTCCGGCCGTATAGTTTGCCTGCGTCACCGGCTGGGCCGCCGTCTTGCCGGCGAGGAGCCGGCGCAGCGCAAAGCCGATCGAGATCACCCCGACCGCGAGGCCGACGATGGCGTCGGAAACCTTCGCCGCCAGCAGGTAGCCTGCGAGCACGCCAAGCAGCATGCCCGGCATCAGCGTCGCCAGGTTCCGGCGGTCGAACTCGCGGCGATAGGACCAGACGGTGACGACGTCCTGGATGATCAGGATCGGCAGCATGATCGCGGCCGCCTGCACTGGCGAGACGATCAGCGCCATCAGCGGCAGCGAGAGCAGGCCGAGCCCCGAAAAGCCGCCCTTGGACAGCCCCATCAGGACGACGGCGGGGACCATGACGGCGAAGAAGGTGAGGTCGAAGGTCATCGTCCCGCGCGGCTGCCGGCTGAGCCGGTTGTGCAGCGCAGCCCATCCGGTTGCGCTGAAAGTCTGAGAGGCGGACGCTTGCATGCTGACGGCAGGACTGGGCACAGTCCGCGCCAAATCCGGCCGGGCGCTGCATCTCTGATGACGCTCTAGGCTGAATGCCGGCGGAGAGGAACGCTTTTGATGACTGCCAGCCATGCAAGCCGCTATGCGCAGACCTATGCCGCCTGGCAGCGGGATCCGGAAGCCTATTGGGCCGAGATCGCTGAGGGCATCGAGTGGATCAAGCCGCCACAGGCGATCTTCGATGCGAGCGCCGGCATCTATGGCCGCTGGTTCCCCGATGCGAGCTGCAATACCTGCTTCAACGCACTCGACCGGCATGTCCGCGACGGCCGGGCCGAGCAGACGGCGCTGATCTACGACAGCCCGGTCACCGGCACCAAGGCGAGCTTCACCTATGCGCAGATGCTCGACGAGGTTTCGACCCTCGCGGCCGTGCTGCAGGATCAGGGCGTCGGCAAGGGCGATCGCGTCATCCTCTACATGCCGATGATCCCGGAGGCCGCAATTGCCATGCTGGCCTGCGCCCGGATCGGCGCGGTGCATTCGGTGGTGTTCGGCGGCTTTGCGGCCAAGGAACTGGCGACCCGCATCGACGACGCCACGCCGAAGCTGATCATGACCGCGACCTGCGGTATCGAGCCGACCCGCGTGGTCGAGTACAAGCCGCTGCTTGACGCGGCCATCGAGATCGCGACGCACAAGCCCGACGCCTGCATCGTGCTGCAGCGGCCGCAGGTCGACGCCTCGATGCACGTCACGCGCGACAAGAACTGGCGGACGCTCGTCGCAGCCGCCCGCGCCAATGGCCGCAAGGCCGATTGCGTCGAGGTCGCCGCGACCGACCCGCTCTATGTGCTCTACACCTCGGGGACAACGGGTAAGCCCAAGGGCGTGGTGCGCGACAATGGCGGGCACATGGTCGCGCTGCTGGCGACGATGACGCAGCTTTACGACGTGAAGCCGGGCGAGGTGATGTTCACCGCCTCCGATGTCGGCTGGGTCGTCGGCCACAGCTACATCGTCTATGGGCCGCTGCTGCTGGGTGCGACCTCGATCCTCTATGAGGGCAAGCCGGTGGGCACGCCCGATCCCGGCGCCTATTGGCGGGTGATCGCCGAACACAAGGCGGTGGCGATGTTCACGGCGCCGACCGCCTTCCGCGCCATCCGCAAGGAGGACCCGCAGGCGACCTATCTCAAGAATTACGACCTGTCGGCATTCCGCACACTGTTCCTCGCCGGCGAGCGGGCCGATCCCGACACGCTGAAATGGGCCGAGGACGTGCTCGGCGTGCCGGTGGTCGACCATTGGTGGCAGACCGAGACCGGCTCCTGCATGGTCGGCAATCCGGTGGGGCTCGGCCTTCTCCCGATCAAGCACGGCTCGCCGAGCGTGCCGCTGCCGGGCTATGACATCCGGTGCCTCGACGAGGGTGGCAAGCCGGTTCCGCCCGGCACGATGGGCGCGATCGTCGCCAAACTGCCGCTGCCGCCCGGCGCGTTGCCGACTTTGTGGCACGACGATGCCCGCTTCCGCAGCGCCTATCTCGAGACCTATCCGGGCTACTACAACACCTCGGATGCCGGCTTCATCGACGAGGACGGCTATGTCTTCATCATGGGCCGCACCGACGACATCATCAATGTCGCTGGCCACCGGCTCTCGACCGGCGGCATGGAAGAGGTGCTGGCCTCGCATCCGGCGGTGGCGGAGTGTGCCGTGGTCGGGATCAGGGACGCGCTCAAGGGCGAGCAGCCCTGCGGCTTCGTCGTGATGAAGGCCGGGGTGACGCAATCGCCGGCCGAGGTCGAGAAGGAGTTGGTCGGGCTGGTGCGCGACAGGATCGGCCCCGTCGCCGCTTTCAAGCTTGCGATCACCGTGGCGCGGCTGCCGAAAACGCGCTCCGGCAAGATCCTGCGTGCGACGATGAAGAAGATCGCCGATGGCGAGGAATACGCCATGCCGGCGACGATCGAGGATCCGGCGGTGCTGGCCGAGATCGGCGTCGCGCTGAAGGGCAGGGGGCTGGGCTGAAGGCGCTGCCGGGCGGTTCGACGAAAGTACAACTTTACGTTGTTTTAAATAGAATCGTTCAGGATCGCAGGCGCTTATCCCGCCGGATTTAAACGATGGCGTTTCGCCCACGCATCGGACTGCTGGCCCTGGCGATCGGTGCGCTGCTGGCGCCGATCGGCGTCGTTCTTGCGCCGCGCGACGGCGCAACCGTTCTCGTGCTTGCCGCGAGTTCCGCGGCGGCCGCGGAGGCGGTGAGCCTTGCGGATGGCGTGATCCTCGCATCGGTCGGCCGTTTCGGCTTGCTGGCGCGTTCGCAATCTCCCGGTTTTTCAACGCGCCTCTATCAATCCGGCGCCGCGCTCGTCCTGGCAGGACTGGGCGGCGGTTGCTCCGGCCAGGCGCGCGATCCCCTCATCTCAGCGAGACGGTCTCCATGAACCAGAGCCTCGAGACGTTCCGCCGGGCCTTTGCCGCACCGCTCATGACAGGGCAGTGGCTGCTGGTGCCGGTGACCTGCGGCGTTGGCTGGCTCGCCGGCCATCCGGCGCTGCTCGCGATCGGACTGGTCTCGACCCTGCTTGCCGCAGCCACGACGCTCGCCTGGCGCTCCGACGGGATTGGTCTCTCGACGCGCCTGATCTCGACCATCGCGATCAACGGGCAGGTGGCGCTGCTGGTCTTCGCCTGCGAGGGCACGCGCTATCAGATCGACCTGCACATGGCCTTCTTCGCCGCGCTCGCGGTGATGACGGCCTGGTGCTGCTGGCGCTCGATCGTGGCCGCGACGGCGGTGGTGGCGGTGCATCACCTCGTCCTCAATTTCGCCTATCCGGCGGCGGTATTCCCTGATGGCAGCGAGTTTCTCCGCGTCGTCGTCCATGCCGTCATCCTGCTGGCCGAGGCGGGAGCGCTGATCTGGATCGCGCACCGGCTCGCGGCTGCGCTCGACCAGGCCGACGAGGCGGCGGCCACTGCCCTGCTGAACCAGGAGAGCGCCGAGGCGCTACGCCATGACAGCGCGGAGGCGGAAACCGGGCGGGGCGAAATCGAGGCGCGGCTGATCGAGGCGGTCTCGGTCGTGGTCGATGCGGCCAAGCGCGGCGATTTTTCGGTCCGGACCGCGCAGACTGCCGAACTCGGCCGCTTCAGCGCGCTGGTGCGCGGCATCGATGAGTTGACCGGGGCCTGCGAGAGTTTCCTGGACGAGACTGACCGGGCCCTCGCGGCCCTGGCCGATGGCGATCTGACGGCGAGAATGTCGGCCGGCTTCGAGGGACGGCTTGCCGCCGTCGCCGGCAATTTCAACCGTTCGACGGAGGCGCTCGCTGGGGCGCTGGCGGCGGTAGTGCAGAACGCGGGGCAGACGCGCACCGCAGCCGAGGACATCCTCTCGGCGACGCTCGACCTGTCGCAGCGTGGCGAAAGCCAGGCCAGTGCGATCCAGGACACCTCCAGCGTCATCGAGGAGATCGCCGCGACCGTGCGTCAGACCTCCGACATCGTCCAGGCAGCGGCGCGCAAGGCGCGCGCGACCGCCGACGATGCCGGAGCCGGCGTCGCGGTGGCCGAACGCGCGGTCGAGGCGATCGACAAGATCGACCAGCAGTCGCGCCGGATCGTCGACATCGTCGAAGTCATGGACGGGCTCGCCTTCCAGACCAACCTCCTTGCGCTCAACGCTTCGGTCGAGGCGGCGCGGGCCGGCGAGGGCGGGCGCGGCTTCGCCGTGGTCGCGACCGAGGTCCGCCGGCTCGCCCAGCAATCGGCCGACGCGGCGCGCGACGTGCGGGCTTTGATCAGCGAAACCAAAGTGCATGTGGACGAGGGCGTGAAGCTGGTGCGCGAGGCCGGCGCCAGCCTCACCACCATCTCCGGCGAGGTCGAGGAGGTCGCCCAGGCCTTCGGCGAGATCAGCCAGGCGACGGCAGAGCAGTCGCAGGGCGTCGGCGCGATCGAGCGGGCACTGGTCGAGATCGACGCCGCTACCCAGGACAATGCCCAGGCCGCGGCGCGCACCGCCGCAGCCGGGCGCGGCATGGCGGAGGCCGCCGAAGCGGTCGCAAAACTGGCGGGAGGCTTCCGACTCGGCGGCGTGCAGGATCGTGCGGGGCTGCGCCGGGCGGCCTGAGCGGCAGCTCGCTTATCAGAACCCCAGCGCGGCGCCGTTCCAGCGCAGCAGTCGCGCCGGCAATTCCAGCCGCATCAGGTCTTCTCCGACGATCAGCGGCCCGGCATAACCGCCAGCGCGAACCTCGGCGAAGAGCGACGTAGTGTCGGCCCCCGGCGGGACGATATGGGTCAGCGCCAGCGCCTTGACGCCGGCGCGCTCGGCAAGGCCGGCCACAACCGCCGGCGTCATGTGATAGCTCTGGACCGAAGCGACGGTCTCGGCCGAGCGGACGCCGGCGGTGACCGGCATCTGGCTGTCGATGAAGACCTCGCAGACGAGGAGGTCGCAACCCTGCGCGGCCTGCTTCAGCGACGGCGTCAGGCGCGTGTCGCCGGAGAAGACGATACGGCTGCCGCCCGCCGACAGCGATAGTCCGAAGGCTGGCTCGACCGGCTTGTGGTCGACGAGGAAGGCCTCGACCACAAGAGAGCCCAGTCCCGCGATCGGGCCTTCGCGCAATTCCTCGAAGACGACCTCGAGACCGGTCGCGTCCGGACGTTTCTCGAAGGCGATGCGCAAGGCGCGCTCGCGGGTGAAAGCCTGGTACTGGCCGCGCATGTTGGCGAGCGCCGGCTCCGGCGCGATCACCCGCCAGGGCCGGTTCCGACCCTGGTGCCAGGACGAAACGATGAGCTGGTAGAAATCGACCAGATGGTCGGAATGCTCATGCGTGACGATGAGTGCGTCGATCTGCGCTCCGGCATGGCCGGCGGCGACGAGGCGCTGGCTGACGCCAGAGCCGCAATCGATCAGAATCTTGACACCAGCTGCCTCGACGAGATGAGCCGGGCCAGCGCGGCGCAGGCTGACCGGCGGTGCTCCGGTGCCGAGGAAGGTGAAGGCGAGATCAGTGGTCACAGTCACTCGCCTCCAGCTTTGTCCGGTCAGCCGAGCTCAGTAGCCGCCGTCGTCGTCCTCGTCGGCCGGGCGCTTGAGCTGCTTCAGCTTGGCGAAGACGGAGTCGACGTCGATCTTCTCCTCTTCCTCGCGCTTCGGCCGGCTCATATCGGCGAAGGGCTGCGAGGCCGGTGCCGGCTGCGGTGCAGTCGTCACCTCGGCGGGAAGCAGGGTCGAGCCGGTTTCCTGCACGACCATGGCCGGGCGGTCCTTGGCGGCGCGCGCGACTTCGAAATCGAGGTCGATCTGCGAGGACAGGCCGAGGCTGACCGGATCGATCGGCTGCAGCTGCTGGGCGTTCCAGTGGGTGCGGTCGCGGATCTGGGCGATCGTCGTCTTGGTCGTGCCGATCAACCGGATGATCTGCGCGTCCTTGAGCTCGGGATGGTTGCGCAGCAGCCAGAGGATCGCGTTCGGACGGTCCTGGCGCTTGGAGACGGGGGTGTAGCGCGGCCCCTTGGTGCGCTTGATCTCGGGCACCTTGACCTTGCGCTCGGCGAGCTTGAGCTGGTGCGCCGGATTCTTGGCGGCGCGCTCAAGCTCCTCGCGGGTGAGCTGGCCGGAGGTGATCGGGTCGAGGCCCTTGATGCCGGCCGCGACTTCGCCGTCGGCGATGCCGCGCACTTCGAGCGGGTGCAGTTTGCAGAACTCGGCGATCTGCTCGAAGGTCAGCGAGGTGTTCTCGACCAGCCAGACCGCAGTGGCTTTCGGCATCAGCGGCGTTTGTGACACGGGCCGTCTCCTGGAATGTCGCGGGCAATAGCTCTCAGGCGCAGACCGGCCGCCCCGGCCGGTCATCCAAATCATCGACGATGAGGAGGATGGCGGGCCTTATAGGCAAAGCCGCGATTGCTGTCCAATCAAACCAATGGATCAGATTGTCAGCACGATCTTGCCAATATGGGCGTTGCTCTCCATCAGCCGGTGCGCCTCAGCGGCCTGCTCCAGCGGGAAGCGGGCATGGATCACAGGCTTGCAGCGCCCTTCGGTCAGCAGCGGCCAGACCTTCTCCTCGAGCTCGCGTGCGATTCCCGCCTTTTCGGCGATCGTGCGCGGGCGCAGGGTCGAGCCGGTATGGGTCAGGCGTTTCATCATCAGGCGGCTGAAATTGACTTCGGCCTTCGGTCCATTGAGGAAGGCGATCTGGACGATGCGGCCGCTCTCGGCGGCGGCGTCGTAGTTGCGGTTGATGTAGTCGCCGCCGACCATGTCGAGGATCAGGTTGACGCCGCGCCCGCCGGTTGCCGCCTTCGCCGCGGCGACGAAGTCCTCGCTGCGGTAATTGATGGCGTGGTCGGCGCCGAGGTCGCGGCAGGCGGTGCATTTTTCGTCCGACCCTGCAGTGGCCAGCACAGTCGCGCCGAAGGCCTTGGCGAGCTGGATCGCTGTGGTGCCGATGCCCGAGGTGCCGCCATGCACCATGAAGCTCTCGCCCTTCTTCAAGCCGCCGCGCTGGAAGACATTGGTCCAGACGGTGAAATAGGTCTCCGGGATCGCGCCGGCTTCCTCCAGCGACAGCCCGGCCGGGATCGGCAGGGCATTGTCCTCGTGGACCACGGCGTACTCAGCATAGCCGCCGCCGGCGACGAGCGCGCAGACCTGATCGCCGACCTCGTAGCGCGAGACGCCCTCGCCGAGGGCGACGATCCGGCCGGCGATCTCGAGACCGGGAATATCGGAGGCGCCGGGCGGCGGAGCATAGCCGCCCATGCGCTGCAGCACGTCGGGCCGGTTGACGCCGGCGACCGCGACATGGACCAGGACCTGGCCGGGACCGGGCTGCGGCACCGGGCGCTGCTGGGCTTTAAGGACCTCAGGGCCGCCAGGGGTATCGAAGCCGATGGCGGTCATCAATGCGGGCAGGGTGGTCATGGATATCTCCTCGCCTGTGGTGCTGGCGTTCGCCTCCGATTAAGCTCGCGTGTCCGGAGGATGCAAGGCGAGGCTACGATGGCTGGATTTCTCGACGACGACCGCCCGTTGCCAAAGCGGGCTCACGAGATCGGGCAGGACCTGTCGCAGCTCGCCGTTGCCGAGCTCGACGAGCGGATCGCCCTTCTCGAAGCGGAGATCGCGCGGCTGAAGGAGGCGTTGGAGAAAAAGACCGCCTCGCGCTCGGCTGCCGACGCCTTCTTCAAGGCGAAGGCTTGAGGCGAAACCGCGGCGGTCAACCGCGAAGGCAGGGCCGGCGGCACTTGGCGAGCGGTTGAGTCCTTCCTGCCACGCGACAAGATGCGCCAGCAGATGAACGGATATTCATCTTCGCCTGGAGGGCCGAAGCACCTATCCTGAGGGCGTGGAGAAGGCGGCCGGATGCCGCCTGCCCGCGCCGACGCATTGCCTCGGCCGGGGCCACTTCCGACAATGACAGCAGGTGGAAACGAGGCGGCAGAGACGGCTGAAGGCCGTACCCGATCGTGCGCCTGCCATCGACAGGAGAGAGCCGATGCGCTTGGTCGCGCTCGCCATTGCCTTGCTCGCGGCCGCTCCGGCCGCCGCTATCGAGGACACCGCCCGGGTAGGGCTGCGGGAGGATGGCGGAAAGCCCATGGCGACCTTCCAGCTCCGCCTGCCGCAGACTGTCCTGATCATGCAGGCGCCGGTCGCGATGCTCGGCGGTCACAGCATCGAGATCCGGCGCGAGATCGCGCCCAGCATCAGCCTTGGCGGGACCTATCGTTATTCGCTCGGCGAGCGCTTCGTCAGCGAGCGTTTCGGCCTGAAGCTGACGGTCACGCGCTAGCAATCCAGATTTGGCTCAGGATCGTTCGAATTTGTCGCATTTTCGAGTGCCGTTAACGGTCGCTTAACGATTCCAAAGTATGAATCGCATCATCCAGTTTGTCTGGATGTCGAGTGGCTCCTGCCCACTCTGTTTGACGCCTCCCTGTTGACCTTCGAGCCGCCTTCGGGGCGGCTCTTTTTTTGTCTCTGCCCGGATTTTCCGGGCGAGGTGAGGGCGTCACCGCGCCGGACCATCGCACCGTTAACCTTAACGACACGTTACCGCGGCGCAGACAACGCTGTGGCGTTATCCTTGCGATGTCCCGGCAGGAGTCGGCGTCGCGTCCTTTAATCGCGCGCCATTGTGCCGATTGGAGACATGGGTATGACCGATCTGACGATGCTGAGGCCCGAGGCCGAGGACGGCGCGATCTCGTTCGCGCGCGGCTTCGTCAAGTCGGACGCGTTCATGCAGCTCTTCCGCGAAGGAATGGGGCTGGTCGAGGCAACCGCATCCTATCTCGACGGCGACGGGCGGGCCGAGTCGGCGGCGCTGCCGCGCGAGGTCTCGCTGACCTATGCGACCGAGAGCATGCGCCTGACGACGCGCCTGATGCAGATCGCCTCCTGGCTGCTGGTGCAGCGCGCCGTCGCCGAGGGCGAGATGAGCGCCGACCAGGCGCGCAACGAGCACAATAAGGTCCGCATCGCCGAGTCGATGCTACAGCCGAGCAGCGCCGAGGCCGAGCGCCTGCCGCAGCGCCTGCGTGATCTCGTCGCCCATTCGGTCCGCTTGCAGGAGCGCATCCGCAATCTCGATGAGCAGATGTCCGGCGCGGGCCGACCCGTCGCGGCGAATCCGGTGCGCGGCCAGCTCGAAAGCCTGCAGGCGCGGCTCGGTCTGTTGCGCTGACGGCGGCTAATGGCCTTTTTTGAAGCCGCGTCGCCCTTAGACGCTGGATATCCACTGCCGACGTCGCTGCGCGGGCCCTTGGAAGCCCAAAGCGCTTTCCACGCGCATATTTGTTAAACTAGGCTTCCGAATCGGATGAGCCGGCGTGGCCGGCCGCAGAGGAAGAAGCGTGGCGTCTCCAGGACTGGATCACGCCCTGTCGCGTCTCGAAGGCGCGCTCGGCCAACTCGAAGCAGCCGCCCGCAGGCGGCTCGAGGTCGAGCGTGGCCGCGGCAATCTCGAAACCGAGCTGACCCTGATGCAGGACGACCGTGCCCGCCTCGCCGTCGAATTGGACGGCGCCATGGCCAGGATCGGTCAGGTCCAGGGCGTTGCGGAAGAGGTCGATCGCAAGCTCGACCGTGCCATGACGGCGCTCGCAGAGGTCATCGCGCGCGTCGAAGTCCGCCCTGACGACGAAGCCGAACAGGACGCGTGATGCCGCAGGTCAACGTCACCATCTCCGGCAAGGCCTACCGCATGGCGTGCGGCGAGGGCGAGGAGCCGCATCTGGAGGGGCTCGCGCAGTTCTATGACGGCAAGATCGAGGAAATGCGCCAGGCTTTCGGCGAGATCGGCGACATGCGCCTACATGTCATGGCGGCGCTGATGGTCGCCGACGAGGTCAGCGAGCTGAAGAAGAAGGTCGAGACGCTTGAAGGCCGGCTGCAATCGATCCAGGGCGATGCGGGTACCGCCGACCAGCGCGCCGGCGAGGTCGAAGAGAAGGCGGCCGCCGCCCTCGTCGCCGCGGCCGAGCGCATCGAGGGGGTGGCGCGGAGCCTGCTGCCGGGGCAGACGGGTTAGGCGATCAATTCCACACGGGCGTCATGCTCGCCCTTGTGGCGGGCATCCACGTCTTGAACACCACACTCGATCAGTAAGGAAAAGACGTGGATGGTCGGGACAAGCCCGACCATGACGACCAACTATTGCAGCCTGCCTTTGCAATTCCTCAATCATGCCTGACTGACGCTCGCAGCTGAGATGAGTCGATGAAGGCAGGGACAATGAGCGACAGGGTGCGGGTGGCAATTCTCCTCGGTGGCAAATCGGCCGAACACGAGGTCTCGCTGATGTCCGCCACCAATGTGGTGAAGGCGATCGACAAGGCGCAATACGACGTCGTGCCGATCCTGATCACCAAGGCCGGGCAATGGCGTGAGCTCGAACTGCAGAACGGCGTCCTGCCTGACCCGATCCCGCAGGACGGTGCCGAGCTCTGCCTGCTGCCGGGCGGGGGTGGACGCCTGCTGCGCCTTCAGGACGGAGCTGCTCCGCAGACGCTCCAGAAGATCGACGTGCTCTTCCCGGTGCTGCACGGCCTCGACGGCGAGGATGGCTCGGTCCAGGGCTTGGCCCAGGTCGCCGGCATCCCGCTGGCGGGCTGCGGCATCGTCGGCTCGGCCAATGCGCTCGACAAGGACATTGCCAAGCGGCTGCTGCGCGAGGCCGGGCTCGGCGTTGCCCGCTCGCTCACCGTCCGGCAGGGCGAGACACTCAGCTTCGATCGCGCCAGCGCGGCGCTCGGCCTGCCACTCTTCGTCAAGCCGGCCCGGCAGGGCTCCTCGGTCGGCGTCAGCAAGGCGACGAGCGCGGAGGCTTTCGCGGCGGCACTCGCCGAGGCCTTCCGGCACGACCGCGTCGTCCTGGTCGAGGAGTTCATCGAAGGCCGCGAGATCGAGCTCAGCGTGCTGGAGCAGGCCGATGGCGAGACGATCGTCTCGCTGCCGGGCGAGATCGTCGCCGCCGCGAGCCACGGCTTCTATACCTATGAGGCCAAATATCTCGATGAGGACGGTGCCCGGGTAGATGTGCCGGCCGACCTGCCCGAGGACGTCATCGCGAATCTGCAGGTGCTGGCCAAGCGCGCCTTCTACGCGCTCGGTTGCGATGGCATGGCGCGTGTCGACTTCTTCCTGCGGCCGGATGGTAGCGCGCTGGTCAACGAGATCAACACCATTCCCGGCTTTACCGACATCAGCATGTTCCCAAAGGCGCTCGCCGCCAGCGGCATCGCCTATCCCGACCTGATCGACCGGGTGATCCGGCACGGGATTGTGCGCGGGGCCTGACGGCACGAAATTCCCGCACCTTCCACCAAACGCCTCTGGCGCTTTGCCGGCATGCGTCTTACCTTGGCTTGGCGGGGCTGCCTGGTGCGTGCGAGTTATGTATTCCCGGGCCCATACGACTCCCTAGGGAGCTGTCCCTGACCGGGTCCCTGGACCCGGACACACGGCGCCCACCTACTTTGTAGGTGTCCCGGGATCGAAATCTCCACGGCCAAGGTGGCTCCGCACTTCCCATGACCGATGCCGTCTCTCACACTCCCTCTCCGCGCAAGGCGGTGCTGCGTGCCGAGGCACTGGCCCGGCGCGACGCCCTCGAACTCGACGATCGCCTGATCTGGGACGAGGCGATCGTCGCGCGTGCCCTGGCGCTGCCAGTGTTCGCGCAAGGGCCGGTCTCGGCTTATTGGCCGATGCGTTCGGAGGCCGATCCGCGCCCGATCCTGGAGGCCCTGCACGAGCGCGGCCTTTCGCTCTGCCTGCCGGCGATCGTCGAGAAGCACATGCTCTTCCGTCGCTGGGCACCGTGGGAGCCGATCGTGCCCGGTGGCTTCGGTACGCTGGTGCCGGCCCCTGAGGAGCCCGAGGCCAGGCCCATGATCCTGATCGTCCCGCTCGCCGCCTTCGACCGGCGCGGGTATCGCATCGGCTACGGCAAGGGTTATTACGACCGCGCCATCGCCGAGCTCGAGCCGGTCACGACCATCGGCATCGCCTATGCCGCGCAGGAGATCGCGGAAGTGCCAGCCGAGCCGCACGACCGCCGCCTCGACTGGGTTGTGACGCAGGACGAGGCGATCCGCTGCGGTTGATTTCGCTGCGATGATCACGTCATTAGCACGCGCCTTTCATTCAAGACGCAGTCGTCCCGCCGTGCTTTCCTCAAAACCGCGAAGTCCTGCGTGGCCTCGCCGCTCCGGCCGGGACGACGGCACCTTGGGTGAAAGCGCGACGGAACGGGCCGCCATGTGGCGGCCCAATCACTGGATAGTGTCATGCGTCTACTCTTTCTCGGCGACATCGTCGGGCGCGCCGGCCGCCTTGCCGTGCAGGATCGCCTCCCTGGTCTGCGCGAGCGCTGGAAGCTCGACTGCGTCGTCATCAACGGCGAGAACTCAGCCGGCGGCTTCGGCATCACCGAGGCGATCTGCGACGAGACGCTGGCCGCCGGCGCCGACGTCATCACGCTCGGCAACCATTCCTGGGACCAGCGCGAGGCGATGGTCTTCATCGAGCGCCAGCCGCGCCTGATCCGGCCGGCGAACTATCCACCCGGCACGCCTGGCCGTGGCGCGACCGTGATCGAGGCCAGGAACGGCGCGCGCGTCCTCGTCGTCAACGTGATGGGCCGGCTGTTCATGGACGCGCTCGACGATCCCTTCGCCGCGCTTGAGCGCGAGCTTGCCGCCTGTCCGCTGGGGGATGCCGCCGACGCCGTCATCGTCGACGTCCATGCCGAGGCGACCAGCGAGAAGCTCGCCATGGCCTATTATCTCGACGGTCGCGCCAGTCTCGTCGTCGGCACCCATACCCATGTCCCGACCTCGGATACGCGCGTGCTGCCGGCCGGCACCGCCTATCAGACCGATGCCGGCATGTGCGGCGACTACGAGTCGATCCTCGGCATGCAGAAGGAGGAGGCGATCCGCCGCTTCCTGCAGAAGACGCCGGGCTCGCGGCTGGAGCCGGCGCTCGGCGAGGGCACGCTGTCGGGTATCGCTGTCGAGACCGATGACCGGACCGGCCTCGCCAAGGCGGCCTGGCCGGTGCGTCTCGGCGCCACGCTAACCGAGACCTGGCCGACCGCCTGGGATCAGCAGGGCTGATGTCGCAGCTCTTCTCCGCTGTTGTCGCCGTCTTCGTCGGTTATGCGGCTTCGGTCGCGGTGATCCTCGCCGCTGCGCAGGCGCTCGGCGCGACGCCGGGACAGACCGTCTCATGGCTCGCCGGGCTCGCGATCGCCAAGGGGCTCGCCAGCCTCATCCTGTCCTGGCGGCACCGCATGCCGATCATCTGCGCCTGGTCGACGCCGGGCGCGGCGCTGATCGCGGCGGCGAGCGGCCTCGACATGGCCTCGGCCGTCGGCGCCTTCCTCGCAGCGGCTGCGCTGATGATGGCAACTGCCGCTTTCCGCCCGCTCGGTGCGCTGGTCGAGCGCATTCCGATGAGCATCGCGGCGGCCATGCTTGCCGGCGTGATCTTCCGCTTCGTCGTCGCGGTCTTCGACGAGATGAAGCTGCAGCCGGCTTTGGTGCTGACGTTGCTCGTCGTCTTCCTGCTGGCGCGGCTGTGGAATCCCTTCCTCGGCGTCATCGCGGCGCTTGCTGCCGGCCTCGCGCTCGCCTTCGCCACGGGCACGGCGACGCTGCCGGCCGGGCCGGTGGCGCTCACGCATATCGAGCTGATCGCTCCACATTTCGACCTGACTGCGATCGTCGGCATCGGCATCCCGCTCTACCTCGTCACCATGGCGGCGCAGAACCTGCCGGGCTTTGCCGTGTTGCGTGCTTCCGGCTACCAGCCGCCGACCGCCTCGTGCCTGTTCGTCACCGGGCTGATGTCGGCCCTGACGGCGCCGACCGGCGCGCATATGGTCAACATGGCGGCGATCAGCGCCTCGATCTGTACCGGCGCCGACACCCATCCCGATCCGAAGCAGCGCTGGAAGGCTGGGATCTGGTACGGCTTCTTCTGGCTCGCCATTGCGGCGACCGCCGGCCTCCTGCTCGCGTTGATCCTCGCCATGCCCAAAGCGCTGATCGTCGCGGTCGCGGGCCTTGGCCTCGTCGGCTCGCTGACCGGGGCGCTCGGCCAGGCGATGGGGAGCGAGAAGGATCGCTTTGCCGCGGTCGTCACCTTCGCCGTCGCGGCCTCCAGCCTATCGCTGTTCGGCGTCGGCTCGGCCTTCTGGAGCCTGGTCGCTGGACTTATGGTCTTGACATTGGATCACGCGGCGGGCCGTTTGCGCGCAAGATCATGACCACGACCCCGCCCCGCACCCGCCTGATGCTCGTCACGCCGCCGATCCTGGATCCCGGCGCGATCACCTTTCGCCTGATGCAGGCCTTTGCCGGCGGTGATGTCGCCGCCGTGCTGCTGCGGCTCGCGCCCGGCGACGAACGCAGCCTGACCGAACGGGTCAAGGCGCTGGCCCCACCGGTGCAGGCGCAGAACGTCGCTCTGGTGGTCGAGGCCTCGGCCCAGGTCGCCAGCCGCGGCGGCGCTGATGGCGTCCATTTGACCCAGGGTGCCGATGTGATCGCCGATGCGCGTTCCAGCCTGAAGCAGGAACGCATCATCGGGGTAGGGGGCCTGCGCTCTCGTCATGACGCGATGGATATGGGCGAGGCCGGCGTCGATTACGTCATGTTCGGCGAGCCACGGCCGGACGGTTCACTGCCGCCCTTGCCGGCCGTGATCGAGCGCGCTTCCTGGTGGGCCGAGATCTTCGAGACGCCCTGCATCGCCTATTGTCCGGATGCCGAGTCCGTTTCTGCGCTGATCGAGACCGGCGCCGAGTTCGTCGCGCTTGGCGAATGGGTGTTCGCCGAAGGCGTCGACATCCGTGCCGCGGTCACCGACGCCGATGCTGCGATCGCGGCCCAGCACGCCCGCAGGACGGCGCGATGAGGCTTGCGCTAAGCGCGCTCGCCTTGACGCTTGCCCTACCGGCCGCCGCGGCAGGGCCGGTGCCGGACCTCGCTTACGGTGCCTATCAGGCCGGGCATTACCGGCGCGCCCAATCGGAAGCCTTGAAGCGGCTCGAGGCCGATCAGAACGACGCTGCGGCAATGACGTTGCTCGGCGAGATCTATCGCCAGGGGCTCGGCGTTCGTGACGACGCCAAGGCCGCAGCCGACTGGTATCGGCTCGCGGCCGACAAGGGCGACGTCAACGCCACGTTTGCGCTTGCCATGGCGATGCTGGAGGGGCGCGGCGTTACGCGTGAGCCGAAGAAGGCCGGCACCCTGCTGGAGAAGGCCGCTGCCGCCGGCCACCCCTCCGCCAACTACAATCTCGCCCTCGCTTTGCTCGCGACAGGACAGCCGCAGGACGACCAGCGTGCCATCGGCTGCCTCAGGGTCGCTGCCTCCGCTGCTCTCGGCGACGCTCAGCATGCGCTCGCCGTGCTCTACAAGATGGGCCGCGGCCTGCCGCAGGACGACGGGATGGCCGCCGAGTGGATGAGCAAGGCCGCCGCCAGCGGCCTCATCGCCGGCGAGGTCGAGTACGCAATCATGCTGTTCAACGGCGACGGCGTCGCCAAGGATGAACGCGCCGCGGTGAAGCTCTTCATCCGCGCTGCCAACAAGGGCAACGCCATCGCCCAGAACCGGCTGGCCAAGCTCTACCAGTTCGGCCGCGGCATCTCGCCGGATCTCTCGGAAGCTGCCGCCTGGCACCTCGCAGCGCGGGCGCAAGGCCTGTCAGATGCCACCCTCGACCAGGTTCTGGAGCGGCTGTCGCCGGAACAGCGCGCTCGCGCCGCCCGCCTCGCTGCCGACCGAATCGAGGCCACGGCCTTGACGACGCCGAGCCAACCGAGCAAGTGACGGCGAAATTCGCGCCGCGTCGTCGGCGCCGCTCTTTGATAGCCTGTTCCATTCTGCCGCGCTTCGAGCGCCGGAGGTCTCGACAATGATCCGCTCCCCCTGATGACAGTGATGACCGATGCCGTGATGAAGGCGTCGCGTTCGCTGAAGCGCGATTTCGGCGAGGTCGAGAATCTGCAGGTTCTGGCCAAGGGCCCGGGCGACTTCGTTTCCAAGGCCGACCACAAGGCCGAAGAGATCCTGCGCGCGGCGCTGGAGAAGGCACGGCCGGGCTACGGCTTCGTCATGGAGGAGAGCGGCGTCGTCGTTGGGACCGACGAGAGCAATCGCTGGCATGTCGACCCGCTCGACGGCACTCACAACTTCCTGCGCGGCATCCCACACTGGAACATCTCGGTTGCGCTGGAGCGCGACAACCAGTTCATCGCCGGCGTGATCTATGACGCGGCCAAGGACGAGCTCTTCATCGCCGAGAAGGGCAAGGGCGCCTATGTCAACAATCGCCGCATGCGCGTCTCCGGCCGGCGCGAATCGCCGGACATGCTGATCGGCATGGGCGTGCCCCATATCGGCAAGGGCGGCCACCCGCTCTTCCTGAAGGAGCTCGGCGCGGTGATGAGCCGCTTCGCCAATGTCCGGCGCATGGGCTCGGCTGCGCTCGATATCGCCTATGTCGCCGCCGGCCGCATGGATGCTTATTGGGAACGCGGCCTCAACACCTGGGATTTCGGCGCCGGCGCGGTGATGGTGCGCGAGGCGGGTGGCACCTTCGGCACGCTCGACGGCAAGCAGCCGACATCGGCCAAGGATGTGATCTGCGGCAACGAAGCCGGTGAGCCGGCTTTGCGCGCAGCTCTCAAGACCGTGCTGTGAGCGCGACACCGCGCTTTCCTGCTTGATCCTTGCGTGGCGGGAGGCGACAGTCGCCGCCGCGACGAAACCGGATCGGATGAGCAGGCATGGCCAATGACGAGGCGGCCCCCGAGGTCCAGCCGCTGGAGCCCCTGGCTGAGGGAAGCTCGGCGGCGGCGATGCATCGGCCGCAGACGTTCCGGTTCTCCCGTCCGCTGCGCTATTTTCTTCGCGCGCTGGTCTTCCTCGCGCTGATCGGCTTCCTCGTCTACATCCTGCACGCTGGCCTCGTTACCGCCGTCATGGCCAATCCCGGCCTCAACGGCCTGATTCTCGGCGCGCTCGCTGTCGGCATACTGATTACGCTGCGCGAGCTCTGGCGCGTCGACAGCGAGGCGCGCGCCGCCACCCGTCTCGCCGCCAACCCGGCGGGCGTGACGATCCGGCGCAACCAGGTGATCAGCCCACTCGGTGCTGTGCTGCCCGCGCTGGAGCGGCGCACGCTCGCCCCGGCGCAGGCTGCGACTCTGCTCGAGTCGATCGCGGTCCGGCTCGACGACGGGCGCGAGGTGCTGCGCTATATCGCCGGACTTCTGGTCTTCCTCGGCCTGCTCGGGACGTTCTGGGGCTTGCTCGATACGATCTCGTCGATCGGCAACGTCATCAAGAGCCTGCGCACCGGTGCGGAATCCGGCGTGCTCTTCGACGAGCTCAAGACGGGCCTCGCCGCACCGCTCGCCGGTATGGCTCTGTCTTTCTCGGCCTCGCTGTTCGGCATTGCGGGCGCGGTTCTGCTCGGCTTTCTCGATCTTCAGCTCGGCCAGGCGCAGCGCCGCTTCCGCAACGAGGTCGAAGACTATCTCGGCTCCGCCACAGCAAACTCCGCGACGATCCCGCTGGCGATGCCGGTTGCCGGCTCCGCTTCGGGCGACATCGTGGTCGAGCGCCTCGACAAGCTCCAGGCGGCGATGCAGGACGGGAGCAACAACCGCGCCGCGACGCAGGCGCTCGCCAACCTTGCCGAGGGCATCCAGGGCCTCGTCCAGCACATGCGCTCCGAGCAGCAATTGATCCGCGACTGGGTCGAGGCCCAGGCGGCGCGCGAGAAGGACTTGAAGCGCCTGATCGAGCGCCTCGCCGCCGAACGCGTCGGTGAGTCATGACTCTGCCATGGTGCTGCGGCATCGCAGGCGCTGATCGCAAGAAAGGCTGAGCATGGCCCTGTCGCGCGCGCATCGCCGGGAAGAGACCAACTTCTGGCCGGGTTTCGTCGACGCGCTCTCGACGATGCTGATCGGCATCGTCTTCCTGCTCTCGGTCTTCGTCCTCGGCCAGTTCTTCCTGTCGCAGGAAATCAGTGGCAGGGACACGGTGCTCGACCGGCTGAACCGCCAGATCTCCGAGCTCAGCGACCTGCTCGCCCTCGAGCGGTCGACCGGCAAGGAGGCCAAGGATTCGCTCGCCTTGCTGCAGTCCTCGCTCACCAGCGAGCAGGCCGAACGCGCCCGCGTCCAAGGCCTGCTCGACGGTGCTGCCAGCAATGCTCCGGCCCAACTCGCCGAGACCCAGAAGGCGCTCGACGCCGAAAAGCAGCTCTCGGCCAAGGCTCAGACGACCGTCGAGATGGTCAACCAGCAGATCGTCGCCATGCGCCGCCAGCTCGCGGCGCTGGAGGAGGCGATCGGCGCGGCCGAGGCCAAGGACAAGGAATCGCAGACGCGGATCTCCGAGCTCGGCTCGCGCCTCAACGTCGCGCTGGCCCAGCGCGTCCAGGAGCTGGCGCGCTACCGCTCCGATTTCTTCGGCCGCCTGCGCCAGGTGCTCGGCACGAGGCCCGATATCCGCGTGGTCGGCGACCGCTTCGTCTTCCAGTCCGAGGTCTTCTTCGACGCCGGCCAGGCCGTGCTGAAGCCGGAAGGTCGGGGCGAGCTCGACAAGCTCGGCGCCATCATCGTCGATCTCGGCCGCGAGATGCCGCCGGACCTGCCCTGGATCCTGCGCGTCGACGGCCATACCGACAACCGGCCGATCCGCTCGGCGCAGTTCCCGTCGAACTGGAACCTGTCGACGGCGCGCGCCGTCGCCGTGGTCGAATATCTGGTCAGCAAGGGCATTCCCGCCGACCGCATCGCCGCGACCGGCTTTGGCGAATTCCAGCCGCTCGACATCGCCAACAATGACGACGCCTGGCGCCGCAACCGCAGGATCGAGTTCAAGATCACCGAGCGCTGAGGGGAAGGCGGACAGCGCCCGCTTGATACTCCAGCCCTCATCCTGAGGAGCAAGCGAAGCTTGCGTCTCGAAGGATGCTCCAGCTGGTTCGGGAGCCTCCTGAAGCATCCTTCGAGACGCCGCTGACGCGGCTCCTCAGGATGAGGGCTGAGGGTGTTTTCGCGTGGACTTCAATGCCGCTGGGCGATCTGGATCAGGTTGCCGCAGGTGTCGTCGAACACGGCGGTCGTGACGGGCCCCAGATGGACCGGCGGCTGGGTGAAAGCGACGCCGAGCGCCGACAGGCGCTGATGCTCGGCATGGACATCCTCGACCCCGAACGAGGTCGCCGGGATGCCGTCGGCGACGAGCGCGGTCTTCCAGGGCTGCGCCGCGGGGTGCTCGTCCGGCTCGAGCAATAGTTCGACGCCATCAGGATCGCCGGGTGAGGTCAGGGTCAGCCAGCGATGCTGGCCCATCGGGATGTCGTGCTTCGGCTCGAAGCCCAGAATGTCGCGGTAGAAGCGCAGCGCCTTGTCCTGGTCATCGACCAGCACGCTCGTCACGACGATCTTGATCGGCATCCGTCTTCTCCTTCTCCGGCGGCTCGGCCAGCGGCCGCATCCACACATCCCACATCTGCCGCAGCGGCACGCGCTCGAGGAAATGATGCTTGCTGCGCCAGCGCCATTCGGTTCGGATCAGGCTGGCCTCCTCCAGCAGTTGGAGGTGCTTCGACAGAGCCTGCCGGGAAAGGCTCGCCCCGTGCCAGCTGATCAGGCGCACATGCAGCTCGAACAGCGTCTGGCCGTCCCGCTCCGTCAGCTCGGCCAGCATGCGGCGGCGCGTCGGATCGGCCAGCGCCCGAAAGAGGCGGTCGAGGTCCATGGGCTGTTGCTAGCACGTGTGCTTCTCTCATGCAATCATGTGGTTGCATGATCAGTAAACGGTAGAAGGCCGAAGTTCACGCTCTATGACCGGCGCAAGCCTGCTGAAGACCCTAGGTGAGAGACCATTCGGATGTCGGTCGGGGCTGGTGGAACAGACTTGAGGCCGCTTAATCCGCAGACGTATTGAAGACCGGCATCTGCTGTTAGCATGGCGCCTCCTGAGGCCCGGTACCAAGGCTCACTATGCCCGCAAATAACCCGCTGTCATGGAGCGCGGACAGCCTCCGGCGTGCGATCGGCGCGGCCGGGGTCGCCCTGTGGTCGTGGAACGTCGAGACCGACCGGTTCGCCATGGACGAACGGGGATATGCCTTATGGGCTCTGCCGCAGAGCGAGCACGTCAAGTTCGAGGATATGTCGGCCCGCGTTCACCCCGCCGATCGGGATAGGGTCAGGGCAGCCTTCATGGCGACCCGAGGCGTCGTCGGCGCCTATGAGATCGACTTCCGCATCATCATCGGAGACGAGATCCGCTGGATTTCGGCCCGCGGCATCGGCGACGATTCGGCGCTGCACGACAACGTAGCTTACGGCATCTTCCTTGACGTAACCGGGCGCAAGCAGGCCGAGGAAGGTCACGAACTTCTCGCCGGCGAGATGAGCCATCGGGTTAAGAACCTGCTGGCCATCGCCGCGGGACTGACTCAGATCTCATCCCGATCCACCATGACGGCCAAGGAGATGGCCACCGAACTCACAGGCCGGCTGGCGGCACTTGGCCGGGCCCACGACCTGGTACGGCCTCTTCCCGGTCATCAGGGCCAGGCGGCGCTGCTAGGCGACCTGCTTTCGATCCTGCTCGCGCCCTACGAGGACATGGGAGCCTTCAGCGGGCGAATTCGGGTCGCCGTTCCGCGCATGGGTGTCGGCGAAGTGGCCGCAACGACGCTTGCCCTGATCATCCACGAACTTGCGACGAACTCGCTGAAGTATGGATCTCTATCCGCCGAGACAGGAACGCTCGACGTCTCGGGCAGTCTTGAAGACGCAGATGTGAAAATTATCTGGGTCGAGCGCGGAGGGCCGAGCGTCGAACCTCCCAACGGCGCAGGCGGCTACGGCAGCCGTTTGGTCGTGCGCAGCATATCGGGGCAACTCGGCGGCTCGATCGACTACGATTGGTCGGCCGAGGGCGTCATCGTCGCCCTGAAGATGAATACGGCGAAACTGGCTGGCTAAGCGGCCTCCCTGACAGCGGCGAGAACCGCTGCCTCGCTGTATGGCTTTCGAAGAAACGTGACATCGGTAGGCATCTGATCAGGCTCGGGCCGGATGCGGCCGGAAGCGATGATAATCACTACAGGAGGCCAGCGGTCGCGCACCGCGAAGGCAAGTTTCAAGCCGTTCATCGACCCGGGCATCTCGATATCAGTGAAGACAACGTTGATGTCTGACCGAGCTTCCAAGATGACGATCGCCTCATCGGCGCTTGTTGCCTCGATCGCTTCGAATCCAGCCTCAATGATCATCGATGCGGTATCCATCCGGACAATCGCATCATCTTCGACAACTAGCACGACTAAGGGCATGGGACTGACTCGCTAGCGGAGTAATCTCAACGCGGCCGCCTTACGAGAGTTGCAGGTTATCAGAATGAAATGCGCGCCACGCCTGACATTCACCGGTGGTTGTGAGCGTGCCCCCGGTCGAAGCTGGGCCTCGGCTCAACGGCGGCCATAGAGGGACTGCGCGCTAAGGTGGTTTTCCCCGTTGGTCTCTGGCTTAAACGAGCGGCAGGATCGGGCGTCATAGTGCCGGAGATGGGTTGAAAGCCCGCTGTAGCGTACCTCGCAATGTTCCGTTGCCGCTAATTCGATGAACGCCCCAAGCGTGAGCCTGAGGGCGCGTGCAAACCTATGCGCGCAAGTCAGGCAGAAAGCTGCAGCGCGCCATGCCTTTACGACAGGTGCGCGGTCTCGCGCCCGTGCTAGCGTGAGGTCTGGTATGGTAGTATACCACCTCGTCAAAGCCGGCAGGACCCGCATGATCGATATCCGCATCACCCCCGACAAGAACGAGCTCGGCCGGCAGGCCGCCGCGCTCGGCGCCGAGACGATCCGGGCTGCGATCGCTCGCCATGGCGAGGCGACGATCATCGTCGCCACCGGCGCGAGCCAGTTCGAGATGCTGCAGAACCTCGTCGCGGCCGAGGGCATCGACTGGTCGAAGGTCACCGCCTTCCATCTCGATGAATATGTCGGCCTGCCCAAGAGCCATCCGGCGAGCTTCCGCGGCTATCTGGAAGAGCGCTTCCTCGCTCAGCTCCCGGTCAAGCCGGCCTTCATCCCCGTCAATGGCGAGGGCGATCCCATCGCGGAGACCAGGCGCCTCAATGGGCTGATCGCCGGACGCCGTATCGATCTCTGCTTCGCCGGTTTCGGCGAGAACTGCCATCTTGCCTTCAACGATCCGCCGGCCGATTTCGACACGGATGAGCCCTTCATCGTCGTCACGCTCGACGACGCCTGCCGCCAGCAGCAATTCGGCGAGGGCTGGTTCGAGAGCCTTGCCGCGGTGCCGGAACAGGCGATCTCGATGAGCATCCGCCAGATCCTGAAGAGCGAGTTGATCATCCTGTCTGTGCCGGACGCCCGCAAGGCGCAGGCGGTGAAGGATGCGCTCGAAGGCGAGATCACGCCGCTGCATCCGGCCTCGATCCTGCAGCGCCATCCCAACACGGTGCTGTTCCTCGACCCGCCAGCCGCCTCGCTGCTGAAGACGGGCTAAAGCGGCGATGCCCGTCTCGCCCGGCCTGGTCGACCTCCAGATCAACGGCTTCGCCGGCGTCGATTTCAACGACCCGGCGATCACGGCGGCCGATCTCGACCGGGCGCTGGAGGCGATGCTGGCGACTGGCGTCACCGCCTGCCTGCCGACGATCATCACCGCCCATCCGCACGAGCTCGTGGAGCGCTTTCGCGCGCTCGATGTGGCGGTGGCCGGGAGCCGGCTCGGCTCGCTGATGTGCCCGGGTTATCATCTCGAAGGCCCGTTCCTGAACCCGGCGCCGGGCTATCATGGCTGCCACCCGCCGCAGGCGATGACGGCGGCCAAGGCCGAGCTGATCGCCGAGGTCGAGCGCGGCCTGTCGCGGCCGATCCTGATGGTGACGCTCGCCGTTGAAAGCGAAGGCGCTGTCGCGCTGACGAAAACCCTGGCCGAGGCCGGCAAGATCGTCGCCATCGGCCACTCAGCCGCCGATTTCGATCAGGTCTCGGCCGCGGCCGATGCGGGCTTGTCGCTCTCGACCCATCTCGGCAATGGCGTGCCGCAGACCCTGCACAAGCTCGCCAATCCGATCTTCGCCCAGCTCGCCGAAGACCGGCTGATGGCGGGCTTCATCGCCGACGGCATCCATGTCCATCCTAGGGCGCTTGCCGCGCTGATCCGGGCCAAGGGCTTCGAGCGCTCGATCCTCGTCACCGACGCGGTGGTGGCCGCCGCTACGCCGGTCGGCCGCTATCATTTCGCCGGCATGGCCGTCGACCGCATGCCGGATGGCTCGGTCCGGCAGGAAGCGGGACTGCTCGCCGGCTCGGCGCTCTGCCTGGACGAGGCCGTGCGCAATGTCGTCGCCTGGGGCATCGCGACGCCCGAGCAGGCTTTCGCCATGGCGGGGAGCCACGCGCTCGCCGCGATCCGGCCGGCGCTTGAGGCGCACGGCATCGCGCTTGCGGAGGGCGAGGTCGAGTGGTCGGATGAGCTTTTCGTCCGGCGGGTCCGCCTCGCCGATCAGGAACGTCGCTACGACGCATGAGTGCCGCCATCAACGGCGCGACAACAAAGGGGGAAGGCAATGACCAAGCATCTTCATGGCATCGACCGTCGCACCGTGCTCGGTGGCCTCGGCGCGCTTGCCGCCGGCGGCCCGGCATTCGCCGCCTCGCCGCCGCTGCCGACCAGTCCCGTCGTGATCAGCGTCATGGATGTCGGCGGTGCGCTTGCCCTGATGCAGCGGGCGTTCGAGGATTACCGCACGGCCAATCCCAAGCTGGTCTCGCGCATCGCCTTCGTGAAGGCGCCAGCCCCCGAACTCGCCAGCAAGCTCAAGGCTCAGCAGGATGCCGGCAAGGTCGATCTCGACCTGATCCTGACCGGTAGCGACGGCCTTGCCGCCGGCCTCGACCAGAAGCTCTGGCAGAAGATCCTGCCCGATTTCTCCGACAAGTTCCCGAACATCGAGGCCAATTACGAGCCGGCCGCGCTCAACCTGCACAAGGTCCAGGGCGACGGCTTCGGCGTCGTCGTCAACTACTACCCCTCCGGCCCGCTGCTCGAATACATGCCGGACCGGGTCAAGACCCCACCGACCACCGCCGAGGAGCTGCTCGCCTGGGCCAAGGCCAATCCGAACAAGTTCATGTATGCCCGCCCGACCAATTCCGGCCCGGGCCGGACATTCATGATGGGGCTGCCCTACATCCTCGGCGACAAGGATCCGCAGGATCCCGTCGGCGGCTGGGACAAGACCTGGGCCTATCTGCAGGAACTCGGCCAGTACATCGAGTATTATCCAGCCGGCACCGGCGCGACGATGAAGGAGTTCGGCGACGGCTCGCGCGACATCATCATCTCGACCACCGGCTGGGACATCAATCCGCGCGCGCTCGGCATCGTGCCCAAGGAGGCGAAGATCCAGACGCTGAAGGGCTTCCACTGGGTCTCGGACGCCTTTTTCATGTGCGTGCCGAAGGGCCTGCCGAACGATCGGCTGGCGGTCGTGCTCGACATCATGGCGCATGTGCTGACGCCGAAGATGCAGGCCTATTCCTATGACGAGGGCTATCTCTATCCCGGCCCAGCGGTGAAGAACGTGCCGCTCTCGCTGGCGCCCGAGGCGAGCCAGAAAGTCATCGCCGAGTTCGGCCGGCCGGAATATGCCGACCTGATCGCCAACAACCCGATCGAACTGCCGCTGAAGCCCGACAAGATGGTCGTCGCGTTCCGCAAGTGGGACGAGCTGGTGGGGGCGAAGCGGGCGAAGTGAGCCTCCACGCGAAACCCCTCTCCCGGATGGGAGAGGGGTAGGGGTGAGGGACCTCCGCTGATCATTGGCGGGATGCGGCGCAGTTGTGCTTCCTGCGAGTAGGGCAGGCCCTCATCCGGCGCTCCGCGCCACCTTCTCCCGTGCGGGTTCCTCTGCGAAAGACTGATCGCCTGGGCTCCTCCCTTCCCCCTTGTGGGGAAGGGTATGGGGATGGGGGCGACCGACTGGGTGCAAGGTTGCTTGTAGAAGCGGATCGGGCCAATTCCCCGTGAATTCGCTTCGACTTTCCGCCCCCACCCCTTCCCCTCCCCACAAGGGGGAGGGGTTTCGCGAGCCTCGTCCGGTTTCGCAGAGGAATCCATCCGGGAGAAGGAAGGGGGCGTTGTGGCCGGCATCGCCAGCGATTGACTCCACCGCCGCCATGCGCTTTTCATCGCTGCAGAGCGCATGGGGCGCCACCAGTCCGCGGCAAGGGAGCCTGCTCCCACCCATATCCAAGCGACGACATCGCATCATCGCTTTCTTCCGGCCTGTCGAGCGGACATCAGGCTTTCTTCGGAAGGAAGACCCATGTCCGACGTTACCCGCGAACTCACGCCCCGTTCGACCCTCGAGACGATCCGCCGCCAGGCCAAGCGCTGGCTGAAGGAGATCGAGGCCGGCGATGGCGAAGCGATCGCCCGCTTTCGCGAGCTGATCCCGAACCATGCCGGTGCGCCCAAGCTGCGCGAGGTCCAGCACGCGCTGGCCCGCGATTACGGGCTAACGAGCTGGGCGGTGCTGAAACAGGAACTCGCCGTGCGCGAGGCTGCGGCGCGCGGCCATGCTGCGCTCGTCGAGCTGTTCCTGGAAAAGTCTGCGTTGCGCTACGGCGTCAGGCCGGGAACGCAAAGCTGGGGCGAGTACGAGGCCGACCGGCCGGCACGCGGCGCACTCGCCCAGCGCCTGCTCGAACGCCATCCGGAGATCGCCGGCGACAGCATCCACACCGCCATCGCCGCGCATGATCTCGATGCCGTTCGTGATTTTCTCGGCAGGGACACGATGCTCGCGGACAAGCCGAGCGATTTCGACGGCTGGACGCCGTTGGTTCGCCTCGCTTTCACCCGCTTGCCGAACGAGGCGCTATCACGCAATGCCGTCGCGATCGCGCGGCTCCTGCTCGATCATGGCGCCGACCCGAATGCGCTCTTCAGCGATGGCAGCAACCATTTCACCCCGCTGACCGGCGTCATCGGTGGTGGCGAGGGCAACCAGCCGCCGCATCCCCAGGCGGAAGCGCTGGCACGGCTCCTGATCGCCCGCGGCGCCGATCCGCTCTACGGCCAGGCGCTCTACAATTCGTCGCTGGGCGCCGACGAGGTGTTCTGGCTCGATCTGCTCTGGAGCGAAACGGAGAAGCGCGGGGAGGGCGCGCGTTGGCGCGAACCAGTGCGCGAATTGCCGGCGCCGCCGCTCGACTACCTGCTCGGCAATGCCGTGCCGCGGCAGCCGAAGCGCGCAGCCTGGCTCCTTGCTCATGGCGCCCGGGCCCAGGCGCTCAACGCCTATTCCAAGCAGAGCCTGGTCAAGCAAGCCATGCTCGATGGCCGCAGCGATCTCGTTCGCCTGCTCGTCGACAATGGCGCCAGCCCGGTCGAGCTCAGCGGGCAGGAGGCCTTCACCGCTGCGGTCGCCCGCGGCGATGAAGCCGAGGCACGCCGGCTGCTCGACGGCAATCCGGACTTCCTGATCAACCCAGCCCCGCTGCTGGTCGCGATTCGGCAGAGCAAGCCGGAGACCGCGGCGCTGGCGCTGCGACTGGGCGTCTCGCCGGATGCGCAGACACGCGATGGCGTCCGCGCCCTGCACGAGGCGGCTGGCAGCGATGCGATCGAGATCGTCGCTCTGCTGGTCGAGGCGGGTGCCGCGATCGATCCGATCGAACGCCGCTATGGCTCGACCCCGCTCGGCTGGGCTCGCCATCAGGGTGCAAGCGCCGCGCAGATCTATCTGGCCTCGCGCAGTCACGACATCGAAGCTCTGTGTCAGGCCGGCGAGATCGAGCGACTGGAGACGCTCTTCGCCGAGGCTCCTGTGCTCGCCAATGCGTCGGCCCGCTCAGGCGAGCCGCCCTTGTTCTGCCTGCCTGATGACGACACCAGCGCCTGCGATCTCGTCGAATTCCTGCTGGCGGCGGGGAGCGATCCGAAGGCGCGGAACAAGCAGGGGCTGACGCCCGCGCAGGCGGCGCGCAAGCGAGGCCTACTGGATACCGCGGCGCGGCTGGAGGCGGCTCTCCAGTCGGCGGGCTGACTATGCCGCCTCCAGCCCGAACTGGAGCGCGGCCAGCCGCGCATAGAGCCCGCCCTTGGCGACGAGGGCGGCATGCGTGCCTTCCTCGACCACCCGTCCGTCCTCCATCACCAGGATGCGGTCGGCGGAGAGGATGGTGGCGAGCCGGTGGGCCACGACCAGCGTGGTCCGGCCCTGCATCAGCCGGTCGAGCGCGTCCTGTACGGCGCGCTCGCTCTCCGAATCGAGCGCCGAAGTCGCCTCGTCGAGTAGCAGGATGGGCGCGTCCTTCAGCACGGCGCGCGCGATGGCGAGGCGCTGGCGCTGGCCACCCGAGAGCGTGACGCCGCGCTCGCCGATGACGGTGTCGTAGCCATCAGGCAAAGCCCGGATGAAGCCGTCCGCAGCGGCGAGCTGCGCGGCTTCCTCGATTTGCGCGCGCGCCGCACCCGGCCGGCCATAGGCGATGTTGTCGGCGACCGAGACGCCGAACACGGTCGGCTCTTGAGGCACCAACGCAAAGCGGCTGCGCCAATCGGTCGGGTCGGCTTCCGGCCCCGCGACGCCATCGACGACGACGCGGCCGGCGAAGGGGTCGTAGAAGCGCAGTGCCAGTTGCAGCACCGTGCTCTTGCCGGCGCCGGACGGGCCGACCAGCGCGACCCGCTCGCCCGGCCTGATCGTAAGGTCGAGATCGGCGAGCGCGAGATTGCTGCGGCCGGGATAACGGAAGGAGACGCCCTCGAAGGCGAGGGCGCCGACCGGCGGTGTCGGCAACGCCTTGGGATGGGGCGGAGCTGAAATCGCCGGCTTGGTCGCGAGGATTTCGCCGAGCCGTCCGGCAGCACCGGCCGCAGCCGAGATGTCGCCATAGACTTCCGAGAGCTGGCCGAGCGAGCTCGCGGCGAGGACGGCATAGAGCACGAATTGCGACAGGCGCCCGCCGCTCATCCGGCCGGCGAAGACCTCGGTCGCACCAACCCAGAGCACCAGCACGACGCTGGCCGAGACCAAGAAGATCGCAATGCCGGAGAGCCAGGCGCGGGAACGCGTCGCATCGCGCGAGGCATCATAGGCGCCATCCGAGGCGCCTTGGAAGCGCTGCGTCGTCTCGCGCTCGGCGCCGAAGGACTGCATCGTTCGAATCGCGCCGATCGCCTCGGCGGCGAAGGCGGAAGCGTCGGCGAGGCGGTCCTGCGCGGCCCGGGCCCGCTTGCGTACGCTGCGGCCGGAAAAGACCAGCGGCAGCACGATCAGCGGGATCGCGCCGATGACGATCGCCGAGAGCTGCGGGCTGGTGAAAATCATCATCGCCAGCGCGCCGAGGAACATGATGCCGTTGCGCAGCGCGATCGAGGCGGTCGAGGCGAAGGTCGACTTGATCTGGGTGGTGTCAGCGGTCAGGCGCGAGACCAGGTCGCCGGCCCGGCTGGCGTCAAAGAAGGCCGGCTCAAGCCTTGTTAGGTGGCGGAAGACGTCAGCACGCAGCTCCGAGACGACACGCTCACCAACCGTCATCACCAGGTAGAAGCGGAACGAGCTCGCCAGCGCCAGGATGGCGACGACGCCGATCAGGATTGCGAAATAGGAATTCGCCAGCTGCTGCTCGCCACCGGAGAAGCCGACATCGATGACGCGCCTCACCGCCATGGGCAGTGCCAGCGTCGCCACCGAGGCGACGATCAACGCGACGAGCGCGAAGGCGATCCGTTGCTTTTGCGCCAGCGCATAGGGCCAGAACGAGCGCAGCGCGCTGAAATCCGGCCGCGCCTTGTTGTCTTCTTTGGTCTCGTTCGCCACGCTTACCTATCCCGAAAAGCTTGCACCGTCGCTGCGGCTGCGCTATGGGCACCCGACTTCACGACAGGCTCATACGAATTGTTCGAAGAGCCGGCGATGTGCGCCGAGTTCCGGCCACCCGCTTTTCGACAATTGAGGATTTCGCCATGAAGACCGGCATTCATCCCGACTACCACACCATCAAGGTCGTCATGACCGATGGCACCGAATACTTCACGCGTTCGACCCTCGGCAAGGAGGGCGACACGCTGAACCTCGACATCGACCCGAAGACCCACCCGGCCTGGACCGGCGGCACCCAGCACATGCTGGACCGTGGCGGCCGCGTCTCGCGCTTCAATTCGCGTTTCGGCGCGCTGGGTGCGCTCGGCAAGAAGTAATCCGCGTTTTCGCAACCTTTTCGGGCTTGCGACCGCAACAGGAAAGCCCGGCCTCGCGGCCGGGCTTTTTGCATGGATGGCGACGATCCGCCGCGGCTCGTGCCTTATCGTTCGGGCGATCGCCAAGCCGTGCGCCGGAATTGTTCGCGGGACATGCATTCTTTGATCGCTTCCAAGCGGCGCATGGCGAATTGACTCAGCTTGAGCCGGCGGCCTATCGAACGCGCGACCTTTTTCGCAAGTTCGCTGCTCGCTGCCGGCCAGCTCCGGCGCGCGAGTCTCGTTCCCGCCTCGCCGGAGAGACTTCATGACGACGCCCGCGATCGACCGCGCTTTGCACGAGCGGCTGGCCAATGCCATCCGCTCGCTCGCCATGGATGGCGTCGAGCAGGCCAAGTCCGGCCATCCCGGCCTGCCGATGGGCGCGGCCGATGTCGCGACCGTGCTGTTCACGCGCATCCTGAAATATGATGCGGCCGAGCCGCGCTGGCCCGACCGCGACCGCTTCGTGCTCTCGGCCGGCCACGGCTCGATGCTGATCTACGCGCTGCTGTACCTAACCGGCACGCCCGGCCTGGAGCTCGACGACCTCAAGAAGTTCCGCCAGCTCGAATCGAAGACCCCGGGCCATCCCGAGAACTTCATGACGCTCGGCGTCGAGACCACGACCGGCCCGCTCGGCCAGGGACTCGCCACCGCCGTCGGCATGGCGATGGCCGAGCGCATGCTCGCCGCCGAATTCGGCAAGAAGCTGGTCGACCACAAGACCTATGTCCTCGCCTCTGACGGCGACCTGATGGAGGGCATCAGCCAGGAGGCGATCGCGCTCGCCGGCCATCAGAAACTGAACAAGCTGATCGTGCTCTGGGACGATAACGGCATCTCGATCGACGGGCCGCTCTCGATCTCCGACTCGGTCGACCAGGTCGCTCGCTTCAAGGCCTGCGGCTGGAAGGCCGAGCGCGTCGACGGGCATGATCCCGATGCGATCGAGGCAGCCGTCCGCCGTGCTCAGAAGTCGAACAAGCCGACGCTGATCGCCTGCAAGACCGTGATCGGCTTCGGCGCCCCGAAGAAGGCCGGCACCTCGAAGGCGCATGGCGAGCCGCTCGGCGCGGAAGAACTCGCCGCCGCCAAGAAGGCGCTCGGCATCACCGGCGGGCCGTTCGAGGTCGCGGCCGATGTGCTCAAGGCCTGGCGCGGCTTCGGCGCCACCGGCTTCGCCGAGCGCAAGGACTGGAATACGCGTCTGGCTGCGCTGTCCGAGCGCAAGCGCGGTGAATTCGAGCGCCGGCTGTCGCTGACTCCGCCGGCCAAGCTCGCCAAGGCGCTCGTCGCTCACAAGAAGGCGCTCGCCGCGAGCCCGGTCACGGTCGCGACCCGCAAGGCTTCGGAGCTGGCGCTTGAAGCCATCATGCCGGTCATGCCGGAGCTGGTGATGGGCTCGGCCGACCTCACGCCGTCCAACAACACCCGCACCAAGGCGGCCGAGGACTTCACGCCGAAGACTCCGAAGGGCCGCTATGTCCGCTACGGCATCCGCGAGCACGGCATGGCCGCGGCGATGAACGGCATCACGCTGCATGGCGGCTTCCGCACCGCCGGCGGCACCTTCCTGGTCTTCGCCGACTATGCCCGCCCGTCGATGCGGCTCGCCGCGCTGATGGGGCTGCCGGTGGTCTACGTCATGACCCATGATTCGATCGGCCTCGGCGAGGACGGCCCGACCCACCAGCCGGTCGAGCAGATCGCCAGCTTGCGCGCCATGCCGAACATGCGCGTGCTGCGCCCGGCCGATGCGATCGAGACGGCGGAAGCCTGGCAGATCGCGCTGGAGCGCACCGACGGGCCGACCGTGCTGGCGCTGTCGCGCCAGAACCTGACGCCGGTCCGCACCGATGGCACCGCGACGAACCGCTCGGCCAAGGGTGCCTATGAGCTGCTGCCGGCCGAAGGCGGCAAGGCGCAGGTCTCGCTGTTCGCCTCGGGCTCCGAGGTCGAGATCGCGGTCGCTGCCCGCAAGCTTCTGGCAGAAAAGGGCATTCGCGCCCGCGTCGTCTCGGTGCCATCGCTTGAGCTGCTGCTCGAGCAGGACGAGGCGACCAAGGCCGGGATCATCGGCGAGGCGCCGATCAAGATCGCAGTCGAGGCTGCCGTGCGCTTCGGCTGGGATGGCGTGATCGGCGCCGATGGCGGCTTCGTCGGCATGTCCTCCTTCGGCGCGAGCGGCCCCTACAAGGAGGTCTACAAGCATTTCGGCATCACGCCGGAGGCGGTGGCCGAGGCGGCGATCAAGCGTCACAACGGCTGAGCCTTCTTGAAATTTTTAAGGCCTGCCCTTGCGTTCCGCCATGGTTTGGCCGATTTGCCCGCGTGAATGACGGCGGCGACGCTGAACGGCGAAGGAGAGGATTGAGATGACGGTCAAGGTGGCGATCAACGGCTTCGGCCGTATCGGGCGCAACGTGCTGCGCGCGATCATCGAGTCGAAGCGCAAGGACATCGAGGTCGTGGCGATCAACGATCTCGGCCCGGTCGAGACCAATGCCCATCTCTTCCGCTTCGACTCCGTGCATGGCCGCTTCCCCGGCACGGTGACCGTCTCCGGCGACACGATCGATGTCGGCCGCGGCCCGATCAAGGTCACTGCGATCCGCGATCCCAAGGACCTGCCGCACAAGGCGCTCGGCGTCGACATCGCGCTAGAATGCACCGGCATCTTCACCACGCGCGACAAGGCGGCGGCGCATCTCGTCGCCGGCGCCAAGCGCGTGCTGGTCTCGGCCCCCTGCGACGGCGCCGATCTGACGGTCGTCTTCGGCGTCAACAACGACGCCCTGACCAAGGACCACATCGTCGTCTCGAACGCCTCCTGCACCACCAACTGCCTGGCCCCGGTGGTCAGGGTGCTGCATGACGCCGTCGGCATCGACAAGGGCTTCATGACCACGATCCATGCCTATACCGGCGACCAGCCGACGCTCGACACGATGCACAAGGACCTTTACCGCGGCCGCGCCGCCGCGATGTCGATGATCCCGACCTCGACCGGCGCCGCCAAGGCGATCGGCCTCGTCATCCCCGAGCTCAAGGGCCGGCTCGACGGCACATCGATCCGCGTGCCGACGCCGAACGTCTCGGTCGTCGACTTCAAGTTCATCGCGAAGCGCAAGACCACGGTCGAGAAGATCAACGACGCCATCATCAAGGCGAGCAAGCGCGGCGCGCTGAAGGGCATCCTGGCCGTCACCGACCAGCCCAACGTCTCGATCGACTTCAACCATGATCCGGCGTCGTCGACCTTCGCGCTCGACCAGACCAAGGTCCTGGACGAGAAGTTCGTCCGCATCCTCACCTGGTACGACAATGAGTGGGGCTTCTCGAACCGCATGAGCGACACCGCTGTCGCCATGGCGAAACTGATCTGACCCATACTCCCTTCGCAGCCGCGCCGGACAGGCGCGGCTGCGCCTAAAATTGCCGAGGAACGGACCGCGCAATGAACAAGATCGAGCCGACCGTCGCCACGTCGACCACGCCCGTCGAGACCATTACCGTGCCGCCGGCGCAGAGCATGGCCGAGGTCGCCGCATCGCGCGTTACCGAAGCGAAGCCGGCCGAGCCACTCGCCGCCAGCGACCCGCGCAAGCTCGACCAGCTTTCCCGGATCGAGGACAAGGCGGCCCGGATCGAAGAGAAGTTCGCGCGCTACGAGGCGGTGCTGACCCGCGCCGAGGCGTCGCTCGATCGCAGCGCCCAGAAGGTCGAGCTCGCCGCCGGCACCATGGATTTCGCCGGCCTGCGCGAAGAGCTCTCGGCGCTGCGTCAGCGCGTCAGCGCCACGCCGCGCTTCGGGGCGCTGCTGCTCACCGGCATCGTCACCGCGATCCTGACCGTCGTCCTGACGGTGATCGTACTGAAGAGCGGCGTTCCCGGCGTGCTGCCACCGATCCTGCCGCGATGAGCTTTCGCCCGGCCGCTCGATCACGTCGCATTTTGACGCTTCCGTCAAAATGCGAAAAACGTGATCGATTATAAAAGTTCAGAGCATTGCTCTTGCGAAAAACCGGTTCCCACTTTTTCGCGCAATGCTCTAGCCTCGCGGGCGGGCGCAATGTCCGCTGGCGGGCGCTGGAAGGCGACGGGCTCGAACATCTGACGCTGCAGGCAGACGCGGACGGCTTTCGCGCCGATTCCGTGCTGATCGGCGAGCGCGGCGGGCAGCGCTACGGTGCGACCTATCGGATCGACTGCGATCCCGATTTCACGGTCCGCTCCTTCGAGATCACGACGACCGATGGCCGCGACCTCGTCATGACCCGGCGCGACGGTGCCTGGCACGACAGGGCCCGCGGCCATCTGCCGGCGTTCGACGCCTGCATCGACATCGACCTCTCGGCCACACCCTTCACCAACACGCTGCCGATCCGCCGCTGCGCTTGGCAGCCGGATCAGCAGCGGCGCATCGCCATGCTGTTCGTGCCGTTCGACAGCCTCGAGCCCTTCGTCACCGAGCAGCTCTATACCTGCCTTGCGCCGAGGCTCTTCCGGTTCGAGACAGCCGATGGCAGTTTCACTGCCGAGCTTCCGGTCGACGAGGACGGTCTCGTCATGGATTATCCCAGCCTGTTTCAACGCTTGTGAGAGAGTTCTCCATGCCTGCTTTCCGCACCCTCGACGACGCCGATCTCGCCGGCAAGCGCGTCCTCGTCCGTGTCGATCTCAACGTGCCGACGGAGGAGGGCAGGGTCACCGACACCACCCGCATCGACCGCATCCTGCCGACGATCCGCGAGATCGCGCAGAAGGGCGGCAAGGTCATCCTGCTCGCGCATTTCGGCAGGCCGAAGGGCCGTGACGAGAAGAACAGCCTGCGGCAGATCGTGCCGGCGCTGGCGCATGCGCTCGGCCAGCCGGTGATCTTCGTCGGCGATTGCATCGGCACGGAAGCGCCAAAGGCGATCGCCGCCGCCAAGAACGGCGAGATCCTTCTGCTCGAGAACACCCGCTTCCACGCCGGCGACGAGGCGAACGATCCCGACTTCGTCAAGGCGCTCGCCGCCAATGGCGATCTCTATGTCAACGACGCCTTCTCGGCGGCCCATCGCGCCCATGCCTCGACCGAAGGGCTGGCGCATCTTCTGCCGGCCTATGCCGGGCGCAGCATGCAGGCCGAGTTGGAGGCACTCTCTTCCGGTCTCTACAATCCGGCCCGGCCGGTGATGGCGATCGTCGGCGGCGCCAAGGTCTCGACCAAGCTCGAGCTGCTCGGCAACCTCGTCAAGAAGGTCGACGTGCTCGTCATCGGCGGCGGCATGGCCAACACCTTCCTCGCCGCGCGCGGCGTCAATGTCGGAAAATCGCTCTGCGAGCACGATCTCGCCGGCACCGCCCGCGAAATCGAGGAGAAGGCCAAGGCGGCCGGCTGCGAGATCCTGCTGCCGGTCGATGCGCTGGTGGCGCGCGAGTTCAGGGCTCATCCCGGCCACCGCGTCGTCTCGATCGGCGAGGTCGGGCCCGACGAAATGATCCTCGATGCGGGCCCGCTCAGCGTCGCCGAGGTCGTGCTCAAGCTCAACACCGTGAAGACGGTGGTCTGGAACGGCCCGTTCGGCGCCTTCGAGCTGCCACCCTTCGACACGGCGACGGTCGCGGTCGCCAAGGCGGTGGCGGAGCGCGTTCGGGACGGCAAGCTCGTCGCGGTCGCCGGCGGCGGCGACACGGTTGCGGCGATGAACCATGCCGGCGTCGCCGAGGACCTGACTTATGTTTCGACCGCCGGCGGCGCCTTCCTCGAATGGATGGAAGGCAAGGCCCTGCCGGGCGTCGAGGCGCTGCGGAAGGGCTGAGCGGCGACGCAGCTTCCGATTGCGCGGCGCAGTGTTTATGCTATGTTCTCGTTACGGCATGACGATTTCGCTGGAGCCGCTACGCGATGAGCGAGAATGTCCAGACTGCAATGTTCGAGATTCTGAAAAGGCTTCAGAGCGACTTTGCGTCTTTCCGGTCCGAAACGAGCGAGCGTTTCGAGCGACTGGAGGACCTCGTCCGCAAGCAACGGCGTGACACGGCCGGCTTGCTCGTCATGGCCAAGGCCGTGACGGGCGACTTTGCCGAGCAGGTCGCGGCGATCGAGGAGCGCGTCAGGGTCCTGGAAGCGCGCGGGCGCTGATCGCGTTCACGTTTTTGGCCGGTTTCGCTTTGCGTCCGCCACAGTTCGATTCTAAACCCTCCGGATAAGCAGAGCCCAACCGGAGGATCATCGTGGCCCGCATCACGCTTCGCCAATTGCTCGACCATGCTGCCGAGAACGACTACGGCGTTCCGGCCTTCAACATCAACAACATGGAGCAGGCGCTCGCGATCATGGCCGCGGCGGACGCGACGGATGCGCCGGTGATCATCCAGGCCTCGCGCGGTGCGCGTTCCTACGCCAATGACATCATGCTCAAGCACATGATGGACGCCGTCACCGAGATCTATCCGCATATCCCGGTCTGCGTGCATCTCGACCACGGCAACGAGCCGGCGACCTGCATGACCGCGATCCAGGCCGGCTTCACCTCGGTGATGATGGATGGCTCGCTCAAGGCCGACGGCAAGACCCCGGGCGACTGGGACTACAATGTCGGCGTGACCAAGACCGTCACCGAGATGTCCCATCTCGGCGGCATCTCCGTCGAAGGAGAACTCGGTGTCTTGGGTTCGCTTGAAAGCGGCGAGGGCGAGAAGGAGGACGGCCACGGTTTCGAGGGCAAGCTCAGCCACGACCAGCTCCTGACCAATCCGGACGAGGCGGTGAAGTTCGTCGCCGAGACCAAGGTCGATGCGCTCGCCATCGCCATGGGCACCTCGCACGGCGCCTACAAGTTCACGCGCAAGCCCGACGGCGCGATCCTGGCGATGCACGTCATCGAGGAGATCCACAAGAAGCTGCCGAACATGCATCTCGTCATGCACGGCTCGTCCTCGGTGCCGCAGGACCTGCAGGACGTGATCAACCAGTATGGCGGCAAGATGCCCCAGACCTGGGGCGTGCCGGTCGAGGAGATCCAGCGCGGCATCAAGCACGGCGTGCGCAAGATCAACATCGACACCGACAACAGGATGGCGATGACCGGCCAGATCCGCAAGATCCTCTCCGAAAACCCCGGCGAATTCGATCCGCGCAAATATCTGAAGCCGGCGATGGAGGCGATGACCGCGCTCTGCAAGAAGCGGCTCGAGGAATTCAACACCGCTGGCCAGGCCTCGAAGATCAAGCGCGTCATCACGCTCGCGGACATGGCCAAGCGCTACGCCAAGGGCGAGCTCGACCCGACCTTCGGCGCAAAGAAGGCGGCGTAATCGCAGCACCTGCCAGCGCTTCGGCTCCTGCAGCCAAAACGCCCGGCTCAGGCCGGGCGTTTCTCGTTTCGGGCAGGTCGATCGAGCAAGGAACCGGAGCGCCTCAGGCGGCGCGGTTCTGCCGGGTCAGGTTCTCGAAGGCTTCTGTCAGGGTTTCGGCCTGGCGCGTCAGCGCCTGGGCGAGGCCGAGCATCTCGTCGACGCCCAGGCCGGCGGCCTGGGCGGACTCGTTGACGCTGGCGATGGCGTGAGAGACCTCCTGCGTGCCTTGCGAGGCGAAGCTGACGCTGCGGGCAATCTCCTGGGTCGCTGCCCGCTGCTCGTCGACGGAGCTCGCGATCGTCAGCGTCGTGTGGTCCATGTCGCCGACGAAGCCGACGATGCTCTCGATCGCTTCGACCGCCTCCTGCGTCGCGGCCTGCATGGCCGGAACCTGGGCCGCGATCTCGTCCGTTGCCTTGGCGGTGCGGGCGGAGAGCTGTTTCACCTCTTGCGCGACCACCGCGAAACCCCGCCCCGCCTCGCCGGCGCGCGCCGCCTCGATCGTCGCGTTGAGGGCGAGCAGATTGGTCTGTGCGGCGATGTCGCGGATCAGGCCGACGATGGAGCCGATCGTCTGCGCCGATTGTGCGAGCCCCTTGACGATCGCCTCGGTTCGCAACGCTGCCTGGCTGGCATCGTGCGCCTTGGTCGTGGCGCGGGCGACTTCCTCGGAAATCTGGCTGAGCGAGATGGAAAGCTCCTCGGCGGCGCTGGCGACGCTGGCGACATTGTCGGAAGCCTCGTCCGACGCACGTGCGGCTGCGACGGCCTGCGTGCCGGTCTCCTTGACGATGCCGTTCATGCTATGCGCCGTCGCCTCGACGACACGGGCGCTACCGGTCACCGCGCCGACCACATCGCGAACCGTGACCTCGAACGCCGAGATCTCGCGCTGGATGGCCTCGCGACTCTGCCGCTGGACATGCGAATAGGTCTCGAGCAGCAGTTCGAGATCGAGCTGTACCGCCTTGTTCAGGGCCGCGCGCAGGGCGATGCGCCGGTTGTACTCCTTCGCCTGCCAGACATGGCTGAGCTTGGCGAGGCCGTCGCGCAGCAGGCCGAGTTCGGCGCCGATCGCGTTGCCGACGATGGCATGACAGATCGCGACGGCGTGGGCGGGAACGCCATTATCGTTGAAGGCGCCGGCAACGGCGTGCGCCGATTGCAGATACCCATCCTCGATCTCGCCCGACACCAGCCTGATCCAGTGCGCGAGCCTGAGCTCGTGCACCTCCGGGCGCTGCATCGCGCTCAGGATTTGGGGCCAGGCCTCGAAATGCTCATGCAACTCAGTCAGCAAGGCCGGCAGGCGCCGGCGCGCGAACTCAGCCTGCTGCCGCAAGAGGCGGATGTCGATTGCGTCGATCCGAAAGGTTCGCAGGCGCGCCGCGTGCTCGGCGATTGCGTTAGTCATGCGCGCTGCGTTCTATTCCGCTGGTGGGCCTGCCTCCGACATTGCGGACAGTTCGCGAATAAACGCTTAAGCATGAGCCCGCCGGAAACGCTGCCGCCGCGCTTGCCTCGCGTCGAGCCGGCTGAGTATAAGCCGGCCGACGCATGAAAGCGGAGATCTGGGCGTATGGCCGGCCATTCACAGTTCAAGAACATCATGCACCGCAAGGGCAAGCAGGACGCGGTGCGCTCCAAGCTGTTCTCGAAACTGGGCCGCGAAATCACCGTCGCCGCCAAATTGGGCATGCCGGACCCGAACATGAATCCGCGCCTGCGCATGGCCGTGCTGGCGGCGCGGGCCGAGAACATGCCGAAGGACAATATCGAGCGCGCGATCAAGAAGGCGCTCGGTGGCGAGGGCGACAACTATGACGAGGTCCGCTACGAAGGCTATGGACCCGGCGGCACCGCCGTGATCGTCGAGGCTTTGACCGACAACCGCAATCGCACGGCCTCGGCGGTGCGCTCCTACTTTACCAAGTCCGGCGGAGCGATGGGCGAGAGCAACTCGGTCTCGTTCATGTTCAACCGCGTCGGCGAAGTGAGCTATCCCGCTGAAGCCAATGATGCCGACAAGGTGATGGAAGCGGCGATCGAGGCCGGCGCCGACGATGTGATTTCGGACGAGAACGGCCACACCATCCTGTGCGCCTTCGATGCGCTCAACGAGGTCTCCAAGGCGCTCGAAGGCACGCTAGGCGCGCCGACCTCGGCCAAGCCGGTCTGGCGACCGACCACCACGACGCCACTCGACGAGGAGAAGGCAGCATCGATGATGCGGCTGATGGAGGCGCTGGACAATGACGACGACGTCCAGAACGTCTTCGCCAATTTCGAGATTGCCGACGAGGTGATGGCCAAGCTCGGCAACTGAGTTCAGCGCCCGATCAGCCCGTCCCAGAACGGCAGGCTGACGAGCGCGCTCAGGAAAATCGTCAGATAGGCGATTCGGCGGAAGGTCTGCTCGGAGGCCAGGCCGAAGGCGTGGGTTCCGAACCAGAGGCCGACGCCGTAGACGGCAAAGAGCGGTAGCGCCATCACCAGCGAGGTGAAGGTGATGATGGCCTTTGCCCACAGCACCGCGCCGCTGACAACTGTGCTCAGCCCGAAATACGTTTGCATGTTGGCGCGCGTCTTGTGCCGATCGTTGCGCTGCGCGCCGAGCCAGAACACGGCGAGCGGCATGCCGCCGATGCTGGCGAGACCGTTGCACAAGCCCGAGGCCGCGCCGACGCCGAGCGAGAGCGGGATGCCGGGCTTGCCGTGATAGCGCCAGCCGGATGCCATCAGCGCGACGGCGGCGAGCACGAGCAGCGCCAGGAGCCAGCGCATGGTCTCGCGATCGAGCCAGGTCAGCAGGGCGATACCGAGCGGCAGGGTCAGCGTCGCGGCGATCAGGAGTGGAATGACCTCGCTCCATTCCGCCCGCTTTGCCGAACGCGCCGCAAGCGGCAGGGCGAATGGCAGGTCGATCACCCAGATCAGGCCCAGCGCCGCGACCGGGCCGAGCACAATCGAGGCCAGCGGCATGAACACCATCGCGAAGCCAAAGCCGGTGAAGCCGCGGATCAGCCCGCCGAGCAAGGTCGCGCCGATCAGGACGGCGATGCCGTCGAGCGAGACACCGGGAAAGAGCGAAGTCAGGAGAGCTGTCATCGGTACGCCGGGGAAGGATCTTCTTTCCTTCACGCAAGGTGGGAAAGGATCAACCCCCGTTGCCGTGATGGCGGCGATGAGTATCGCTCATCGATGATGTCAGCCGCGTCCCTGCCTTCCGTCCTTTTCCCAAGGTCGGCGGGTGCTTCGCGCCGGTCAGGGCCGCGACAGGCTGCTGGGCCAGATACCTTACAAAACTTTAATACAACCCGTCATTGCGCGTTCATCTTGGCGGTCCTAGCGTCCTTTGGCCGCGTGACCTCCCGGAATGTTTCGCCTGGCCGACGCTGCATCAACCTGGCCCCACAGGGGATTGCGATCATGACACGCACCAGATTTGCGCTTGCCGCCGGGCTCTTCGCACTGACCGGCAGTCTCATGCTGCAGACATCGTCGCCGGCACTGGCGCTGACGATGAAGGAGTGCAGCACCAAGTACAATGCCGCCAAGGCCGGGAATACGCTGGCCGGGCAGTCATGGAACGACTTCCGCAAGGCGCAATGCGGTGACGCAGCTGCACCTGCTGCCGCGACTGCTCCGGCTGCGGCGACACCGGCCAAGCCTGTTGCCAGCGCCCCTGCCAAACCCGCGGCCGCTACGCCTGCCGCAGCCGGGAATGCCATGTTCCCGAGCAAGGTCGATCCGAAATACTCGACTCTCTCGGCCGGCAAGCAGCGCTTCAAGACCTGCAACGACCAGTACAACGCCAACAAGGCCAATGGCGGCAATGGCGAGCTGAAGTGGATTCAGAAGGGTGGCGGCTATTACAGCCAGTGCAACACCCGGCTGAAGGGCGCCTGAGCAAAGCGCTCTCATTTCGCTTCACCCACAAAGTGGCCGGGGCTCTTGCCTCGGCCTCTTCTCGCGCCGCGACAGGGTGCGCCGGAGACCGATCGGGAATAGCGTTCGCGCATGTCCGATCCGATTCGCATTCTCGGCCTCGATCCCGGTCTCAGGAAGACTGGGTGGGGCATCGTCGTCAGCGAGGGCACGAAGCTGTCCTTTGTCGCCTGCGGCGTGGTCGAGAGCGACGAGAAGCAGTCGCTCGCCGAACGCTTGCGGCAACTGCATGACGGCATCGCCGGCGTGATCGCGCGGCATCAGCCGCATGAGGTCGCGGTCGAGGAGACATTCGTCAATCGCGATCCGCAATCAGCCTTGAAGCTCGGCCAGGCGCGCGGCATCGCGCTGGTCGTGCCGGCGCTGGCTGGGCTCGATGTGGCGGAGTACGCCGCCAATCTGGTGAAGAAGACCGTGGTCGGCGTCGGCCATGCCGACAAGAAGCAGGTACAGGCGATGATCCGCGTGCTGCTGCCCAAGGCCGAGACGCGCAGCGCCGACGCGGCGGATGCGCTCGCGGTCGCGATCTGCCATTCGCAGCATCGTGGCGCCAGGGCACTGCTGGCGCGGTATCAGCTGCGGAAGGCGTAGAGCTCGGCGTCCGGATCGCCCTTGCCGAGGAGGCCGGAGCGAATGATCTCGGCACCGACACGGCTATAGGTGATGCCGTTGCCGCCGAAGCCCATCACCGTCCAGCAATTCTTGAGATCCGGCATCGGGCCGATGGTCGGCAGTCCGGTCGTCGAGGCTCCGAACGTGCCGGTCCAGGTGTAATCGGCCTCGGTCGAGACCCCGGGAAGGAGCTTGCCTAGCTTGCGCTGGATGGCTTTCGTCTTCTGGCCCATCAGCGCGTCGCGCTTGTCCTCGTCGACGAAATCCTCGTCCTCGCCACCGCAGATGATGCGGCCGTCGGGGGTCGTGCGCATGTAGAGATAGGGGTCGGACGCTTCCCAGATGAAGCAGCATCGTGGCCAGAGGCTACGCTTCTGGGGCGCGGTGGCGAGGGCCCAGGTCGAGAGCACGCCATGTCCCTTTGGCATCTCGCCGAAGGGCAGTTCGTAACCGGTGCAGAAGACGAGATGGCGGCAGCGGATGCGGTGGCCGTCCCTGGTGCGCAGGCTGACCGAGCGTGGCTTGGCGTCGAGGTCGACGATCTCGACCGGCCAGGCGAGGCGGGCGCCGCGGGAGATCGCCATGCGCAGGAAGCCGGTCGCGAGCACGACCGGATCGGCCTCGATGTTGTCGTAACCCAGCAGCGCCGCATCGCGGTCGATGCCGAAGCGCTCGCCCAGCGTTGCAGCGTCGAGAAAGGCGTTCTCGATGCCGGCGTGGCGGCGGGCCTCGTGTTCCTGCTTCAAGGCTGCGACATCCAGCACATCGCCGGCGAGGTAGAGCGAATCGCGGCGTATGACCGGGGCGATCGATAGCGCCCTGATGCGCGACCCGAGCCCGTCGACGGCGAGGCGCGAGCGGCGCCAGGCGCGGATGGCGGCCTCCTCGCCGATCTGGCGCTTCAGCTTGGTCAGGGGTTGGTCGATCTCGTATTGCAACAGGGCCGTGCTTGCAGGCGTCGAGCCGCGGACCGGGCCGCGGCGGTCGACGACCAGCACGCTGAAACCCGCCTCACTCAGCGCGTCGGCCTGCATTGCGCCGGAGATGCCGGCGCCGATGATGACGACGTCGCTCTCGATATCCTTGGTGATGCCTTGCTTCGGAAAGCGCGGTGGTCGCTCGCCCTGCCAGACCGAGCGCCCGGTCCGCAGGTTCCTCGCTTTCGTCAGCACGTGCCACACCCTCCATATCGCCGGTGGAGAACGCATGATCGCCACGAATGATCCGGTCTGGCGGCGGGCTACCGCCATGCTAACAGGAGGCATGATCGGAAAGCTCAAGGGCCTCATCGATTCGTATGGCGAGGACTTCGTCATCGTCGACGTACAAGGCGTCGGTTATGTCGTGCAGTGCTCCTCGCGCACGCTGCAGCGCCTGCCCAAGGTTGGCGAGGCGGCCGCGCTGTCGATCGAGACGCATGTCCGCGAAGACGCGATCCGGCTCTACGGCTTCATGTCGGACAATGAGCGCGACTGGTTCAGGCTGATGCAGATGGTGCAGGGAGTCGGCGCCAAGGTCGCGCTCGCCATTCTCTCGACGCTCGATCCCGGTGCGCTCGCGACCGCGATCGCCAGCAACGACAAGGCGGCGGTGGCGCGCGCGCCCGGCGTCGGCCCCAAGCTCGCCCAGCGCATCTGCGCCGAGCTCAAGGAGAAGGCGCCGGCCTTCGGTCATGTCGACCCGGCTATCGCGCAGCTCTCCGGCGCACTCGAGGACAAGAGGCTGCCGCAGCCGGTGGCGGACGCCGTCTCGGCGCTGGTGAATCTGGGCTACCAGCAGGCGCAGGCGGTGGCGGCGATCGCGGCTGCGTCGCGTGCGGCGGGTGAGGGGGCCGGTACGGCGCAACTGATCCGGCTCGGGCTGAAGGAGCTTGCCAAGTGAAGAACGGACCGACGGCGATCTTCCGGGAGATCGCCGACAAGTCGGCGTTCCTTGCGCTGATGATGCGGCATTGGGGCTCGCATCGCATGGTGATCGGCCTGAAGCTCTACGACTGCGCCGAATTACCCCTGCTCGGCATGTTCACGGCCGAAGGCGAGCTGCTGGCGGTGGCGAGCTGGGCGCATGACGGCGAGATCGCGGTACTGTGCGCCTTGCATTCCCTGAAACAGGGGGAGGGCGCCGCGTCCCACATGCTCGAAGCGGTGAAGGCGGCGGCGCGAGCCGCCGGCGCGCTCAAGCTCAGGGCGATGCTGACCAATGACAACATGCCGGCCCTGGCCTTCTACCAGAAGCACGGCTTCCGCTTCTCCGGCCTCTATATCGAGGCCATCGATGCCTATCGTTCGGTGATCCCGACGATCATCAAGATCGGCTACCAGGACATTCCGGTGCACGATGCATTGGAGCTGGAGATCGCATTGTGAGCGAATCGAAGCGGCCCCGCCTGATGACGGCGGACAAGCGCGACGACGATAGCGAGACCTCGCTGCGGCCGCTTTCGCTCGCCGATTTCACCGGGCAGGCGGCGGCGCGCGCGAACCTCCAGGTCTTCATCAATGCGGCGCGTAGCCGTGGTGACGCGCTCGACCATGTCCTGTTTGTCGGGCCGCCGGGGCTGGGCAAGACCACGCTGGCGCAGATCGTGGCGCGCGAGCTCGGTGTCAGCTTCCGCTCGACCTCGGGGCCGGTCATCGCCAAGGCCGGCGACCTTGCGGCGCAGCTCACCAACCTCGAAGAGCGCGACGTGCTCTTCATCGACGAGATCCACCGCCTCAATCCCGCGGTCGAGGAGATCCTCTATCCGGCGATGGAGGACTACCAGCTCGACCTGATCATCGGCGAGGGGCCGGCGGCGCGCTCGGTCAAGATCGACCTGCCGAAGTTCACGCTCGTCGGCGCCACCACCCGCGCCGGCCTCTTGACCACGCCGCTGCGCGACCGTTTCGGCATCCCGATCCGGCTGCAATTTTACACGGTCGAGGAATTGCAGAGCATCGTCGCGCGTGGCGCGCGGGTGCTCGGGGTGCCGATGTCGGATGACGGGGCGAACGAGATTGCGCGCCGCGCGCGCGGCACGCCGCGCATCGCCGGCCGGCTGCTCAGACGGGTGCGCGACTTCGCCATCGTCGACGGCGACGCCATCGTCACCCGCAAGGTCGCCGACAAGGCGCTCGGCCTGCTCGATGTTGACGCCATTGGCCTCGACCAGATGGACCGGCGCTATCTCACCACCGTCGCGATCAATTTCGGCGGTGGTCCGGTCGGGATCGAGACGATCGCCGCCTCGCTCTCCGAGCCGCGCGACGCGATCGAGGAGATCATCGAGCCCTTCCTGCTGCAGCAGGGCTTCATCCAGCGCACGCCGCGCGGGCGGCTGCTGACGCCGCACGCTTTCCGGCATCTGGGCATGCCGGAGCCGAGCCGGGAGGGTGCGCAGTTCGGGCTGTTCGGTAGCGAGGAAGAAGACTGAGCTTCCTCCACGCGAGCCCTGCATTTGGATGATGCGGCGCATGCGTGATCGTGATGTTGTCCAGGGCGAGATGGGCGCCCAGGAGAAACTCATGCGATCTGCGCTTGTGGCGGCCGGCCTGATGTTGGCATCTGTGCTCGGTCACGCTGCCGAGCCCACGCCCGATGCCACGGTGCGCAAGGCCTATGAGGTCACGCAGAGGACCCTGGATGGCGGTGGTGAGCCGCCCTGGAGGCCGCCGCATCGCGACGCGCTGATGAGCAAGAGCCTGGCGGCGCTGTTTGCCCGCGACGACCGTTACCAGGACGAGAGCGGCGATATCGGCCATATCGGCGCCGATCCGTTCATCCAGGGCCAGGACGGCGAGGTGAAAAACCTCAAGGTCACGGTCACGCAGGCTCCGGCGGCCGGCAAGGCACTGGTAACCGCGAGTTTCCGCAGCTTCGGCAAGGCGATGTCCGTGCCGTTCCGCATGATCGAGGAAGGCGGGGGCTGGCGCATCGACGACATCGGCGCCGGCAAGAACTCGGTGCGGCGCGACCTGTCGCAGCCCTATGATTGCGGCTCGTTCATGGGCAAGCCCTGCAAGCGCTGACGCCTCACTGGCAGTTGTACTGCACTCTGGCTCGTTGAAAGCTTGCCGGCATAACTCGTGATCCGCTGTGCCCCTGCAGATGACGCGCCGAATCTAGCGTAACAGAAGTGTACCCTGATGAAGGGATAGGGAGCGGCCTGTGATTCTAGGCGACGGAAATCCCCACTTCCTGCACTCCACGCTGCGTGAAAAGATCGCCGAGCACCTTTTCGTCGGTGAGCTTCTCCGTCGGCTCTGGCAGCTTGGCGTGTTCGACGCCGAGGTGTTGCGTTCTGAATTCGATGCCGGGGGCTATGATCTCGTCCTGAGCTGCCGCGAGATTGTCAGGCACATTCAATTCAAGACGATCATCGCCGGCGGTAAAGCGCAAAGCGTCAAGCTGAGTCTTCGCCTGGCGGAGAAGCCAAGTGGTTGCGCGGTCTGGATGGTTCTTGGCCAGGATTTAACAATCAGGTCGTTCTTTTGGTTCGGCGGAGAGCCCGGCCAGCCGCTCCCGGATATCCAGGGAGGTAAGATCGCCCGGCACACCAAGGCTGATGCAACTGGGAAAAAGGCTGGTCGCGAAAATCACCGCGTTGTCGCCCGCAGTCGTTTTGATGAAGTACCGTCACTTGACAAGCTGATCACGAAACTGCTCGGCACTGTGAATGTGCCTATCAAAACAGACCAAGCTAGTTCCCGATGATCGATTTGCAGCCCAAGCCTAGCGCCCACAGCATCTCTGTCCGTGTCTACTATGAAGACACCGACTTCTCCGGCGTCGTCTACCACGCCTCCTATCTGCGCTTCATGGAGCGTGGTCGCACCGAGTTGATCAGGGCGCTCGGCATCGAGCAGCGTGAGCTTTTCGACGGCGACGCGGCGCTCGGCTTCGCGGTCCGGCGCATGCTGATCGATTTCGTGCGGCCTGCCGTAATGGACGATCTGCTCACGGTCGAGACGAAGCCGACGGTGGCGCGCGGCGCCACCATGGAACTCGACCAACGCATCCTGCGCGGCGAGGAGGTGCTGATCACGGCGCAGGTCAAGGTCGCCTGCGTCGGCGGCGGCAAGGCGCGGCGCATCCCCGACGTGTTGCGGCATCGGCTCGGACTGGAAATCGTCTGACCGGTGGCAGTGGCCTGGCATCGACGCTGGCCGGTCACCATGTTAGGGCCCGTAACATGAGCTGGAAACGCAACGAGCCCGAGCAGCCGCGTGGCTATCACCACGGCAACCTCAAGGAGGCGCTGGTGCGCGCCGCTTTGGGGCTGATCGGCGAGAAGGGCCCGAACGGCTTCACCTTCGCCGAGGCCGCGCGCATGGCCGGTGTCAGCCCGGCAGCGCCCTACCGGCATTATCGCGACCGCGACGAACTGCTGGCCGATGTCGCGGTGCGGGGGTTTACCGCCTTCGAGGCAGCCCTGGCCAAGGCCTGGAACGGCGGCAAGCCGGATGCCGAGACGGCCTTCCACCGGCTCGGCCCGGCCTATCTCGCCTTCGCCCATGATGAGCCGGCCTTCTATTCGGCGATGTTCGAAGCCGGCGTCCCGCTCGACGCGAGTCCGGAGCTGCGCGCCGCCGCCGATCGCGCCTTCCAGCAACTGCGCCAGGCCGCGGAGACGCTGATCGCGGTGCTGCCGCAAGGAAAGCGACCACCTGCGCTGATGATGGCGCTGCATATCTGGGCGATGTCGCACGGCGTCGCGGCGCTGTTTGGCCGCGCCGATGCCGGCCGGCGGCCGCTGCCGATGTCGGCCGCCGACCTGCTCGAGGCTGGAATGCTGGTCTATCTCAAAGGCTTGGGCCTGCCCCCCGATCAAGCCGTCTGACGTTCTGCAGAAAATTTTGATCCGGCTGCCTTGAAAGCCTTGGCAGGTGCGGCCAGATATGTGAATGTGATTTACATTCACACGGTCGGCGAGGGCCGGATCTGATCAGGTTGGATAACCTGATCAGTGAATCCGTCCCTCACTCCAAGACGGAGTCGATCGGGAGGTTGGCCGGCAGCGGCATCCGCCGCTGCCATTCAGGTTCGAGAGGAATCGATGCCGATCGTCGCAAAGCTTGATGAATACGGAAAAGGAGCCTGGCTCGCCTTTGCGGTGCTCGGCTTCATCATTTTCTGGCCGCTGGGTCTGGCGACCCTGGTCTTTCTGTTCTGGAGTGGACGCATGGGACATGGTTGTGGACCGGCACGTTACGAGCACCGGATGAATCGCCTGCAGGACAAGATGGAGCGCCTGCGCGAACGCATGGGCGGGGCTCAGCCCTTCGGTCGTGGCGGTTTCGGCGGCGGCTGGGGCCGCGGCGCGTCGAGCGGCAACCGCGCCTTCGACGAGTATCGCGACGAGACGCTGCGCCGTCTCGAGGACGAGCAGCGCGAGTTCCATGATTTCCTCGGCCGGCTGCGCATGGCCAAGGACAAGGCGGAGTTCGACCAGTTCATGAACACGCGCCGTCCCAGCACCGGCACGGATACTGTCGAAAGCGCCTGACCCGCCCCGTCAGTCCTGTCGACTATCGGCGGCCCGCTTCCTTACGGAGGCGGGCCGTTGGCTTTTCCCGGGGTTGCTGCAGCCGGTGGCGGCTCCGGCTTGCCCCTGTTCGTGGTCACGAAGAAGATCACGATGGTCAGGGCCGAGGTCAGCGAGGCGAGGACCGCGGTGATCTGGGCTTTCAGGCTCTCGATCTTGCCGATGCGTCCCGTGACGATGTTGTGACGCAGCTGGAGCGCGGTCAGCCGCGCGCCTGCTCCAATCACCATTGCGCTTTCGATCGCCTGGATGGTCTGGACCGTTCCGGCGTCGCTGTAATCCTGGTCGACCAATGCGTCATAGGACGCCATCCGGCTTTGCCAGTCCTGCGGATGGACGATGGCGGCCATGCGGCGCACCGCCTGTTTCGCATTCTGTCGGAACAGGCGATCGAGCAGGTATTTGTGCTGCATGTCGGCTTGCGAACCATTCAGCACCAGCAGCAAGGCGCCGCGGCCGAGCTGCAAGGTCTCGAAGGTCTTCACCTGTCCGTCGAGCCCGGCGAGGTCGCGCGTCAGGGTGTCGCGCTCGTCGGTGAAACGCGCGATGCGCCGGTCGAGGGAATTCGACAGGGCGAAGGTGGCGATGGACGAAACGATCGCCGGCGAGACGATTAGGAGCGCGCTGAGCGTCGTCCGGTTCCAGACATAGTGCCGGGCATGGCCCGCGATCCGCTCGCTAAACCGCATCGACCCAGCCCCCGCCGCGCCCGCTTCGTGATCAGCCGCATGGCCGTCATAACGCGATATTAACCATGACGGTCCTTAACCTCGATGGGGATTTAGCGGGACACAAGGCCTCCGGCGCACGCGAGCACCGCCGTTTGGCCCATCTTTCGCCGAATTCAGCGGCAATTGGTGTCAATGGCATATCCCCGGAGCGCAGATCGGGCGGCGGCGCGACCTTCGCGGCGCAAGCTACAGGCTGTGCGGGACTGAACTTAGTTTCGCGCCAGCCAGGCAGAAGGATGACAGGATGAACCCCGCCGTGGAGATCGCGCAGGCCGCGCCGCAGATCGACATGTCTTTCTGGTCGCTGTTCTGGCATGCCCATATCGTCGTCAAGCTCGTGATGATGGGTCTGCTCGGCGCTTCGGTGTGGTGCTGGTCGATCATCGTCGACAAGACCCTGCTCTACCGCCGTACCCGCCGCGATATGGATGCCTTCGAGGAGGTGTTCTGGTCCGGCCGTTCGCTCGAGGAGCTCTATCGCGATCTCGCCAACCGGCCGGTCAACGACATGGCCGCTGTCTTCGTCGCGGCGATGCGTGAATGGAAGCGTTCTTTCGAGAATGGCGGACGTTCGGTTGCGAGCCTCTCGGCGCGCATCGACAAGGTGCTCGACGTCACCATCCAGCGCGAGGCCGAGCGCCTCGAATCGAAGCTGCTCGTACTCTCGACCATCGCCTCGGCCGCCCCGTTCATCGGCCTGTTCGGCACGGTCTGGGGCATCATGAATTCCTTCACCGCGATCGCGGTCTCCAAGAACTCCTCGCTCGCCGTCGTTGCGCCTGGCATCGCCGAAGCGCTGTTCGCCACCGCGATCGGCCTGTTCGCCGCGATTCCGGCGCTGATGGCCTACAACAAGCTGCAGGCCGAGGTCGCCAAGGCCCAGAACCGGCTGGAAGCGTTCGCCGACGAGTTCTCCGCGATCCTGTCGCGGCAGATCGACGAACGTCTGGCGGCGTGAGGGCCTGAATCATGGGCATGTCAGCCGCAGCCGGGGGCAAGGCCGGAGGACGCCGCGGGCGTCGCCCGCGCCGCCATGGCGCCATCGCCGAGATCAACATGACGCCGTTCATCGACGTCATGCTGGTGTTGCTCATCATCTTCATGGTCGCCGCGCCGCTGATCGCGACCGGCGTGCCGATCGACCTGCCGCAGACCGGTGCCAAGCCGATCAATGTCGATCAGAAGCCGATCACCATCGCCATCGACGACAAGGGCCAGATCTTCCTGCAGGACCAGCCGACGCTCGAGCCCGATCTGGTGCAGAAGCTGCAGAGCATCGCCAAGCAGGGCTTCGAGGACCGGATCTATGTGCGTGGCCACAAGATGGTGGACTACGGCCGCGTCGCTTCGGTGATGGCGACGATCACCAGCGCCGGCTTCAGGCGGGTGGCGCTGGTCACCGAACCGAATTCGCGTTGAACGAGAAGGTGCCGTCGCGTTGATGGTTTCGCGTTCCGAGCCGGGCTTGGCGATCTCCGCCCTGGGCCACGCGACCGTTCTGGTCGCGGGGCTGCTGGCGTTTGCAGGCGCCGACGCCGCTGCCCGAGCATCAGGAAGCGATTGCGGTCGAGGTCGTAGATCCCTCGGCGCTGAACCAGGTGACGCGCGGCGAGCGCCAGGCCGAGAAGGTCCAGGAACAGCCACAGCAGCGCGCCGAGCGCCAGTCCGAGGTCGTCGAGCGCAAGGAGGCGGGCGAGGCCAAGCAGGATACGCCTGCGCCGCCCTCGCGTCCGCCGGAGCTCAAGGTCGCCGACGACAATGCCGCGGCGCCGCTGCCGCCGGCACGTCCGACTCCAAAGCCGACGCCGCCGGCCGAGCCGGTCAAGCAGCCGCCGCAGAAATCCGAACAGGCCGCCGCTCAGGAGGCCGAGCAGCGCCGCGAGGAACTGGCCAAGCTCGCCGAGGAAGCCGATCGCGAGAGCAAGGCGAAGCAGGCCGAGCAGGAGGCCAAGGCCGCCGCCAAGGCGAAGGCCGAAGCCGACGCGCAGGCGCGCGTCGAAGCGGCCAAGGCTGCCAAGCAGAAGGCCGAGGCTGAAGCCAAGGCAAAGGCGGAAGCCGAGCAGAAGGCCAAGATCGCTGCCGAAGCCAAGGCTAAGCGCGAGGCGGAAGCAAAGGCCAAGCGCGAGGCCGAGATCGCCAAGAACTTCAACCCGAACGATATCGCCAAGCTCCTGCAGTCGAAAGAGCAGGCGCAGTCCTCGGGTTCGAGCGCGCCGCAGATCAACCGCACGGCCTCGCTCGGCACCCAGACCGGCTCCTCGCAGAAGCTCTCGCCGTCGCTCAGGGCGCAATTGATGGGCATCATCCAGGACCAGCTGCAGAAGTGCTGGAACGTGCCGATCGCGCTGCAGAGCGCGCAAAAGCCGGTGGTGCCGCAGGTGCGAATGAAGCTCAACACCGACGGTTCGCTGATCGGCCAGGCGAGCGTGACCAATTCCTCGCCCGACCCGCTCTTCCGGGTTGCGGCGGATTCGGCGCTGACGGCGACGCGCCGTTGCTCGCCGCTGCGCATTCCCGCGCAATTTGCTTCCTATTATGACGATTGGCGCGACGTCATCGTCAACTTCGACGCCAGGGACGTGCTGTGACCGCCATGGACCGCATCCATCATCCTGCCCTTCACCCGGCTGGCAGGGCTACCGGGCCGACCCGCCGGCACGCGCTCGCGCTGGCCGGCTCAACGCTGATCTTGCCGGCGCTGATCGCCCCGGCGCAGGCCGAGCTGGTGATCGATCTGCGCAAGGGCACTTTCCAGCCGATGCCGATCGCGGTCGCCGACTTCGCCGGCGAGGGCGGCGCGCTGGTCTCCGGCATCATCACCAACAACCTGAAGCGCTGCGGTTATTTCCTGCCGATCGAGAAGGCGCGCCACCCCGAGAAGAACCCGCCCTTCGACGCCGCTCCCCAGTTCGAGGCCTGGAAGGCGGCCGGCGTGCAGGCGCTGGTGATCGGCCGGGTCTCGCGCGATGGCGGCCGGCTCAAGGCCGAGTTCCGACTCTGGGACGTGGTCGCCGGCCAGCAGATCGACGGCCAGCAGTATTTCACCGACCCGAACAATTCGCGCCGGGTCGGCCACATCATCTCGGATGCGGTCTTCACCAAGATCACCGGTGTCGGCGGCTTCTTCGATACCCGCGTCGTCTTCGTCGATGAATCCGGCTCGAAGGAGGCAAGGCGCAAGCGGCTCGCCATCATGGACCAGGACGGCGCCAATGTGCGCTACCTGACCGATGGCGCAACCTCGGTGGTGACGCCGCGCTATTCGCCGGTGGCCCAGGAAGTGACCTATATGGCGCAGCGCACCGGCGAGCAGCCGCGCGTCCATGTGCTGAACATCGAGACCGGGCAGCGCCAGGTCGTCGGCAATTTCCCTGATATGACGACGAGCCCGCGCTTCTCGCCCAATGGCGCGCGGATCGCGCTCAGCCTGCAGCAGGGCGGCAACGCCAATCTCTATGCGATCGACATCGGCTCGCGCACCACGCAGCGGCTGACCTCGACCGCGGCGATCGACACCTCGCCCTCCTATGCGCCTGATGGATCGCAGATCGTCTTCGAAAGCGACCGCGGCGGCTCGCAGCAGCTTTACGTCATGGGAGCCGGCGGCGGCGAGGGCAAGCGCATCTCCTTCGGCCAGGGCTCCTATTCGCAGCCTTCCTGGTCGCCGCGCGGGGACCTGATCGCCTTCACCCGTCAGGGCGGCGGCGCCTTCTCGATCGGCGTGATGAAGCCGGACGGTTCGGGTGAGCGCATCTTGACCGAAGGCTTCCACAACGAGGCGCCGAACTGGGCGCCAAACGGCCAGTACCTCATGTTCTTCCGCGATCCCGGTGGGCAGTCCGGCGGCAAGCTCTACATGGTCGACATCACCGGCCGTGTCGAAGTCCCGGTGCCGACGCCGGCCTTCGCCTCGGACCCGACCTGGTCGCCGCTGCTGACCGCCGCGCGCTGATCGAGGTCACGGTCGACCTCTACTATTCACGAGGGTGTGAGCGCCGTCGCCTTGGACATGGTGCCGACCTATTCATCAGCAACACGCGGTGAATGGAACGGGAGGTAGCCCAATGACGCAAGCCGGTCTCGCGCAAGACGATGTAGTGGCACCCGCACCGTCGCGCCGGAGCGTGAAGGTGTTGCTAGGTATACTGGTCGCTCTACTGATCGGCTATTGGCTGTCGCCTTACGTTGGGGTGGCGCGCTTCCTCATGGCGGCCCAGACGGGGCGGGGCGAGGAGGTGCTCGGCCGGGTCGATCTTCCTGCCGTGCGCGGCGCGCTGGCCAAGCAAGTGGTTCGCGCCTACGTGGCCCGCGAGCCGCAGATGCGCGAGTTGGATCCGCTTGCGCGCCGGGTCGTTTCGGGCGCCGCGGTGGGCTATGTCGATGCGATCATCGCCGAGCACATGACGCCGGAGGCGATTACGGCTCTGCTGGCGGCGCGAAATGCTGGGAGCCGGTCTGGCACAGGTCCCGCCGGTTTGACCTTGCCGCGTGCGGGCGAATTCGCTGGCGCTTGGGACCTCTTCGCCGCGTCAGGTTTCGATGGGCCGGCAGATTTCGTCGTCGTGCTGCCGCAGGCAACCGACGCAAACGAGGCAGAGCGCTATCGATTGCGGTTCGGCCTCAAGGGCTGGCGCTGGCAGCTGCGCGCGATCGAGCTACCTTCGGCAACCATTTCACGCCTCGTCGAGGAGCTGAAGGCGCGCGTTGGTCGCGGCTCCTGATGCAATATTGCATCACTCTCTGGAATGCCGCCCACCGCCACATTTGGTTAACCATACGCCGCAATGCCGCCACTTCGCCTTGTTCTGGCAAGGTCTCGTTTAGGTTGACACTTCATTGATGGGTAACGCGTGACGCCGCCCGGCGCGCTCCGCGTCCGAAATTCGGAGAGAATTGACATGCTCGCCTCGTTTGCCGCCAGCGCCCGTAACGTGCGCCTTGCTGCCGCCCTCATGGGCGCGCTCGCCCTCGGCGCCTGCGCCAAGGATCAGAACGCCGATGGTTTTGGCGCTGGTGGCGCCGCCACTCCCGGCAGCGCGCAAGACTTCGTCGTCAATGTCGGCGACCGCGTCTTCTTCGAGACCGACTCGACCGATCTGACCTCGACCGCGGTCGCAACTCTCGACAAGCAGTCGGCCTGGCTCGGGCGCTATCCGCGCTACACCTTCACCATCGAGGGCCATGCCGACGAGCGCGGCACGCGCGAATACAACTACTCGCTTGGCGCCCGCCGCGCCCAGACCGTGCGCGACTATCTCGCCTCGCGCGGCATCCCGGGCAACCGCATTCGCACGATCTCCTATGGCAAGGAGCGGCCGGTGGCGGTCTGCAACGACATTTCCTGCTGGTCGCAGAACCGCCGCGCCGTGACGGTGCTCGACGCCGGTGGCGGTGTCTGAGCCCAGGCTCGACAAAGCTTGACGTGGCCGGCGCTTACCGCAAGGAAAGCGCCGGCTTTTCCATATTTTGGCCGTGGTATTCGCGTGTAGTAGTTCTGACCCCCGGGGCGATGCGGTTTGCTTGACATGAGCTTTGCGACGATTTCGATTTTGAGCCCTAAGCGGCTCTCGCTGCGGCGCGGCCTGCTTGCTGGCTTGTCGCTCCTGGCGATCGGCCTGATCCAGCCTGCCGCTGCGCAGGATGCAGCCGATCTCGTGGTGCGGACGAGCCGTCTCGAGAACCAGTTGCGCCAGCTCTCCGGCCAGATCGAACAGTTGCAGTTCGAGAACCGGCGCCTGACCGAGCAGCTGCGGAAGTTCCAGGAAGATGTCGACTTCCGCCTATCGGAGCGCGGCGGACAGCGCGGCAATGCCAGCCCAGCGCCGCAGGGCGCCCGTCCGGCCAATCCTCCGCCACCGCCCGGGCGCGAGCGTCGCGGTGACGCCTTCGATCCGGCTGCTCAGCCGGGAGCCGCGGGCGGGCCGCGTCAGCTTGGCCAGATCATCGACGAAGAATTCGCCGGCAATCAGGGGCAGGGTCCGATGGACCTTTCCAATGTCGGTCGTCCCGTGCCGGACGGCGCGCTACCGCCGACGGCGCCGCGTGGCCCGAGCGTCGCTGCGACCGGGCAGGCCGGAACCCCGCGCGAGCTCTACGATCTCGCCTATGCGCATGTGCTGCGCAAGGAATACGAGCGCGCCGAGATGAGCTTCCGCGAGTTCCTGCAGAGCTATCCGCGCGACCGGCTGGCGCCCGACGCGACCTTCTGGCTCGGCGAGAGCTATTTCCAGCGCCAACGCTATCGCGAGGCTGCCGAGCAGTTCCTGAAGATCTCGCGCGACTATCCGAAGGCCGGCAAGGGCCCCGACAGCCTGCTCAAGCTCGGCATGGCGCTGAACGGGCTTGGCGCGCGCGACCAGGCCTGCGCCACCTTCGCCAAGGTCGGCGTCGACTATCCCGCCGCCTCGAACACGGTACGTCAGGGCGTGGAGCGCGAGCAGCGGCGCGCCCGCTGCGCTTGATCGCGACGCCTCCAGAGACTGCCGAATACGAACCCCTGACGGCGGCGGATGCCGCCGTCCTGTTTGCTCCGCTCGCCGGTGAGGACGCCTTGGTCGTCGCGGTCTCGGGTGGGCCGGATTCCGTCGCTCTCCTCGCGCTTCTCGCCGAATGGGCCAGAAGCGGCCACCCGCGACTCCTGGTGGTCACCATCGATCACGGCCTGCGCCCCGAGGCGGCAGCGGAGGCGCTGATGGTCGGCGAGCTCTGCGCCGGACTGAAGCTCGAGCATCGTACGAGGCGCTGGTCGGGCCATAAGCCGCAGACCGGGCTACAGGAGAAGGCACGAGCTGCGCGCTACGCCCTGCTGGCAGAGGAGGCGAGGGCGTCTGGCGCCACTGCCATTGTCACCGCCCATAATCTCGACGACCAGGCCGAGACTCTGCTGATCCGCATGGCTGCAGGCTCTGGCCTTACTGGCCTCGCAGGGATGGCACCGCGCAGCTCGGCGAGCGGAGTCGTGCTCGCAAGGCCGCTGCTCGGGACCGAGAAAGCCCGGCTCGTCGCAACCTGCAAGGCGCGAGGGCTCTCCTTCGTGCGCGATCCGTCCAACGACGACCCGCGCTTCGCCCGCATCCGCTGGCGCGAGTTCTTGCCGGAGCTGGCGCAAGAGGGATTGACCGCCGAGCGGCTCGGTCAGCTCGCCCGCCGGCTGGCGCGGGCCGATGAAGCCCTTGATGTTCTGGCAGTGCGTGCCTTGGCGACGTTGCCGGCGGGCGGGGAGGCGGGAGAGCGCTGGTTCGATTTCGCGCGGCTCTGCCACGAGCCCGAGGAGATCATCATCCGGAGCCTCGCTCTCGCGCTCGCCGCGGCGCAGGACAGCGACGAAGCGGCCGACGGGCCGTTGCGCCTGGCACGGATCGAGGGCTGCGCGCAGGCCCTGATCATCGCAGCCCGCGAGGGCAGGGCGCTGCGCCGTACGCTCGGCGGCTTCCGTCTCTTGCTTGCCGGCGACGGCCTCTTGACACTCAGGCGCGAGGGCGAAAGGCGCCGCGGCGTTCACCCTGCGACGGTATAACCCGAAGAAGGACCGCGCTTCCCTTGGCAAGGGGGCATGACAGTCTTAGATTAAGCAGCGAAAACCACAGGCTCGCGCGGCAATTCCGCTGGCGAGCGGATCGGAACCCTGATGAATCCGAACTTCCGCAATTTCGCCCTCTGGGTGGTGATCTTCCTGCTGGTTCTGGCGCTGGTCACCTTGTTTCAGAGCCCGAGCCAGCGCGCCAGCACCAACGAAATTCCCTTCAGCCAGCTGATCAACGAGTCCGAGGCCGGCCGCATCGCCAGTGTGGTGGTGGCAGGGCCGGAGATTACCGGCACCTTCTCGGACGGCCGAAGCTTCGTTGCTTACGCGCCATATAACGATCCGCAACTCGTCAGGACCCTGGCGCAGAAGGGCGTGCAGGTCTCGGCCCGCGCTCCCTCCGAGGGCACGCCCTGGTTCATGGCGCTGCTCGTCAACTCGCTGCCCTTCGTGATCTTCATCGGCCTGTGGATATTCATGTCCCGCCAGATGCAGAATGGTGCCGGGCGGGCGATGGGCTTCGGCAAGTCAAAGGCTAAGCTCCTCACCGAGGCGCATGGCCGCGTTACCTTCGAGGACGTTGCCGGCATCGACGAGGCCAAGGAAGATCTGCAGGAGATCGTTGAGTTCCTGCGGGATCCGCAGAAGTTCCAGCGCCTCGGCGGGCGCATCCCGCGCGGCGTGCTGCTGGTCGGCCCTCCCGGTACCGGCAAGACCTTGACCGCGCGCGCCGTCGCCGGCGAAGCGAACGTGCCGTTCTTCACCATCTCGGGCTCGGATTTCGTCGAGATGTTCGTCGGCGTCGGCGCCAGCCGTGTGCGCGACATGTTCGAGCAGGCCAAGAAGAACTCGCCCTGCATCATCTTCATCGACGAGATCGACGCGGTCGGCCGCCATCGCGGCGCCGGCCTCGGCGGCGGCAATGATGAGCGCGAGCAGACCCTGAACCAGCTCTTGGTCGAGATGGACGGGTTCGAGCCGAATGAGGGCGTGATCATCATCGCCGCGACCAACCGGCCCGACGTGCTCGACCCGGCACTGCTGCGCCCCGGCCGCTTCGACCGCCAGATCGTGGTGCCGAATCCCGATGTCGCCGGGCGCGAGAAGATCCTGCGCGTGCATGTGCGCAAGGTGCCGCTCGCCCCCGATGTCGATCTCAAGGTGCTGGCTCGCGGCACGCCGGGCTTCTCCGGCGCCGACCTGATGAACCTCGTCAACGAGGGCGCGCTGCTTGCCGCCCGGCGCGGCAAGCGCATGGTCACCCATGCCGAATTCGAGGATGCCAAAGACAAGGTCATGATGGGCGCCGAGCGCAAATCCATGGCGATGTCCGAGGAGGAGAAGAAGCTGACCGCCTATCACGAGGCCGGTCACGCCATCGTCGGCCTCTACGTGCCCGCCGGCATCCCGGTCCACAAGGCGACGATCATCCCGCGCGGCCGCGCGCTCGGCATGGTCAAGTTCCTGCCGGAAGGCGACCGCTACTCGATGAAGTTCAAGGAGTTTACCTCGCAGCTCGCGGTCGCCATGGGTGGGCGCGTGGCGGAAGAGATGACCTTCGGCATGGAGAACGTGACCTCCGGAGCCACGGGCGACATCCAGCAGGCGACCAAGATGGCCAAGGCCATGGTCACGCAGATGGGCTATTCCAAGGAACTCGGCATGGTTGCCTATGGCGACAACCAGGAAGAGGTTTTCCTCGGCATGTCGATGGGCCGGACTCAGAGCCTGTCGGAGGCGACCGCGCAGAAGATCGACTCCGAGGTGCGCAAGCTGGTCCATCAGGGCTATCTCGACGCCACGGCGATCCTGACCGAGCATCACGAGCAATTCGTCGCCGTCGCCGAGGCGTTGCTCGAGTTCGAGACGCTGACCGGCGACGAGATCCGCGACCTGATCGCCGGCAAGCGCCCGTCGCGCGATGCCGACGACACCCCCCACGCGCCGCGTGGCTCGGCGGTGCCGAGCGCCGGCAAGGGCCGCAAGCGCGACGAGCCCGATGCAGGGCTGGAGCCGCAGCCGCAGGCCTGAGAGAGCTTGAGACTACCAAGATCAGCGAGGGCGGTCTTCGGGCCGCCCTTTCTGTTGGCCTGTCCCCGCAATTCACGTGGGACGGCGCTACCGGAGCTTGACGGATACTGTCCGACACAATTTGTGAGAAGCTGAGCAGGCGAAGAGCCTGTATGAGCTGAAAAAAAGCAACAGTTCGGACCGGGCTCCGAGGGCACTCCTGATGACACGCAAATATTTCGGCACAGATGGCATTCGCGGGCGCGCCAATGGCGTGATCACGCCCGATCTGGCGTTGCGGGTGGGCCAGGCTACCGGCATCGCCTTTCGCCGCGGCGAGCACCGCCATCGCGTGGTGATCGGCAAGGATACCCGTCTGTCGGGCTACATGATCGAGAACGCGCTGGTCGCGGGCTTCACCTCGGTCGGCATGGACGTGCTGCTGCTCGGCCCGATGCCGACGCCGGCCGTGGCGATGCTGACCCGCTCGATGCGAGCCGATCTCGGTGTGATGATCTCGGCCTCGCACAACCCCTACGAGGACAACGGCATCAAGCTGTTCGGGCCGGACGGATACAAGCTCAATGACGAGGTCGAGGCGGAGATCACCCGGCTGATCGATTCCGATCTCGGCAAGCAGCTGTCTTCCTCGGCGATGCTCGGCCGCGCCAAGCGCATCGAGAGCGCGCATGCCCGCTATATCGAGTTTGCCAAACGCACGTTGCCGCGCAATCTCGGCCTGGACGGCCTGCGCATCGTGCTCGATTGCGCCAATGGCGCCGCCTACAAGGTCGCTCCGGAAGCGCTCTGGGAACTCGGTGCCGAGGTCATCACCATCGGCGACGAGCCGGATGGCTTCAACATCAACAAGGATGTCGGTTCGACCAAGCCAGCGGCGCTCAGCCAGAAGGTGCGCGACCTGCGTGCCGATCTCGGCATCGCGCTCGATGGCGACGCCGACCGTGTCCTCGTCGTCGACGAGCAGGGCCAGATCGTCGATGGTGACCAGCTGATGGGCGTGATCGCGCGCAGCTGGCAGGAGGATGGGCGGCTTTCCGCGCCCGGCATCGTCGCCACCGTGATGTCAAATCTCGGCCTCGAGCGCTATCTGGCGGGCCTCGGCTTGTCGATGGCGCGCACTGCTGTCGGCGACCGCTATGTGCTGGAGCACATGCGCGCCAACGGCTTCAATCTCGGCGGCGAGCAGTCCGGCCACATCATCCTCTCCGACTACGGCACGACCGGCGACGGGCTGGTAGCGGCGCTGCAGCTCCTCGCCGTGGTCAAGCGGCAGGAGAAGCCGGTCTCCGAGGTCTGCCATTGCTTCGAGCCTTTGCCGCAGATCCTTAAGAACGTCCGCTACAAGCAAGGCCGTCCGCTGGAGGAGAAGCCGGTGGTCAGCGCGATCAAGGCGGCTGAGTTGATGCTCGGCGAGACCGGACGGCTGGTGATCCGTCCCTCGGGCACCGAGCCGGTGATCCGCGTCATGGCTGAAGGCGACGATCGCGACCTCGTCATGCGCGCCGTCGACGAGGTGGTCGATGCGGTGACGAAGGCAGCGGCCTGAGCGGACGTCGTCGCGGTTTCCGGGCGGGCCGTCGGACCCGAGCGGAGAATCAAGGACCAGCGCTGGCGCCGGGAAGGCGGGCCAGCAGCTTTGCCGGCCAATCGCCATCGTTCTGGATTCCGCCGCTTTGCATCGCTCCTTCGTGTAGGAGAAGGAATCCCGCGACCCGCAAAGCAGCCGTTTACGGGGCGATAGGGTTAGTTTTTAGGGTTAAGCCTCGTTTAAGAAATCCGTGGCAAGGTTTCCCCATCGGTAACTCGCGTGCGCTTGAGTCCAGCTGCATGCAAACTCGAAGGGGCCTGCCATGCGCAGCCTGAAAACCCTTGCGCTTGCAGGCGCCATGGCCGTGAGCGCGTCCGCCATCGCCCAGGCCGCAGACTTTCCGATGGCCCCGCCGCCCGCTCCCCCGCCGCCGGAACTGCGGGGCACGATCAGCTCGGGCATCTATCTGCGCGGCGATATCGGCGTCGGCGTCACGAATTACGGTAGTTACCAGCAGGCGGAGATCAGCCAGTTCGGCGGAAGCTTCGTCACCAAGGAAGACAGTTCCACCTCCTTCTTTGCCGGCGCGGGTATCGGCTATCGCTTCAATAACTGGTTCCGCGTCGACGGCACGTTTGAATATCGCGGCGGAGCCACGATCGGCGCCACGGACGTGGTGTTCAACCCTTTCATCGGCGGCAATCAGACCAACACGTACAAGGGCAACCTCTCTTCGATGGTCGCCCTGTTCAACGCCTATGTCGATCTCGGCACCTGGAACTGCCTGACGCCCTATATCGGCGCCGGTATCGGCTATGCGACCAACCGCATCAGCGGCATGACCGACCAGGGTCTGCAGTTCACCGGTGCCGGCACGCTGGGCACGGCCGGCAATGGCGACAAGTCGGGCGTGGCCTGGGCGCTGATGGCCGGCGTCGGCTACGAGGTGAACAAGAACCTCACGCTCGAAGTGGGCTATCGCTATCTCAATCTCGGCGATGCCCATTCGGGTCGTATCCGCAACGCCTTCCTGAACGAGACCTACTCGCCGCTGAAGGTCAAGGATATCGACAGCCACGATTTCCGCATCGGTATGCGCTGGAACTTTGGCGAGCCGGATTGCTGCGGCCCGGTCGAGAGGCCGGTCACCTACGCGCCAGCCCCGGTCGTCCGCAAGTACTGACCAATCCGCCAATCCACACGGACAGCCGCGCGAGCCCAGCTCGCGCGGTTTTTCTTTTGGCGGCACCCTGATCAGGGATCGCCTCGACACGATGATTGACATACTCCCATGGAGTATCTTAGCCGTATGGCATGAGGTGCCATGCCGCATAGCCCGGACGAGAAGAAGCGCGCCGTTACACGCCTGCGCCGCATCAAAGGCCAGGCGGAAGCGCTGGAGCGTGCGGTCGAAGCCGGTGTGGATTGCAGCGCGCTCCTGCAGCAGATCGCTGCGCTTCGCGGGGCTGCCAACGGGCTGATGGCCGAGGTCCTGAAAGCCATCTGCGCGAGACGTTCGGGCAGGCGCAGGAGACTGGCGGGCTGGCTGGACGGGGCGGGGAGACCCGCCTTGATCTCAATGCCGAGATCGACGGAATCATCCGGACATTGCGAACCTATCTAAAATAGGCGCGACTGAGAGTTGAGGGAGATATCGAGATGAAGACACGTGCCGCAGTCGCCTGGGAAGCCGGAAAGCCGCTGACGATCGAGACCATAGAGATCGGCGGGCCGAAGGCCGGCGAGGTGCTGGTCGAGGTGATGGCGACCGGCATCTGCCACACCGACGCCTACACGCTCTCGGGCCTGGACTCCGAGGGCAAGTTCCCGGCGATCCTCGGCCATGAGGGCGCGGGCATCGTCCGCGAGGTCGGGGCGGGCGTCACGACGCTTAAAGCCGGCGACCATGTCATCCCGCTCTACACGCCGGAATGCCGCAGCTGTAAATCCTGCCTGTCGCGCCGCACCAATCTCTGCACCTCGATCCGCGCCACGCAGGGGCAGGGCCTCATGCCCGATGGCACGAGCCGCTTCTCCTGCGATGGTGGCGAGGTCTTCCACTATATGGGTTGCTCGACCTTCGCGAACTTCACGGTGCTGCCCGAGATCGCGCTCGCCAAGGTCCGCGAGGACGCCCCCTTCGACAAGATCTGCTATATCGGCTGCGGCGTCACCACCGGCATCGGCGCGGTGATTTACACCGCCAAGGTCTGGCCGGGCGCCAATGTCGTGGTCTTCGGCCTCGGCGGCATCGGCCTCAACGTCATCCAGGGCGCCCGCATGGTCGGCGCCGACAAGATCATCGGCGTCGACATCAATCCGGCCAAGCAGGAGATGGCGAAGAAGTTCGGCATGACCGACTTCATCAACCCGAAGGAGGTCGGCAACGACAAGGTGGTGCAGGCCATCGTCGATCTGACCGGCGGCGGCGCCGATTTCTCCTTCGACGCCACCGGCAACACCAATGTGATGCGCCAGGCGCTGGAGTGCTGCCATCGCGGCTGGGGCGAGTCGATCATCATCGGCGTCGCCGAAGCCGGCAAGGAGATCGCGACCCGGCCGTTCCAGCTGGTCACCGGCCGTGTCTGGAAGGGCACCGCCTTCGGCGGGGCGAGGGGCCGTACCGACGTGCCGAAGATCGTCGACTGGTACATGGAGGGGAAGATCAACATCGACGACCTGATCACCCACAAGCTCTCGCTCGACGAGATCAACCACGGCTTCGACCTGATGCACGAAGGCAAGTCGATCCGCTCGGTCGTGGTCTACTGAGAATACGAGGCCGGCCCCCGGAACGCTTCTGCCTGATCATGGTTGATCGGGACGGCACATTGGGGGACCAGCCATGACAGCAGCCAAACCGGGGAGCGGCAGCCGCTCGCTTTTCACGCGCCTGTCCCAGGCGACGGCGCATTGGGCCGGCAGGCCGCAGACCTTCTTCATCGCGCTCGCCATCATCGTCGTCTGGGCGGTGTCGGGACCGTTCTTCGGTTTCAACGATACCTGGCAACTGGTGATCAATACCTCGACGACGATCGTCACTTTCCTGATGGTGTTCATCATCCAGAACAGCCAGAACCGCGATACCGCGGCGATGCAGATCAAGCTCGACGAGCTGATCAACAAGATCGAAGGCGCGCGCGAGGAACTGCTCGATCTCGAGGAGCTCGACGAGGACAAGCTCGAGGAGATGCGGGATGAATTCGAGGAGCTGGCGCGCAAGGCACGCGCGGCTCGCGAAGCCCGCTCCGGCTGAAATTAGCTGATCGGCGGCTGGAGTCTTACCCAACTAGACGCTGGCAGGCGCCGCGCTATCCTTCGTCGCGGAGCGCGGTTGCGTTGCGAATCGGCTGGGGACGACGCCATGCGAGGGGCGGGTTGGCGCAGGCTTGGTCTGGCAATGTTGCTTTGGGTCGCGGGTACGGCCGTAGGTGCGGCCGAACCGCTGCTCGATATCCAGGACGTCGCGACGCTGCGCCGCCTCGAAGGAGCAGGCTACGCGCTGGCGGATGTTCTCGGTGCGGGCGGGGCCGACAGCACTGCCGCATTGGCTCGGGACAGCACTGCCTTCCGCACGATCGCCAGCCATGTCGGCGAGGACGTCACGGCGCTGCGCGCCGAGATGCTGGCCAATGGTCGCAGGCTCTATGAGGTCACCGATGGCAATGTCGGGCGCGTGATCGACCTGCGCTGGCTGCGCTCGCCGATCGCGCGCTTCCAGCTGGCCGCCGTGGTCAACCGGCTCGACCGGCAGGACTTCGCCGCGCTCTCCGGCGAGACCGGCTGCGGCGAGGTGCGCCTGATCTACCGGCTCGCCTATGCCTTCGACGATGCGAAGCTGAAGCGCCGGCTGGCCTCGCGCCTGCCGTTTACGCTGAACGCGGTCTTCAGCGTCAGAGCGGGCGAGGGCGGCTCCTGCGGCGAGGCCGCGCAGGCTTGGCTGATCGCGCCCGGTGGCGATCCGGCCTTGGTGGCGCGGCAGCTCGTCAGGGGACCGCTGGCGAAGGAGCGGCTCAGCCTCAAGCAGATCGAGGTCAACGCCCAGATCGTGCGCTTCCCGTCCGGCATGGAGACCGAGTTCGGCGGGCAGGCTGCCTATCTGCAGCGCGTCTTCGCGGTATCGCGCAGCGACGGAAGCCTCTCACTCAAGCCGAAGCCGCTGGAGAACACGCCCGATGTGGCGCGGCTGAAGAGCGATGCCGCGCTCCGACAGGAGCTGATCGACTATGTCAGGAGCAATCTCCCGGCGATCGACCGGGGCGTCTACCAGCTGCCCGAGCGCTTCCTTACCACCAAGGCGATCTCCTATTCGACCTTCGGCAGCGCCCGGCTGGCGAATCACCCCTTCACCGAGGCCTTGCCGGCGAGCGCACTGACGGGGCTCGATTTCAGCCGGGCTCGGCTGGTGCGCAACGAGAAGGCGCTGCTGGAGCGGCTCGACAACGGCTCATGCATGGGCTGCCATCAGGCCGGCGCCACCGCCGGCTTCCACATGTTCGGGCTCGATGACGGCTCGACCTCGGCGCTGAACCGGATCAAGACCGGCATATCCCCGCATGTCTATGCGGAAGGTTTTCGCCGCGCGGCCTATGTCGCAGCGGTCGCTGATGGCACCGAGCCGGAGCGCTACCGCCCGCCATCCTTCGCGCCGCCGGCAACCTGGCAGGCGGGCCGGAGCTTCGCCTATCGGCAGGCGGCGCTGACCATGCCGTGCCTGACGGGCGAGAGTGCGAAAGCCTTCGGCGAGGGCTGGGGGTGCGCCGCGGGCTCGGTCTGCAAGCCGCTGGTCGAGAGCAAAGCGGTCGGGATCGAGTTCGGCCAATGCGTCAGACTTGACGAAGCCCGCAACTTCTCCGGCCAGCCCTGCCTGAACGGCGCGATCACCACCGCAGTCGGCAAGCCTTATCTCGACCGCTACCGCAAGACCGGACAATTCGGCGCCTTCGCCACGGGCTTCTCGCAGAGCGCCTTCAACTGCCGGCCGGCGAAGATCGGCGTTCCCGCCGGAATGGCCTATCGCCAGTGCACGCCGGCCGACCGGACCTTCGCTGGTTTCGCCAACGGCAAGGTGCCGGACGAGATCTGCGGACTCGCCGGCGGCAAGGCCTTCGATGATTGTGTCGCGACCAACCGTTTCGATGACTGTCTGTCGAAGGCGGTGACGCGCGGCAATCGCGGCACCTGCAGCGCCAACAGCTTCTGCCGCGAGGACTATATGTGCCAGGCGATCCCCGACGACGTGCCGGGCGCGACCACGACGGTGAAGGATTACGGCTTCTGCTCGCCGACCTATTTCCTGTTCCAGATGCGGATCGACGGGCATCCTGATCCGCAGGCGCAGCTGTAGCGCTTATCCTGCCAGCACGAAATCGAAACGGCCGAGCTGGCCGCCTTCGGCCAGGCGCAGGCTCATCAGCAGCTTCTGGTCGAACAGGCCATCGCGGCGATTGCCGGGCTCGTCCGGGAAATAGAGCTGGGTGGTGAGCACCGGGCTCTGCGTGCCGGCGCGCACCTTCACATGAAGATGGCGGGTGCGGCCGGTGTAGAGCCCCGGGGCGCGGGTGATGAACTGGTAGCGTCCCTGCTGGTCGGAGAAGAGGTGGCCGCGGAAGCGAAAGCCGCGATTGTCGTATTGGCCGTCCGCATCGGCATGCCAGAAATCGAGCAGGGCGCCCGCAACCGGCCGACACTGCCGGGTCAGCACGAAGCCGCTCAGCACCAGCAAGGTGCCATTGCCATCGGCCCGCAGATCGGCCCGCTGGGGAGAGGACGGGGTGAAGAAGGGGCCTTCGGTCTGGCGTGGCGTCGCGGTGGCGTGTCCCTCGCAGGCTGGGGTCGCCGGCAGTTCGACGCCTTGTGCGAATGCATCGGCGGGGGAGGGTGAGGCTTGCAAAGCCTGCGGCCGAGAGGCGTGCGAGCAGGTCACGGCGGCTTGGAGCGTCTGACATGGTTTCCCTCCTCACGCCTTGCGGCGCCGCCATTCTTGCCACAGGAGCCATGTCCGATTTCGGGCGAAGGCGACGCCTCGCCGAACTGTGATGGTGCAGGGGCCGGAAGTCTCCTGTGGGCACATTGCATCCATGTGCCGGCGCGCTGGCGACCGGCGGCGTTTTTCGGCAATAGTCGCGCCCGCGAGGGAAATGGCCGGCGAGGCGTCCCGTTTGAGCAGACGCTGAGGGACGGCATGTCGACCGATATCGAGATCGCCCGCGCGGCGACACTTAAGCCGATCGGCACGATCGCCGACGAGGCCGGCATTCCTGATGCAGCGCTGCACCCTTATGGGAAGTACATCGCCAAGGTTGAAACCGACGCGATCCCGGATTTCGCGGCGCGGCCGGACGGCAAGCTCATCCTCGTCACCGCGATCAGTCCGACGCCAGCCGGCGAGGGCAAGACCACGACGACGGTCGGCCTCGGCGACGGGCTGCGGCGCCTCGGCAAGCGCACGATGATCGCGCTGCGCGAGCCTTCGCTCGGCCCCTGCTTCGGCCAGAAGGGCGGAGCGGCTGGTGGCGGCTATGCCCAGGTCGTGCCGATGGAGCAGATCAACCTGCACTTCACCGGCGACTTCCACGCCGTCACGAGCGCCCACAACCTGCTGGCGGCGATGCTCGACAACCATGTCTATTGGGGCAACGGGCTCGATCTCGACGAGCGCCATATCGCCTGGCGCCGCGTCGTCGACATGAACGACCGCGCGCTGCGCTCGATCGTCTCCTCGCTCGGCGGGGCGATGAACGGTTTCCCGCGCGAGGATGGTTTCGACATCACCGTCGCTTCCGAGGTGATGGCGATCTTCTGCCTCGCCAATGATCTCGCCGATCTGGAAGAACGGCTCGGCCGGATCGTCGTTGGCCGCACCCGCAGCAAGCGCCCGGTTACGGCCGCGGAGCTCAGGGCGCAGGGCGCGATGACCGTGCTGTTGCGCGATGCGCTGATGCCGAACCTGGTGCAAACGCTGGAAGGCACCCCTGCCTTCGTCCATGGCGGGCCCTTCGCCAACATCGCCCATGGCTGCAATTCGGTGATCGCGACGCGTGCTGCGCTGAAGCTCGCCGACTATGTCGTGACCGAAGCCGGCTTCGGCGCCGATCTCGGGGCCGAGAAGTTCTTCGACATCAAGTGCCGCAAGGCCGGCCTGAAGCCGGCCGTCGCGGTGGTGGTCGCGACCGTTCGGGCGCTGAAGATGCATGGCGGCGTCGCGCGCGACATGCTCGGAGCCGAGAACCTCAAGGCGCTGGAAGCGGGCCTTTCCAATCTCGCGCGCCATGTCGAGAATATCAGAAAGTTCGGCGTGCCGGCGATCGTCGCGATCAACCATTTCACCAGCGACACGCCGGCTGAGCACGCGCTGATCCAGAATTTCTGCCGCAACCATCTCGGCGTCGAGGCGGTGATCTGCCGGCATTGGGCCGAGGGCGGGGCAGGCACCGAAGAGCTCGCGACCAAAGTTGCGGCGTTGACGGAAAGCGGCGAGGCCGATTTCGCGCCGCTCTATCCGGACGCGATACCCCTGCGCCAGAAACTCGAGACGATCGCGCACGAGATCTATGGCGCCGCCGGTATTTCCACCGACGCCAAGGTCACGGCCCGCATCGCCGAGCTCGAAGCGGCCGGCTATGGCAACCTGCCGATCTGCGTGGCGAAGACGCAGTATTCCTTCTCGGCGGACCCGACGCTGCGCGGTGCGCCGTCCGGCCACATCGTGCCGGTGCGCGAACTCAGACTCTCGGCCGGCGCCGGCTTCATCGTCGCGATCTGCGGGGACATCATGACCATGCCCGGCCTGCCGCGCGAGCCAGCGGCCGAGCGCATCTACATCGATGCGCACGGCCAGATCGAGGGGCTGTTCTAACGGCGCAGGGGGCTCGCCCGCCGCATTCGTCAACGAACCGTAAACCACATCTCTGCCACCATGGGCCCTGCGCGATTCCGAACATGTCGGAAGGCGGGGGGATGCCGACGAAATGGGTTTGCTGACCGCCTGGACCAATTCGGGCCTGAAGGCGCGTGTGCTCATGCTCGTCCTGGCGACGCTGGTCGCGATCGCGGTTCCCGCCTCCGGCATCTTCCTCTGGATGGTCAACGGCACGGTGGTGAAGCTCGGCACGCTCTTCGCCGAGAAGCAGATCCTGTTCGATCGCTATCGCGGGCTGGAAGCGTTGATGCGCGAGGTCTCGCTGGCCGAGACGGTGGCGCGCGCGCCGGTGATCGTCGAATGGGCCCAGGATGAGGCCGATCCCGAGAAGGCCAAGCGTGGCCTCGCCGAGCTCGAGCACTACCGGCTCTCCTTCACCGACCGCAGCTATTTCGCCGTCGTCGACAAGAGCGGCAACTACTATTTCAACGACAAGGACAACAGCTACGAGCACAACCGGCTGCGCTACACAGTCTCGCCGAATGCGCCGCAGGACATCTGGTACTTCAAGACGCGCGCGCTCGGCACGGGCTGCCATCTCAACGTCAACCGCGACGAGGTGCTGTCGGTCACCAAGGTCTGGATCAACTGCATCATCCAGAAGGACGGCAAGGTCCTCGGCCTGATCGGCACCGGCGTCGACCTGACCCAGTTCATCAAGGAGGTCGTCGAGTTCCCGCAGACCGGCGTGCAGAGCATGTTCGTCGACCTGCAGGGCGCGGTGCAGGCGCATCGCGACCCGCGCGTGGTCGACTTCCACAGCCTGACCAAGGATGCCGCGGCCAAGAAGACGATCTTCCGCCTGCTCGACGAGGAGGGCGACCGCAAGGCCCTCGCCGACATGATGCAGCGCGTCGCCAAGGGCGAGGCGCTGGTGCTCTCCCGCTTCATGCAGATGGATGGGCACGAGGTCCTGGTCGGCGTCGGTTTCCTCGATCGGCTCGGCTGGTTCAACGTCACGGTGATGGATGTCGACGCTATCATCGACCGCAAGCTGTTCGCGCCGATCGCCGGGTTGATGGTGGCGATCCTCATCGTGGCCGCCGGGCTGATGACCTTGCTGTTCAAGCGCAAGGTGCTCGACCGGCTGGCATGGGTCGAGCAGGGCGTCGTTCGGGTCCGCGCCGGCGACTTCTCGGCCGTCGCGAAGGAGGACGGGAATGACGAGATCTCGCGGCTGTCGCGCGCCTTCAACGAGATGGCCCAGGCCGTCGGTGACAATACCGGGCGGCTCGAGGCGATGGTCGCCGAGCGTACGCAGAAGCTCGAACAACTGGCGCAGCATGATCCGCTGACCTCGGTGCTGAACCGTCGCGGCTTCGAGGAGGTTTTCGCGCGCGAGCAGAACCGGGCCCGGCGCGATCGCAAGGCCTGCGGGCTCATCATCGTCGACCTCGACCGCTTCAAGCTCGTCAATGACGACTATGGCCACCATGCCGGGGACGAGGTGCTGATCGCTTGCGTACGCCAGATGCGCTCGGCCTTGCGCAGCTACGATGCCTGCGCCCGCTGGGGCGGCGACGAGTTCATCCTGCTGATCAGCGACTGCACGGCGGATTCGCTCGCGACGATCGCGGGCAAGATCGGGGCACTGCTCCGCGAGGCGCCGGTCGCGCTCAGCGATGGCCGGGCAGTGCCGATGACGGCGAGCCTGGGCGCAGCGATGGCGCGCCCAGAGGACAGCCTGACCGATGCGGCCGCGCGTGCCGACGCGGCGCTCTACCAGGTCAAGCGCAACGGCCGCGACGGCGTCGCGATCGATGAGCCGCAATCGGCCGCCATGCTGCGCCGGTTGGTTTAGGCGAAGGCGTCATTCTCGGGCGTAGCGAAGCGCAGACCCGAGAATCTCAGGACGAGAAGGAGCTTGGCCGGCGCCCCACCCTGCCTGAGATGCTCGGGTCAAGCCCGAGCATGACGTGGTTCAGCCGAAGACCAGCTGCACCTTCATCGCCCGGGACTTGTCGGCAGCGAGATCGAACGCCTCGACGGCGCGCTCGATCGGGATCGAGGCGGTGAGCAGCGGCGAGAGGTCGATGCGGCCCGATGCGATCAGCTCGACCGCCCAGTCGAACTCCTCATGGAAGCGGAAGGAGCCGCGCAGGTCGAACTCCTTGGCGACGACGACATTCATCGGAATGGTGAAATTGCCGCCGACGCCGATCTGGACGATCACCGCGCCGGGGCGCAACGCATCGAAAGCGCCGGTCAGCGCGTGCTGGTTGCCCGAGCACTCGAACATCACGTCGAAGGCGCCCTTCTCAGCGCCATAATCGGCCTTCAATCGCTCCGGCTCGGCCATGACGTTGATCGCTGCTGTCGCGCCCATCTTGAGGGCGATCGGCAGCGGGCCGTCGACCACATCTGTGACGACGATCTCGCTGGCGCCGGCGGCGCGGGCCGCGACCACAGTCAGCACGCCGATAGGCCCGGAGCCGGTGACGAGGACGCGCTTGCCGAGGAGTGGTCCGGCGCGCTTGACCGCATGCAGGCAGACGGCGAGCGGCTCGGCGAAGGCGGCCTGCGCTGCGCCGACACGGCCGGGCAGCTTCACCGCCTGGCGCTCCTCGATGACCAGCACCTCGCGGAAGCCGCCCTGGACATGGGGGAAGCGCATGGCGCTGCCGTAGAACAGCATGTCCAGGCAATGCTGCTGCTGGCCGGCCTGGCAGTAGCGGCAGCGGCCGCAGGCCCGGCTCGGATTGACCGCGACGAGGTCGCCCGGCTTCACCCGCGAGACCTCGCTGCCGACCGCCTCGACGATGCCGGCGATCTCATGGCCGAGGATCAGCGGCTCACGGACCCGGATCGTGCCGAAGCCGCCATGGAGATAATAATGCAGGTCGGAGCCGCAGATGCCGCCAGCCTTGATCGCGACCTTGACGTCGAGCGGGCCGAGTTCCGGAACGGCTGTTTCCTCGACCCGCAGGTCCTTCTCGGAATGGATCACGACGGCACGCATGGCGAAGTCTCCTGTGAGCGGCGGCCATGCGGCAGCGGCATTGTCTAATCGTTTTAAACCGCTTACCCAAGCCTGGACGCACTGCCAAGTCGCAAGATCAGCCGCCGTACGGGAGGATAGGATGTCGCTCAATCTGTTCAAGCTCGACGGGCGCATCGCGCTGGTCACCGGTTCCGGCCAGGGCATCGGGCTCGCGATTGCCGAAGGCCTTGCTGCCGCCGGCGCCCATGTCGTGCTGAACGGTCGTGACACCAGCAAGCTGGAGAAGGCGTGCAGCGCCATCGCCGCCGCCGGCCACAAGGCCTCAGTCGCTGCCTTCGACGTCACAGACCAGAAGGCGGTCGAGGCCGGCGTGGCCAAGGTCGAGGCCGAGATCGGGCCGATCGACATCCTGATCAACAATGCCGGCACGCAGAAGCGCGGCGCCTTCGTCGACTTCCCGGTCGAGGACTGGCACTTCCTGATGGCGACGAACCTGCATTCGGTGTTCTATGTCAGCCAGGCGGTGGCCAAGCGCATGGCCCCGCGCAACCGTGGCAAGATCGTCAATATCGGCTCGGTGATGAGCAAGCTCGGCCGGCCGAGCATCGTGCCCTACACCGCCTCGAAGGGCGCCGTCAGCCTGATGACACAGGGGCTCGCGGCCGAGCTCGGCAAGCACAACATCCAGGTCAACGCGATCGGCCCCGGCTATTTCGTGACCGAGCTGAACCAGGCGCTGCTCGCCGACGAGACCTTCTCGAACTGGGTCAAGAGCCGCGCTCCGGTCGGCCGCTGGGGCGAGACCAAGGAGCTGGCGGGTGCCGCGATCTTCCTGTCCTCGGAAGCGTCCGACTATGTCAGCGGCCATCTGCTCATGGTCGATGGCGGATTGACTGCGGTGGTGTGAGACTACTGCGTCATGCTCGGGCTTGACCCGAGCATCTCAGGCCGGATGAGGCTCCTAACAGCGCCTTCTCGTCATAAGATTCTCGGGTCTTCGCTACGCTGCGCCCGAGAATGACGGCCTACATTCGCACGGAGCTTAGGCGGGCTCATCGCCTTGCTTCGACATAAGGCCCGAGTTTGCTCAGCGACGAGATCGTCAGGTCCGCGCCTTCGCCGAGCTGCTCTTCCTGCATGCGCAACGCCTTGAACAGGCTCTTGGGGCCGATCACCGCTGCGCCTGCGAGTTCGTCGCACAGGGCATGCGGCGTTACCCGCTCGATGCGCGCCACCGTCATGCCGTAGGCCTTGGCGCCGGCGATGTCGAAGCCGTTGGAGGAGACGAACAGGATCTCGTCGCGCGTCAGGCCGAGCCGTTCCTCGACCAGACGGTAGCCGCGCGGATCGGGCTTGTAGGTGCCGATCTCGTCGACGCTGATCACGGTCTCCAGCAGCGTGTCGATGCCTGCCTGCCGGGTGAGATTGGTCAGCATGGCGGGGCTGCCATTGGAGAAGATGGCGAGGCGTGTGGGGGCGAGACCCTGCAGTGCCGCCAGTGCTTCCGGATAGAGCGAGAGCGCATCATAGGCCGCAGCGATGCGTGCGAGGAAATCGGGCGTCGCTTCGAGCCCGAGCGTCTTCAGCGTGAAGTCGAGCGAGGCCTGCGTCACGCTCCAGAAATCCTCGTAGCGGCCCATCAGGGCGCGCAGCCAGGTGTATTCGAGCTGCTTCAGCCGCCAGATCTGGGTGATGGTCTCGCCATGGCCGGGGAAGGCGGCATCGGTGACGCCGGCGACCGACTGCACGTCGAACAGGGTTCCGTAGGCATCGAAGACGACAGCCTTGATCGGCATGAGGGCGTTCTCCTCCGCAGCCTTTGCGCGGGCTGCGCCACTATTCTTAGCGCTCGCCTTGGCCGCGCGGAGCGTGATATCCGCACAAGCACTTGTTCGCAGACGCACAGGATACGCGAATGTCCAGCCGCCCCGTCATGCTGATGATCCTCGATGGCTGGGGCTGGCGCGACGACAGGGACAACAACGCGGTCCTCTTGGCGAAAACTCCGAATTTCGACCGGTTCTGGGCCTCGTCGCCGCACGCTTTCCTGCGCACCTCCGGGCTCGATGTCGGCCTGCCCGAGGGGCAGATGGGCAATTCCGAGGTCGGCCACCTCAACTTAGGCGCCGGCCGCGTGGTGATGCAGGACCTGCCGCGCATCAACCAGGCCGTTGCGGACGGCACGCTGAAGCAGGCGCTGGACGGAAGCGGTCTGATCGATCGGCTCAAGGCCAGCGGCGGCACCTGCCATATCCTCGGCCTGGTCTCGCCAGGCGGCGTCCATGCCCATCAGGACCATGCGGTGGCGCTGGCCAAGCTCGTCGTGGCGGCCGGCGTTCCGGCGGTCATGCATGTCTTCACTGACGGCCGCGATACGCCGCCACGCTCGGCGAAGGACTATGTCGCGGCGCTCGAAACGGCGCTGCCGCCGCAGGTCAAGGTCGCGACAGTGAGCGGTCGCTATTACGCGATGGATCGCGACAATCGCTGGGAGCGGGTCGAGCTCGCCTGGAAGGCGCTGGCGCTCGGCGAGGGCGAGCGGATGCCGACCGCGGGCTCGGCGATCGAAGCCGCCTATGCCGCTGACGTCAGCGACGAGTTCATCAAGCCGGCGGCGATCGGCGATTACAGCGGCATGGCCGATGGCGACGGCCTGCTCAGCTTCAACTTCCGCGCCGACCGTATCCGCGAGATCCTGGCGCCGCTGCTCTTCGCCGAATTCAGCGGTTTTTCGCGTCCGCGCATGCCCAAGCTCGTCGGCGCGGTCGGGATGACCTCCTACAGCTCCGAGCTCGACCCGATCATGCCGGCGCTGTTCGCGCCGCAGAGCCTCGCCAACGGGCTCGGCGAGACGGTGTCGCAGGCGGGCCTCAAGCAGATCCGCTTCGCCGAAACCGAGAAGTATCCGCACGTCACCTATTTCTTCAACGGCGGCCGCGAGGAGCCTTTCGCAGGCGAAGAGCGCAGCATGACGCCGTCGCCGAAGGTCGCGACCTACGATTTGCAACCTGAGATGTCGGCTCCGGAGCTGACCGAAAAGGTCGTCGCCGCTGTCGAGAGCGGGCAGTACGACCTGTTCGTGCTGAACTTCGCCAATCCCGACATGGTCGGCCATACCGGCGTGCTGTCGGCGGCGATCAAGGCTGTCGAGACGATCGATAGGAGTCTGGGCCAGATCGCCGAGGCCATCCTGGCCAAGGGTGGGGCGTTGATCGTGACCGCCGATCACGGCAATGCCGAGCTGATGGTCGATCCCGTGACGGGCATCCCGCATACCGCACACACCACCTTTCCCGTGCCGGTCATGCTGATCGGCGGGCAGGCGACTGGGCTGGCCGAGGGCCGCCTCGCCGATGTCGCGCCGACGCTGCTCGCGCTGCTCGGCTTGAAGCAGCCGGCCGAGATGACGGGCCAGTCGCTGCTGCGCTGACCGGAGCGCTCAGGCCGGTGCGATGCCGGGGATCGCGGCAATCTCCGCAGCCAGGAAATCGATGAGCAGACGGACGCGGGCGACAGATGCTCGCTCCGGAACGATCAGCATGCTGAGTGGCACGGTCGACAAAGCGTAATCGGTCAGTATCGGCTCCAGCCTGCCAGCCGCCAGCAGGTCGTCGACCAACCAGCGATGGGTCGGGGCGATGCCGCGGCCAGCGAGAAGTGCCTCGCGCACCGCCAAGCCGTGATCGACCCGTAATCGCCCGTCGAAGGGAACGCTGTAGTGCTCGCCGCCGGCGCCCTCGAATGCGATCAGGGCACTGCCGGCAACGTTCGACATGCGAATTCCCTGATGCCCCGCAAGATCGTCCGGCGACACAGGGGCTCCGTGGCGCGCCAGATAGTGCGGTGCGGCGACGAACAATCGGCGTGACCGGCCGAGTGATCGCAGCTTCATGGTGCTGTCGGCGAGCGGACCGAGGCGGATGGCGATGTCGACGCCGTCGCGGACGAGATCGACGCGCTCGTCGCTCAAGCTGAGGTCGACGCCGATATCGGGGTGGCGATCCTGGAAGGCGAAGATCAGCCGCGTCATGTGCAACACGCCGAAAGCGGCAGTGCAGGAGACGCGTACCGTGCCGGAATGCCCGCCGCGGGCGCTGCGCGCCTCGTCGCCGGCGTGTTCGACCAGCCGCAGGATGGAGAGGCTGTGCTGGTAATAGCGGCTGCCCTCGTCGGTCAGCGTCACGCGCCGGGTCGTGCGGCTGAGCAAGGGGACGCCAAGGGCCTGCTCCAGTTCATTGAGATGCCGCGTCACCGTCGATTGACCGAGGCCGAGCTCGCGCGCGACCGCCGACAGGCTGCCGCGCTCAGCGACGCGGACGAAGCTGCGCATCCGTTCCAGCGTGACGTCAGATTTATCCATAAATCGGCATAATCATATGCATTGCTGCATTGTAGCGCGGATCTGAAACAGCGCCTAGCTCGGAAGCCGGTTCCCACTCGGAAAGGCTCTCCCATGAAGGTTCTGCTGGTTTTCGCCCATCCTGAAAGTCATTCGCTCAACGGCGCGCTGCGCGACGTCGCCGTCGCCGAACTCGAAGCCCAGGGCCATGAGGTTCGTGTTACCGACCTCTACGCCGAAGGCTGGAAGTCCGAGGTCGATCGCGCCGATTTCCCGAACTGGCCGGAAGGGGAGCGTTTTGCCGCCGGCGCCGCCTCGAAGCAGGGCCTTCGGCGAGGGTACGCTGACCGACGACGTCAAGGCCGAGATCGAGAAGCTGCTCTGGGCCGACATGCTGATCCTGCAGTTTCCGCTGTGGTGGTACACGATGCCGGCGATCCTCAAGGGCTGGGTCGACCGCGTCTATGCCTATGGCTTTGCCTACGGTGTCGGCGAGCACAGCGACAGGCGCTGGGGCGACCGCTTCGGCGAGGGCACGCTCGCGGGCAAGCGCGCCATGCTGATCGTCACGGCCGGCGGTTGGGAGGAGCACTATTCACCGCGCGGCATCAACGGGCCGATCGAGGACCTGTTGTTCCCGATCAACCACGGCATACTTTGGTACCCCGGCTATGAGGTGCTGCCGCCTTACGTCGTCTACCGGGTCGACCGATTCGGCGATGCAGATTTCGACCGCGCCGCCGACCGGTTGCGCGAGCGCATGCAGACGCTGGCGACGGCGGCGCCGATTCCATACCGCCGTCAGAATTTCGGCGACTACCTCATCCCGGCGATGACGCTGCGGCCGGGGCTGGAGCAGCCTGAAGCGCGCGGATTTGCGCTGCATGTCGACGGTGGAGCCGGATCCGATCAGATTGAATCAATCTGATCGGTAAAACGTTCTCTAGAGCGGCAGGCAGCCGTAGCGACGGAACCCGTGAGGCATGGGGCGGTTGTCCAACATGAAAGGATCGCCTCATGCCGCACAAGCACAACGATCGCCCAACCGATACGCCCGCCGCCTTCGCGACCGCGCCGCGCCCAGGCCAGTCCGGCGCGCAAGAGCAGCGACGAGCAGGCCCGAATCCACGCTCTGCTCACCCGACCGGGCCGCATGCCCCCTATGAGCCCGACGACCCAGAAGGCTTGGCCGCTAGCAAGCACGAGCGTGATCAACCGATCCGCAAGGGCTGACTGCTTCAAATCCCAAGGTGATTTGCGTCGTGCCATAAACGTAATCTTTGGTGTGCTGCCTGATTCGGGCGGCGTTGTGGTATAGTGGCAGAATTGCAGCCGGTGTCAGGTGGCTTCTGGCTTGGCTATTCCTGCAGAAAATGCCAGTAAGTAGGTATATGTTTTAGATTTGAACTATCGTTTGGTTGAATAATTATGGACGACTGTCGCGTTTGGGGTGGAAACGGATAGGTTGTCGTCTTGATCTGTTGCGCAAGGGAAAGTAGTACGCGGCCCAGGGCCTGCGGGCCATGCGTTCACCGGGTTTGGACTTCGTGGATGCCAAGGGCGAGCGGGCCAGGAATGAAACTGCGCAGTGCGAGACGGCCGGCAAGCGCCGGAGCTGTGGATACGGCGAAGCAGAACCCGATGCGAGGTGAGATACTCGACGCAGCAGCCGAGATCATCGTGCGGGACGGCTACGATGCCTGCACGATGCGGGCGGTGGCGGCGCTAGTCGATATGAAGGCGGGCAGCCTCTACTACCACTTCAAGTCGAAGGACGAGATCGTCGAGGAGATTCTCAACCAAGGGATCGAGGCGCTCTATGCCCGAGTGGCGCAGACGCTTCGCGAACTGTCGAAGGAAGCCCCGTTCGCAGAGCGGGTTTCTGCGGCGGTCGGGGTGCATGTGTCCAGTCTGGTCGGCAAGGATCAGACCTACATGCACGTCTACGAGCATTTGCCGCCGATCATCAAGCGGCGCAGCCGCAAGATGCGCGAGACTTATGCACGGCTCTGGCACGATCTCTTTGCTGGAGGCGTGGCGAGCGGGGCAGTCGATGCCGACATCGATCTGCGCCTTCTGGTGCCTTATTTCCTCGGTGGACTGAACCGGGTGCCGGAATGGATCCGCACCAGCGGCGCCAATGGCGAGCAAGTCGCCAGGCTCGCCATTGCCACCCTGCTCGACGGAATCAGCGCCAAGCGGTAGCAGGTGGCGGTGCGGCCGCGCGATGCGGCTGCTTGATGCCATCAGCCCTGCTGGAAGCCATGTCCGAGACCTTAGCCATCAGCCTGAATGACACCACCGATCTGCCCGCCGGCAAGATCGCAGCGGTCGTGACCTCGCTGGAGATGTTCTCGGCGCCGGCGCGACGGCCCGATCCGCCGGGCGTCGAGGGGTTCTCGCTGGAGCCGATCGGGTGCGAGGACGTGGCGCGGTATCTGGCGGTCTATCGTCTCCTCGGCGAACGCTGGATGTGGTTCAGCCGCCTGGTCAAGCCAGTCGAGGAACTGCGGGCAATCCTCTCCGACTCCGCCGTCGACTTCTTTGCGGTACGCTTCGATGGGCGTGACGTCGGCCTGCTCGAACTCGACTTCAGGGTTGAAGGCGAGGGTGAGCTCGCCTTCTTCGGCCTGGACGAGAGCGTCGTCGGCAAGGGGGCAGGACGCTGGCTGATGAACCGGGCGCTCGAGCGTGCCTGGGCAAGGCCGATCGGGCGCTTCTGGGTGCATACCTGCACGCTCGACCACCAGGGGGCGGTCGAGTTCTATCAGCGCTCGGGCTTTTCGGCATTCAAGCGCGGGATCGAGGTGGCTGACGATCCGCGGCTCGGCGGGGCGATGGCGCGCACCGCAGTCCCGCATCATCCGGTGATCGACTAGGCGCCGTCTTCAGGCGCGCGAGCGCAGGCCGATCGAGTCCATCATCGCCTGGTCGCGGGCGGCTTCGGCGGCACGCTCGGTGGCGCGTTCGCGATCGTCGAGGATCTCGACCTTCTTCATGTCCTCGAAGGCTTCCTGCAACTCAGCCTTGGCCTCGTCGAGCTGGCCCTGCAGGTTGTCGGCGGACTGGCGCAGATTGTCACGACGCCCGAGTGCCGCCTTGGCATAGGTCGGATAAGCGAAATGGGCCGGATCGGAGATACCGGCACGCGTTTCCTCATTCTGGATCTCGCGATCGAGATCGGTCGCCATCCGGTTGAATTCCGCGATCATCATCTCAATCTGGCTTACCCGGCGGCGCTTTTCGTCCACCTGGAAGCGTTTGAGACGCAAAAGGGTCTCTCGCGACTTCATGTCGTGCCCAACTCCTGATTACGCATCGAGTTTCGGCATTCAAGCGCGGGATCGAGGTGGCTGACGATCCGCGGCTCGGCGGGGCGATGGCGCGCACCGCAGTCCCGCATCATCCGGTGATCGACTAGGCGCCGTCTTCAGGCGCGCGAGCGCAGGCCGATCGAGTCCATCATCGCCTGGTCGCGGGCGGCTTCGGCGGCACGCTCGGTGGCGCGTTCGCGATCGTCGAGGATCTCGACCTTCTTCATGTCCTCGAAGGCTTCCTGCAACTCAGCCTTGGCCTCGTCGAGCTGGCCCTGCAGGTTGTCGGCGGACTGGCGCAGATTGTCACGACGCCCGAGTGCCGCCTTGGCATAGGTCGGATAAGCGAAATGGGCCGGATCGGAGATACCGGCACGCGTTTCCTCATTCTGGATCTCGCGATCGAGATCGGTCGCCATCCGGTTGAATTCCGCGATCATCATCTCAATCTGGCTTACCCGGCGGCGCTTTTCGTCCACCTGGAAGCGTTTGAGACGCAAAAGGGTCTCTCGCGACTTCATGTCGTGCCCAACTCCTGATTACGCATCGAGCCCGTTACGGTCTGCTTGCATTGCAAGCCGGCCGTAAAACGGTCTCCAACTTTCGTTCAGAGACGGATTCACCGATCGGGTTGGTTCAACCTGATCGGATCCGACTCTGGCGGCGTGCCGACCCCTCGGCTCGCCACCGGAACACTTCCGCGAGACGAAAATCACAATGGCGCAAGGAGGTTGATCGTTCCTTACCAGGATCGCTCGCTTTCGATGCATGCAACGGGTGCGTTCCAGGCTCTGCCGATCGAGGGTGGCCCGCGCTAGGCTGGTGCGAATCAAAACAAGGGGCGCGCACCGGCGCGCCGGACACATCCTTGCCCGCCTCGCGCCGCCTTCCCGAATATAGTCTGCTGCTGAGCGGACTTGCCCTGACGCGGATCATCGGCTGGGGCTCGATCTACTATTCGCCTTCGGTTCTGGCGAGCTATCTCGATCGCGAACTCAAGCTCGGACCTGCTGTCATCTTCGGTGGGATCACGATCCTGCTGGTGATCGGAGCGGCGATCGCGCCCTTGCTCGGGCGCCATCTCGACCAGCGCGGCACGCGTCACGCCATGGCGCTGGGCGCCGTGATTTCGGGACTGGGGCTGGCGTTGCTGGCGCTGGCGCAGGGGCCGGTCAGCTATCTTGCGACCTGGCTCGTGATCGGCATCGGCCACGCGATGCAGCTCGCCAATACCGGCAACGTCACGGTGGCGCAGCTGATGGGCGAGCGTACCCGTCGCGTTATCGGGCTGATGATGCTGGTGACGGGTCTTGCCTCCAGCGTGTTCTGGCCGCTGACCGCCTGGCTCAGCGCAGACTATGGCTGGCGCGCCTGCCTCATGGTCTTCGCGGCGATCCAACTCGTGATCGTGCTACCAATCCATCTCGCCATCCCGGCCTATCGCGCCAAACCATTGTCCGAGCCCGGCCCGTCCGCCATGCCGGCCGAAGAGCAGGGCAGGGTGCCGGTTGGCGAGCGGCGACCGGTGTTCTGGCTGCTGACGCTGAGCTTTTCGGCGAGTGGCCTGGTCTCCTGGGGATTGCCGCTGCACATCATCGGTCTGATGCAGGGCGCTGGCATCGCCGGTGTGAGCGCAGTTGCGATTGCCTCGCTGAGCGGCCCTGCGACCCTGGTGGCGCGAGCGGTCGATGCTGCCGCGGGCGAGCGTCTCCCCGTCGAGCGGGTGGCTCTGGCCGGGCTCGCGCTCGGACCCGCAGCCTGCCTGCTGATGGCGTTGGCGCCGGGGTCGAGCGCTATCGCGGTCGCCTTTGTCATGCTGTTCAGCGCGGCCATGGGCGTGATCGCGGTCGCGCGCGCGACCCTGCCGCTGGCGCTATTCGGCCGCCAGGGCTTCGGCACGATGCTCGGCCGCCTGACCGTGCCGCAGAATCTGACCTTCGCGGCGGCCCCGCTGCTGTTCGCGCTGATGATCGAGCGGCTCGGCGCATCGGGCACGCTCGTTGTGTCGGCGATGATCCAGAGCAGCGCCTTGCTCGCGATGATCGTGCTGGTGCGCAGGCTCAAGAGCTAGCGCCGTCTCGGAAACGACATGGCCGGCTGCGTCACTGACGCGATCGTGCATAGGGACATGGCGGACGCCGCCCTATCACGCGGCCTTTCCGACGTAATCGAGCTTAAGACGACATGCCGCCCTGTTCATTGACCCGCCGCCTTGCCCTGCAGGCCACACTCGGACTGCTCATGGGGCCGGCCGAAGCGCGGCTGCCGCAGTTCCGCACGGCGCGCTACCAGTTCATCGAGCTCGACCCGGTCGAGGCCTTGGCGCCGCTCTCGCTGCAAGGGCTCGACGGCAAGCCCGCCATTGCCCGCCCGGTGCCGGGCAAGGTCTGTCTCATCTATCTCTGGGCGACCTGGTGCCCCGTCTGCCGAATCACCTTGCCGCGCTTCGAACGGCAACTCGTCGACTTCAAGGCGAGGGACGTCGAGCTCGTGACCATCAGCACCGATGAGCGCGAGCTCGCTCATGTCCGACAATATCTGGCGCGCCTCGGCATCAAGCGGCTGCCGGTGTTCTACGATCGTGCCGGCAAGGCCATTGCGACGGCAGGGGCGAAGCAGCCGCTGTCGACAGCTGAAGGGCTGCCGGTGGTTTACGTCACCGACCGGCGTGGCGGCGTGCGCGGCTATATGCTCGGCGAGGCGGACTGGGCGTCGCCGCAGGCGACAGCGCTGCTCGATCATGTCGGGCGGCTGTGAGGCTCACATCCCCATGATTCGGGCGAGCCGGGAATAGCCGTCGGCAAGGCCGGTCGCCTCGTCCTTGGCCTGCTTCAGGAAGGCTTCGAGCTCGGGATTGAGCCGGATCGCCTCGTCGACCTCGGCGGAGGCGCCCTGGCGATAGGCGCCGAGCCGAATCAGCTCTTCCATGTCGGCATAGGTCGCGAGCGTGGCGCGGGCCTTCTGCACGACCGGATAATAGAGCGGGTCGCAGGAGCGCGGCATGGTGCGCGACACCGATTTCAGGATATTGACCGCCGGGTAGCGGCCGCGCTCGGCGATGGAGCGCTCCATCACGATATGGCCGTCGAGGATGCCGCGCACGGCATCGGCGACGGGCTCGTCATGGTCGCCGCCGTCGACCAGCACGGTGAAGAGACCGGTGATCGCACCGTCGCCGGTGCCAGGGCCGGCGCGTTCGAGCAGGCGCGGCAGTTCGGCGAAGACGGTCGGGGTATAGCCTTTGGTCGTAGGCGGCTCGCCGGCTGCGAGGCCGATCTCGCGCATCGCCATGGCGAAACGCGTGACCGAATCCATCAGGCACATCACCTGCAGGCCCTGATCGCGGAAGAATTCGGCGAGCGTCAGCGTCGTCAGCGCCGCCTGCTTGCGCATCAATGCCGGCTCGTCCGAGGTCGCGACCACGACGATCGAGCGAGCAAGGCCATCCGGCCCGAGATCGTCCTGGAGGAATTCCTGAACCTCGCGGCCCCGTTCGCCGACGAGGCCGATGATGTTGACGTCGGCCCTCGCATAGCGCGCCAGCATCGAGAGGAGCACCGATTTGCCGACGCCGGAGCCGGCGAAGATGCCCATGCGCTGGCCGAGGCAGCAGGTGAGGAAGGCATTGAGGGCGCGCACGCCGAGATCGAGCGGCCCGCCGACGCGCCTTCGGGCATGGGCTGACGGTGGATCGTTGCGGAAGGGTATGGTGTGCTCGCCCTGCGGCAGCGGCGGGCCGCCATCGACGGGCCGGCCGAGCGCATCGACGACGCGGCCGAGCCAGGCGGGAGTCGGGCGCAGGCCGGCGACGGTGCGGTCGACATAGGCCGGGCAGCCGCGGCGAACACCGTCGAGCCCGCCATAGGGCATGACCAGTGCCTTCTCGCCGGAAAAACCGATGACCTCACAGGGAACACGGACGCCAGGCGCGATCTCGATGCCGACTCGGCCGCCAAGGCTCATCGCGCTGATCGGCCCGGAGACCTCGACGAGCAGGCCGCGCACGGCGGTGACGCGACCATAGACCGAGGTGGCCTCGAGCTCGCCGATCATCGCGGCGAGTGTGGATAACCGATCCTGGCCTGTCGAAGTGCCGCTCATGGACCCTGCCGTAAACCTTTCATTAAGCTGAGTGATTAACACTGCGTTTCGAAGCTGCGTCGGAGAGTTAAGCGTTTTGCGCCTGATTCCTCGACGCGAGCTTACGCGAAAGGTGCTTTCGCGGCTGAAGCGCGTACGATCCGTGTCAAATTCGACTCACCTCGACAAGGATCGTCAACCTTTCGCCAAGAAGCGCTTGCGCCAGGGAATCAGGGTTTGTTAACCATTTCCCCGTAGCGTGTCGCGTGGCGTTTCATCGGGCAAGCGTTCGTCTCCAGGACCACGAGGGTTTTGGGGGAATGAACGGGATCGCTGCCTCGGGGCGAAATTGGGGACGTGACATGCGGGTTCTGCTGATCGAAGACGATAGCGCGACCGCTCAAAGCATCGAGCTGATGCTGAAGTCCGAGAGCTTCAACGTCTACACGACCGATCTCGGCGAAGAGGGCGTCGATCTCGGCAAGCTCTACGACTACGACATCATCCTGCTCGACCTGAACCTGCCCGACATGTCGGGTTACGAGGTGCTGCGCTCCCTGCGCGTCGCCAAGGTCAAGACGCCGATCCTGATTCTCTCCGGTCTCGCCGGGATCGAGGACAAGGTGAAGGGTCTCGGCTTCGGGGCCGACGACTATCTGACCAAGCCATTCCACAAGGACGAACTGGTCGCCCGCATCCACGCCATCGTGCGCCGCTCGAAGGGCCACGCCCAGTCGGTGATCACAACCGGCGACCTTGTCGTCAACCTCGACACCAAGACGGTCGAAGTGGATGCAGCCCGGGTGCACCTGACCGGCAAGGAATACCAGATGCTGGAGCTGCTCTCGCTCCGCAAGGGCACGACGCTCACCAAGGAAATGTTCCTGAACCACCTTTATGGCGGCATGGACGAGCCCGAGCTCAAGATCATCGACGTCTTCATCTGCAAGCTGCGCAAGAAGCTCGCCAACGCCTCCGACGGCAAGAACTACATCGAGACGGTCTGGGGCCGCGGCTACGTGCTGCGCGAGCCGACCGAGGTCGAAGAACGCATTCCGGCCTGAAGCTCGTCATCCCGGCGTCATCGTGGACGCCCAAGAGTTAGATCGCCTGATCGTCGGATGTACACGACAGGTGAACGGGGACCCCGCCGCGAGGCGGGGTTTTTGTTTGTCGGCGAGATCAGCCCTCGTCGAACACCGGGACGATCGCCCAGCGATCAGGTCCGGGCGGTCTTGAGCGGGGAAGCGCGCTGCCGCGCTCTGCCGCAGCGGCAAAGCCCGGCCGTCGCGCCTGTGCGGTCGAAGCGGCGTCGCGGTAGACACCGCGGTATTGCGGGTCCGGCACCAGCGTCGTGGTGATGCCGATGACGGTTTCTGCCGCGCCGAGGAGGAAGGCGCCGTTTTGCGCGAGCCGTGCAGCGAGCGCGGCCATCACGCGCGCCTTCGTCGGGACGTCGAAATATATCAGCACGTTGCGGCAGAAGATGACGTCGAACTGGCCGAATTGGTGATTCGGCTCCAGGAGGTTGTGCTGCTTGAGTTCAACCCGGTCACGGATGCGCTCGGACAGACGCCATTTGTCGCCCTCCTGCCGGAAATGCTTGAGCAGGAGCTGGATCGGCAAGCCGCGCTGCACCTCGAACTGGCTGTAAAGCCCTTGGCGCGCCCGCTCGAGGACATCGGCGGAAATGTCCGTGCCGACGATCTCGACCGTCCACCCGACGAGGCGGTCCGCTACCTCGTCGAGCAGCATGGCGAGCGAATAGGCTTCCTGCCCGGTCGAGACCGCGGCGCACCAGATGCGCAGCGTCCGGCTCTGCGCATTACTGGCGAGCTTCTCGGGCAGGATGACATCGCGGAACAGGTCGAAGGGCGTGCGGTCGCGGAAAAACAGCGTCTCATTGGTCGTCATAGCGTCGACGACTGCGGCTTCGAGTTCGGAAGCGGGGCAGATGCGCAACTGCGCCACCAGGGCCGGTATCCCTGCGATTCCGCGCCGCCGGCAGAGCATGCCGAGCCGGCTCTCGACGAGATAGCGCTTTTCCGTGCTGAGAAAGAGGCCTGAACGCCGTTGCAGGAGCACGCGCAAGAAATCGAAATCCAGCTCAGTCATGCGGGATGGCTCCCACAGACGAGTGCCCGGATCGCCGGGCCGATATTGCCGAGCGGCAGGACTGCGCTCGCTTGCCTGGCGCGTACGACCGAGCCCGGCATGCCCCAGACCGTGCTCGAGGCCTCGTCCTGGGCGATGACCGCGGCGCCCGTACGCCGCAAAGCAGTCGCTCCTTCGGTGCCGTCGCTGCCCATGCCGGTCATGACGAGGCCGAGCGCGGCCGGGCCGAGATGGCGCGCGGCTTCATTGAACAGGACATCCACAGCCGGCCGGCAGAAATGCACCGGCGGGCCGTCGCTGATGCTGGCGACGATATGGCCGAGCTTCCGTTCTATGCCGAGATGGCGCCCCCCGGCGCGACGTAGATTGTGCCACGGGCGAGCCGCTCGCCGTCATGTGGCTCGCGTGCCGGCAGCCCAAGCTGCGCAGAAATCTGCTCGGCGAAAGAGGCGGTGAAGAGCGGCGGCATATGCTGGACGACCAGTATGGCCAGGCTGGCTGCCGCGTCGCCGAGATCGCCGAGGACGCGCGCGACGGCACGCGGCCCGCCGGTCGAGGCGCCGATCACCAAATAGCGCGGCATCGCCGACACCAGCGGGCGCAGGTCGACGATGCCGCTCGGCGGCGAGGTCGCATGGTTCGCCTCGGCGCCACCGTCGCCGTGACGCAACCGGGTCTGTGCAATGCTTCCCAGCTTGCTCAAAAGCTCGCTGCGGAAACCCAGCGACAGCGTCAGGCCGCTGCGACTGTCCGGCTTGGGCAGGACGTCGACGGCGCCCATGCTCATGCATTGCAGCGCGAGTTTCGCATTGCGCTCGGTGAGCGTGGTCGTCAGCAGGATAGCGGTTCTGGGACTCTGCTTGACGATTATGGGCAAGGCCTCGACGCCGTCCAGCACGGGCATGTCGAGATCGAGCACCATGATATCGGGGTGATGGCGCTCGGCATGCTCGATTGCCGCTTCCCCGTCGCCTGCGACGCCGACGACATGGAAGCGACCGCTTTCGCCGAGCCAGCGCGCGAACAGCCCACGCACGACCATCGAGTCATCGGCGATCACGACCGTGCTCGGACGCACACGGGCCTGGTCGGCGAGATTCGGCAACGTGATCATCGCGCAAAATCAAGAAGTTGAGCAGGCTCCGACCGCAAAAGTGGGATCCACTTTTGCGGAACATGCTGTGGTGCAGCCGACGTGCAGGGATGTCGCATGTCGTGCGGCTTTTAGAGCAGGCCGACCTGATGGAATTTCGAGGCCACGATCTCCTTGTCGAACGGCTTCATGATGTACTCGTCGGCGCCTGCATGCATGGCGCGGGCGATGTGGGCGATGTCGTTCTCGGTGGTGCAGAACACGACCTTGGGCCGTTTGCCGCCAGGCATCTGCCGGAGATTCCGCAGGAAGTCGTAGCCGTCCATGACCGGCATGTTCCAGTCGAGCAGGATGGCGTCCGGCATCTCGCCCTTGCAGGCGTCGATCGCGCGCGCGCCGTCCTCGGCTTCGGCGATGCGGAACTGCAGCCCTTCCAGGATGCGGCGGGCAACCTTGCGGATGACGGCGGAGTCATCGACGACGAGGCAGTATTTCATGGCGTGGCTCCAGGCAGCGGCGATGCCGTCAGGCGGCGACCGGCAGTTCGATATTGAGGACGGCGTCGACGTCGATCACGACCAGGAGGCGATCGTCGAGACGGTGAACACCCTTGGCGAGGGCAGCCCAGGCGCGATCGAGATGGATCGGAACGAGCTCGAAGGTCGTGCGGCTGAGGCGCATCACCTCGCCGACCGTGTCGACGATGAGCGCGAAGGCCTCGCCGCCCTGATCAATGCCGACGGCGGTCAGTTCGCTCTTGTCGGCGCCGCCCGGCGCGGCGTCTGCGTGACCCATCCGACGGCGCATGCAGATCGCGGTGACGACGCGCCCGCGCAGATTGATGAGGCCGACGATCTCGCTCGGCGCCAGCGGCACCGGCGTGATGCGGGTGGCGATGAAGACGTCCTGGACGCGCGCGATCGGCAGGCCGAGCAGCTGTCCACCGACCGTGACGGTGACGTAGTCGAGCGAATCCTCGAAAGCCGCCAGGCCGGGTTCGATAGCGTCGCTTGCGCTGGTCATGCGGCTTGCCTCAGCTTCGGCCGGCATTCTGCGAGTTCCGCAATCAGCGCGCGCCGATCGAATTTGGCGACAACTTCGTCGAATTGCGCCTGCGCGGCCATGACATGGAGTTCGGGGGTCGGCAGACTTGCGAGCCCGATGATGCGCAGACCGGTATGCCGACCTTCGGCGCGCAGGCGCGCGGCGAGTGCGAATGCGGCCTCGGCGTTACGGTCGAGATCGATCACGACGGCGTTCAACTCGGTGCCGCCTGAGGCGAGGCCGGCCGCCATGCCGAGGTCGGCTGCGTGAATCACATGCAGGCCGGCGGCCTTCAGTATGGGGGCGAGCATCTCGCGCAGAAACTCGGAGGGCTCGACCAGCAGGACGCGTGCTCCACCCGGCTCGCTCCGGCGCACATGCAACCAATTGGGGTTGGCCTTGGGAAGGTAATGGGCCAGGTCGAGGATCTCGGTCGCGCGGCCTCTGACGATCGCCGAGCCAAGCAAACCCTGCTCGGGCATGGCCAGCATCTCGATGTCGAGCACTTCATCGACGATGTCGACGATGGCATCGACTGCCAGCGCCATGCTGAAGTCGCCTTCCGAGAAGATCACCAGCGGCTGCAGGCCGGTCTGCCGGAGTTGAACCTCTTCGACGGGGACGACCGGCATCAGCCTGCCGCGATAGTTGAGCAGCGTACGCCCGCCGCCGCTCTCGAACAGGCCAGCATCGACCTCCTCAAGTCGTGTGACCAGGGACAGCGGGACGGCCTTCAGCCTATCCTTGCCGGTGCGGAAGACCAGCATCGTGGTACGCTCCAGGGGGAGGACGGCTTCGGCGGAGATGTCCGAGCCAGCTTCATCCTGAGGCGCCGTCACGCCGACCAGGCGCGCCACGCCATTGGGATCGACGATCAGCACGACGGCACCGTCGCCGAGAATGGTGTTGCCCGAAAAGAGCGGGATATGGCGCAGCCGCGTCGACATCGGTTTGACGACGATTTCCTCGGTGTGGAACACGGATTCCACGAGAATGCCGAACTGGCGCTCACCGACTTGCGTCACGACGATGAAGCCGTCGTCGATGGCCGCGTCGCTCGCCTTGTCCATCACCCCGGCGAGGGCGATGATCGGCAGCAACCGCTCGCGCAGTCGCAGCACGGGCGCGTTGTTGATGCGTTCGATGCTGTGTTCGCCGCCGGCCTTGACGCGCACCAGTTCGCGCACAACCACCTGCGGGATGGCGAAGCGCTGGCCAGCGGTCGCGACGATCAGAGCCGAGACGATCGCCAGCGTCAGCGGGATCTTGATCGTTATGGTGGTGCCTGCGCCAGCGATGCTGGTGACGTCGATCATGCCGCCGATCGCATCGACATTGACCTTGACCACGTCCATCCCGACGCCGCGTCCGGAAATGGCGGAGACGGTATCGGAGGTCGAGAAGCCCGGATGGAAGATGAAGCGCAGGACCTGCGTTTCGCTCAGCCGTTCTGCCTCCGCCTCACCGACCAATCCCCGCTGCACCGCCTTGCGGCGGATCCGGGCGGTGTCCATGCCGCGGCCATCATCGGTGATCGCGATCGTGACCGAGCCGCCTTCGTGATAGGCCGACACACGGATCGTGCCCATTTCGGGCTTGCCGAGCGCGGCGCGCTCCTGTGGTTCCTCGATCGCATGGTCGGCGCAGTTGCGGACCATATGGATGAGGGGGTCCTTGATCAGTTCGAGGATTTGCCGGTCGAGCTCGGTGTCGGCCCCTTCCGTCACCAGCTCGATCTTCTTGCCGAGATCGGTGGAGAGATCGCGGACGATGCGCGGCAGCTTCGACCAGGCATTGCCGATCGGCTGCATGCGCGTCTTCATCACGCCGTCCTGCAACTCGGCGGTGATGAGCGAGAGCCGCTGCAGCGGTCCTTTCAAGCCGGCATCCTCCTGCCGGCGGGCGATCTCGAGCAGTTGGTTGCGGGTCAGCACCAGCTCCGAGACCATGGTCATCAGATGCTCGAGCGTGTCGACATTGACGCGCAACGTCGCCGGCCCAGCTGCCCTTGCGTCCCGGGCAGCATCGCCATGAGCCTGTCCGGGCTGGTCGAGCGGGCTCGGCGCTGCGCGGAAGACAAGGTCCATCTCGTCCATCGCCGCAGCGGGCGGGGGCGTAGGCTCTGCCGGGCGAGTCCCAGCAGTGCGGGCGAGATAGGCTGCAACCGGATCGAGCGGCTGTGTCTGCCGGACGGCCAGTTCCTGCTTCGCCCGCTGGGCGAGGGCGCGCAATTCGTCGATCAACTGGCCGTCATGGCCTGGCGGCTCCTGCCCCTTCTCGGTGAGCTCGGCCATGATCTCCTTGATCCGGTCGATGGTCTCGAGGATTGCGGTGACCGCGGTCGAGGAGACGCTCGCGCCGTCGCGGAACTGACCGATGACGGATTCGGCCGCGTGCGTCAGCGCTTCGAGCCGCGGCAGCCCAATGAAGCCACAGGTGCCTTTGACCGTGTGAACGAGCCGGAAGATGTTGCGCAGGATATCCCCGTTATTGGGCTCCTGCTCGAAGCGGACGAGCTCCCGATCGACCATATCGAGATGCTCGCCGGTCTCGCCGAGAAACTCTTGCAGCAACTCGTCCATGCACGGACTGCTCACTTACATCACGGATTTGCTCCGGATAGTGCGGTGCAAGGGTTTATGATCAGTTGAGAGCGAGCGGAAACCGCACAATATTACATTAGCCAAAAGCTGTTTTTCTGGCGCTCAGGCCGCTTCCGCATTGATGCTGACGGTATCGCCGTCGATCGCGAAGGCGATCTTCATCCCGGCGGCGCGGGCGACCAGGCCGGTATAAAGTGGCTGGACCGCATGAGCGTCGATGACGCCGCTTTCGGAGCGCCCGGCAATCAACTCCTCGACATGGGCGGGAATGCGCGCATGCGAGCCCGTCGCGGTGATGGCGAAGCTACCCTGCTCGCCGGTGACGGTGGCTCGGGACGTGATCTTGCCGCCGCGCGGGATCGCCTGCGTCGCCAGAACAAGCAGGTTGAGCACCAGCTTGACCTGATTCTTCGGCAGGAGGGCACGCGGCGCCTCCCAGTCGAGCGACAGTTTCTCGTCGTTGAGAAAGCCGTTGGCGACGGCGCCGGCATCGCCGAGATCGATCATCGCGCCGGCCGAGCCGGCCGCGCCGAAGGCGAGCCGCGCGAATTGCAGGCGGGCGGAGGCATTGCGCGCGCTCTTCTTGATCAGGTCGAGCGCGAAATCCTTCATCGAGGGGTCGTCTTCCTCGAGCACTTCGAGCGCGTTGACGATCGCGCCGACCGGACTGATCACATCATGGCAAACGCGGCTGCAAAGAAGCGCGGCCAGATCGAGCGGCTCGAGCGAGATGGCGGTCATGATCCGGTCCTGCGATCAAGAGAATCAGGGCGGTACGCGCCCAATGTGATGGTGCAGCATGCGCTACGCTGGTTTGCAGCTGGTTAACCATAGCCGCGAGAGTATCACGGTCGGAACGTCCCGCTCCGGCATGCCGGCGCAAGATGGCTGCCAGAAGGCGAGCCGGCTTTTTCTTTAGTACGCCATGCACTATCTAGCAGAACGAGACCGCCGGAGGCGCCGCCCGGCATTCGCACTGCATGGCATACGGCGCCGGCGAGACTGGTTCGGGACATGACCATCGCTCACGACGATCCTCGTCTGACCGACCGGGACGGGCTTGCACGCTCGCTCGGCGAGGCGGCGCGGCGCACGGCTGCGGTCTTGCTGGCGAAGCGGGCGGCGCGCGATGTCAGGCTCAAGGCGGACGGCTCGCCGGTCTGCTCTGCCGACCTCGCTGCGGATTTCGCCGCGAAGCAGGCGCTGGCCGAGTTGCTGCCCGGCTTTCCGGTGGTCAGCGAGGAAAGCGTCGGCGAAGTGGCGCCAGCTTCGGTCTTCATTCTTTTAGATCCGCTCGATGGCACGCGTGAGTTCCTGGCCTCCGGCGACAGCTATTGCGTCGCCATCGCCGTGATCCACGATGGGCGGCCGCTCGCCGGGGCGATCGCCGCCCCGGCCATAGGCCGGCTCTGGTATGGTGGAGACCGGAGCTTCGCGCAGGCATTGGACGCAGACGCGGCGCCGCTGGGCGCAGCGTGCGAAGTCCATGTCCGCACGGAGCCGACAGACGGGCCGCGGATGCTGGTGAGCCGCTTCCACGGAGATACGGTCAGTGCCGGGGTTGCGACTGCGCTCGCGAAGGGGGAGGGCGCGCCGGTGTCTTCGGCCGTGAAGTTCGGGCTTATCGCCAGCGGCGAGGCCGACCTGCATGTGCGCGGCGGCACCACGATGGAATGGGACATCGCCGCCGGCGATGCGATCCTTGCGGCTGCCGGCGGTGTGCTTTTGACCCTCGACGGCGAAAAGCCTGTTTACGGCAATGCCGATCGCGATTTCCGCAATCCGCCTTTCGTCGCTGCGAGCTGTGAGAGACTGGCTAGGCTCGCGATCGAGAAGGCGGCGACCTGCCGCTGCTGAACCGGCCCTTGCACGCCTTCAGCGTGCGATCAATGTGGTCACCGCTGACCAGCGTTCCTGGGCTTTCACCCGCAACGTCGCCTCGGCGAGGAAGCGCTGGCGATTCTCGTCGCTGCGGAAGAAATAGAGACGTGATCCGATAACGGCGAAACGGCGCGGGTCGGCATCGACCGCGCGTCCTTCCGCGACACCGCTGGCATCAAAGCCGCCGAAGCGTGGGGTATAGACCTCCGGCGCTTCCCGAAAGGCGTCCCGATTGGCGGCGCTCGCGAAGCGCCAGACCGTTCCGTCGGAGATCAGTTCGTAATCGGGTAGCCCCGGCACTGCGGCGTCGTTCAGGAAATAGGCGACGGGATCGAAGCCGGAGAGCGCAAAGCCCGAACGATTGTCGCGCTGCATGCTCTCGCCGAGGCTAGGCATTTGCGGCAGGCCCGGGGGCAGGGCTGACGCCCGACTCGCTACGGCCGCGAACGGAAGCGCACAGCTTAATCCGATGCCGGCGAGCACAATCCCGGCATGCCTTGCTGCGGCCTTCATCGACACCAATCCTTGGCTCAAGTCGCGTCACGGCGCGTTCTGCGCCGCAGTTCACCGCTTGGATACACATACAGCGTATCCAGGAGGTTACCGTGGTCACGAGGATTCGCACGACCCACCGTCGACGCCACCCGGCAGGAGGCCGAATGCCCATGCCCGGCGCTTGCCTGGAGACGATGAGATGAACCATACCCGCCGCACCCTGTTCGCCAGCGCGCTGCTGCTCGGCGCAGGCCTGGCCGCCGGTCCCGCCGCCGCGCAGCAGAACGAGCGCTCCTTTTCACAGAACGAGCTGGTTACCTCCGGCCATCAGTTCTTCGGCAATGTCTCGCGCGGTCTTGCCCTGACGATCGAGGAGGCGGTGCGTCGCTGGGGCGAGCCGAACGGCTATGTCCTCGGCCAGGAAGCGTCCGGTGCTTTCGTCGGTGGGCTGCGTTTTGGCGAGGGCACGCTGTTCACCCGTAATGCGGGCGACCGCAAGGTGTACTGGCAAGGCCCCTCCGTCGGCTTCGATTTCGGCGGCGACGGCGCCCGCACCATGATGCTGATCTACAATCTGCCGAGCGTGGGCGCGCTCTATCAGCGTTTCGGCGGAGTCGACGGTTCGGTCTATTTCGTCGGCGGCTTCGGCTTCACCGCGCTGACGGCCGGAGGCGTGACGGTCGTGCCGATCCGGACCGGTGTCGGCTGGCGGCTTGGCGTCAACCTCGGCTATCTGAAGTTCACGCCGCAGGCGACCTGGAACCCGTTCTGATCTGATAATTCGGCGCCGCTGGTCTTATCTTGCAAGGCATGGCAGCCTGACATCGGGCTGATCGCAGACACGGGAGCCGTTCCGCCTTGATTGAAGCCGTCATGCTCGTTGCGCTCGGCTTTCTGTCGGCTAGCCTGCTCGCCCTCACGGCGCTGCCGGCTCTGAGCCGCCGGGCCGACCGGCTGGCGCGGCGGCGAGCCGAGGCCGCGTTTCCGCTGTCGCTCGCCGAAATCGCTGCAGACCGCGACCATTTGCGCGCAGAGCAGGCGATCCGCGAGCGGGCGCTGGAGCAGAGGGCCGAGAGTGGCTTTGCCGCGAAGGCCGGCGCGATGAGCGAGCTCGGCCGGCGCGACATGACGATAAGCCGGCTCGAAACCGACCTGATCGAGCGACGGCAGAAGATCGCTGACCTCGAAACGGAGCTGCGGCAGGCGACGCAGGAACTCGCGGAGACACGCGAGGCGCTGGCCGGGGAGAGCACCGGGCATCAGACGACGCAGGCGACGCTTTCGACCCGCATCGCTGATCTTGCTGCCATCGAGGCGCAGCTTTCCGAGACCCGCCAGGCGCTCAGCGGCAGCTCTGCCGATCTGGCGGCGCGCAACCAGGACCTCGCCGAGCTGCGGGCGCTTCACACCCAGCTCGAAACCACGCTCGCCGAACGCGACCAGGCGCTCACGGTGCTGCGCGGCGAAACCGACGGCCAACGGGTCGCACTGATCGAGGCAGGCACATTGCGGCTGACGCTGGACGCTGAGCGGGACGACCTGTCGGCGCGGTTGACGATGGCCGAGTCGGCGCTCGCCGAAGCGCGCGCGAGCCACTCTGCCATGAAGCTGGACCGCGACAGCGAGAGGCTACGCGCTGACGCTCTTTCGACGCGCGCGACCGAGGCCGAGGCAGCGACGCGAGCTGCCGATGCGAGCGCCGTCAAGCTCGGCGCTGAGATCGCACGACAGGAGGCGGCCGTGACGCAGGCATCCGTGGAGCACGCCGAGGCGCTGGCCCAGATCAAGGTGCTGGAAGACAAGATCGAAGCCGCCGTTGCGGCCGAAGCCCGCTTGAAGGGACAGCTGGCCAGCGATGCGGCGGCTCACCGCGACGCCTTGCGCGAACGAGACGAGACGGTCGAAGCGCTCCATGCCGAGCTGGGCACCGTCCAGGGCGCCCGCGATCAGGCGCGGACCGACCGGGCCGGCCTCAAGCGTGAGCTTGCGGCCTTGCGCAAGCAGAGCGGTGGCAAGGTGCCCGGTGAAGCGGCCTTGCGTCAGGAGATCGTTCGGCTGGCCGATGCTCTGCTGGTTGCATCGGAAAGCCGCGAGGCGGCGGAATAGGCGCCTGCCCGGCAGGGCCTTTCCAGTTTTGCCGAACATGTTCTAGGGAGGACCGGGTCGCGCTTGCGGCCGGCGGTTTCGGTTGGGATGATGACGGACATCGTTTGTATCGGCGAGCCTCTCGGCGAGTTCAACGCGACGCGGGGCGAGACCGGCGCCTATCGCTTCGGCCAAGGCGGCGACACCTCCAACTGCGCGATCGCGGCGGCGCGGCAGGGGGCAAAGGTCGCCTATATCGGCGCGTTGGGCGATGACGAGCCGGGCCGTTCCTTCCGGACGCTGTGGGCTGAAGAAGGTGTCGACGACACCCATGTCTCGACGCATCCCTCGGCGTCGACCGGGCTTTATTTCGTTTCCCATGGGCCGCAGGGCCACGTCTTCTCCTATGTGCGTGCCGGCTCGGCTGCTGCCCTCTATGGCCCGGCGCAATTGCCTAGGGATCTTATCGCTTCGGCCAAGGTGATCCAGGCTTCCGGCATCAGCCAGGCGATCTCGGCGAGCGCCTGCGATGCGGTGTTCGAGGCTTTCGCGACGGCGCGCGAGAACGGCGTGCTGACAGCCTACGATACCAATCTCAGGCTGAAGCTCTGGCCGCTGACACGGGCGCGGGCGATCATCCATGCCGCCTGCGGGATGGCCGACATCGTCTTGCCGGGCGACGGCGACGCCAAGCTGCTGACTGGGCTGGAACAGCCCGACGCGATCGTCGATTTCTACCTCAAGCTTGGCGCCAGGGTCGTGGCGCTGACGCTCGGCCATGAGGGCTCGCTGGTGGCGACGCCTTCCAGCCGCCAGCGCTTCGTGCCGATCAAGGTCGACGCGATCGACGCGACCGGCGCCGGCGATTGCTATGATGGCGCTTTCCTCGCCGAATACATCCGCACCGGCGACGCCTTCGCGGCCGGCGCCTATGCCAATGTCGCGGCGGCACTGTCGACGCAAGGGTACGGCGCTGTAGCGCCGCTGCCGCGCCGGGCCGAGGTCGAGGCGCGGATCGCGCAGGAAATGGCTAGCCGAGCATGAGCGTTCCAGTCCTGATCGAAGCGGGCGCGCTACTCGCTCGCTATGATGTGCTGATCAGCGATGTCTGGGGCGTCGTGCATGACGGTGTGCTGGCGCTCGGGCCGGCCTGCGATGCCCTGATGCGCTATCGCGAAGGCGGCGGCACGGTGGTGCTGCTCTCGAACGCGCCGGGGCCCTCGGCGCAGATCGCCGGCGTGCTCGACGAAAAGCGCGTGCCGCGCGCCGCCTGGGATCGGCTGGTGACCTCGGGCGACGTGACGCGGGCACTGATCGCAGAGACGCATCTGCGCAAGGCCTACCATATAGGCTGGCATGAGGACCGTGCGGTGTTCGAAGGCTTCGACATCGAGCTCGTCGGCGAGGCCGAGGCCGAGTTCGTCGTCGCGACCGAGCTCAACGATTATCGCCGTGAACAGCCCGAACAGTACCGGCCGCTGCTGTCGCGTTTTGCCGAGCGCGAACTGCCCTTCATCTGCGGTAACCCCGACCTCGTCGTCCATGTCGGCCATGACCTCCTGCCCTGCGCTGGGGCGCTGGCGACGATCTACGAGGAGCTCGGCGGCCACGTCGCCTGGGCCGGCAAACCACATCGCCCGGCCTATGATCTTGCGCTCGCAGCGGCCCGTGAGGCGCGCGGCGGCCGGGATGTCGGCCCCGCCCGCGTGCTGGTGATCGGCGATGCGGTGCGCACCGATTTGGCCGGCGCCAAGATGATGGGCTTCGACAGCCTGTTCATCGCCGGCGGCATCCATCGCGACGAGACGATCCGGGATGGCTCCGTCGTTCCCGACGGGCTCGCGCGGGTGCTGGCGGCGCACCGGCCGCTGCCGGTCGCGGCGATGGCGGCGCTGGGCTGATCAGACCGGCGGCGGGTTCGCCTTGCGGATCCGCTCGCCAATCGCGTGATAGAGCCCGTCGAGCGGGCGGAAGACGAAGCGGATCGTCGAGCGGCCGGGCGGTACCTGCACGGCGCGGAAGATGACGTTGGCGCGCAGGAGTTCGGCCGGCTTGCCGTCGACCTCGACCTGCCACCAGGGCTGCCAGACATCGTTCAGCACGACGAAGCCGCCACGTGGCGCGTCGGCGTCGAGCAGCACCTCGGTCGTGCCGTAATTGCGGATGCGGACGCTTCCTGCCTGGGCCGGGCCGGTCGGCAAAGGCGGCGGCGCCTTGTCGAGCAGGACGGTGCGGCGCGGATCGAAGCCGGCGGGCCATTGCCCGTTCTTCAGGATGGCGCCGAAATCGGCGGCTTGCGCTTCCGTGACGAGGAGCACGCGCGGCAAGGCGCGCGGGTTCTCGTAGACATAGGCGTCTTTGGTGCGCGCGATCTGAACGAGGTCGCCGGGCTTGAGCTTCTTGTCGATCTCTTCGACAGGAACGCCGGTCGCGATGAAGCGCAACCCCAGCATGTCGGCGAGCAGGGAGCGGTAGGATGGCATCAACGCCGAGAAGGTGCGCTGGTCGGGCAAGGCGACATGGTCGCCGGCGCCGGTCGCCTGGCTATAGAGACCGAGCCGCAGCGGGTTGTAGCCCAGCGTGTTGTCGAGCCCGTGCACCAGGCTGGCATTGGGCCAGTGGAAGTTGATGCCGGCGAGCTCGATGCGGTCGCGCCGGTCCGGGCCGGCGGTGCGGGCCGTCTCGCGCTTGAGCAGGGCGATCGTCTCGTTGGTGCTGTCGGCGCGCAGCACCTCGTAGTGCTCGGCCGGCAGCGCGGTCGACTCGCTCGGGCCGTTGTTGACCGAGAGATCGACGACCATGGCGATGGCGAGAATGATCGTCGCGGCCATGCCGGCGCCCTGCAGAGCGAGCCCGCGCGCCGCGACCAGCGCACCCGCGACCAGCATCAGGCAGAGCGCCGCCGTGACTAGTGGCACGAAGGCGACATGCAGGCGGCCGACCGTCCAGGCTAGCCAGATCGCGAGACTAAAAGCCGCCAGTAGCAGCAGGATTTCGAGCGCGATCTGCCAGCGGCGCGGCCGCGGCGCGGTATCGGTTAGGACGAGATGGGTCAGGTAGCCGCCAAGGATCGAGAGCAGCGCGCCGAGGATGAACAGCGCATCGGCCGGACGGCGATAGAAATCGATGCCGGGCAAATGGAAAAGCAGGGCAAAGCCCGGCGTATAGCGACCAAGCGCAAAGACCAGCACGATCAGCGCGGCGGCGCTCAAAGCGACGATCTCTCGACGCAGCAAGGCGCCGCGGACGATGCCGACACCGACGACGAGCAGGATCGGCAACAGGCCGAGATAGAGCTCGCCCATATTGCGCGCGAGGTAGAGATCGAGTGAGCCGAAGCGCTTCTCCCATGCCGGGCTGGGCGGCCCCCAGAAATTCTCCAGCGGCCCGGAGGCACCGTAGAGATTGGCGATCAATCCGGTCAGCAGCGAGCCGGGATTCAGCGAGCCCTTGCCGGCCCCGGCGAGATCGATCACCGGCCGGTTGGATTCCTCTGCCAGGACGGCGGTGAGCAGGATCGGCACCGTCGCGACGATGATGGCGCCGAGCACGCCGAGCAGCAGCGGCATGAGGCTCGCCCGCAGCGCCGCGAGCGGCTTGTCGGCCATGGCGATGGCGGCGAGCACCAGCCCGGCGAGGACATAGACGCCAAGCAGCGCGACCTGGTCACGCCCGAGCACCATGAAGCCGGCGGCAAGGCCCGCCGCGAAACCGTAGCGCCAGGAGCTGCGTTCGAGCGCACGGGAGAGCAGCAGCAACGTCACCGCGAAATAGGACAGGCTCAACACCTGGCCGACATGCTGGATGCGCCAGGCGGCGGCGGCGCCGAACGCGAAGGAGAGGGCGCAGACGACTGCGCCGGCCGGATGCCAGCCGCGATCGCGGAAGAGCAGGACAAGGCAGAGTGCGCCGACGAGCAGCGAGCCGAGCAGGGCGCCGTCGCTCCAGCGGAAATCCGGCGTCGGATTGAGCAGGGCGATCAGGAAGAAGGGCGGCGAGAAGATCAGCGATTGCGGATCGGCGACCTGCGGCGAGCCGGCGAAGACGAAAGGCGTCCAGAACGGCGACAGGCCCTTGTGCAGGGCGCTGGCGAGGAATTGCAGCTGCGGATGGAAATGCGCCTTGGCATCCCAGGGGATGGTCACGGCGCCGGAGAGCCAGGGCCAGGACAGAGCGAGCCAGCCGGCGCAAACGAGCAGCATCACCCTGGCGGTCGGCCAGGGTGCGGGTGGCGGTTCGGTGTTTAGGCGGTCCCGATCGGGCATGGTGGCTTCCTGCCCCAGGCCCGGCGCGGGATCAATGCCGGCTCCAATCAATCCTTCGGAGCGGCACGCGCCATCAGCGCATCCATGTCGATGAAGTGGCCGGCGCGGTCACGCTTGGAGGCGAGATAGCGGACATTGTGGACGTTCGGGCGGCCGAGCACGCGCTGCGTCGCGGCGACTTCGAGCCCTGCGGCCTTGATCGCCCCGACCTTGAGCGGGTTGTTGGTCAGCGCCGTGACGCTGGAGACGCCGAGCTGCTTCAGCATCGCGGCGGCAAAGTCGAAATGCCGCTGGTCGAGATCGAAACCGAGCACCTCGTCGGCGTCGTAGGTGTCCCAGCCCTGGCTCTGCAGCTTGTAGGCGCGCATCTTGTTGGAGATGCCGTTGCCGCGGCCTTCCTGATCGAGATAGAGCAGGATGCCGCCCTCGTTCTCAGCCATCCACTGCACGGTCTCGCGCAACTGGTCACCGCAATCGCATTTCAGCGAACCGAACAGGTCGCCGGTCAGGCAGGCCGAGTGCAGCCGCACGGGCACGGCAGTCGAGAGGTCCGGCTTGCCGACGATGATCGCGACCTGATCGCGCAGGCCTTCGCCGCCGCGGAAGACGACGAATTCGGTATCGGGCGCTCCCTCCAGCGGCACCGGCGCACGGCCGACGATGGAGAGGCGCGCGACCTGAGCGGCGCGATAGCCGTTGACGGCTTCGGTGGTGACCTCGATCAGCGGCTCGCCGGCGATCTGCGCAGCCGAAACCGGGACGAGGATCACTGCCGGCAGCACCAGTGCGAGGCGGGCGAGTTCGAGTGCGGCATTGTCAAGCACATTGGCGGGCCCGACCGGCGCATCGACGCGGGCGTCGAGCTTCAGCGCAAGGGTCTCGACGCGGGGAAGATCGATCACCGGCATGGCAAGGATGCCGGTCTCGGTGCGGCCTTTGGCGCCCAGACGACGCAGACGCGCGGCGCTCATCACGAGGCGGGCATTGCCAGCGGAGAGGTCGTCGAGACGGGCGGCAAAGTCGGTCTCTGCGAGCTCGGCCGACAAGGCCAGCGCCAGCTCCTCGCCATGGCGCAGCAGCACCGGGCGAGCGGCGCGGAACTCGGCGAGAGCGCGGTCTACGGTGACCAGATCGGTTTCACCCGGCCGGCCGAAAAGCGTACGCGACTGAGGCATCGGAAGGTCCGTCAGATTGCGCCCGAAAGCGGCGGAGGAAGTATGCTTGCTACGCGCGTATCGCTCGGACGGATGCATCCGATGCAATATCGCGTTCGTACAACGTGCCCGTTTCTGCGTGGTTCCCAAGACAGTGCCTGCAATCCACCTGATCGCCAGCGGATTGCAGACTGGCCTATAAAAGCGCGAGATTGAACACCAGATGAATAGTCCCAGCAGGGGCCGAATATGGCGATCGGGAGCGTCGAAGGGAAATGACGCAGCGACATGACGAGGTGACGGCCGGAGCGGGACACGCCGCCGTCTACAGCGCGATGGCGCGGCGGCTGCATTGGATCACGGCCGCGGCGGTGTTCGTAATGGTGCCGCTGGGACTCGCCATGACCTATCGCGGCAACACGCTCGATATCTGGGACGGCGTGACCGACGCGCTCTATTCGACTCACAAGCTCCTCGGCTTCCTGGTGCTCTGGCTCAGCGCCGGCCGGCTGATCTACCGGCTGATGCACGGCGCACCGCCCGACGAGCCGACACTGGAGTGGTGGCAGAAGGCCGCCTCACATCTCGTGCATTGGGCGCTCTATGGCCTGCTGCTGATCGTGCCGCTCCTCGGCTGGATCGGTATCTCGCTGTTCCCGTCGCTGACGGTGTTTGGCCTCTTCGACTTGCCGGCGCTGGCGCCGCCCAATGAAGACGCCGCCAAGCGCGTGCTCTTCGTCCATGGCTGGCTCGCCATCCTGCTGGCGCTGCTGGTCTGCGGGCATATCGCGGCCGCGCTATTCCATCATGTCATCCGCAAGGACGGGGTGCTGCGCCGGATGCTGCCCGGGCTGAAATAGCGCTACCATTCCGCCGGCAGCGCCGTCCCGTCGATGATCTCGGCGAGCCGGCGGCGAGTGCCCGGCGTCGTCTTGTCAGGCAGGGCCGAAAGCGGGAAGAAGCGCGCTTCGGCAATCTCGTGATCCGACTCTTTCGGCGCGCTCTGCGTGAAGGCGCGGACGATGAAGACGGCGACATGATCGCGGTCGGAGGCATGGCGGTTTAAGAAGACACCGTGCAGCACGGCCGGAGCGGTCAGTGCGATGTTCGCTTCCTCGCGCAGCTCCTTGGCGACCGCGTCGGCCAGCGTCTCGTTTGGTTCGACGCCGCCACCGGGCAGGTGCCAGCCGGGGGGTGTAGGTGTGGCGCACCAGCAGGACCTCGCCGGCCTCGCTCAACACGGCGGCGCGCACACCGAGCGTCATGCCGCGGCGCAGGCGGAAATAGAGATGCAGGCCGCGGCCGGCCAATCGCCGGAGCCCTCGCGGCACCCGCTCTATTCCCGCCGCGCCGGAGCGCGGCCCGGACCCATCATCATTGCTCACGATTTGGGCAGATCCCAGTGCCGGGGTTAATTCTTCATGCGTCACATGCATATCAGAACTCTATTTCGCCTCTCGATATAACACAAACGCGCCTTATATGAGGGTTACAAACTTCGCATCACCGCTGGGGAATTGTCATGCTTCTCGCCTTCATCACTGCCCGTCTGAACGCCAAGCCCCGCTTCGTCTGGAAGCCGGCGGTCACCCTGACCGATCCGCGCATCGTCTCGGAGCTGATGGGTTCGGCCAACTGAGCCTTTTCAGGCTGCGTCATCTTCGCCCGCCGCCGCCGTCGCGCTTGACGCGGCGCGGGCGTTGAAGGCAAGCGCTGGAGCGTGTTCACGCTCGCGCATCTCTCCGACCCGCATCTTGGGCCGCTGACCAAGTTCTCGCTGCGCGAGCTGATCGGCAAGCGCGCGACCGGATATGTCAACTGGCGACGCAAGCGCCGCCATGCTCATGACATGGAGATTCTCGGGCTGATCGTCGCCGACATCCTGGCGCAGAAGCCCGACCATATCGCCTGCACCGGCGATGTTTCCCATATCGGCCTGCCGACCGAGTTCAAGACGGCGCTCTCCTTCCTCGATACGCTCGGCCCACGCGATACTGTCAGCTTCGTGCCGGGCAATCACGATTGCTATGCCCGCTCGTCGCTGTCGGCGTTGGCGCGCGAGCTCGCGCCCTGGTGCGCCAGCGACGGCGGCGAGGCCGGTTATCCCTGGTATCGCAAGCGAGGGCCGGTCGCGCTGATCGGAATGAACACCGGCATCCCGACCATGCCGCTGATGGCGACCGGACGGGTCGGCTCGGCCCAGATCGCCGCGACGGAGAAGCTGCTGGCACGGGCCAAGGCCGAAGGGCTGATCCGCGTCGTGCTGATCCACCATCCGCCCTATGTCGGCGGCGCGCGGCGCACGCGTGAACTGATCGACGCCGATGCCTTCGAGGCGATGCTGCGCCGGGCCGGGGCCGAGCTCGTCCTGCACGGCCACAACCATCGCTTCTCGCTGGCGTGGCGGCCGGGGCTCGATCACGACGTACCGATCGTTGGCGTGCCCTCGGCCTCGATCGGCCTGCGCGGCGGCGATAGTGAGCTTGCCTGCTGGCATCTCCTGCGCATCGAGGGGCCGCCGGCGGCCCCTCATATCAGCCTGGAGCGCCGTGCCTTCGATCTCGACGGCACGGTCAAGCTGCTGCAGTTGATGCCGCTTACGGGCGGGGGGATGGTCTAGCCGTCATTCTCGGGCGGAGCGAAGCGCAGACCCGAGAATCTCTGGAGGAGAGGGGCCGGGAGGAGCCCCCTCCTGCCTGAGATGCTCGGGTCAAGCCCGAGCTGACGCTTGTTCGAGCCGTCAGACGCAGCGGCCGCCGTCGACCGCCAGCACCGAGCCGGTCACCATCTCCGACTCGTCCGAGCACAGGAACAGCGCCGCATTGGCGATGTCCTGCGGCGTCGAGAAGCGGCCCCAGGGAATCGTCGCGGTGAAGGCCTTGCGTTTCTCCGGCGTGTCCTCGCCCATGAAGGTCGCAAGCAGCGGCGTCTCGCCAGCGACCGGGGCGATGGCATTGACGCGGATGCGGTCAGGCGCGAGCTCGACCGCCATCGACTTCGAGAGCAGGTTCGCAGCGCCCTTCGAGCCGTTGTACCAGGTCAGACCGGGACGGGGGCGGACGCCCGCGGTCGAGCCGATATTGAGGATGACGCCGCCGCCATGCTCGCGGAAATGCGGCACGGTGGCCTTGGCCATCAGGTAGATCGACTTGACGTTGACGTCGAAGACGCGGTCGAACTCGGCCTCGCTGACATCGAGCATCGGCTGGTTGCGATGGCTGATGCCGGCATTGTTGACGACGATGTCGAGGCGGCCGAAACGGGCGATCACCTTCGCCACGGCGCTGTCGACGCTTTTGCCCTTGCCGACGTCGCAGGCGACCGCGAAGGCCTTGCGGCCGATCGCCTTCGCCGCTTCCTTCGCCTTGTCGCCATTGATGTCGAGCACGGCGACGCGGGCGCCCTCGCGTACGAAGGTCTCGGCGATGCCGAGGCCGAATCCTTGCGCCGCGCCGGTGATCAGCGCGGTCTTGCCCTTCAGTCTCATGGTGTTCCCTCGGATGCTTTGTGCCGAGTGACTGTGGGGCGATTTGGCGGCCGAGATAAATACGCTTTCGCGATTGGGCGGATAGCAGAATTGTATGGGCGGCAGCGTCATTCTCGGGCGGAGCGAAGCGCAGACCCGAGAATCTCAGGACGAGAAGGCGCCGACCCGAGCCTCTTTCGGCCAGAGATGCTCGGGTCAAGCCCGAGCATGACGGCTGGCTCAGGCCTCGATCTCCTCGCGCAGCATCTCCAGCGCGAGCCAGCGCTCCTCGGTTTGCGCGATCTCGCGCGTGACCTCGTCGAGCCTTGCCGTCGCCTTGGCGAAGAGCTTGGGATCGCGCGTGTAGAGATCGCCCGCCAGCGCCGCATTGAGCTTGCCGGCCTCGGCCTGCAGCTTTTCCACCTGCTGCGGCAGGGTCTTCAGCGCGTGCTGCTCGTTGAAGGAGAGCTTGCGCTTCGCGGCGGCCTGGCTTGAGGCAGGTTTCTGCGTTTCGGCTGCGGCGACCTTCATCGGGACTGCCCGCGCCTTGGCGCCGACGCCGCGCCCGCGCTGGGCCAGCATGTCGGAATATCCGCCGGCGAACTCGGCCCAGACGCCGTCGCCATCCGAGATCAGGGTCGACGAGACGACCCGGTCGAGGAAGTCGCGATCATGGCTGACGAGCAGGACGGTGCCGGCATAGTCGGCGAGCAGCTCCTGCAGCAGGTCGAGCGTCTCGATGTCGAGATCGTTGGTCGGCTCGTCGAGCACCAGAAGGTTCGACGGCTTGGCGAGGGCGCGCGCCAGCATCAGCCGGCCGCGTTCGCCGCCGGAGAGGGCGCCGACCGCGGTGCCGCGCTGGATCGGCTGGAACAGGAAGTCCTTCATGTAGCTGATGACATGGCGTGGCGTGCCGCCGACCATGACCTGGTCGGAGCCGCCGCCGGTCAGCGCATCGCCGAGCGGTGTCGCCGGATCGAGGCTCTCGCGGCGCTGGTCGAGCGTCACCATTTCGAGGGTGGCGCCGAGCTTGACCTTGCCCGAGTCGGGCTTGAGCGCGCCGGTCAACAGGTTGATCAGCGTCGTCTTGCCGGCGCCGTTGGGACCGACGATGCCGATGCAGTCGCCGCGGGCGACGCGCAGCGAGAAGTCCTTGACCACCGGCCGGCCGTCATAGGCCTTGGCGATGTCGACGGCCTCGATCACCAGCTTACCCGAGGCCTGCGCCTCGCTCGCTTCGAGCCGGACCGAACCGACGGCCTGGCGGGCGGTGCGGCGCTGCTCGCGCAGGCCATGCAGTTCGCCGAGCCGACGCTGGTTGCGGGTGCGGCGGGCACTGACGCCATAGCGCAGCCAGTCCTCCTCGCGGGCGATCTTGCGGTCGAGCTTGTGGCGGTCGAGCTCCTCCTGCGCCAGGACCTCGTCGCGCCAGGCCTCGAACTCGCCGAAGCCGCGCTCGACACGGCGGGTGACGCCGCGGTCGAGCCAGATCGTGGCGCGCGAGAGCGAGCTCAGGAAGCGACGATCATGGCTGATCAGCACCATGGCCGAGCGCAGCGATTTCAGCTCGCTTTCGAGCCATTCGATCACCGGCAGGTCGAGATGGTTGGTCGGTTCGTCGAGCAGCAGGATATCGGGCTCGGGCGCGAGCACGCGGGCGAGCGCGGTGCGGCGCGATTCGCCGCCCGACATGCTGGCGGGATCTTCCTCGCCGGTCAGGCCGAGTTCCTCGATCAGGTATTGCGCGCGATAGGCATCGTCGCCGGGTCCGAGCCCAGCCTCGACATAGGACAGCGAGGTCTTGTAGCCGGAGAAGTCGGGCTCCTGCGGCAGATAGCGGATGGTCGCGCCCGGCTGGACGAACCGCTCGGCGCTGTCGGGCTCGACCAGTCCGGCGACGATCTTGAGCAGGGTCGACTTGCCGGAGCCGTTGCGGCCGACCAGGCAGACCCGCTCGCCGGCCGAGACGGCGATTTCCGCGCCCTCCAGCAAGGGCTGGCCGCCGAAGGTGAGCGCGACGTCGCGTAGGTGGAGTAAAGGAGCCATGGGGCGGGGGGATAGACTGCGGCGGAGCCCCTGTCACCCCGCCGGGTCTTGTCGGGTGCTCCGCCTTGATCCACTATGAGGTACGATTTGTATCTCATATGAGATGATACTCATGAGACAGCCGGCTCTCCGCAAGCCCCGCACCGCCCGCATCGGCGATAATGGCGGCCCTCCGCTGGAAGAGAAGCAGCGCAAACCGGCAACCGACAAAAGCGAGATTGGCCATTCCTTTGACTGGCGCTTCGCCCATCGCAAGGCCTGGAAGAAGCCGCGCGAAATCGCGCTGCGGCGCCAGGAACGGGCCGAGGTCCTCGGCCTGACCTATGAGGAATATACGCTCGAAGTGCTGGAGCGCGGCTACTTCCCGCAGCTCGAACATGTCGAGACGATCGTCGCCAAGCGGCCCCAGCGCCGGCGCGATGGCGGCGTGGTCGGGCAGTCGTTGAAGGGGATGCGGTTGAAGAAATCGTAAACTGTCATTCTCGGACGGAGCGAAGCGCAGATCCGAGAATCTCCTGACCAGCTAGCTGGTTTCCGAGATGGTCGGGTCAAGCCCGACCATCTCGGGGTGCTAAGCCCGCAGCGCCCGCCGCAACACCCTGGTCATTGGCCGCTCGAACCAGTGGTAGACCGCCAGCGCCGCGAGCACCGCGGCCACTAGCGCCAGGACGATGAAGAGGCCGGTTGCACTTGGAGCGAGCCGGGCGAAGACCTCGCGCAGCGCCCGCATGGCGAAGGGGTGGACGAGGTAGAGCGCATAGGAGGCATCGCCCAGAACCGCGAGGGAACGCACCAGCGCCGATGGAGCGGTGACATTGCGCCCGCAGGCGGCAGCGGTGACGAGGAGGAGCGCGGCGGGCCCGCGCAGCGCGACGGCGCCCCAGGAGGTCTGGGCCCAGCCGTCGCCGGAGGCGAGCACGAACAGGGCGATCCCCCCTGCCGCCATCAGCCAGCGCAGGCGGCCGTCGAGCCTGAGGCCGTTCTGGCGCAGCAGGCCGATCGCCATGCCGGCGGCGAATTCGAGCACGATCGGCTGGCCCCAGAAGCCGAAGGGCAGGGGCAGCGGCCCGGCGAAGGCCTGTGCAGCGACCAGTCCGGCAAGCGCGGCACAGACGAGCGGCACGACCAGCCGGCCCGGCGCGAGCAGGGCCGCGCCGAACAGGACGTAGAACAGCATCTCGTAGTTCAGCGTCCAGCCGAGCGAATAGATCGGCTGCAGCTGGCCGGCGACGTTCGGCATCGGCCAGAACAGATAGGAAGCGGCAAGCTGCTTGAGGCTCGGCGTGTCGGAATTGATCAGCGCGGGCGAGGCGAGGAGGACGGCGAGAAAGAGCGTCGTCGCGGCCCAGTAAAGCGGGACGATCCGGGCGATACGACGGGCGATGAACAGGCGCGCGCCGTCCGGCTTGCCGAACAGCCCGGCCGAGGAGTGCACCATGATGAAGCCGGAGATGACGAAGAACAGGTCGACGCCGGCGGTCCAGGGCAAGGCATGCGAGGGCGTGAAGCTGGTGCCGGCCTTGGCTGCGAGGAATCCGGCATCGCCCTGGACGTGATGGACAGCGACCATCAGCGCCGCGAGCGCGCGCAGGACCTGAATGCCGTAGAGCTGGGGCAAGGTGGGAATCGTCTTTGAAAGAGGTCAGGTGAGCGCGGTTGCGCTCAGCCAAACCACAAGCGCGCGGGATCGTCGAGACCGAACCGGTTAGGAGTGGCGGCGATCGCTGCCAGGCCCTGTTCGGCAGCGTCATCGGTGGTGATGACGTTGAGCGCGAAGCGGGCGGCGAGATCCTCGACCGGCGGCTTGCCGGCGAAGACCGCATGGATCGTCGCCTTGTCGGCGAGCGGCAGGATGCGCGGGGCGATGCCGCCGGCGAGGTAGACCCCTCCCGTCGCCTTGAAGCCGAGCGCGAGATCGCCGGCGACGCGGGCCAGCAGCCGCCAGAAGCAGACCACAGCCATCAGCGCGGCCGGATTGCCGTCGAGGGCGAGCGCGGAGACGTCGGCTGCGCTGACATCAGGCTCCGCGACATCGGATTGGCGCATCACCGCGCGGTGGAAGCGGATGAGGCCGCTGCCGCTGAGCAATTCCTCGACGGTGACGCGCGGCAGGCCCTCGGCCAGAGCTGGCCAGAGCTTCACTTCGGTCGGGTCCTCGGGGCCGATGCCGATATGGCCGGATTCAGTCGGCACCAACATGCCGGTCTCGCCACGTCGTAGCAGGGCGGCGGCGCCGAAGCCGGTGCCAGGGCCGAGCACGAGGCGCGGACCTTCAGGCTCCGGTTGGCCGTGGACGAGATTGAACAGGTCGCGATCCCTCAAGACCGCCAGCGAGGCCGCCAGCGCCTCGAAATCGTTGACCAGCAGGCCCTGCTCGAAGCCGAGCGCCTTGCCGAGTGCCGGGCCGTCGAAGTGCCAGCTGGCATTGGTGAGTTGTGCCTTGCGCCCATCGAGCGGGCCGGCGACGGCGAGGATCGCCGAGCGCGGCTTCACCGTGAGGGTCGAGAGCACCGAACCGAGCGCTGCCTCGGGCGTCGGATGCACGCCGGTGCTGATCCGCGCCAGCGGTTCGTGCAGGGCGCCCGGAGTCGGCACCAGCGAGAGTCGGCAATTCGTGCCGCCGATATCGGCGACGAGGACTGGATGAGGGAATCTTGAACCGCTCACGCGTGCTTCTTCCAAGGCGAGAACCAGCCGAGGCCTTCGAGCGTGCCGGCGCGCGGGCGGTATTCGCAGCCGACGAAGCCGGGATAACCGAGCGAATCGAGCTGCGTGAACAGCGTAGGGTAGTCGGGTTTCGTTCCGTCGGGCTCGTGCCGCCCCTCGGCATTGGCGATCTGGACATGCCCGACCAGCGGGTAGAGCGCCTCCAGCCGCGCGCCGACATCGCCGTGGATCAACTCGCAATGATACATGTCGAACTGCAGCTTGACGTTCGGTCGGCCGGATTCGCGGACATAGGCCGCCGCCTGGTCGAAATCGTTGAGGAAATAGCCCGGCATATCCTTGCCGTTGATCGGCTCGAGCAGGAGGTCGACGCCATGTTCGCCGAGCTTGTCAGCGGCGTAAGCGAGCGAGGCGCGATAGGCCTTCTGCGCCGCCGGATCGTTCGGGTCGGTGAGCCCCGCCATCATGTGTACGCGCTTGACGCCGGTCTCGTGGACATAGGCCAGTGCCGTCTCGATGCCGTCGCGGAATTCCTGCTCGCGGCCGGGCAGGGCCGCCATCCCGCGCTCGCCCTTGGCCCAGTCGCCGGGCGGTAGGTTGAACAGCGCCTGCTCGAGCTCGCCGCCAGCGAGCGCAAGGCCGACCTTCTCCGGCGCATGCTCATAAGGGAAGAGGAACTCCACCGCCTCGAAGCCGGCCTCGGCGGCCGCCTTGAAGCGGTCGAGGAAATCCCACTCGTTGAACATCATCGAGAGATTGGCGGCAAAACGCGGCATGGACAGTCTCGTCAGTCAGATTGTGGGCGGCAAGCTAGCCCGTTCGGATGGGCACGTCATTGGTAACCTGTAGGGCGCGGGACAGTTCCGCGTTCTTAGCCACCGAGCAAACGTGGCAGCGACGACATCAGTAATGCGAGGCCCGACAGCGTCAGCAGGGTCAGCACAACGCGACGGAAGGCCTGCTCACTGATGCCGATATAGAGCCGCCCGCCGAGGAGGGTCGGGATCAGCATCGCCGGTGCGACGATGGCGAAGGCCGGCCACATCGAGCGTGTGACGTTTCCGGCCAGCACATAGCCCAGCATGGTGGCGGCGAGCATCGTCAGGTTGAAGTTCTGGACGATCGAACGCTGCACGTCCTTGTCCATGCGTCGCAAGCTGCACCACAGCGTTGGCAGCACGCCGGTGAAGCCGCCGAAGCCGCCCATGACGCCTCCCATCAGGCCGATCGCGCCATCCGCCAGGCGCCCGCCGGCGCGGACCGGCGGCAGATGCGGCGCGAACAGCATGATCGGGCACCAGACGGCCAGGAGGATGCCGAGCCCGGCCTTGAACAAATTGGGCTCGACCAGCGGCAGCAGCAGGACGCCGACCGGGATGCCGGCGAGGCCGCCGAGCAGGAAAGGCCAGAGTCTGGCGAAATCGAAGCCGCGGCGCACGGTTACGGCCGCGATGGTCTGGCCGGTCAGGCCGCCGAACACCGCCATGACTGCGGCGAGCTTGGGATCGAGCGTCCAGGCCCAGACCGACATGGCGACGAGGCTGAAGGCGAAGCCGGATAGACCCTGCACGAAGCCAGCTAGCACCGCGCCAAGCACGAGGCTCGCGATCGGGATGTCCATCAGCTGCCCCGCAGCGCCTTCAGGCCGAGCGCGCTGGGCTCACTTCTTCGCTTCCGGCTTGGCGGGCGGGTTCGGGTCTTTCGAGAAGTTGCGGAAGACCATGTCGGGCGAGGAGGTGTTGTGGCGCGAATGGGTGGTGCGGCCCATCCAGACATCGGTCGCCTTGCCGCCGGTGAAGGGCATCAGCGCCTCCTCGCGCCAGCCCTTGGCGCCGGGCTCGCGGATGGCGATGCGGGCGACGTCGTTGTTGAACTCGGTGACATACATCGAGCGCAGGGCGGCGAAGGCCTTGCCACCGGTGACCGGCTTGTCGAGCACGGCGTCGAGCACCATGCGGTTCTCGTCGACGCTGTCGAGCTTGAGGGTACCCGAGCTGCCATCCTTGAAGGCGAGGTTGAAGGAGAGCGTCTTGGGATCGAAGGCGATCTCCCTGAGGTTCACCACCGGCCGCGCGCCGTCCTGCTCGACTGGTCCGAACAGGAAGGAGGAGCCATAGGCGGCGGCCGAGAGCTGCTGCGGCGGCAGCGGCCGGACGCGCCAGTAGCCATCCTGCGGATAGACGACCAGCACCTCATAGGAGCCGGTCTTGCCGAGCTTCCAGAGCTGGACGAGGTGCAGGCCCTTCTCGACGCGGTCGCCGACCCGGAAGGTCGTCTCGGCCGGGCGCCAGAAGCTCTCGAAGGTGTAGCCGACGAGCCAGTACTCGATGCTCTCGTAGAAGGTGATGCGCTGCGGCGGTACCGGCGCCTTGTGGACGGGATCGCCGCTCATGTCGCAATCGGTCCAGTCGGCATCCCAGTTGTCGCGCAGCAGGCCGGCGATGTAGGCCGGGTGCGCGGCCTCGATGCGGAAACGGCGGACCTCCGGCGAGATCGCCTTGATGCTGACGTTGTCCTTCTCGGCGCAGGCGACCTGTTCCGACTCGTTCTTGATCTCGACGGCGACGTCGCCGGCGGCGTGGGCAATGCCGGTGGTGAGCAGGGTGAGCGGAAGGAGCAGGGCGCGCAGCCGTGCAGTCAGGGTCATCATCATCGATCAGCCTTGCAGAAGGGCGTAGACGTCGCCGGAGTTCGCATCATGCGGCAGCTCGCGGATATAGCCGGCCATGGCTGCGGCGGGAACCGCTTCGGGGAAAGCGAGCGTCTGGCTCTCACCCAGCGCGACGTTGAAGCGATAGGGGCCGACGGCGGCGAGCCGGGCAAGGCACGCCTGTGCGACGTCGCGCTGGATGGTGGTGAACTCGAAGGAGAGGGCAGGTGGCGTCTGGTTGAGCCCGGCGAGCACCTGCGCCTCGAAGCCCTCGACGTCGATCTTGACGAAGGCGGGCAGGCCGTATTCGCCGATCAGCGCATCGAGCGTGGTGCAGGGCACGGTGAGCTCGCGATCCCAGACCTGCTCGCGCCAGCCATCCTGGCCCTGCGCCGCATCGACGAACTCGGCCGACAGGGTCGAGACGGTCGGGTTGGCGCTGTTTATCCTGAGCGTCGCGGTGCCCAAGCTGTCGCCACAGGCCGCCTCGACCAGCGTCACCTTGGGATCGCGGCCATGGATCAGACGTAGCGCCCGGGCCGGACCGGGTTGTGGCTCGAGGGCGATGACGCTGGCGCCGAGCCGGCGGAAGGAGGAGATGCGGTCGCCGACATGGGCGCCGATGTCGAAGGCAAGATCGCCCGGCCGCAGGAAGCGGGCATAGAGCGAGTCCATCGCGACCTTGCGGATATGGTCGCCATGATAGATGCGCAGCGAGCGCCCCAGGCTTTTCGCCGTGCCCTTCGGATAGGCGACCGGCTTCATCGGGCGTCGCTACCCTGGATCGCGACGATCTCGGCCGGCGGATCGAAATCCTCGGGGATGCCACAGAGGCCCGAGCGGACGAACCAGCCTCCCAGCGCCGGCGCGGCGGTCAGCATGGCGAAGGGGATGGCGAGGATGTAGCCGGCGGTCAGCGGCAGCGACCAGATCAGCACGGTCGGCGACAGCACGGCGAGCGTGCCGAAGATGTAGAGTCCGAACAGCAGATGCGGCCAGAGGCCGGCGAAGGCGGTGGCGAAGGAGAGGGCGTGGGCATCGCGCGCCTGGCCGTTCCAGCCGATTCTGGCCTTGCCGAAGGCGAGGCCGATCATGAAGAGCGTGGTCCGGAAGGTCGAGACCGCGCCCTGCAGGAAGGCGAAGACGATCTCGATCAGCGAGGAGACGACGAAGCGCAAGGTGCCGCCATAGCGCTGCGTGCCGCCCTTGCTCAGCAGGATATCGGCGAAGCCGGCGAGCTTCGGCGAGAGATACATCGCGAAGAACAGCACATAGAGGAAGGCGGCGAAGCCAGCGGGATAATCGGCGATGCCGCGATCCTCCAGGACCTTCAGCGGCAAGAGCGCGATCATCAGCGTCCATGCCGGCAGGCCGATGAACATCAGGATCGCCCAGGCGAGCTGGAAGCGGCTCATCGCCTTGAGGCCCGGGATATCGAGTATCTTCAGGTATTGCAGGTTGCCGAGGCACCAGCGCAGGTCGCGCCGGGCGAATTCCAGCATGGTCGGCGGGTTCTCCTCCCAGCTGCCGGCCTCAACCGGGAGCACGCGGACCTCGTAGCCGGCGCGGCGCATCAAGGTCGCCTCGACCTGGTCATGACTCATGATTGGCCCACCGAGCGGCGGCCCGCCCGGCACGGTCGGCAGATGGCAATGGTCGCGGAAGGGCGCGATCCGCACCATGGCGTTATGGCCCCAGAACGGGCCGCATTCGCCGATCCACCAGGCCGAGCCCATGGTGTAGGGCCGCATGCCGTGGCGCATGCCGAACTGGAAGATGCGGGCGAAGGCCGATTTGCTCGGCATGCCGACGACGAGGCTCTGCAGAATGCCGAGCTTCGGATAGGCCTGCATCATCCGGGCGAGCTTCACGATGGCGTCGCCGGACATGACGCTGTCGGCGTCGAGCGGCAGCATCAGCTCGTAGCGGTCGCCCCAGCGCTCGCAGAAATCGCGGACATTGCCGGCCTTGTAGCCGGCATTGTCGCTGCGGCGGCGGTAGACGATCGTGCAATCCTCGCCTGCATCGCGGGAGAGTTCGGCCGCAAGCGCCTCCTCGCGGGCTGCAACCGCGGGATCGTTCGTGTCGGAGAGCACGAAATAATCGAACCAGCCGCCTTCGCCGGTGGCGTTGACGCTGTCCTTGACGATGCGCAGCCGCGCGAAGGCGCGGGCCGGGTCCTCGTTGCGCAGCGTCATCAGCACGGCGGTGCGGACGGTGAGTGGCGTATCGACCTCGCCGGCGGCGGCGAAGGGCGCGACCTGCTCGAGTCCATCCTTAGTGCCATGAAGCAGCCAGAGCCCGATCACGGCATTCCAGAAACCGAGCACCGTCCAGGGCGCGCCGAACAGAAAGGCGATGAAGATCGCGATATCGGCAAGGCTCCAGCCGCCGGCAGAGAGCACGCGCGACAGGCCGTAAAGCAGCGCTGCCAGCGTGATGAGGTTCAGGGCCGCGACGAGCAAGCGCCGCGCCCGCAAGGTGGAGAAGGACTGCAGCCCCGCCGGCGTCAGCCTGGTGTCCTCTTGCGCCGCCGCCTGGAACGTGGTCGGAGCGGGACGCTGGTTCATGGCGGTTTCCGTCATGTGCTCATCAGGCTGGCGGGGAACGGCGCGGAGGGCGATGCGTGGTAAAGCCGGCAACTGCGAATGAAGCAAGCGCGCAGGCGACCGCGCTCTGGTATGCCGCCGCGCGTGAATGCGTCCTGAACACGGAAGAGCTGACAGCGCCGGGGCCGGACGAGTGCCTTGTGCGCACGCTCTGGAGCGGCATCAGCCGCGGCACCGAGCGGCTGGTCTTCGAGGGGCGCGTGCCCGAGAGCGAATATGAGCGCATGCGAGCCCCCTCCAGCAGGGCGCGTTCCCGTTTCCGGTGAAATACGGCTACTGCGCCGTCGGCATGGTGGATGCGGGGCCGGCCGAGCTGCTGGGCCGGACGGTGTTCTGCCTGCACCCGCACCAGGACCGCTTCGTCGTTCCGGCGGGCCGCGTGGCACTGGTTCCCGAGGGCGTTCCGGCAAGGAGGGCCGTGCTCGCCGCCAATATGGAAACCGCGCTCAACGCGCATTGGGATGCCGGCTCGGGGCCGGCTGACCGCATCGTCGTGGTCGGCGGCGGTGTCCTCGGCCTGCTCGTTGCGTATATCGCGGCGAGGCTGCCGGGCGCTGAGGTGACGCTGGTCGATCTCGACGAGAGCCGCGCCGGGCTCGCCGAGGCGCTGGGCTGCCGGTTCGCGCTGCCGGCGGACTGCCCGCAGGATGCCGACCTCGTCTTCCACGCCAGCGCGAGTGCCGCCGGCCTTGCCACGGCGATCGGCGCAGCCGGATTCGAGGCGCGGATCGTCGAGCTGAGCTGGTATGGCGAAGGCAGCGTCGCGGCACCGCTTGGCGGCGCTTTCCATGCCAGGCGCCTGCAACTCGTCTCCTCGCAGGTAGGGCAGGTTTCGCCGTCGCGGCGGGCGCGGTTCGATTATGCGCGACGTGCCAATGCCGCACTGGCGTTGCTCGCCGACATTCGGCTCGATGCGCTGATCACGGACGAGATCGCGTTCAAGGATGCGCCTGCGCACTTGCCGGCGCTGTTCGCCGGCGCAAGGCTGACGGCGGTTCTGCGCTATTGACGTCGCGCACCGGCCTTCGCCAAGACTGCGCGCGCTGAAGGAGACTGCCCATGTTTTCCGTCGAAGTCCGCGATCGCATCATGATCGGCCATTCGCTGCCCGACCCGTTCTTCGGCCCGGCGCAGGGGATGCACGGCGCGACCTTCGTCGTCGATGTCGCCTTCTTCCGCGAGACTCTCACCCGACAGAATGTCGTGGTCGACATCGGCGCGGCGCTGACCGTGCTGAACCAGACGCTGAAGCCGCTGAACTACCAGAACCTCGATGCTCTGCCGCAGTTCGCGGGCGTGCTGACCACCACCGAATTCCTCTGCAAATACATCTTCGACGCGATGGCTGCCGCGGCGCGTTCCGGCAAGCTCGGTGCCGACGCCGCCGATCTCGCCAAGATCCGCGTCATCCTGCACGAGACCGATCTGGCCAGGGCAAGCTATGAGGGCGCGCTCGCGTGAGCGCGATCGTCTTCGCCATTCCGGGCGACCTGTCGCTGCCGACCGGCGGCTATGCCTATGACCGGCGATTGCTGAAAGAGTGGCGCGAGATGGGCGTCGCGGCACGGCATCTGCCGCTGCCGGGAGGCTTTCCGAATCCGAGCGAGGCCGATCTCTCCGAAACCGGCCGGGCGATCCTGTCGCAATCCTATGACCGCGTGCTGCTGATCGACGGCCTCGCCTATGGCGCCTTTCCGGAGAGCATAGCAGCTGGGCTTGCGGGCCGCGTCGTCGCGCTGGTGCATCACCCGCTCGGGTTGGAGACGGGGCTGTCGCCGGTGCAAGCGGCGGAGTTCGTCAGGCGCGAGGCGGCGGCCTTGCGCTATGCGGCTGGAGTCATCGTCTCCAGCGAGACGACCAAGCGGCTGCTCGTCGCCGATTTTGCCGTGCCCGCGGAGCGGATTACGGTGGCCGAGCCGGGCGTCGACCCGGCGGAGAGGGCGACCGGTTCCGGTGGCGAGAGCGTCGAGTTGCTGGCGGTCGGCTCGCTCGTGCCGCGCAAGGGCTATGACGTTCTCATCGCAGCGCTGGAAGGATTGGCCGGCAAGCCGTGGCGCCTCACCATCGTCGGTGCTGACGATCGCGCGCCTGCCACCACAGCTGCGCTGAAGACGCAGGTCGCAAGCACTGGGCTGTCCGAGCGGATCAGGCTTGCCGGCGCGCTCAGGCAGGCCGAGCTCGACGCCGCCTATGCCAAGGCTGATCTCTTCGTCATGCCGTCGCTGTTCGAGGGCTATGGCATGGTGCTGACCGAGGCGCTGGCGCGTGGCCTGCCGATCCTGTGCACGACCGGCGGTGCAGCGGCCGAGACAGCTCCCGACGAAGCTGCGCTGAAGGTACCGCCGGGCGACGTCGCGGCTTTGCGCGCCGGGCTGGCACGGTTGTTGGATGATGGGGACCAGCGTCGACGCCGCGCCGACGCGGCCTGGCATGCAGCCCGCGCATTGCCGCGCTGGCGGCGGACTGCGACGATCGTCGCCGAAGTTTGTGCGAAGGTTATTCCATGAGCGGATTTTCTCCCGATTGGCTCGCTTTGCGCGAACCGGCCGACCATGCCGCGCGCAATCCGCAGGTGCTCGCCGCGGTCGGTTCGACCTTTGCCGGCCGGCAATCGCTGTCGATCGTCGATCTCGGCTGCGGCGCCGGCTCGAACCTGCGTGGCAGCTACAGCGTGCTGCCCGTGCGCCAGCACTGGACGCTGGTCGATGCCGATTCGCGCCTCTTGTCCGTCGCGCGGCGCAAGCTCGCCGAATGGGCGCAAGAAGCGCAGGAGCAGGGCGAGGAACTCGTCCTGCGCAAGGACGACAAGACGCTGACGGTGGATTTCCGCCAGGCGGACCTCAACAAAGATCTCGAATGGGTGCTCGGCTGGCAGCCGGACCTCGTCACAGCCGCGGCGCTATTCGATCTTGCCTCGGCGCGCTGGCTCGAACGTTTCGTCGCCTCGCTCGTCAGCATGCGGCTGCCGCTCTACACGGTGTTGACCTATGACGGCCGCGAGAACTGGGAGCCCGCGCATGCCGATGACCAGCGCATGCTCGCCGCCTTCCACCATCACCAGCGCAGCGACAAGGGCTTCGGCCCGGCGGCCGGACCCGATGCCACCGAGGCGCTGGCCCAGGCCTTCCGCAAGGCAGGCACTGCGGTCACGGTCGGCGAAAGCCCCTGGCAGCTCGGAGCGGGCCAGCCCGATTTGATCCGCGAGCTGGCGGCCGGGATCGGCGGTGCCGTCGCCGAGACCGGGCATGTCGCGCCGGAGGCGATCGCGAGCTGGCTGGAGGCAAAGCGGAGCGCGACGTCCGTCCGCGTCGGCCATCAGGACCTCTGGGCGCGGCCGGTGTGAAGCCGGCGCCATTGCCATTCCTGCCGAATTCGGCCATGCCGCGAACCCGACCATGACCTCGCTTCCCCTCACCATCCGCCAGGAATTGCCTGGCGACGCCGCGGCGATCGAACGCCTGCACGAGCGCGCCTTCGGGCCGGGCCGCTATGCCCGCACCGCCTTCCGTCTGCGCGAGGGCGCGCCGCCCGATCCGGCGCTCTCCTTTGCCAGCCATGTCGGCACCTTTCTGGTCGGCGCGGTCCGGGTGACGCCGATCCTGGCCGATGGTGCGCCGGCTTTGATGCTCGGGCCGCTCACGGTCGATCCCGCCTTCGAGGGCCGGGGGATCGGGGCAGCGCTGATGAATGCCGCGATCGAGGCGGCGCGCGAGCGCGGCCACGAATTGATCCTGCTGGTCGGCGACGCGCCCTATTACGCCCGCTTCGGCTTCAAGCCGGTGAAGCCGGGCCAGCTCGTCCTGCCGGGGCCGGCCGATCCGGGGCGTTTCCTCGCGCTGGAGCTGACCGAGGGCGTGCTGGCGCAGCGCAATGGCGCGGTTACGGCGCTCAGATAGGGAAGGGCGTCATTCTCGGGCTTGACCCGAGAATCTCGTGACAAAAAGGCGCAGACCGGAGCCTCTTCCGGCCTGAGATGCTCGGGGCAAGCCTTAGCATGACGGCGGGGATTACGCCTCGCGCTTGAATCTGCGACCGCTCTCGCCGATCCAGCCGGCGACCAGCGCGCCGAACAGGATGGCAAGCCCGATCAGCCCGACGAAGAGCGGCGAGATCGAGACGCCGCGGACGATGCCGGAATCGCTGATGCGCAAGCCGATCCAGTCGGCGCCGGCGAACTGACGCCCCGAGCGCACCGGCACGATGCGCGGGATGGTGACGCCCGAGCCGTTCTCCTGTCCGATCCGGCGCGAGGAACCGCCGGTCGCTTCCGCCAGAGCCTGCAGCTTGCCGGGGTCGCTGACCACCTCCATCAACTCGCGCGGGTTCTCCGGGCCGATGCTGGCGAAGGCGGTGAGGTTCTCGGTGGTGATCTTGTGCAGGCCGAATTCGCTCGCCGCGGTACGGGCGATGAAGAGGCCGGGGCGGCCGGGCTCGAACGGCACGGTACGGGTCGAGCCATCGGGCGCGGTAATGATCGCGGGCGCCGGGTTGTCGCCGAGCGTCTGCCGCTCGATCTCGATATTGCGGCCGCGGGCACTGGCCCGCAGCGCCTCTTCTTCCAGGTCCGGCTCCTTCATCAGCCAGTGGCCGAGCCGGCGCAGCAGGTCGAGATGCGGGCCGCCATCGCGGAAGCCGCGAGCCCAGAGCCAGGCATGATCGGAGAGGAAGAGCGCAACGCGGCCCTTCTGCTCGCGCGCCAGCAGCAGCAGCGGGCGCTCGCCCGGCCCGGTCATGACGGCCGAGCCAGAGCGGGTACGGGCGCCGACCATGCGCAGCCACTCACCCCAGCGCGGCGGTTCGGTCTCGGAGCCCGGCAGGTCGCGGGTGACGGGGTGGCGCTTGCCGGGCTCGCTGACGCGGGCGCGATAGGCCTCGTCGATGACACTGCCATCAGGCTGCGCCGGCAGGATCTGGCCGAGCGGGGTGCGCGCCAGCGACTGGGCGCCTGAGTATTCCGGCCCCGCCGCGATCAGGAGCGCGCCGCCGTCGCGGACATAGCGGACGATGTTGTCGAAATAGACCAGCGGCAGGATCGACTGGTTGGCGTAGCGGTCGAAGATGATCAGGTCGAAATCCTTGATCTTGACCTGGAACAGCTCGCGCGTCGGGAAGGCGATCAGCGAGAGCTCGTTGATCGGCGTGCCGTCCTGTTTCTCCGGCGGACGCAGGATGGTGAAGTGGACGAGATCGATATTGGCATCGGCCTTGAGCAGGTTGCGCCAGGTGCGTTCGCCCGGATGCGGTTCGCCGGAGACCAGCAGCACCCGCAGCTTGTCGCGGACGCCCTCGATGGTGATGACGGCGCGGTTGTTGGCGAGCGTCAGTTCGTTGTCGAGCGGAGCCGCCTCGATCTCGATCACATTCGGGCCGCCGCGGTCGATGCGGACAGGGACCTGGATCGTCTCGCCGGTGATCGCCTCGCGCCTCGCGATGATCTCGCCGTCGCGGCGCACCGTGATCGCGGCCCGGCCTGGCCCGCCCTTGTCGACGACGCGCAGGCGGACGTTCTGCTCCTTGCCGACGATGCCGAAGCGCGGCGAATCGACCAGCACGATGCGCCGGTCGGTCTCGCGCTCGCGGCCGGTGGTCAACACATGCAGCGGCGCGCGCAGGCCGAGCGCCTCGGCCGTGGCGGGGGCGTCATGGGCAAGGCCGTCGCTGAGCAGGATCGCCCCGGCGACGCGCTCGGACGGCACGTCGGCAAGCCCGGAGGCGAGCGCCTCGAACAGGCGGGTGCCATCGCCGGCGCCCTGCTGGTCGGTGACCTCGATCGTCCGCGTCTCGACGCCGGAAATACCGCGCAATTGCCGCTCGACTTCGGCCTGGGCCGCTTGCGTCTGCTGCGAGCGATCGGAGAGGCGGTTCGAAGCGGACCTGTCGACGACGACGGCGACGACGTCCTTGACCGGCTCGCGGTCCTCGAAGACGAGCGAGGGGTCGGCCAAGGCGACGGCGAGCACGGCAAGCGCCAGCGCGCGCAGGATCGCGCCACGGCCAGCCAGCACGAGCGCCATGCCGGCGGCGACCGCGGCCAGGATGGCGAGGCCGATCAGCAGCGGCAGCGGGACGAGCGGGGCGAAGGTCAGGCTCCACATTAGCCTGGAATCCTCTCGTTCAGCACCTCGGCATCATCCATGAGGCGCGGGAGCCCTCTCCCGGAACGGGGGAGGGTGGGGAGGGGGCTGGCACTGGCTGGCGTTGAGCAGGCCCCCTCTCTATCTCTCCCCCTGAAGGGGGAGAAGACCTGTCGCGGTTCCCAGGCGAAACGCATCGTCATTGTCCCAGCCTTTCCAGCAAAGCCGGGACATGGACCTGATCGGCCTTGTAGTTGCCGGTCAGCGCGTACATCACAAGGTTGACGCCGGCGCGCAGCGCCATCTCGCGCTGGCGCGGATCGGAACCGGACATCGGCACGAGCGCCTCGCCGCGCCGCCCGACGGCCCAGGCGGCGGCAAGGTCGTTCGAGGTGATCACGATCGGCGAGACGTTGTCGCCGGCGCGGGCCGGGCGGCGGCCATCCTCGCTGGCAGGCGGCAGCACCTCGACCCAGGTCGTGCCGGTGTCATAGCGACCGATGAAGCCGTCGAGGATGTAGAAGGTCTTGGTCAGGACGTGGTCGCGCGGGATCGGCTCCAGCTCGGGAATGTCGAGCGTCTGCAGCATGCGGCGGAGCTGATCGCCCTCGGGCGTGGTGCCGCCGCCCGGCCGGGTGCTCATCGCGTCGCGCGTGTCGAAGATTACGAGGCCGCCGCCCTTCATATAGGCTTCGAGCTTGCGCAGCGTCTCGGCTGCCGGGATCGGCCGGCCGGCGACCACCGGCCAATAGAGGATCGGGTACATGGCGAGCTCGTCGCGGGCGACGTCGACGCCGGCCGCCTCGCCCGGCTCGAGCGCGGTGCGGGCGCCGAGCACGATGTTGAGGCCGGCCATCCCGGCCTTGGACATGTCGTCGACCGCCCTGTCGCCGGTGACGACATAGGCGAGCCGGGTCGCGCTCGCGGCCGTGACGATGTCGCGGGTCACAGGGGGACGCTGATCGGCCGGCGGGGCAGGGGGCCCAGGCTGCTGAGCGCGCGCCGCGTCCGGAATGAAGAGAGTTCCGAGAGCTAAGCCTAACAGCAGCGCAGCCGGTACCGCGCGGCGGAAGCGCGCGAGATTCATCCGGCCGCCGAGCCAGAGCGTCGCCAGGGTGTCGGCGACGAGCAGAATGAGGGCCAGTACCAGGAGCTGCGGGCGGATATCGCGGGCGACCGGCTGGTCGATCGGCAGCACGGTTGCGCCGAGCGCGGGGAGGTCGAGCGCGGTCAGTGTGTCGGCGGGAGCCAACGTGTTCACCGCCATGGCGCCGTCGGTCGGGCCGTAGATGCCAGGCGGATGGGCGAGTGTGGCGCGCCCGGCGAAGGTGCGTGCCACAGGTTGGGCGGTTGCCGGCGGGCTGCGGAAGGCGCCCTGGCCGTCGAGCACGCGCGTCGGCGACAGGGTCTCGACCTTGACCTCGCCGCCTTGTCCCTCGGTCGCGCTGGTGCCGGACATGGCAACGACCTTGCGCAGCATTTCGACGAAGAGGCCAGAGAGCGGCAGGTTCGACCAGGTGGTGTCGGCGGTGACATGGACCATGGCGAGCACGCCGTCGCCGCGGCGCTCGCCGGTGACGACCGGGGTGCCGTCCTCCAGCGCCGCCCAGGTCTTGCGAGCGAGATCCGGCTCGGGCTCGGCCAGGATCTGACGAGTGACGCGGACATCCTCGGCCAGGGACGAGCCGAAGAACGGGCTTTCGCGGGTGAAGGGCGCGAGCTTGCGCGGGGTCTCCCAGGAGAGGCCACCGCCGAGGGTGCGGCCGCCGCGGCGCAGCCGCACCGGCGTCAACTCGTCCGAGGAGGCAGCCAGGCGCGCCCCGGCAAAGCGCAGCAGCACGCCGCCACGCTCGACGAAGGCCGAGACCTTGGCCGCCGTGTCGCTGTCGAGCGCGCCGATATCGGCGAGGACAAGGACGGAGAGGTTCTGCGCCAGAAGCTCGCCGACCGGATCGGTCGAGCCGGAGCGGGGCTCGCGGATCTCGGCGAAGGGCGAGAGCGCGCGCGAGACGTAATAGGTCGGCGACAGCAGCGGCTGGGCGGTGTCGGCGGTGGCGCCGGAAACGATGCCGACGCGGCGACGCTTGGCACGGTCATCGAGGAGAGCGACGGCGCCGGCGCTGCGCTCGCCGGTGATCTCGAGCCGGGAGACGGCGTTGCGGACCTCGATCGGCAAGGTCAGCCGCGCGGTGGTCGCGAGCTCATTGCCGCCGAAGACGAAGGGGGCGTCGCCGAGCGGCAGGCCCTTGAGGTCGAGGGCGCGGACCTGGCCGCTCGCTGCGGTGTTCACAGTCGGGCGCAGCACCTTGACGGTCAGCGCGCCGGCGAGGTTCTCGGGCGCGGTGAGTGCGCGCTGGTCGGCCGGGCCGGCATGGATCGACAGCCGGTTGGCACCGGCCTCCTGCTTCAGCCGGGCGAGGAAATCGGCGTCACCGCCACCGATACCAAGCGCATCGGCAACCCAGACCGTCTCGGCCTGGGGCTGGGCGCGCCAGAAGGCTTCGAGCCGCTGGAGATGGGCGCCGCGATCGGGCGCATGCGGCTGAAGGCTGAGCGCGCGCAGGCGCTCGAGCGCGCCCTGCGGCTGGGAGAGGGCGATCTCTGCCGGCGCCTCGGCGAGGCCGACGACCGCGACCGGGCGGCCCTCGCGGGTCGCCGCAGCAATGCGGCTCTCGGCGATGGCCTGACGCTCGGGCCAGTCGGTCGCGGCGCCAAAGCCGTTATCGACCAGGAGCAGCAGCGGGCCGCGCAGGGCTGCTGCGTCGCGTACCGGATTCCAGACCGGGCCGGCGACGGCTAGGATCGCCAATGCCGCCACTGCCATGCGCAGCGCCAGCAGCCACCAGGGCGTATGCGCCGGCGTCTCGCGCTGCGGGATCAGGTCGCGCATGATCTTCAGCGGCGGGAAATCGATGCGCTTGGGCCGCGGCGGCGTCACCCGCAGGATCAGCCAGAGCACGGGCAGGACGGCCAGCGCGATCAGGGCCAGCGGCGCGGAGAAGGCGATCGGCAGCGATGAGAGCATCGTCCGTTCTCCCCTCAACCTGCCGGGCCGCCGCGCGAGGCGGCGATCAGGCTGGCGATGCGTAGAACCCCTTCGCTCGCCGGGCGGTCAGTGCGGTGCAGGGTCAGCGTCCAGCCGGCATGGCGGCAGGCCTCGCGGATGGCGTCGCGATGAGCTAGCAGCCGTTCGCGATAATCCTCGCCCCATTTGCCGGCATCACCGACCCGCAGCGACAGGCCATCCTCCAGGTCGAACAATTCGGCCTGTCCGGAGAAGGGAAAGGTCTCCTCGATCGGGTCGGCTATCAGGAGGATATGGCCCTTGGCTCCGCTGCTTGCCAGCGTGGCGATGCGCTTGGCCAGCGCTGCGGCCGGCGTCAAACCGTCGGTGATCAGGATCGCGTCGGCGAGGCGTGGAAGCGGCTCTGCCGGCGGCAGGTCGGCCTCGCCATTGCGACGGTCGGCCAGGATCGCCTGCGCCAGCATTTCGACGATCCGACGCGAGGCCATCGGACGGGTGAGGCCGAGATGGCCGACGCGCTCGCCGCCCTCGACCAGCGCTTCCGCCAGCGCGAAACCGGCGATCAGCGCGCGATCGACCTTGCTGCTTTGCGCGAGCGAGGACGCAAAACCCATCGAGGGCGAACGGTCGATCCAGAGCCAGATCGCATGCGAGGCCTCCCATTCGCGCTCGCGCACGAAGAGGTGGCCGTCGCGGGCCGAGCGGCGCCAATCGATGCGCGAGGCGGCTTCGCCGGTGACCAGCGGCCGGTATTGCCAGAAGGTCTCGCCGGGGCCGGAGCGCCGGCGGCCATGAATGCCGTGCACGCTGGCCGAGACCCGCCGCGCTTCCAGCACCAGCCTGGGCAGGCGGGCGGCGAGATCGAGCGATGCCTTGAGGACCGGCTGTCCCGGCTGGCGTTCAGCTTGGCCGAGGACGCGCGTGCGCAGCATCAGCTTTTCCTCAACCCAGGCGCTCTACCAGCTTGGCGACGATACCCTCGACCGTCTCGCCATCGGCGCGGGCGGCGAAGGTCAGCGCGATGCGGTGCTTCAGAACCGGAGCGGCGAGCGCCGCGACATCATCGACCGAGGGCGCGAGCCGGCCTTCGACAAGGGCACGGGCGCGGGCGGCGAGCGTCAGCGCCTGGCTGGCGCGCGGGCCGGGGCCCCAGGCGAGCTTGTCGGTGATCGCCTTCTCGCCATCGCCGGGGCGGGCCGAGCGGACGAGATCGAGGATCGAATCGACCACCGCCTCGCCGACCGGGAGGCGGCGTACCAGGCGCTGCGTCGACATCAGGGTCTCAGCGGTCATTGCCTGTACCGGCTTGTGCTCGGCGGCACCCGTGGTCTCGAGCAGGATGCGGCGCTCGGCTTCGCGATCGGGATAGCCGACATCGATCTCGAGCAGGAAGCGGTCGAGCTGCGCTTCCGGCAGAGGATAGGTACCCTCCTGCTCGATCGGGTTTTGGGTGGCGAGCACGTGGAACGGCGCCGGCAGGTCATGGCGCTCGCCGGCGACGGTGACGTGGTGCTCCTGCATCGCTTGCAGCAGGGCCGATTGGGTGCGGGGCGAGGCGCGGTTGATCTCGTCCGCCATCAGCAATTGCGCGAAGACCGGGCCCTTGATGAAGCGGAAATGGCGCTTGCCGCCCTCGCTCTCGTCGAGGACTTCGGAGCCGAGGATGTCCGAGGGCATCAGGTCGGGCGTGAACTGGACGCGGCGGGCCGAGAGGCCGAGCACGGTGCCCATGGCTTCGACCAACTTGGTCTTGGCGAGGCCGGGCACGCCGACGAGCAGGCCGTGGCCGCCGGCAAGCAGGGTGATCAGCGAGAGATCGACGACCTTCTGCTGGCCGAAGATGACCTGGCCGATCTCGGTGCGGGCGGCGCCGATGGCGGCGAGCGCCGCCTCGGCCGCCTCGACCACGCCGGTGTCGAGGTTGATCGGGGCGTTGGCATCACGGGCTTGCGCCACCATGTCGATCTCCTTCAGCCTCGCGCTGGCGGGGCCTTCCTGTCCGATTCCAAACTCTGACCCTCGCGGGAAACATGCTCAAGGGGCAGAGAGCGGCGGTGCACAACAGTCCGCTTCACGATTATGTAGAGTTCAAGGCGAGAGGACGATGCAACCGGCATGCCGATGACGAAAGCGCGAGGTGAGATGACGACCGAGGCGGGCGGGGCGATGAATCGACTGCTGAGCGCGCTCGGGACCGGTCCTTCCCGTGGGCTGCCGCCGGTCGAGCGCTGGAATCCGCCCTTCTGCGGCGATCTCGACATGCGTATCGCCGCCGACGGGACCTGGTTTTATCTGGGCACGCCGATCGGTCGACCGGCCCTGGTCAAGCTGTTCTCTTCGGTGCTGAAGCGCGAGGGCGACGATTATTTTCTCGTGACCCCGGTCGAGAAGGTCGGAATCAAGGTCGAGGATGCTCCCTTGCAAGCCGTCGAAATGGCGGTGGAGGGTGAAGGTGACCAGCGCAGCGTCGCGTTCCGGACCAGTACCGACGACCTCGTGACGGTCGGGCCTGACAACATGCTGCGCTTCGCCCGGGCTGCTAACGAGGGTGTGAAGCCCTATGTGTATGTCCGGCGGGGGCTCTGGGCCCGGCTCACGCGGGCGCTGACCTATGATCTCCTGGCGCTCGGCGAGATCAGCGAGGTCGATGGGCAGGCGCAGTTCGGCATCGCGGCCGGCGGCGCCTTCCACATCGTCGCGCCGGCCAGCGAGATCGAGGGACTGTGATGCAGCATCCGGCGAAACGGCCGGCCGAGACCGCGTTCTGGAACGGCGACGACCTCGAGGCGCTGCTGCTCCGCAGCCTGCGGGCTGAGCCGCCGGCCCATGGCGATCTGATCGCACGGCCGCGCGGCGATCACGACCTCCAGTCCGAGCCGATCGACATCCCGGACGAGACGAGCGCGATCGAGGCGGCGGTGCTGATCCCGATCGTGTTGCACCCGGGCGAGCCGACGGTGCTCTTGACCCAGCGCGCAGCGGCGTTGCGCAAGCATTCGGCGCAGATCGCCTTTCCGGGCGGGCGCATCGACGCCACCGACGGCTCGCCGCTGGTTGCGGCGCTGCGCGAAGCGGAGGAGGAGGTCGGGCTTGCTCCCGACAAGGTTCGCACGGTCGGCTACCTCGACGCCTATCTCACCGGCACCGGTTATCGCGTCACGCCGGTGGTCGGGCTGGTCGAGCCGCCGCTCGCCCTGACGATCAATCCGCACGAGGTCGACGAGGCCTTCGAGACGCCGCTCGCCTTCCTGCTCGATCCGGCCAATCACCAGCGCCATGGTCGCGAATTCAGGGGGCGTCATCGCACCTACTATGCGATGCCGCATGGCGATCGCTATATCTGGGGAGCGACGGCCGGCATGATCCGCAACCTCTACGAGCGGCTCGCCGGACACTGAGACTGGACGGATTGGACTGGCCCGATGCTGCGCTCGCTGATCGAGGAGTTCTTGCTCTTCGTCCTGCCTTTCTGCCTGTTCGCGGGCTATCTCGTGATCCGGCGACGCAATCCGTTCGACGTCGAGCACTGGAGCCGGCATCTGTTCTGGCTGTCGGTGACGGGGCTCGTCCTCGGCATCGCTTCCTTCATCTTCGCCGGGCTGGTCGCGCCGCAGCACACCGGCCCCTTCGTTCCGCCACATGTCGAGAACGGCCGGCTGGTGCCAGGCTATTTCGACGACCGGCCGAAGCCGTGACCGGAATCGAGCGGCAGCGCCTCGTCGCACTGCTGGCGCGAGCCGATGTAGTGACGCTTCTCGCCGCGCTGAACCGCGACGGCGAGGAGGCTCGCATCGTAGGCGGCGCCGTGCGCAACGCGCTGCTCGGCGAGGCGGTGGCGGATATTGATATCGCAACGACCTGCCTACCGGACGAGACGATGCGGCGCGCGCGCGCGGCCGGCTTCAAGGCGGTTCCGACCGGGATCGATCACGGCACGGTTACGATTGTCATCGATGGTACGCCGTTCGAGGTCACGACGCTGCGCCGTGATGTCGAGACCGATGGTCGCCATGCCGTCGTCGCCTTCGGCCGCGATTTTCGCGAGGATGCGCTGCGGCGCGACTTCACCTTCAATGCGCTCGGGCTCGATGCCGCAGGCGTGCTGCACGACTATGCCGACGGGCTCGCCGATCTCGCAGCGCGGCGCGTGCGCTTCATCGGCGCGGCGAGCGAGCGGATCGCGGAAGACTACCTGCGCATCCTGCGCTTCTTCCGCTTCCATGCCCGCTATGGAGCAGGCGAGCCGGATCGGGCTGCGCTTGACGCCTGCATCGCGGGGCGTGCCGGGCTCGATGGATTGTCGCGCGAGCGGGTTTGGGCAGAATTGCGCAAACTGCTTGCCGCGCCGCGCGCTGCCGAGACCGTGCAGGCCATGGCGGGAGCGGGACTGCTGGTGCCGGTGATCGGCGGCGTGCCCCATCTGTCGCGTTTCGCCGCGATCGCCGATGCGCCAGGGGACAAGGTATATCCGGCGTCCCGGCTTGCGGCGCTCGCCGTCACAGTCGGCGAGGATGTGCTCAGGCTGCGCGAGCGGCTGCGACTCTCCAACGCCGAGTTCGAGCGGATCGCCGGTATCGCTGCGGCACTGGAGGCGTTGTCGGGCCGGGAGACGTTGCCGGAGATCGCGACGTTGCGCCACTTGGCTCATCGCATCGGAACGGATGCTGTCGCGGGCGGGCTGGTGTTGTCGGCGACAGCCGGAAGATCGGCTGACGTTCATGCGCTAATTGCCGAGATGGCGCGGACGCCGCCATTCCTGCCGACGGGCAAGGACGTGTTGGCGCTCGGCGTCAATGCCGGTCCGAGGGTCGGGCAGGTACTCGGTTCGGCGCGGGAAGCCTGGATCGAGGTCGGTTGTCCGGCTGGGCGGGAAGCGCAATTCCAGATGCTGGCTGAAGCCGCGGACGGGTCGGATCGCTGACCCGGAAGCTTTCGAGCAGTGTCGCGGTCAGGCGACCTCTTTCATACCCACGCGCTCATAGAGTCGCCGCGCGCCGGTGGGATTATCGATCTCGACCTTGAGATCCACGATATTGGCGCCGCGGGCGGTGAACTCGACGAACGCGTGGTGCAGAAGCGCCTCGCCGAGCCCCTGCCGTCGCGCCGAAGGGTGCACCACGAGGTCTTTGACGAAGGCCGAAGCCCAGCACTGACAAACCGCGGCGATGACGCCCTGCGCATCGCTGACGACAAAGACCAGAGCCGGGTCGAAATCGCTGTCGCCGAGGAGAGCGGCCTTCCACTCCTCGAACGCGGGGACGCGGCCGCCGCCGAGGCTGTAGCCAACGCGCAGCAATCCGTGAATCGCCGACATGTCCGTGATGGCGAACGGCACGAGGCGATATCCTGCGGGCCAGATTGGAGCGGGCGCAGGTATCGCCAGCTCGCGCCGCATGCGAACCCACGGCGGCGGGGTCACGGCGACCTCATGGCCACCTGACCGTCGGCGGCATCGAGGACAGGATCGAGGCGACGTTGCCGCCCGTCTTCAGGCCGAAGATCGTGCCGCGGTCGTAGAGCAGGTTGAACTCGACATAGCGGCCGCGGCGGACCTGCTGCTCATGGCGCTCGGCATCCGTCCAGGACTTCGTAAGGTTGGCACGCAGGATGCGCGGGTAGCTGTCAAGGAAGGCTTCGCCCACCGCCTTGGTAAAGGCGAGGTCGGCGTCCGGATCGCCCGACCAGAGATAGTCGTAGAAGATGCCGCCGATGCCGCGCGGCTCATTGCGGTGCTTCAGGAAAAAGTACTCGTCGCACCAGGCCTTGAAGCGATCGTAGTCGGCGACGCCGGCATGGGCCTCGCAGGGCGCGCGCATCGCGGCATGGAAGGCGATCGCGTCGGGATCGTCCTGTGTCCGCCGGCGGTCCAGCACAGGAGTCAGGTCCGCGCCGCCGCCGAACCAGGGCTTCGTCGTCACGACGAAGCGGGTGTTCATGTGCACGGTCGGCACGTGCGGGTTCCAGGGATGAGCGATCAGCGAGATGCCGGTGGCATGGAAGCGCGGGTCCTCGGCCGCACCGGGGATCTGGGCGGCGAATTCCGGCGCGAAGCTGCCATGCACGGTCGAGACGTGGACGCCGACCTTCTCGAAGACGCGCCCCGACATCAGCGACATCACGCCGCCGCCACCCTTCGCGCCGTCATGGTTGGTGCGCTGCCAGGGCGTGCGCACGAAGCGGCCGGGCTCGTCGGTTTCGGCGGGGAGGGGGCCGGTCGTTTCGTCCTCGATCTGCTCGAAGGCGGCGCAGATGCGGTCGCGCAGGCTCTCGAACCAGGCGCTCGCGCGCGGCTTCAGTGCCTCGACGACGGCGGGATCAAAGGCGGCGACTTCAGTGGCTTGTCCGGTCATGGCGGCCTCTTTGTCAGATATCGGCCGGCCCGGGATAGGCGCCAAGCTGACGCAGCGCTTCGCCCACGACCATCGCCGCGGCCATGGCGACATTGAGCGAGCGCAAATCGCGGCGCATCGGGATATGCACGCTCGCCTCGGCGGCGGCATAGACTTCCGGCGGCACGCCGGCGGATTCACGGCCGACCATGATGATGTCACCGGGGCGGAAGGCGAAATCCGTGTGCGCGCTGGCGCCGTCGGTCTCGGCCAGCACGAGGCGATGGCCGGCCTCGCGGCGCCAGGCTTCGAAGGCGCGGAAGCTGTCGTGGCGGGTCACCGCTGCCCGCTCGATATAGTCCATGCCGGAACGGCGGAAATTGCGGTCGGAGACGTCGAAGGCGGCGGGCTCGACGATATCGACGGCAACACCGAGGCAGGCGGCCAGGCGGATCATCGTGCCGGCGTTCTGCGGGATGTCGGGCTGGTAGAGGGCGAGGCGCAACATGGCGAGCGTCATGCTGCGCCTCGCCCGCCATCGTCAAGCTTCGCCGCCGGCCGGGTCGCCCCGGCTCTGACCAAAAGTGAGAGACGGTTTCACCGATCAGGTTGATTCAACCTGATCGGATCCGGCTCTAGTGGCGAAGCAATGCGTCAGACGGAGTGCATCTTGCCGGCGAGCTCCCACATGGCGTCGACCAACTGGTCGACATCGCCCATGTTGCTCCACAGATGGGTCGAGACGCGCACGCCGTAGTGCTCGTCCTTCTGGCCCGCGACCGGGAAGTTCGAGTTGCGGATGACGAAGCCGTACTCGTCCAGCATGCGCTTCACGAACGTGTCCGACTTCACCTTGTCCTTCACATCCATCGGATTGCGGAACGGATTGAAGGCGGTGAGCGCGCAGACAAGGCGCGGATCGTCCTTCGGCGAATAGAGGGAATCGACACCCCATTTCGCCGCGATCTTCTCCTTGAGGTGCTGCGCCATGCCGACCGTGTAGGTCGCGATCTTGTCGCGCCCGATCCGGTCCCAGATCTCGACCGACTTGGCGAGCGCCAGGTAGACGGGCGCGTTGCGGCTGCCGGTGCTCTGGATGCGCGCGGCGAGGTCGTCGCTCTCCTTGCTCGTCCTGGTGCGCTGGGGGAGGCCGCCGGAGGCCGGATAGGCGCTGGTCACCACCGGAAAATAGTCCGGCAGTGGCAGCGGGTTGAACTGCGGCAGCACCTTGTTGCGGACATAGAGGATGCCGGTTCCGAGCGGCCCGCATTGCCATTTGTGGCCGGCGCCGGCGAGGAAATCGACGCCGAGGTCGCGCATGTCGATGTTGATCATTCCCGGCAGGTGCGCGGCGTCGCAGACGCTGACGATGCCCTTGTCCTGGGCGAGCTTGGCCAGCATCTTGACCGGCAGCAATGTGCCGGTCTTGTAGGTCGGCGCCGAGAAGACCATCGCCTTGGTCCGAGGGCCGATCGCGGCCGAGAACAGCTCGACATAGTCCTCCGCCTTCTGCTTGTTGCCGACCGGCAGGATGACGCGCTTGATCACCACGCCGTAGCGATCCTGCAGCAGCGCCATCGGCGCGTTGCCGCCGGAATGCTCGTGATTGGTGGTGACGATCTCGTCGCCCGGGCGCCAGACCATGCCGAGCAAGGCGTGGCACATGCCGTCCGAGGTGTTGCCCGACATGACGATCTCGTCCGCGTCGCAGCCGAAGCTCTTCGCCAACGCCTGGCGCTGCGGCAGATAATTGCCATAGCCGCTCATCGACTCGTGAGCGTGCCGGCGCGACTCGGCGTGGAGGAAGGCTTGCGTCTCGACCGGCATGGAACCGGCAGTGCCGATGTTCATGTAACGGACGCCGGGCTTCTGATCGAAGAGCTTGCGGACATCCGCCCAGAAGGCGGCGTCATTGGCGAGGGCCGCGGCCGCAGGCGCCTGAGCGCTCGCGCCAGTCGGTACGAAACTCGCCAGCGAACCGGCGAAGGCGGCGGAAGAAGCGAGGGCGCCGATAAAGGCGCGGCGGTTCGGGTCGAAAGCGAGCGTCTTCTCTTCCGAGGCTTGCATGGGCCTACTCCATGGTTGCGAGGGATCCTGTTGTCGGGCGGTGAGCTGCCGGGCGGTGCGGCAGCTCAGGGGCGGACGGCGATAGCGCCGATCTCGACCTTCACGTCTCTGGGGAGACGGGCGACCTCGACGGTCGCGCGTGCGGGCGGCGCGGTCTTGAAATAGGTCGCATAGACCTCGTTCATCTTGCCGAACTCGTTGAGGTCCTTCATGAAAACGCTCGTCGAGACGACATTGTCCATCGTCAGCCCATCGGCCTCGAGCACGGCCTTGAGATTGTCGAGGACGAGCTTGGTCTGATCCTCGATGCTGGCGTCCTTCATCAGCTGCTTGGTCTTGGGATCGATCGGGATCTGCCCGGCCAGGAAGACCGTGTTTCCGGCCCTGATCGCCTGCGAATAGGGACCGATCGCCTCCGGTGCGTTCGGCGTCGAGATCACCGTCTTGCCGGCGGTCTGCGCCTGCACGGAAACCGGCAGGACAAGCGCGCCCGCCAGAGCGAGCCCGCAAAGCATCTTGGTCATTGTCGCCTCCAAATCGCCGCTGTCACTTGCGGCGCAGGGGCATGCTCGGCGTGTCCGGACGACGCAGGCAAGGATGCAGATGTGCACTCCGTCATGCGGAAGTAGCAGTTCTTTTGTCGTACGACTGTTGGTAAGATTCTTCCAATAATGCGCGCTCAGGTGGAATTTTATTCTACGTTCCCGCAATGCCTGTGCAAGCGCCTGAACGGTCCGCACTCCCTAGCCTTCCAACCGCCAGTCTTCCGTCCGTCATGCATTGCTGTCATGGCCTGACCGGGGTGCGTCACAAGCTCTGGCCACGGCGCGCGATGCGCCCCATATCGGTATCGACCGATCCGAGGAGGGCGGCGCCCCGCATGTTCGCCCCGCTCTTCCGTTTTCTCGAAAGCCGCATCGATGTCTTCGCGCCGTTCGACGAGCGCGAAACGCCGCCGACCGGCGTGTTCCGTTTCATGTGGCATCACATCCGGGGCGCGAAGGGCTGGATGGCCCTGATCATGCTGACCGGCCTCGGCTTTTCCGGCATCGAGGCGGCGATGTACCTGATGGTCGGCTGGTTCGTCGATCTATTGACGAAGAACTCGCCGGAGCAGGTCTTCAGCGAGCACGGCTGGCTTCTGATCGGCGCGGCGGTGCTCGTCACCGTGTTCAGGCCGCTGGTCTATTTCGCCAATCACGCCATCGTCGATCAGGTCGTGGTGCCGCAGATCACCAACCAGATCCGCTGGCGCAACCATGTCTACACGCTCGGCCACGCGCTCTCCTATTTCCAGAACGACTTCGCCGGTCGGCTCTCATCGCGGGTGATCCAGGCCGGGCAAGCGATCCGCGGCGCGACGATCGAGGTGATCGACGATCTCTGGTACGCGCTGATCTTCGCCTCGGTCGCGCTCGGCTTTTTCGGCTCGACCAGCATCTGGCTCGCCATGCCGGTGATCGTCTGGCTCGCCGCCTATGTCGTGCTGCTGGTCTATTTTGTGCCGCGCGCCAAGAAGCGTTCGGAGGCGAACTCGCTCGGCCGCTCGACCACGACGGGCCGGATCGTCGATGCCTACACCAACATCCTGACGGTCAAGCTCTTCGCCCGCGCCGATGCCGAGCGCTCGGCGGTGCGCGACGCGCTGACGCGCTGGAACGCCTCTTTCCTCAACCTGTCGCGGCTGATCACCGGCGTCAGCGTCATTCTGCAGACGATGAACAGCCTGCTCGTCGTGGCAACGGCTTGGCTCTGCCTACTGCTGTGGAGCCAGGGCGAAATGTCGCCGGGTGCGGTTGCCGCCGCCATCGGCCTCGTGCTGCGCCTCGTGCAGATGTCGAGCTGGCTGATCCATCTGGTGCGCGGCGTCTTCGAGAATATCGGCTCTGTGCAGGAGAGCATGGAGACGATCGCCAAGCCGCATGACTTGCCGGATGCGCCGGACGCCGTGCCGCTCAAGGTTGCGCAGGGCGGCGTCCGCTTCGAGCATGTCCGGTTCAATTACGGCAGGCCGTTGGGGCTGTTCGAGAATCTCGACCTCGAGATCAAGCCGGGCGAGAAGATCGGGCTCGTCGGCCCCTCAGGCGCGGGCAAATCGACGCTGGTCAACCTGTTGCTGCGGCTCTACCCGCTCGATTCGGGCCGCATTCTGATCGACGGGCAGGACATCGCCCGGGTTACGCAGGAATCGCTGCGCAGCCAGATCGGCATGGTCACGCAGGACAATTCGCTGCTGCACCGTTCGATCGGCGACAATATCGCCTATGGCCGCATCGGCGCGACCCAAGAGGAGATCGCGATAGCGGCAAGGCGCGCCGCCGCGCATGATTTCGTGCTCGGCCTCAGCGACCAGGACGGGCGCAAGGGCTTCGACTCGCGCGTCGGCGAGCGCGGCGTCAAGCTGTCCGGTGGCCAGCGCCAGCGTATCGCGATCGCGCGCGTGCTGCTCAAGGACGCACCGATCCTGATCCTCGACGAGGCGACCTCGGCGCTTGATTCGGAAGTCGAGGCCGAGATCCAGGCGCAGCTTTCCACATTGATGGAAGGAAAGACTGTGATCGCGATTGCGCACCGCCTGTCCACCATCGCCGCACTCGATCGGCTGATCGTGCTCGACAACGGCCGGGTCGTGGATATGGGCAGCCATGACGAGCTGGTGCGGCGCGAGGGCCTCTACGCAAGGCTGTGGGCGCGGCAGTCGGGTGGCTTCCTGGCGCTTGCCGATAGCGACCGGATGCCGGTCTGAGTTGGCTGCACGGCGGCCTTGCTGCGATGCGGTGGGCTGCGGCACGGGGAACAGTAGACTTCGTCAAAACTGCATGCCAAAGAGCGCGGCAGGCGACGCGCCGCTTCACGGCGGCTTGGCGCTCGCGCCCCCGTGAGGGCGCCTGAGGTTGTTTCAGCCGGTCAAGCCGGCCGCCGAGCAGGGAATTGGATCGTGGCGCACGTGACCGGAACGACAGGCACCGAACCCACCCGCCGCGATTTTCTGATGCTGACCACAGCCGCTGTCGGCGTCGTCGGCGCCGGCTCGCTGCTGCTGCCGCTGCTTGGGCAATTGGCGCCAGATGCGCAGGTCGTCGCCGCCGGCGCTCCGATCGACCTCGATCTCGCCCCGATCGCGGAAGGCCAGGCGATCAAGCTGTTCTGGCGCGGCAAGCTGATCTTCGTGCGTCACCGCACCAAGAAGGAGATCGACGAGGCCAAGGCCGTCGACGTCGCGACGCTGCGCGATCCGCAGACCGACGAGCAGCGCACCAAGGCCGGCCATGAGCCGTTCCTCGTCATTTACGGCAACTGCACCCATCTCGGCTGCGTGCCGCTCGGCACCGCGCCGGGCGAGCCGAAGGGCGAGTTCGACGGCTGGTTCTGCCCCTGCCACGGCTCGCACTACGATTCCTCCGGCCGCATCCGCAAGGGTCCCGCGCCGCTGAACCTGCCGGTGCCGCCCTATGCGTTCACCGCGGACACCAAGATCAAGATCGGCTGAGCCTCTTAAGGCGAAGACGGCATCGGGCGGATTTGAGAGAGCTTGAGGCGAGCAGAATGAGCGGTCACAGCAGCTACCAGCCGAAGACAGGGATCGAGCGCTGGCTCGATGCGCGCCTGCCGATCGTGCGGCTCATGCACGATTCAGCGGTGTCCTATCCGGTGCCGCGCAACCTCAACTATCTTTGGACCTTCGGCGGCATCCTCACCTTCATGCTGGTGGCGCAGATCATCACCGGCGTGATCCTGGCGATGCACTACACGCCGAACGCGACCATGGCGTTCAATTCCGTCGAGCACATCATGCGCGACGTGAACTATGGCTGGCTGCTGCGCTATCTGCACTCCAACGGCGCCTCGATGTTCTTCGTCGCGGTCTACATCCACATCTTCCGCGGCCTCTACTACGGCTCCTATAAGGCGCCGCGCGAGGTGCTGTGGATCCTCGGCGTCATCATCTTCCTCCTGATGATGGCCACGGCGTTCATGGGCTACGTCCTGCCCTGGGGCCAAATGTCGTTCTGGGGTGCGACGGTCATCACCAACCTGTTCTCGGCGCTGCCAGTGATCGGCGAGACGATCGTCACCTTCCTGTGGGGTGGCTACTCGGTCGACAACCCGACGCTGAACCGCTTCTTCTCGCTGCACTTCCTGCTGCCGTTCATGATCGCTGGCATCGTCGTCCTGCACATCTGGGCGCTGCACCATGTCGGCCAGAACAATCCGACTGGCGTCGAGGTGAAGGACGTCAAGAAGGACACCGTGCCGTTCACGCCCTATGCGACCATCAAGGACCTGTTCGGCATGGTCTGCTTCATGCTGGTGTTCGCCTGGTTCGTGTTCTACCAGCCGAACTTCATGGGCCATGCCGATAACTATATCCCGGCCAACCCGGCGGCGACGCCCGCTCACATCGTGCCGGAATGGTACTTCCTGCCGTTCTACGCGATCCTGCGCGCCATCCCCGACAAGCTCGGCGGCGTGCTCGCCATGGGCGGCGCGATCGTGATCCTCGCCTTCCTGCCCTGGATCGACACCTCCAAGGTCAAGTCGATGACCTACCGACCGATCGCGCGCCAGTTCTTCTGGATGTTCGTGCTGGTCTGCATCGGGCTGGGCTATCTCGGTGCGATGCCGGCCGACGAGCCCTACGTCACCATCTCGCGAATCCTGACGGTGCTGTATTTCGGCTTCTTCCTGGCGCTGGCGCTGATCGGCATCTTCGAACGGCCGGCCCCGCTGCCGACCTCCATCGCCGATTCGGTGCTCGGCGGCTCGGGCGCACGCCTCGCCCACGCCACCGCTTCGGAACCGCAGGCCAAGGGCTGAACGCGACCATGAGCAAGATGTCCCTCCGCCTGTCGCTTGCTGGCCTCGTTGCAGGTCTTGCCATCGCCGCTGCCGCACCGACCCTGGCCGCGGAAGGCGGCCCGAAGCCGCCGGCGCAGAGCTGGTCGTTCTCAGGCCCGTTCGGCAAGTTCGACCAGGCTCAGCTCCAGCGCGGCTTCAAGGTCGCCAAGGAAGTCTGCGCCAGCTGCCATGCGATGAGCCTGGTCCGGTTCCGCAACCTGGCGCAGCCGGGCGGCCCAGGCTTCACGCCCTCGCAGGTCGCGGCGCTGGCCGCGAGCTATACCAACATCAAGGACGGCCCGAACGATGCCGGCGAGATGTTCGAGCGCCCCGGTCGTGCCGCCGACGCCTTCCCTGCACCGTTCCCGAACGAGCAGGCAGCGCGTGCCGCCAATGGCGGCGCCTATCCGCCGCCGATCGACATGCTCGCGAAGGCACGTACCTATGAGCGCGGCTTCCCGAAGTTCGTCTTCGACATCTTCACCCAATATCAGGAGCAGGGGCCGGACTACATCGTCGCGCTCCTGACCGGCTATAAGGATCCGCCGAAGGACTTCCCGCCGCTGCTGCCGGGCCAGAACTACAACACCTATATGTCCGGCCATCTGATCGCGATGCCGAAGCCGCTGAACGACGGTCAGATCGAATACCCGAAGGGACCTGACGGTAAGTCACCGGTGCCGGAGACCGTCGAGCAGTACGCCAAGGACGTCTCCGCCTTCATGGTGTGGATGGCGGAGCCGCATCTCGAGGCGCGCAAGCGCATGGGCATGCAGGTCATGCTCTTCCTCGCGCTCTTCGCCGGCCTGCTCTACTTCACCAAGAAGAAGATCTGGTCGCGCCTGCCCGACCACGCCTCGACGCATTGAGCGGAATTGAAATCAGAAGGGGCCCCGGAAACGGGGCCTTTTTCGTTCGTGGCCAAGGCTGTGGATCGACGTGTGTCGCAGCCGTCCGCGGTTGCGCGGACGTCACAAACTTCTGATCCTTGGCCGGGAAAGCTTTCGAGGGCAGGCGACATGGCTGAAGCGGTTCTGGGCATCATCGGCGGCTCCGGCATCTACGACCTGCCTGGGCTCAGCGACCTTCGCGAGGAGCGGATCGAGAGCCCCTGGGGCGAGCCCTCCGACGTGCTGCGGATCGGCCGGATGGGGGAGACGAAAATCGTCTTCCTGCCGCGCCATGGCCGCGGCCATGCGATCCCGCCGTCAGAGATCAACTACCGCGCCAATATCGACGTGCTGAAGCGGGCAGGGGTCACCGATCTCGTCTCGCTCTCGGCCTGCGGCTCCTACAAGGCCGAGCTCTATCCCGGCCTGTTCGTGCTGGTCGACCAGTTCGTCGACCGAACGGCGGGGCGCGCGAGTTCCTATTTCGGCAAGGGCTGCGTTGCCCATGTCTCGGTGGCGCATCCGGTCGGACCGGCTCTGCAGGAGCGGATCGCGGCTGCTGCCACCGCGGAAGACCTACCTTTTGTGCGAGGCGGCACGCTCGTCACCATGGAAGGCCCGCAATTCTCGACGCTGGCCGAATCGCTGACCTATAAGCGGCTCGGCTACGACCTGATCGGCATGACGGCGATGCCGGAGGCCAAGCTCGCGCGCGAGGCCGAGATCACCTACGCGACCGTCGCGATGGTGACCGATTACGATTGCTGGCATGAGGAGCATGGCGCGGTCGACGTCGCCTCCGTGATCGCCGTGCTGCACGCCAATGCCGACAAGGCTCGCCAGCTGGTGGCGCGGCTCGCGGCCGATTTCCCGCGCGAGCGCGAGCCTTGCCCGGTCGGCTCGCACAATGCCCTCGACTTCGCGATTGTCACCGCGCCGGAGTTCCGCGACCCCAGGCTCATGGCCAAGCTCGATGCAGTGGCCGGGCGGGTGCTCAAGGCGCAGGGCTGACGCTGCGCCGGCTTTCCCGCAGCAGGCCCCTTGCGCTAAGAGGGGCCCCCAGCCGATGGACTTTGTCATGGACCGCAGCGCGCTCGACGATCTGAAGAATGCGATCCGGACGATTCCCGACTATCCGGCGCCCGGGATCCAGTTCCGCGACATCACCACGCTGCTCGGCGATGCCCGCGCCTTCCGCCGCACGGTGGACGAGCTGGTTCAGCCTTTCGCCGGGCTGAAGATCGCCAAGATCGCCGGTATCGAGGCGCGCGGCTTCATCCTTGGCGGCGCCGTGGCGCATCAGCTCTCGGCCGGTTTCGTGCCGGTGCGCAAGAAGGGCAAGCTGCCGCATGAGACCGTCGGCATGCCCTATTCGCTCGAATACGGCGCCGATGAGATCGAGGTGCACAAGGATGCGGTCTCGCGCGGCGAAAGGGTCCTCCTGGTCGACGATCTCGTCGCCACGGGCGGCACGGCTGAGGCGGCGGTGAAGCTGCTCTCCTCGCTCGGCGCCGAGGTGGTCGCGGCCTGCTTCATCATCGACCTGCCGGACCTCGGCGGCGCCGACAAGATCAGACGGCTCGGCGTGCCGGTGCGCACGCTGGTCTCCTTCGCCGGACATTGACGCCATGAAGATCCACGGGCGGCACTATCGCACCATCTGGCTCGACGAGGATGGCTGGGGCGTACGCGTCATCGATCAGACGCGGCTGCCCTTCCATTTCGAGACGGCCAGGCTCGCGACTGCCGAAGAGGCAGCCCACGCCATCCGCCACATGACGGTGCGCGGTGCGCCCCTGATCGGTGCGACGGCGGCCTATGGCGTGGCGCTGGCGCTGCGGATCGATGCCTCTGATACCGCGCTGGAGCAGGCGCTGGCGATGCTCGGCGCCACCCGGCCGACCGCGGTCAATTTGCACTGGGCACTGGCGCGGATGCGCCGGAGCCTGATCGATCTCCCGGAAGCCGAACGGGTCGCTGCGGCCTATGCCGAGGCGGCGGCGATCTGCGACGAGGATGTCGCGCTCTGCCATGCCATCGGCGAGCACGGGCTCGGCGTGATCCGCAAGATAGCGGCAAATAAACCGGCGGGCGAGCCGGTCAATATCCTCACCCATTGCAATGCAGGCTGGCTCGCCACGGTGGATTGGGGCACGGCGCTGGCGCCGATCTATCTCGCGCATGATGCCGGCATCCCTGTCCATGTCTGGGTCGACGAGACGCGCCCGCGCAACCAGGGCGCGGCGCTGACGGCCTACGAGCTCTGCAGTCATGGCGTGCCGCATGCCGTGATCGTCGATAATGCCGGCGGCCATCTGATGCAGCGCGGTGAGGTCGACATGGTGATTGTCGGCACCGACCGGACGACCGCAACCGGCGACGTCGCCAACAAGATCGGCACCTATCTCAAGGCGCTGGCGGCCAGGGACAATGGCGTGCCGTTCTATGTGGCGCTGCCGTCGCCGACGATCGACTGGACGTTGCAGGACGGGCTGAAGGAGATTCCGATCGAGGAGCGCGCAAGCTACGAGGTCACGCATCTGTTCGGACAGAGCGAAGATGGCCGCACCGGTTTCTTCCAGGTCACGGCACCCGGTAGCCCGGCGTGTAATCCGGCCTTCGACGTCACCCCGGCGCGGCTCGTCACCGGCCTGATCACCGAGCGCGGCGTCGCGCCGGCGAGCGCCGAGGGACTGGCGAGGCTCTTTCCTGAGATGACGAGTGGTGTGGCGGCATGAACGAACTGACACTGCGTGAGGAGATCGTTGCGGTCGCGCAGGCGATCGACAAGGCCGGCTTCTGCCCGTCGAAATCGGGCAATGTCTCGGCCCGTTTCGAAGGCGGGCTGCTGATCACGCCGTCCGGCCTGCCTTATGCGAAAACAAGGCCGGAGGACCTGATCCATCTCTCGCTCGATGGCACGACGCTCTCGGGCGAGCGCAAGCCCTCGTCGGAATGGCCGTTCCATGTCGAGATTTACAAGGCGCGGCCTGATGCGCAGGCGATCGTCCACACGCATTCGCCGCGGGCGACGGCGCTCTCTTGCGCGCGTCGCGGCATCCCGGCCTTCCACTACATGATCGCGCTGTGCGGCGGGGCTGATGTCCGCTGCGCCGACTATGCCACGTTCGGCTCGCCGGAGCTGGCTGCCAACGCGGTTCGAGCGCTGGAAGGCCGCAAGGCCGTGTTGCTCGCCAATCACGGCGTGATCGCGCTCGGCGCGAGCCTGGCTGGCGCGCATACCATCGTCGCCGAGGTCGAGAATCTGGCTGGGCAGTATCTCGACCTGCTGGCCTCCGGGCTTGAGCCGGTTATCCTCGACGCGGCCGAGATGGAGCGTGTTTCGGCTCGATTCTCGGGTTACGGAAAGGTCGGTTGATCTTAAAGACCGATCTCACCGGTTGTTAACGGCTCTCGTCTAATGACGTTGGGATGAAGCTCTCGCGCTATCTGCTCGATTCGCTCGACGCCCTTGGTATAGGCGTTTGCGAATACGATGAGCAGATGAGGGCCCTGTGCTGGAACCAGACCTTCCTGCAGTTCTTCCCCGAGGACGAAGGCGAGATCTACGTCGGCGAGCCTTACGGGGACAATCTGGTGCGGTTCTATCAGCGCCGTCTCTCGCCGGAGGAAATGCCGGACATCGCGCTGCATGTCGCCGAGGGCGTGACGCGCCACGAGAACCAGACGCAGCCCTTCGAATTCATCCATAACGGCCGCAAGCTGCGCGCGTCATCGCTGCGGGCCCCGGATGGCGGCCGCGTGCGGCTCTGGCAGCGGCTGGATGTCGAGAGCCATTCCGAGACGGCCTCCGAGCTGGTGCTGCCGGTGATGGATGCGCTGCGCTTCATCCCGGACGGCGCCACGATCCTGGATGCGAAGGAGCGGGTGATCGCCGCCAACAACGCTTTCAGACGGCTCTACGATCTGCCCAAGGGCACTCCGGTTGTGGGTCGCACATTGGACGAGATCATCGCCTGGTGCTGGCGCGAAGCCTCGCCGGTCGGCGCCTGGCGGGCGGCGATCAGCAATGGCCTGCGCTATGACGGCGTGCCGTTCGAGATCGAGTTGCCCGGCCAGCGCTGGCTCCGCCTGATCGCGCGGCACAGCACCGGCGGCGTCAGCTTCTTCACCCATGCCGACATTACAGCCACCAAGCGCCAGCAGATGGAGCTGTTGGAAGCGCAGGAGGCCTTGCGCCGGGCCAATGTGGCGCTGGCAGAACTCGCCGAGACGGACGGGCTGACCGGCCTTGCCAATCACCGCCGCTTCGTCGGCCGTCTCGCCGATGCGTCAGCCCGACCGGAGCCGCTCTCGCTGCTGATGATCGATGTCGATCATTTCAAGACGATCAATGACCGTTTCGGCCATCTGGTCGGCGACGCCTGCCTCAAGGCCATCGCCGGGGTCATCGCGGCACAGGTCACGTCGGCTTCGGCGCTGGTGGCTCGGGTCGGCGGCGAGGAGTTCGGTGTCCTGCTCGGCGACACTTCGATCGAGGCGGCTGAGGAGGCTGCGATGGCCATTTGCCGTGCCTTGCGGCGAGTACCGTGGCGTCTGCTTCATAGCGAACTGACAGGGGTGACTGTCTCGATCGGACTTTGCGCGGGAGAAGGACCGTTGGACGGCACGAGCCTCCACGCTCGTGCCGACGAGGCGCTCTATGCCGCCAAGCGCAATGGCCGCGACCGTATCGAGGTGGCGAGCCCGCCGGCGGCTTCGCGGCGCGTTGCCGGATAGAGCAGGTTTCCAACCGGAGCGGCCTGCCCGAAGCAGTCTAGAGCCCTTTCGGAAGGGTCTCCAGCGCACCTTCCAGATCGGCGAGGAGGTCCTCGACCTCTTCGAGCCCAATGTTCAGCCGCACGAGGCGCGAGCCGTAGGCGCGATGCTGGCGCCGGACGTGGAAGTATGGCACCGCCAGGCTGGTGACGCCGCCCCAGCTATAGCCGATCTTGAAGAGCGTCAGCGCGTCTATGAAGCCGAGCAGGTCCTTCTCCGCATAGCCGGCCTTGAAGACGATCGAGAAGACGCTGGCCGAGCCGGTGAAATCGCGCTTCCAGATCGCATGCCCGGGCGAGGCGGGGAGGGCTGGATGCAGCACGCGCTCGATCTCGGGACGCTGCTCCAGCCATCTAGCGATGGTGAGGCAGGATGCTTCGAGCCTCTCCAGTCGAACGCCCAGCGTCTGCAGCCCGCGCAGCACGAGGCTGCAATCGTCGGGTGAGACCGCCATGCCGAGCATCTGGTGCATCTCGCCGATCCTGGCATAGCGCACCTCGTCTTTGACGGAGATCGAGCCCATCAGGATGTCGCTATGGCCGCCGATGTATTTGGTCAGCGCCTGCAAGGTGACATGGGCGCCGTGGCTGAAGGCATCGAACATCACGCCGGCGGAATAGGTGTTGTCGATCGCGATGGTGATGTCGCGTCCAGTTGCGGCCCGTGCGATCGCCGGCAGGTCCTGCACTTCCATCGTCACCGAGCCCGGGCTCTCGCACCAGATCACCCGGGTGTTGTCACTCAGCAGCCCGGCGATGCCTTCGCCGATCAACGGGTCGTAGTATTCGACCTCGATGCCGAACTTGCGCAGCAAGCCGTCTCCGACGAGGCGATGGGGACCATAGATCGATTCCGGTATCAGGACATGGTCGCCGGGGCCGAGGAAAGCGAGATTGACCAGCGCGAGCGCGGCCTGGCCGCCTGGAGCCAGAAAGGTATGCGTCGCGCCCTCCAGCTCGGCGATGCGCGCCGCCAGCTCCAGCGTCGTCGGTGTGCCGTAGAGTCCGTAGGTGTAGGCCGCCTCGTCCTGCCGCCAGGTATCGCCGACTGAGGCTGCATCCCTGAACAGCGTCGTCGAGCCGCGATAGACCGGCGTGATCAGCGAGCTGAAGCCATCTGGAGCCTTGGCGGCCGAGTGAACCAGCTTCGATTTCCAGCTGAGCTGCCGTTCCTTGGCCATCGCCTGCTCCCGCCCTTGCTTCTTGGACAGGAAGAATCACGCAAGGTGGCAGTGGCGGCAACGGGCTCCGGCGCCGGTAGCCATGCGCCAGCCGTGGACATCAGGCCGGCTTGCGCTCGATGAAGACGCAGCCGTCGAAGCTGAAGACCGTCTCGCCGTTCTGGTTGACGCCGGTGTTGTGGTGGAAGAACAGGCCCCACTCCGGACGCGAGAGGCTCGGGCGCTTGTCAGCAACGGTCGAGTGATAGGTGATGCGGTCGCCGGCATAGACCGGCTTCAGCCAGCGCAGGTTCTTGAAACCGGGGGAGGGGCCGAGGCGCGGCGCTGCGGCTGGCGCGACTAGTGCCTCCTGCCGGCGGCGGTGGCTGACCATCGCCGCCATCCAGCCGGCCGCCGTGTGCCAGCCGGAGGCGCAGAGGCTGCCGAAGGAACTCTTGCGCGCGGCCTCCTCATCCATGTGGAAAGGCTGCGGGTCGAAGGAGCGGGCGAAGGCGACGATCTCCTCCGGCGTGAAGACGAGGCTGCCCAGCTCCCAGGTCTCGCCGATCACCAGTTCGTCGAAGAAGCCAGAAGGCGCGGTCGGCAGAGCGGGCGGCTCGACGACAACGGTCGTGTGTGGTGGCGCGTAACCTACCGAATGCCCGAGCCAGTCACCGCCTGCCGTTTCGAAGCCGGAGCCGCGGCGGCCGAACATCACCCAGTTGTTCTGTTCGACCACCGACTCGCCACGCTGGTTCAGCAGCTCGAAGCGGAATTTGACGAGTCCCATTTCGGGTCTGGAGCGCGACTCCTTGGTTTCGCTGATCGTCCAGCGCAGTTTCAGCACGTCACCCGGCTTCACCGGCCGCAGCCATTTGACCTCCTCGACGCCGGGTGAGCCCATCGAGGTCGAGTCGAGGAAGAAGGCCTCGGCTGCGAGCCGCATCAGCAGGGCGCAGCTGTGCCAGCCGGACGCGATCAGCGAGCCGACGAAGCTCGCCTTGGCCTTGTCGGGATCGATGTGGAAGTCCTGTGCATCGAAGCGGCTCGCATAAGCGAGGATGTCGTCCTGCGAGACAGGAAGCGCGCCATACTCGCTCACGGAGCCGGCGATGAAGTCCTCAAAATAGAGCATTGGTAGCCCATCTCACTGATCAGGCCCGCATTCTGCTCGCGGGATCAATCACGAGCGAGCGGTAAACGTGCAAACTCCGAACGCCGACCATGCATGGCGCCGGAGCGGATCGCGTTCCGGCGCCGCAGGCTCAATTGGCGAAGCGGAAATGCAGCACGTCGCCATCTGCGACCACGTATTCCTTGCCTTCGAGCCGGAACTTGCCGGCCTCGCGCGCGCCGCTCTCGCCCTTGTTGGCGACATAGTCGTCATAGGCGATGGTCTCGGCGCGGATGTAGCCCTTCTCGAAATCGGTATGGATCACGCCGGCGGCGGCAGGGCCCTTGGTGCCCTTCTCGATCGTCCAGGCGCGGGCTTCCTTCGGGCCGACGGTGAAATAGGTGACGAGGTGGAGCAGCGCATAGCCGGCGCGGATCACACGATTGAGGCCGGGCTCTTCGAGGCCGACGGCCTCGAGATAATCGGTCTGCTCCGCGGCCGGCAGCACGGCGATCTCGCTCTCGATCTTGGCCGAGACGACGACGGCGACCGCGCCTTCCTCGGCGGCGCGGGCCTTGACCTGCTCGGAGAAGGCATTGCCCTTGTCGGCACTGGCTTCCTCGACATTGCAGACATAGAGCACCGGCTTCGACGAGAGCAGGCCGAGCGTCTCGAAGGCGCGGCGCTCGTCGGCCGCGACCTGGACGAGGCGGGCCGGCTTGCCCTCGCGCAGCAGCACGAGGCAGCGATTCATCAGGTCGGCCAGTTCCTTGGCTTCCTTGTCACCGGACTTGGCCTTCTTCTCCAGCGGCAGCACGCGCTTCTCGAGGCTGTCGAGGTCGGCGAGCATCAGCTCGGTCTCGATCGTCTCGATATCGTCGATCGGCGAGATCTTGCCTTCGACATGGGTGATGTCGCCATCCTCGAAGCAGCGCACGACATGGGCGATGGCGTCGCATTCGCGGATATTCGCGAGGAACTGGTTGCCGAGACCCTCACCGCGGGAGGCGCCGCGGACGAGGCCGGCGATGTCGACGAAGGTCAGCCGCGTCGGGATGATCTCCTTCGAGCCGGCGATCGCGGCGAGCTTCTCCAGCCGCTCGTCGGGCACAGCGACGTCGCCGACATTCGGCTCGATCGTGCAGAACGGATAGTTCGCCGCCTGCGCGGCAGCTGTCTGCGTCAGCGCGTTGAAGAGGGTCGACTTGCCGACATTCGGCAGGCCGACGATACCGCATTTGAAGCCCATGCTTGCTCGTCCAATGCATCGCGGGCCGGCTGCGGCCACCGCGGAAAGATCTCTCGGTTCTCCCCGGCCTTATTGGGTGCGGAGCAGCAAAAGACAAGATGGCGGGCGCGAGCGTGGATCACGCGAAAGTGCATGGCGGCGCGATTGCCGACCGCGCACGAGTGGAGCGCGACTGAAAAGATCGGCTAACGGAGCTGCTCCATGCGCCTCGCCTCATTCACCCTGATCGGTCTCGTCACGCTTTCCGTAGCGGGTGTACTGGCGCAGACGCCCCAGACACCCCAAACACGTGTGCGCGGCACGGTCGAACGTCTCGAAGGCCAGTCCCTGACGGTCAAGACGCAGGAGGGCACGACGACGACAATTGCTCTTGCGCCCAATTATTCAATCGGAGCCGTGGTCAAGGCCGCGATCGCCGATATCAAGAAGGGCAGCTTCATAGGTGTCGGCGCGCGCCCGCAGGCCGGCGGCGGGCTGACGGCCGTGCAGGTCTTCATCTTCCCTGAGGCGATGCGGGGCACGGGCGAGGGCCACAAACCCTGGGGCGTTCTGCCGGATTCGACGATGACGAACGCGACGGTGGCCGAGACGGTCTCGCAGGTCGAAGGCGGCAGCGTCACGCTGACCTATCCCGGCGGCGAGCAGAAGATCGCGATCCCGCCCGAGGCCAACATCATCATGGCGGCGCCGGCGCAGACCGGCGACCTCGTCGCCGGAGCGCAGGTGGCGATGACCGCAAGCCGGGAGGCGGATGGCAGCTTGTCGAGCAGCCGGGTGACGATCGCCAAGGCGGGTGCCCAGCTCCCGCTGTGACAGCGAGCCCTAATCCGTTGCCTTCTCGCCAAGGCGCTTCACCGCGCCGTGGCCGCGCGCCTCCATGAAGAGGTGGACCTTGTTCTGGAAGCCGGCGTCGTCATGGCTCGCCAGCAGGGCCGCATTGTCGGCGCAGGCGGTGCAGAGGTCCTCGACCCAGGGCTCCTCGGCCTTGCCGAAATCGTTCAGCACATAGGGATGGACGAGTGCCTTGTCGCCGGGATGGCCGATGCCCATCCGCACGCGGCAGTAATCGTTTCCGATCGCTGCCGTGGTCGAGCGCAGGCCGTTATGGCCGGCATTGCCGCCGCCGAGCTTCACGCGCAGCTTGGCCGGCGGCAGATCGAGCTCGTCATGGAAGACGATGACGTCGGCAGGCGCGACCTTGAAGAAGCGTGCGGCTTCGCCGATCGCGCGGCCGGATTCGTTCATGAAGGTCTGTGGCATGAGCAGCAGCACCTTCTCGCCGCCGATCGTCGCCTCGCAGGCATGGCTCTGAAAGCGGGCGCGCCAAGGCGCGGCACGGGCAGCGCGAGCGATCGCCTCGACCGCCATGAAGCCGATATTGTGGCGGTTGCGGGCATAGCGGGAGCCCGGATTGCCGAGGCCGGCGAAGATCAGCATGGTTCGGTCCCGCACCGGTTGTCATAGCAAAACGGCCGGGCATGCCCGGCCGTCCGCAAGCGTTCGTTCCGCAGGGAACGTAAAGCTCAGGCCTTGGCGGCTTCGGCTTCGCCCTCGGCAGCAGCGGGCTCCTCGGCCTCGACCGTCGGCGGAATGATCGTGACCAGGGTCCGATCCTTCGCCGAGGTCAGGCTGACGCCGGCCGGCAGCTTGAGTGCGTTGCTGTGGAGCGTATCACCGACCTCGAGGCCGGCAACCGAGACCTCGATGAACTCAGGGATGCTCTCGGGAGCGACTTCGATCTCGAGCGAGTGCTCGACGATCTGCAAAGCGCCGCCGCTCTTCAAGCCGGGCGACTGCTCCTGGCCGACGACGTGCACGGGAACCTCGACCTTGATGGTCTGGCCGGCAGCGATGCGCAGGAAATCGACATGGATCGGGAAATCCTTGACCGGGTCGAGCTGGTAGTCGCGCGGGATGACGCGCGTCTTCTTGCCGTCGACGTCGATCTCGAACAGCGTGGTCAGGAAGTGACCAGCATAGATCATCTGGCGGGTCTTGTTGGCATCGAGCGCGATGGCCACAGGCGTTTCGCCCGCACCGTAGATGACGGCGGGAGTGAGGCCCTGGCGACGAACTTCCCGGGCGGCCCCCTTGCCGACCTGGGCGCGCGCCGAAGCCTGAATCTGCTTCACGGCGGTCATGTGTTTGATCCTTAGCTTTTTAAAGACATGGCCGCCAGCGGGCGGCCATTGCGGTTCGCGTCCCTGCCTCCAAGGGTGTCAGTGGGACGCGAGCAGGCTCATAGGCGAAACTGCGGACAATCTCAAGCCCGCAGGCCGATTCAGGCGGCCGTGGCGGCCGAATGCGATATTGCGACAGGTGCTGGCTGGGCGAAGCTGCGAACGAAGGCGGCGACCGCTTCGGCCGGCATCGGCCGCGAATAGTGGTAGCCTTGGCCGAGCGGGCAACCCATCGCGGCCAGACGCCGCGCCTGGCTCTCACTCTCGATGCCTTCCGCGACGAGCCGCATGCCAAGTCGGCCCGCGATGCCGACGAGCGCCTCGACGATCGCTCCGCTTCTCTTTCCGCCATCGATGCTGCCGACGAAGGAACGGTCGATCTTGATCGCGTCGACCGGGAAGTCGAGCAGGTGGGTAAGCGAGGCGAAACCGGTGCCGAAATCGTCGAGCGCGACCATGATGCCGCGCTCGCGCAAGGCGGCCATGGTGCGCGCGACGCCGTCGCGGCGTCCGCCCATGATCACCTGCTCGGTGATCTCGACGACCAGATGCTCCAGTGGAACCTGCATCCGCTCGAAGGCCCTGACGATGCGTTGAACAAGGTCGCCCTTCTGAAAGTCGGCGGAGGTAACGTTGATGCCGACATAGCGGATGGGCAGGCCCTCGCGCAGCCATTGCGCCATGTCGACCGCAATCGCCGCCAGCATCTGGCCCGAAATGCGGTAGGCGAGCTTGGGGTCGAGCAAGGCATCCTGGAATTCGCCGGCCGCCACGATACGGCCGTCGTCGAGGCGCAGCCGCGCCAGGGCCTCCATGCCGGTGATCTCGCCAGTGTCGAGCCGAACGACCGGCTGATAATAGGGTACGAGGCGTCCCGCGCTCAGTGCCTCGTCCACGGTTCGGACCGTCTGGATGCGGCGGGTCATCGCGGTGCGCAGGCCGCCCTTGAAACGGACATAGCCGCCGCGCCTTGTCTCCTTGGCGTGGTAGAGCGCGAAGTCGGCATTCTGGCGCAAGGTGACACTGTCGGCGCCATCCTCCCCGGCGATGGCTCCGCCGATCGTGACGCCGGGGACGATGGTCGTGCCCTCGCAGTCGAGTGGCCCCTGCATCGCGGCGAGGATAGCGCTGGCCACGCCGCGCAATTGCCCGGCCTTGTCGCAGCCGGGCAGGAGGACCGCGAATTCGTCGCCGCCGATCCTGAATGCTGTTCCATTCGGCGCCACCGCAGCAAGCCGCGAGCCGACAGCTTCGATCAGCAAGTCGCCGACGGCATGACCCATCGTATCGTTGATCGCTTTGAGGTGGTCGATGTCGATCAACATCAGACCGAATCCGGACCGGGACCGGCTCGTTGCCTGGGCGATCGCCTCATTGAAGCGGGCCCGGTTCGGCAGTCCGGTCAGCGTATCGAAATAGGCGAGGCGGTGATTGCGGGCGTTGACCTCCTCGTGCTCGATCGCGATGGCGCAGAGATGGACGCAGGTCTCGACGATCCGGCGCTCGAAGGGCGTCGCACCGCGCTGCTCGCGATAATAGAAGGCGAAGCTGCCGACGATCCGGCCGTCACGCGCTGCGATCGGGCTCGACCAGCAGGCGCGCAGGCCGAGCGGCAACACGAGCTCGCGGTAACCCTCCCAATGCGGGTCGGTGGCGATGTGGGTCACTTCGACCGGATGCTTGCGATAGATTGCCGTGCCACAGGAGCCGACGCGCGGGCCGATCGGCGTGCCGTTGATCGCCTCGCCATAGGAGCGCGGCAGGCTGGGGGCAGCAAGAGCGCGCAGCCTGAATTCGTCGTCGATGGTCACGACCGAGCAGACCACGTCAGGCGCAAGCGCTTCGACCTGCTCACAGAGCGCCGTCATGATCGCCGCCAGCTCCTCACCGCGGGCGATCGATTCCAGAATGGCGTTTTGCAGGGATTGCAGACGCTCGACGGAATCGTGACGGCGCATCGTGGCACTCGGCGGACGGGAGGCGCCATCATGCCGCAGGGCAGTGAAACCGCGGTTTCCCCCTTAGATCGAATTGTCGGCTTTTGCGGCCTTCAGGCGGGAGCGAGCCCGATCCGCTCATCACGCCGACGCAGCAGGTGCATCAGCGGCAGTGCGAGCAGCACCATCCAGGCCTTGCCGATGATCTGACCGGTGAGGAAGTCGAGGCTGCCGAAGGCGAGCCAGAGGAAGACGAAGCTGTCGACCACGAGTCCGAAGACGCTCGACGCGGCGACGGCGGCGACGAAATTGCGGCGCTGGAGCGGAGTGTAGACCGCAAAGTCTGCCAGCTCGGAGAGCAGGAAGGCTACGGTCGAGGCCAGAACGATAGCCGGCGGTGCCAGCATGCCGGAAATCAGCGTACCGATCGCAATCGCGCCGAGGCCTGCGAGAGGGCCGAGGCGCCGCTGAACGATATCGCGCAGGACGAGTGCGAGGCCCACCATCAGAACACCGCTCGGTGCCTTTATGCCGGGGGCGACCGGGACAAGGCAGGGGCCATCGGGCACGCAGATCGTGCCGACATTGCCGATCAGCCAATTCGCGAGCGGGATGGTGACGGTGAAAAGGGCGAGAGCGACGAGGCCCTCGATACGGCGTTGCCGATCAATCGTCATGGTTCGGTCCGCTGTCGTTCGGTGCGGCCTCATAGGCCGCAAAGCCCCGGGCTCGCAAGTCGCAGGCCGGGCAATGGCCGCAGCCATAGCCCCAGGCATGCCGCTTCGTTCGGTCGCCGAGATAGCAGCTATGGCTCTCCTCGACCACAAGGTCGAGCAACGCCTCGCCGCCCAATTCCTTGGCCAGGGCGAAAGTCTGGGCCTTGTCGCGCCACATCAGCGGCGTGTGCAGCACGAGCCGGCGGTCGAGCCCGAGGCCAAGCGCGACCTGCATCGCCTTGATCGTGTCGTCGCGGCAGTCGGGATAGCCGGAATAGTCGGTCTCGCAGACGCCGAGCACGATGTGCTTGGCATGGCGGCGATAGGCCAGCGCCGCTGCGAAGGTCAGGAAGATCAGGTTGCGGCCTGGGACAAAGGTCGTCGGCAGGCCGGCATCAGTGAAGGCGATCTCGCTCTCGCTGGTCAGCGCGGTATCCGAGATCGCGCCGAGCGTCTTGAGGTCGAGAAGATGATCCGGCCCCAGCCGTTCGGCGTAGGCCGGCGACAGTCCGGGGAACTTCGCCCGGATCGTCTCGCGGCACGCAAGCTCGATATGATGACGCTGGCCGTAATCGAAGCCGACCGTCTCGACCGCACCGAAACGGGCAAGCGCCCAGGCCAGCGCGACGGTGGAATCCTGGCCGCCGGAGAAGAGGACGAGGGCCCGGTCCGCGCCGGTCGTGGCGGCCGTCATCGCCCCGTTCCCATCAGTCGAACAGGCTGGAGACGCTCGATTCGCTCGCGGTGCGCTCGATCGCTTCGCCCATCAGCCCGGCGATCGAGATGACGCGGATGTTGCGTGCGACCTTCACCGCCTCGGTCGGCATGATCGAGTCGGTGATCACCAGCTCTTTCAGCTTGGAGGAGGCGATGCGGGCCACGGCGCCGCCGGAGAGCACGCCGTGGGTGATGTAGGCGTAGACTTCCTTGGCGCCCTGATCGAGCAGGGCCTCGGCGGCGTTCACCAGCGTGCCACCGGAATCGACGATATCGTCGAGCAGGATGCAGGAGCGGCCTTCGACCGAGCCGATGATGTTCATCACTTCGGATTCGCCCGGCCGGTCGCGGCGCTTGTCGACGATGGCGAGCTGGGCGTCGATGCGCTTGGCCAAGGCACGGGCGCGCACCACGCCGCCGACGTCCGGCGAGACGACCATGGCGTTCTTCCAGTCGAGCCGGTCCTTGATGTCGCGCGCCATCAGGGGCGCACCGAACAGATTGTCGGTCGGGATGTCGAAGAAGCCCTGGATCTGGCCGGCGTGCAGATCGAGCGTCAGCACGCGGTCGACCCCGGCATGGGTGATCAAATTGGCGACGAGCTTGGCCGAGATCGGGGTACGGCCGGAGGCGCGCCGGTCCTGCCTGGCATAGCCGAAATAGGGGATCACCGCGGTGATGCGCCTCGCCGAGGAGCGGCGCAGCGCATCGGTGATGATCAGCAGCTCCATCAGGTGGTCATTGGTCGGAAACGAAGTCGACTGGATGATGAAGACATCCTGGCCGCGGACGTTCTCCTGAATCTCGACGAAGATTTCCATGTCGGCGAAGCGGCGGACCTGGGCCCGGGCGAGTGGGACATCAAGATGGCCACAGATAGCTTCGGCGAGGGCGCGGTTGGAATTGCCGGCGACGACTTTGAAGGTAGAGGGCATGCCGGGCGCACCAGAAACGCGGGTCAAGGCGAGCCGTCCGAGCGGGGGCGGCTCAGTTTCGAAGGGCTCATAACAGCGTGATGACGTCGAGTCGACCGAGGAGGCGCGGCGTCCCCATGCAAATGCTGCACTGCACCCGCGAATGATGCACGTTGTCCGGGATATCTGCGACGCATTCGACCCGAAGGCGCACGCGGGCCGCGAGCTGAGCGACTAGCGCTTCTTTTCGGGAGCCGCCTGGGCCGTGCGTGTCTTGCCCTTAGCGTCTTCCTTCGGCTCGGGCACTGGCGCCGTCGTCAGGAAGCTCGCGATCGCGTCGGCCGATTCGGATGCGGCCTTGGCGACGATGGTCTGGTCGATGCCGGCCCATGGGTCGGAGCCTCCGCCGCGTCGGCCGAGGCTCTCGCCCTGGACCCGCTGCGCCCGCTTCTTGCTCTCGTCATAGACGTCCCAGACGAAGGCGAGAGCGGTCTGGCCATCCTCGGTCGGCTGGGCGGTGAGATAGCCGCGCACCCGGAAACGGGCCGGCTTGTCGCCCGGGACGATCTCCATCTTGCGCTCGGCTGCGGCCTCGCCGAGCAGGCCGGCGAAATGCGCCGTCACCTGGTCGGGGGCACCGGAGATGCTCTGGACCGAGACCGGGACGCCCGGCGCATCGACGCGCGGCCGCGCGGCGGTGGTGGTTTCCTGGCAGCCTGCGAGCGCAAGCGCAACAAGCGGCCCCAGAACGAGGCCGTAAGAACGAACCGACATGACGCCTCCCGCCCATTGTTTGGGCTCGGATTGCTGGTCTTCCCTGCGGCGCTCGTTGTAGGCGCAACCATCGGTCAGGTCCAGATAGGGCAGGCGAGGGCCGGAACGAACCCGTCGCGCCACGGTGATTGCGCTGTGGACGCTCCTTCGCCATATCTCCCGGCAGGCGCATGGGGCGCCCGCCGGAGAGCTTCGATGGTCAGCACGTCCAACCGTATCCTCGACGATATCGCCCGGCTGGCGACCGATGCGGCCGGCGCGGCGCAGGGCGTGCGCCGCGAGGTCGAGACCGTGATCAAGACGCAGATCGAGCGGCTGCTGCGCGATCTCGACGTCGTGACGCGCGAGGAATTCGAGGCAGTGCGTGAGATGGCGCTGCTGGCGCGCGAGGAGAACGACAAGCTCGCTGCCCGGCTTGCGGCGCTCGAGGCGCGCGCGGCAAAGGAATGAGCCCGTTCCGGCGCGCGCTGTGGACAGTCGCGCGTAGGGATTGAGCCGACGTCCGAATCCGCAGAGTCTGCATCGCGTTGTGGGCGGGTTAACCGGCCTGCGCTATCGTCGATGAAGAGAGGTGATTCGTCGTTCGGCCCTGCCTCAAGGGGTGGTTCGACGGAGTGAAGGTCGCCCAGCGGCTTTCTTGTCGGGTTGTGTGCCTTACGCTTTTCCAGTCGCCGTGTACCCGTTCTCAGACAAGCCGCGCCTGCCCTTAAAGGTCAGATGCCGGCTGTTGGACCTTGGGCATGATGGACCTTGATCTGGACGCCGATACCGAACGCCCCTCTAACCCCCTCGACCTCGTCGAACGCCTGGCCGCGCTGAACGACTGGAGCTTCGATCGCGACAGCGATGACGAACTCTCCGTCTCCGTCACCGGTGGCTGGGCCGATTATCACGTTGCGATCACCTGGCTCTCCGAGGTGGAGTCGATCCACATCGCCTGCGCCTTCGACCTCAAGGTGCCGGACCGGCGCCGCAACGAGGTCATGAACCTCGTCAGCCTCGTCAACGAGCAGCTCTGGCTCGGGCATTTCGATCTCTGGAGCCGCGAGAACGTGGTGATGTATCGCCACGCGCTCCTGCTCTCCGGCGGCGCCGAGCCGACCGAGGAGCAGGCAGCCGGGCTGATCAAGGCGGCGATCGACGCCTGCGAGCGCTATTACCAGGCTTTCCAGTTCGTGGTCTGGGCCGGCAAGAGCGCGCGCGAGGCACTCGAAGGCGCGTTGCTGGAGACGGTCGGCGAAGCGTGAGCACCGGCCAGGCCCGGGCTTGACCCGGGCCGCGCTTGGCGGTTCAGGTCCGTGCGTAACCGCGCATCGACCGGAGAGAAGCCATGCCCAGCCCGCTTCCGCAATCGCTCACCCTCGTCGGGGCCGGCAAGATGGGCGGCGCCATGCTCGAGGGCTGGCTGCGCATTGGTGTGAAAGGGGCGGGGATCACGCTGATCGACCCGCATATCTCGAACGAGATGCAAGCCCTCGCCGCTGCCGAGGGCATGGCCGTCAACCCCGTTGCTCCGGCACAAGCCGAAGTCGTGGTGCTCGCCACCAAGCCGCAGATGCTCGACACGGCCGCGCCCGCCGTCCAGGCGCTGATCGGCCCGAGGACGCTGCTGATCTCGATCCTCGCCGGCAAGACGCTCGGCGACCTCTCGGCTCGCCTGCCCAATGCCGGCGCTATCATCCGCGCCATGCCGAACCTGCCGGCCTCGGTCAAGCGCGGGGTCACCGCTGCCGCCGCAGGCGAGGGCGTGAGCGACGTACAGCGGCAGCTGGCTGATGCGCTGCTTGCCGGTGTCGGCAAAGTCGAGTGGCTCTCGGATGAAGGGCTGATCGATGCCGTCACCGCCGTCTCCGGTTCGGGGCCGGCCTATGTCTTCAACATGGTCGAATGCCTCGCCGCGGCCGGGACCGCGGCGGGTCTGCCGGCAGATCTCGCCGAGCGGCTGGCGCGCGCCACCATTGAAGGCGCGGGCGAGATGCTGTTCCAGTCGCCTTTGCCGCCGGCGACACTGCGCCAGAACGTGACCTCGCCCGGCGGCACGACCGCTGCGGCGCTCGAAGTGTTGATGGCCGACAATGGCCTTGCGCCATTGATGCGACGCGCGGTCGCTGCTGCCAAACGCCGCGCCGAGGAGCTTTCCGGCTGAGGCGGCCTTTCAACCAGCCCGCGCAAGGCCTAGCTTCTCTCCATCAATTCGCGACAGGAGAGATACCGATGGCGCGCAAACCCGTTTCCCCCGAGGCCGAGAAACCCGCTGCAAAGCCCGATCCGCGGCGCGCCGTGGTCGATGCCCTGTTCCGGTTGGCCGCGACGCAGGGCTGGGACGAGATCGAACTGCCGGCGATCGCTCGCGAAGCCGGGATCAACCTCACCGAACTGCGTGGCCTCTTCCCTTCGAAGCTCGCGATTCTCGGCGGCCTGGGTCGCATTCTCGACGATGCCGTGCTGGCCGGCAGTTCCGACGACCTGGCGGAGGAATCCTACAAGGAGCGCGTCTTCGACCTGGTGATGCGCCGGCTCGATGCGCTCGCGCCCTACAAGGCCGGCCTGAAGGCGCTGATGCCGCATCTGCGGCGCCAGCCGCTGGCTCTCGCCGCGCTCGGGCGCAATTCGGTGAATTCCTGGCGCTATCTGCTGGCTTCGGCGGGTATCCCGACCGAGGATGACCTCGGCTCCGTCCGGGTCAGGGGCGCGACGCTGCTGATGGCGCGCGTGCTCGACACCTGGCTGGAGGATGACGAGCCCGAGCTGTCGCGCACCATGGCGAAGCTCGACCGTGAGCTGAAGACGGCAGGCCAGATCATGACGCGCGTCGAGGACGTCCACCGGCTGACGGCGCCGTTGCGCGGTCTTGCCCGCACGCTCTGCTCGGGCGTTCGACGGACACCGCGGCGCGAGCGCATGCGCGGCGAGGAAGGCGACGATTACGCCCCGGCGATCTGAGCGCAATCACAGATTGTAGTCAGCAACCGGCGATTGTGGCGAAATCGTGGCAGCGTTAAGCAGGCATTAGCCGTTTCTTGCGAATTTCGAGAATCACGTTCGCAAGGGGCGACCATGTCGTTGATGAAGAAGCTTACTGCGCTGTCGATCAGCCGCTCGTTCGGGCTGGTCGCGATCCTGGCCGCGGTCGTTACGGTCGCGAGTGTTGCCGTGACGCTCCGGCAGGCGCGCATCGACATGCTCGATCTCAAGCGGGCCGAGGTGAAGAATGCGGTCGAGGCCGCAGCCTCCACGGTGAACGCCTATGTGGCGAAGGTGGAGAAGGGCGAGCTCAAGGACGCCGACGCGCAGAAGCTCGCGCTCGACGCGATCGCCAATGCCCGCTTCGACGACGGCAACTACTTCTTCGTTATCCGCTATGACGGCGTCAACATCGCCCATGCCAGCCCGAAGCTGGTCGGCACCGACATGTCGCCGCTCAAGGACCCGACCGGCAAGCTCTTCGTCAAGGAACTCACCGATACGGCGCGGACCAAGGGAGCCGGCTTCGTCGACTACATGTGGTTGAGAATCGGCGACAAGGATCCCTCGCTGAAGATCTCCTATGTGGCTGGCGTGCAGAAATGGCAGTGGGCGATCGGGACCGGGATGCATGTTCATGCGGTCGACGTGGCCTTCTACGGCATGATCAAGGATGTCGCCGTGGTGCTGGTGCCGCTGGCGCTGCTGCTGCTCGGGCTCGTCATCATGCTGAGCCGCCGCGCTTCCGGGATGCTGCGCGCGGTCGCCGGCAATATGAGCGCGCTGGCCGCCGGCGACCTCAAGGCGCCGATCGCCTATCAGGAACGCCAGGACGAGGTCGGTAGCATGGCGCGTGCGCTCGTCGTCTTCCGTGACGCGGCGCTGATGAAGCAGCAGGTCGAAGCCGAGAAGACCCAGGCCGAAGCCGATGCCGGCGAGCAGCGCCGGGCTGCCGATACGCAGCGCAGCCTCAACGAGGCGCAGCGCGGCGAGGAGGCGAAGAAGCAGGCCGTCGTCGTCGATGCGCTCGGCGCCGGCCTTGAGCGCCTGACCGAGGGTGACCTGACCTACCGCATCGAGGCCTCCTTCAGCGCCGAATACGCCAAGCTCAAGAACGACTTCAATGCTGCGATGGTGCATCTCGAAGAGACGATGCGGCAGATCGCGACCAACACCGAGAGCATGAAGGCTGGCGCCGGCGAGATCAGTCAGGCGGCCGATGACCTTGCCAGCCGCACCGAGCAGCAGGCCTCCTCGGTCGAAGAGACCGCAACCGCGCTCGACCAGTTGACCGCCACCGTGCGCCAGACTGCGGAGGGCGCGCGCCAGGCCAGCCTCGCCACCAGCCAGGTCAAGGGTGAGGCCGAGCAATCGGGCGAGATCGTCCGCGATGCGGTCGCCGCGATGGGCGGCATCGAGAAGTCGGCTGAGGAAATCTCGCAGATCGTCGGCGTCATCGACGAGATCGCCTTCCAGACCAACCTGCTCGCACTCAACGCCTCGGTCGAGGCGGCCCGTGCCGGCGACGCCGGCAAGGGCTTTGCCGTCGTCGCCTCCGAGGTCCGGGCGCTGGCCCAGCGTTCGGCCGAGGCGGCCAAGGAGATCAAGGGGCTGATCACCGCCTCGTCCATCGAGGTCGAGAAGGGCGTCGCTCTGGTCGGCCAGACCGGCAGCGCGCTTGGCCGCATGTCCGGCGAGATCACGCGGGTCACCTCGCTGGTCGCCGAGATCGCCTCGGCGGCCCAGGAGCAGGCGACCGGGCTGCAGGAGGTCAACACCGCGGTCAACGAGATGGACCAGGCGACGCAGCAGAACGCCGCCATGGCCGAGCAGTCGACCGCCGCCTCGCAGGCGCTGGCCCAGGAGGCCGACAGGCTCGCCGCGCTGGTCGGGCGCTTCCGGCTCAGCGGCGATGTCGTTGCCTTGAAGACTATGGCGAGCAAGATGGCCAAGGCTGCGGCGCCTGCGCCGCGCCCGGCGCGCGCCGCCGCGCCCGTGCAGACTCATGGCAGCGCCGCGCGCAAGGTCGCCAATGGCGGCGATCGCGGCTGGGAGGAATTTTGAGCGAGCCCACCGAGATCGCCGCAGAGATCGGCTTCGATGATTTCCTGAAGGTCGACATCCGTGTCGGCACCATCGTCGAGGCCGCTCCCTTTCCCGAAGCGCGCAAGCCGGCGATCAAGCTGGTGATCGATTTCGGCGGCACGATCGGCCGCAAGAAATCATCGGCGCAGATCACCAGGCATTACCGGCCCGAAGATCTCGCGGGCCGGCAGGTGCTGGCGGTGGTGAACTTCCCGCCGCGCCAGATCGGCAAGTTCATGTCGGAGGTGCTGACATTGGGCGTGCCGGACAGCGACGGCGAGGTCGTGCTGATCGGCCCTTCGTTCGACGTGCCCAAGGGCGGGCGGCTCTTCTGAGGCCAGCCGTCAGGCGGCTTCGTGGTGCCGCCAGGTTCCGGTCGCCAATGTGGTTGGCGCCGGCTCGGCTTCGGCCCAGCGCAAGGGCAGGGCCGCCTTGCGCCGCCAGGCGCGCGTCACCTCGATGTGCATGAGACGCCTGGCGCCATCGAGGCCGGCCAGCTCAGGCCCGTCCCAGACGATCTCCGCCATGCCCTGCAACTGCAGCAGGTCTCCCTTCGCGAAATCGATGAAGAGCAGGGACGTGGCCGGCTCGCGCAGCAGATTGCCGAAGGTGTTGAAATAGCTGTTGCCGGCGAAGTCCGGCACCGTCAGCTGCCCGCCCTCGATCCGGACGAAGCCCGGCCTGCCGCCGCGATGCGAGATGTCGAGCCCGCTTTCCGAGCCGCTGGCGATGAAGAGCGTGTCCGAGCGCAGGACCAAGTCCCGGGCCGATTCATCCAGACTGGTGAGTTCCTCGGCTGCAGTGCCGGCTGTGGTGGGCGCGAACGCGTGCTGCCTGAGCTGGATGTACTTGGCGCAGTTGCCGAAGCTCTGCGTCACGGCGATCCGCAGCCCGTTGCCATCGCGCTCGCTGATGATGCCGTTGGCGCGGTTGCGGCGGCGGGTGCGCAGATCGAGCCCGAGCAGGCCAATGGGAGCGCTTGCGCTCAGTGCGGGACCGGCCGGATCGTCGGGAGCGGGCAGGGCAGCGATGGCGAGCGCATTCGGTGCCGGGCTGGTGATGAAGCCTTCCGGCCCGGTGAGGATGGTCGCGATCGGCCTGCCCTGCGCATCGCGGCCGGCCGCGAAAAGGTAGGGCAGCAGCGCGAAGAAATCGCGGTGCTGGTCCGGCATGAACTCGCGGATGCCACCCCCTCGCGAACTCTCGCCGGCGCGTGCCTGCGCCTCCAACTCGCCTTCGTGGAACGGAGAGGCGTCCATGGCGTCAGCCTTTCACGGGTATGGGCGATGGCGGGATCGGCTTGAAGAAGGGCAGGGCCTCGACACGCGCTAGCCAGGCCCGCACTGCCGGATAGGCATCGAGCGGAATGCCGCCTTCGGGTGCGTGCGCCACATATGAATAGCAGGCGAGGTCGGCGAGCGTCGGGTGTTCGGCGGCGAGGTAACTGCGGCCAGCGAGATGCCCTTCCATGAAGGCGAGCAGCCGGGCCGCGATACGCTCGGCCCGCGCCGGGTCGTCGGGGAAGCCGAACTGCGCGATCATCCGGGCGATCGACGGACCGTGCATGACCTCGCCGGCGGCGATCGAGAGCCAGCGCTGCACTTGCGCGGCCGCGACCGGCTCGGCCGGAAACCAGTCGCTCTGCGGGGCGTAGCGCTTCGCCAGATAGACCATGATCGCATTGCTGTCGGCCAGGGTGAGGTCGCCGTCCTGCAGTACCGGGATCTGGCCGAGCGGGTTGAGCGTCGCCCGGTATGCCTCGCTGCGGCGGACTTCTGCGGGGGCCGGAGCGAAGTCGAAATCGAGGTCGAGTGCGCGCAGCAGGAGCTCGACGCGGTGGGTGTGGCCCGAGAGGGCGGTGCCGTGGAGCGTGATCTTGGCTTGGGTCATGCGGGCCTCGCGATTGTGCGAGGTGGAGTGTGATTGTTTCAGAAATTGAGCGATAGCTGATAGATTGGCAAATCAGAATTCCCTCTGATGGAATTATCATGGATCGACTCGACGAACTCGCCATCTTCGTCGCAATCATCGACACAGGCAGCCTCGCCGGTGCGGCGCGCCAGCTTCGGCGCTCGCGGCCGGCGGTGACGCGGGCGCTTGCCGCGCTGGAGGAGCGGGCCGGCGTCAGGCTGATCGCGCGCACCACCCGGCAATTGATGGCGACCGAGGCGGGGCGGGAACTCGCAACCTCGGCCCGCAACATCCTCGCCGAGTATGAGGCTTCGCTCTCCGGCGTGACGGCGGCGCCGATGCGCGGGCTGATCAGGATCACCGCGCCGCTCGCCTTCGGCCGCCGCCATGTCACGCCGGTCGTCGCCGAATTCCTCGACCTGCATCCGGAGATCCAGATCGAACTGGTGCTGGCCGACCGCAACCTCGACCTGATCGAGGAGGGCCTGCATCTGGCGGTCCGGATCGGCCCGCTGCCGAGCTCGCGATTGGTCGCGCGCAGGGTCGGCGAGGTCCGGCGCGTGCTGGTCGCGGCACCGGCCTATCTCGAGCGCCGCGGCACGCCGATGCGGCCGGCCGATCTGGTGGACCACGACACCATCGCCAGCATCGCGGCCGGCCAGACCATGCTCTGGCGTTTCGCCGGTGGCGCGCGCAGCGCAACCGTGACGGTGACGCCGCGCCTGATCGTCAATGAGGTCGAGGCGGCGTTGATCGCCGCGCGCTCGGGTCGCGGCATCGCTCGCGCCTTGTCCTATCAGGTCGCTCCCGATCTCGAGGCCGGCACGTTGGTGCGGGTGATGCGCGACTGGGAGCCGCCTGCAGCGCCAGTCCAGCTCGTCGTGCCGAGCGGGCAGCACCTCCAGCCGAAGGTGCGTGCCTTCCTTGACTACGCCGCTGTGCAATTGCAGCAGCTGCCGGTGATCAGGCCGGAGCGATAAAGGTCAGCGCAGCGAGCCGACGAAGCCGGTGATCGCCGAGACGACGGCGCCTTCACGGCCGATGAAGCCGTGATAGGCGCGCGCCTGGCAAGGGTCGCCGGACGAGCTGCCGCCGTCGATCCAGAGCAGGCGGGCGCGATTGCCGGTCCATTGCTGGAAGGCGATAGCGGACTCCGGCAGCGTCAAGCGGCAGCTGTCCTGGCGATGCTGGATGATCAGTGTCGGCGGCAGGCCGGCGGGATCGCCGAGCGAAGGCTTGGCGGCATCGAGCATGGCTGAGGCGAAGACGATTCCATCGGGCCGGGTCGAAAGCGTGCCCGGCACTTTCAGCGCGCCGCGGCTCATCGCGACCACGACGACGCGGGGCGCGATGGTGCGCATCAATTCGATCGCCTTGTTCGGATCGGCGCCGCCATCGAGCGTGATGCTGGCGATGCCGCTCCTGGCATAGGCGGCGCGGGTGCGGACGATCCAGTTGCCGCTGCGCTCGACGCTGCCGTCGCCACCGATGCCGATATAGCCGTCGCCACCGGTCAGCAGCACGACCCCGGCCCGCGCCTTGCCGGCAGGCTTGTTGAGCAGCGCCTTGCCGCCACCGAAAAAGCCGCCGAGATCGACAACTTCCTCTGCTGAAGCAAGGCCAGGGACCAGCGCCAACAGCGCCGCGAGCAGCAATTGTCTCATCATGGCGATCATCCCCTGCGGCCTCGAGCCGGATCACGCGTCCCGCCCGGATCATGAAAAATCGGGCGTCGGCACGCCAGCCCCATTTGAGGGCAAGCGCGCCGGGATCAGCGCAAAGTCGCGTGCTTGGCCGCCTCGTCGTGGATCCAGCTGCGGAAGGCTGCGATCGCGGGCCGCTCCGCCACCGCCTCGGGGCAGACGACATAGTATTGGGAGGCGCCAGGCAGCTGCTGTGGGAAGGGACGGACCAGGCGCCCGGCTTCGAGATAGTCGCCGATCAGGGCGCTGGTCGCCAAGGCGACGCCCTGGCCGGAGGAGGCGGCCTGCAAGGCGAGGAAGGTGTGCGAGAATCGCGGGCCATGTTCCGCATCGATGTCGTCGACGCCGGCGAAGGCGAGCCATTGTCGCCAGGTCACGTATTCCGGGATGCCTTCGGCGAGCTCGTGCAGCAAGGTGTGATGGCGCAGGTCTGAAGGTTGGCGCAGCGGCCGCTCCGGATCGTTGAGGAGCGCGGCATTGCAGACCGGGAAGAACGTCTCCGTCATCAGGAGTTCCGAGCGCAGGCCGGCATAGGCGCCCCCGCCCATAGCGGACCGCAACATCGACATCCTCGCGGGCGAAATCGGTGAGGTGCAGCGACACCGAGATGCGCACCTCCAGCTCAGGGTGGCTCTGCTTGAGCGAGCCGAGCCGCGGGATCAGCCAGCTCAGCGCGAAACTCGGCATGGTGCTGACCGTGATCACATTGGCCGCGTCGGGCCGCAGGGCCCTGGCCGTGGCCTCGTCGAGCTGATCGAGCAGTTGCGAGATCGCGGTGGCATAGCGCTGGCCGACTGTGGTCAGGGCGACACCCTTGCTCGGCAAGCGCGTGAAGAGCGGACGGCGAAGCCAGGCTTCGAGAGTCTTGATTTGCTGGCCGACGGCGCTGGCGGTGACGGCGAGCTCGTCGCCCGCCCGCTCATAGTTGAGATGCCGTGCCGCGGCCTCGAAGGCGCGTAGCGAGGTCAGGGGCGGCAGGTGGCGGCGGATCATGGCGTGGCCAAGTTCTGCTTGGGCTTAGGCAAAGAACTTCTCATTTGCTTCAGAGCGCTGCAACCCCCAAATTCTCGGGCATAGAACTTGTCAAAGGAGGCCGCCATGTCGGCCAGGATCGCCACAGAAAATCTTTCGTTCTCCGCGACGCAGCATGCTGCGCACGGGCTCGCCGGGCTGTTCCTTCGCTTCGAGGACTGGCTCACCCAGCGCGCCAGCGCGAGGACGCTTTACCGCATGGACGACCAGGCGCTCTCCGATATCGCCCTGTCGCGCAGCGACGTTGAGCGGGTGAACGATACGGCTCGCAAGGCTCTGTGGCGCCACTGACGCAGTCCCCGTCATTCCGGGGCACGCCGAGGGCGTGAGCCCGGAACCCCTGAACACCGTCCCGTTCGCAAAGACGTGGCAATTGCCGCGTCTTTCTGGGCATCGTCGTGTTCATGGGTTCCGGGCTCTTTGCTGCGCAAAGCCGCGGAAAGACGGCGCGACTCCTTGCGCCGACCTTGTTAGACCGGCAGCCTGACGGTCGCGCGCAGGCCGCCCAGCGGTGACTCGCCGAGGATGATGTCGCCGCCATGCGAGCGGGCGATGTTGCGGGCGATGGCGAGGCCCAGGCCCGTGCCCCCGCCATCGACATTGCGCGCCTCGTCGATCCGGAAGAACGGCTTGAACACGTCCTCGCGCAGCTCCGACGCGATGCCGGGGCCGTCATCGTCGACCATGACGATCAGGTAGCGCGCGTCATGGGTAGCGCGGATGGCGATGCGGTCGCCGAAGCGCGCGGCATTCGAGACCAGATTGGTGAGCAGGCGCCGGATCGCGTCCGGCCGGACCACGACCAGCGGGTCGCCGATGACGGTGAGCTCGGTCTGGTGGCCCTGCCGCTCTGCATCGGCTTTGAGGGCTTCGAGCAGAGCGCGGATGTCGGCCTCGACCGGCGCCTCGCCGGCATCGCCACGGGCGAAGGCGAGATAGTCCTCGAGCATGCGGCTCATCTCATCGACGTCCTTCTCCAGTGCCTCGAGGTCGGGAGACCTTTCAAGAAGCGCAAGGGAGAGCTTGAAGCGGGTCAGAATGGTGCGCAGGTCGTGGCTGACGCCGTTCAGCATCATGGTGCGCTCGCCGATCGAGCGCTCGACGCGGCGCTTCATCTCGATGAAGGCGTTGCCGGCGCGGCGGACCTCGCTCGCGCCCCGCGGTCGGAACTCGGCGTCGCGGCCCTTGCCGAAAGCCTCGGCGGCATCGGCGAGGCGCAGGATCGGGCGGATCTGGTTGCGCAGGAACAGCACCGCGATGGTCAGCAGGATCAGCGAGGTGCCGATCATCCAGAGCAGGAAGATGTGGCTGTTCGAAGCATAGGCCTGGCTGCGGCGGGTCAGTACCCGCATCACGTCCTTGCCGAGCTTGATGCGGATCTCGATCAGGCTGGAGCGGCCGACCGTATCGAGCCAGAACGGGCGCTTGACCTGCTGGGCGAGTTCGGCCGAGAGCGCGCTGTCGAGCAGGGAGAAGAAGGGGCGGGGGCCGGGCGCCGGCAGGTCGGTGTCGGGTAGGATCTCGACATCCATGCCGAGCCGATCCTCGGCGATGCGGCCGAGAATCGTCGCCTCGTTATCCTGCGGGTAGCTCTCATAGACGTCGATGAGGGTTGAGATCTCGGAGGCGACCGCCGACGACAGACGCTGCGTCACCGTCTGCCAGTGCCGCTCCATGAAGACATAGGCAACGACTGACTGAAGCAGCACGACCGGTGCGATGACGATAACGAGCGCGCGCGGATAGAGCCCCTTCGGCATGATGCGCGCGATCGGGCGCAGCGACCGGTCAGGCAGGCGTCGCAGCGGCTTGAGCACGGTGGAAAGCGTTGACGCGGCCCTGTTCCAGATGGCCTGCAGTCCGGCCGCCGCCCTTGCGACGAGCGGAACGAGGCGACGCCGGAACGAAGCATCCGCCATGCCGGTCAGGTCCTGTCGACGACGAGGCGGTAGCCGATGCCGCGCACGGTCTGGAGATAGAGGGGATCGGCTGGATCACGCTCGATCTTGCGACGTAAGCGGTTGATCTGCACGTCGATGGTGCGGTCGTTGGCGGCGGAGCCCTGGTTGGCGAGCTGTTCGCGCGGGACATGCTCGCCGGCGCGCTCGGCCAGTGCGGTCAGGATTTCGCGTTCGCGCTCGGTCAGGCGGATCGATTCCTCGCCCTGGCGCAATTCGCCGCGGGCAAGGCCGAAGACGAAGGGGCCGAAGCGGACATAGTCGGGCCGCATCGGCGCAGCGGGCGCCTCGGGCTGGGCGTTGCGCTTCAGGACATTGCCGAGGCGCAGGATCAGCTCGCGTGGCTCGAACGGCTTGGCGAGGTAGTCGTCGACGCCGATCTCCAGGCCGTTGATGCGGTCGTTCGGGTCGGCCCGGGCGGTCAGCATCAGGATCGGCACCTGCGAGCTCTGGCGCAGGCGGCGGGCGAAGTCGAAACCATTCTCGCCGGGCATCATCACATCGAGCACCATCGCGTCGAAGACGAGACGGCCCAGCCGGGAATCGGCGTCAGCCGCGTTGGCTGCGGTGGTGACGCGGTAGCCATGGTCGCCGAGGAAGCGCGCCAGGAGATCGCGCAGACGGCGGTCATCGTCGACCACCAGAACATGCGGGGCGTCGTCTGGCACTGGCTTGAGCACGCTGGCCGCCATCTGGGCACCTTTTTCGTCTTCGGCGCCGGCTGAGCGCACCGCTTCGTTCTCCCAAGGTAGCACAGGCCGTCCAGGCAAAGGCCGGGCTTGGTCAAGTCTCAGATAACATTGTCTAACGTTCTGCAACCGCTTCGGCAGGGCGTAACGCGCTTACCTTGGCCCGGCGAGCAGGTCCTGCACCTTCGGGCGCTCGGATGGGTCGATCAAGGCCGCCAGATAACGCGCGATGACCTCATTCGCTTCGGGCCCGACGAGGGTGAGCGCGCTGTTGATGCGCTTTGCTTGCAGCTGCGCCAGCCTGATGGCGAGTTCGCGGCCGGCGGTTGTGGCGTGGAGATTGCGCTGGCGCTTGTCCTGCGTACCTGTGCGCGACTCGACGAAGCCGGTCTCGACCAGCTCCTTCAGCACCCGGTTCAGGCTCTGCTTGGTGATCTGCAGGATGTCGAGCAGCTCGGCGATGGTCAGCCCCGGCCGGCGCTGGACGAAGTGCAGCACGCGGTGATGGGCGCGGCCGAAGCCGTAATCGGCGAGGATACGGTCGGGGTCGCCGACGAAGTCACGATAGGCGAAGAAGAAGAGCTCGATCAGATCGTAGGGCACGTCGGTATGCGCCGCCTCGGGCGGGGCGGCAGGCGCTGGATGCAATACGGGGGTGCTCAACGTCATGCTCATTTTTTATGTCAGCCTTGTTGACATATCTCAGACGTAAGATTACCGGTCAAGCACGCGGGGCGACCGATTATGTCGCATGTGCCGGTTCCGGCGCAGCAAAGATACCGCGCTTGCACGCCCTCAGCGCCTGTGGCGGAGTGCCTGCAAGAAGACCATCTGGAGGACTGTACCATGTCTGTCATTCCTTTCGACCAGCGCGACGGCGTCATCTGGTTCGACGGCAAGCTCGTGCCGTGGAAGGAGGCCAAGGTGCACGTACTCACCCACGGCCTGCACTACGGTTCCTGCGTCTTCGAGGGCGAGCGCTCCTATGACGGCGTGATCTACAAGTGCACCGAGCATTCGCAGCGCTTCCACAAGTCGGCCGAGATCATGGATTTCACGATCCCGTATTCGGTGGCCGAGCTCGATGCCGCCAAGTATCTCTGCCTGAAGGAGAACGGCCTCAAGGACGCTTATCTGCGCCCGGTCGCCTGGCGCGGCTCGGAGATGATGGCGGTCTCGGGCATGAACAACACGATCCACACGGCGATCGCGGTGTGGGAGTGGCCGAGCATGTTCGACATGGCCCAGAAGCTGAAGGGCGTGCGCCTCGACCTCGCCGAATATCGCCGGCCCGACCCGGCCTGCGCGCCGGTCCATGCCAAGGCGGCGGGTCTCTACATGATCTGCTCGCTGTCCAAGCATAAGGCGGAGCGCGGCGGCTATGCCGACGCGATGATGCTCGACTGGGAAGGCAATGTCGCCGAATGCACCGGCGCCAACATCTTCTTCATCAAGGACGGCGTCGTTCATACTCCGCAGGCCGATCGCTTCCTGAACGGCATCACCCGCCAGTCGGTGGTCGATCTCTGCCGGAAGCGCGGCTTCGAGGTGGTCGAGCGCCGGATTCGGCCGGAGGAGCTCGAAGGCTTCAGCGAGTGCTTCATCACCGGCTCGGCTGCCGAGGTGACGCTCGTTTCCGAGATCGGGCCCTACAAGTTCATCACCGGCAATATGGGCAAGGTGATCATGGAGGACTATTCGGACGAGGTCCGGCAGAAGTCCAAGGTCGCGGCCTGAACCTCAGCGCTGTCCTGATCAAATCCGTCCCGGGTGGTCTTGGCCGCCCGGGATTTTTCATTTCACCGCTTTGTGCTCGCTGCGGAACAGGTTGAGCCACTCGTCGGGTGGCAGCCCGCGGCAGACGCTCATCTCGTTCCAGCTCGCCAGGACGAAGCTGCGGCCGTTCCAGGCATAGATGCCTGACGTGCCGCAATCGGCGGGGCCCCGGCCTTTGCTGAAGAAGTCCATCAGGCCCGAAGCTGGGTCGTAGCTGCTGTTGACCAGATCATCCTGCGGCTTGCCCGACGGCGTCGGGAAGGCGATGCGACGTGAGCTCGCCACCTTGCCCTGCTCGACCAGCCAGTAGCCGGCACCGATATTGTAGGCGCCGCGATAGCAGACCAGGCTGACAAGGTGGGTGCGCGGACCCAGTGGCCAGGCGCTGTCGTAATTCTCGGAGCCCTCTTCCGCTTCATCGCAACTGTCCGGCGCGGCGCGCTTGAGATGGGCGCGCAGCTCGCGTGGCAGTGCCTTGGCGTCCTTTTCGCTCAGCTTGGGCAGGCTGGCAGTCGCCCGCGATTCCACGACCGGCAAGGTCGGCGCAGCCGGCAGCGAAGCTGCCGGCTTGTCGCCTTTCCGGATCAGCGCCGTCACCGTGCCGAGCCGGCCTTGCTGCTCGTCGACCCAGAGCAATGCCGCAACCGCGCCGGCGAGCGAGAGGGAGAATGTCTTGTCGTCGAAGGCGATGTCGAGTTTCGTGCCCTTGCGCGCGGCTGCGATCAGCGCCTCACCATCCTGCGGCGGCAGGTCGATCTCGCCAACTTCACCATCGCTCGAGGTGCCGCCGAATGTCCGCCCCGCTGTGGGGAAAGCGGCTCCGTCAATCGTCAGCCGGGCCTCGAAGGACTTTTTCAGCTTGGTGTCGCGGATCTGCAGGGACAGCGTCGCGGTATCGCCGGGACCGCCACCGCGCGCCATTCGGACATAGGAGACCGTGTCGGCGGCTTCGCCCGGCAAGGACAACGCGGTGCATTTGCGAAGATTGTCGCAGCCGGCGACCCAATCGCGAAAGACCTTGCTCGCGCCCGCGCTCGCCTGACCCGCAGCGAGGCTCGCAGCCAGCGCGAAGCAGAGGCCGGCAAGGCTGCGAGGCGATATCATCGATTCGTCTCCCAGCGCCTCGCCGAATCGTCGTCGTCCGCCTTGGCCTCGACCCAGCCGCCGAGCGTGCCGTCGGCGAGGTGCTCGCGCTTCCAGAACGGGGCGCGGGTCTTGAGATAGTCCATCAGGAAGTCGGCGGCTTCGAACGCCTCGCGGCGATGGCTCGAGGTCGCGATCACCAACACGATCTGCTCGCCCGGCCGGATCAGCCCGAAGCGATGAATGGCGACGAGGCCGGAAAGCGGCCAGCGCTTGGCGGCTTCTGCCGCGACGCGCTCGATCTCGGCCTCCGCCATGCCCGGATAATGCTCGAGTTCGAGCGCGTCGAGGCGACCGCTCTCATCGCGGCACAATCCGGCGAAGCTGACGACGGCGCCGATACTGGCGTTGCCGCGTGTCAGTGCTGCGATCTCGGCGCCGATGTCGAAATCCTCGCGCTGGATGCGGACGAGCGGCGTCATTGTGCCGGCTCAGCCGCCGGTCATCGGCGGGAAGAAGGCGATCTCGCGCGCGCCGGTGATCGATGTCGCTGGCTTGGCATGGGTCTGGTCGATCGCGGCGCGCACGATCGCCTCGTTCTCGAAGGCGAGTTCATAGCCTTCGCCACGCGTCTTCAGCCAGCGGACGAGGTCGGCGATGGTCGTCGTGCCGGCGGGTGGCATGACGGTCTCATCGGTGAGGCCGATACGCTCGCGCACCCAGGCGAAATAGACCAGGCGCAGGCCGGCGGGCTCGGTTATGGCCGTGTTCATGACGTGCGCTCGTCTTCCTGGACGAGGTGGCGGATGCCGGAGTTGAGATAATCCCAACCGGTGTAGATCGTCAGCAATGCCGCGATCCACAGCATCACGATGCCGATCTGGGTGTTGTAGGGCAGGACCTTGTCGCCAGCGGGGCCGGCGACGAGGAAGCCGAGCGCGAACAACTGCGCCGTGGTCTTGTATTTGGCGACCTTGCTGACGGGCACGCTGACCTTGAGCTCGGCCAGGAATTCGCGCAGGCCCGAGACCAGGATCTCGCGGCAGAGGATGACGATCGCCGCCCAGATCGCCCAGCCCTTGATCGTTTCGGTGTGGACCAGCATCAGGAGGAGGGCGCAGACCAGCAGCTTGTCGGCGATCGGGTCGAGCATGCGGCCGATCGCCGATTGCTGGCCCCAGCTGCGGGCGAGCCAGCCGTCGAGATAATCGGTGACGGCGGCAACGACGTAGATCCCCAGCGCCGTCCAGCGCGCCCAGGCATCCCAGGGCCAAAACAGCAGCGCGACCAGCGCCGGAATCGCGAGGATCCGGCCGTAGGTCAGGAGATTCGGCAGGGACCAGGGGCCGCGCCGGCGGATGGCTTCGTTCAGACTCGTCACGACGCTCACCAAAACAGCCCCTTCATGACAGCGTCAACACGCCAGAGTGTGACCCGGCCATTCGCCACACATGCCCCGCACCAAGGACAGCAGCTTCGCGGCGAGAACATGCTCAAATTTGTGAGCTGGCGCGAATTCTCGCCGCTTCGCCGATGTCACCCGAAATGAGTTCACTAATGCTCGTGGAAATGGGCATGGACCGCCTTGGCGGTGGCCGCATTGACACCGGGCGTGCGCATCAGATCGTCGAGCTTGGCGCGCTGGATGGCCTTCACCGTGCCGAAATGCAGCAGCAGTGCCCGCTTGCGCGACGGGCCGATGCCTGGAATCTCGTCGAGCGGGTTTGTCTTGATGTCGCGCTTGCGCTTGGCGCGATGCGTGCCGATGGCGAAGCGGTGGGCCTCGTCGCGCAGGCGCTGGATGAAGAACAGGGCGGGATCGCGCGGCGGCAGCTTGAACGGCTCCTTGCCGACCATGAAGAAGGTCTCGCGCATGGCGTTGCGGTCCTCGCCCTTGGCGATGGCGACGAGCGCGATGTCGGTCATGCCGCATTCGGCCATGATCTTGCGGGCAGCCTCGAACTGGCCCTTGCCGCCGTCGACGATCACGAGGTCGGGACGGGAGGGGAAGGTGTCTTCGGGCTCTGAGATGTCCGGTTCGGGCTCAACCCCTCCCCCTTGTGGGGAGGGGATGGGGTGGGGGCGTCCCGCTCGGCGAGCGCTGGCAGAACGACTTCGATGGCATCGACCGGGAGGCTGGCAGGGCTGGCGGGTTGCTCTGGCTTTTCGCCCCCCACCCCTATCCCCTCCCCACCAGGGGGAGGGGAAGCGCCTTCGTTGGGAAGCGCTGACGCTGCCCCGCTCTCCTTCGCCAGCCGTGTGAACCGTCGCTTCAGCACCTCGCGCATCATGCCGAAATCGTCGCCGGCGATGGTGTCGGACGAGATGTTGAAGGTGCGGTAGTGGCTCTTCATGAAGCCGTCCCGCCCGGCGACGATCATGCCGCCGACCGCGTTGGTGCCCATGATGTGCGAGTTGTCGTAGACCTCGACGCGGCGCGGCGCTTTTTCCAGACTGAACGCGGCTCCGAGCGCGTTGAGCAGGCTCTGTTGGCCGGCGCTGTCGGCAAGCTTGCGGGCGAGCGCCTCATGCGCGTTCTTCTGGGCATGGGCGACAAGGTCGCGTCGTTCGCCGCGCTTGGGCGTCGCCAGCTCGACCTTGCGGCCGGCACGTTCGCAGAGCGCCTGCGCGATGAGATCGGCCTCGGCCAGTTCATGCGAGAGCAGGACGAGTCTCGGCGGCGGCTTGTCGTCGTAGAACTGGGTGACGACCGAGGCCAGCACCTCGGCCGGGGTCAGGCTCTTGTCGGCGCGCGGGAAGAGGGCGCGGTTGCCCCAGTTCTGCTTGTTGCGGAAGAAGAAGATCTCGACGCAGAACTGCCCGGCCTGCTCGTCGATGGCGAAGACGTCGGCCTCCTCGACCCCTTGCGTGTTGATGTCCTGCCCGGCCTGCACGGCCGAGAGCGCCGCCAGCCGGTCGCGATAGCGCGCCGCCTTCTCGAATTCGAGTTCCTCGGCCGCCGCCTGCATGCGCTTGGAGAGCAGTTCCTTCACCGCCGAGGAACGGCCGGAGAGGAAGGCGCGCGCCTGGTCGGCGAGGCCCTGATAGTCGGTATGCGAGATCTCGCCGGTGCACGGCCCCGAGCAGCGCTTGATCTGGAAGAGCAGGCAGGGCCGCGTGCGGTTCTCGTAATAGCTGTCCGAGCAGGAGCGCAGCAGGAAGGCCTTCTGCAGCGCGTCGATGGTACGCTCCACCGCCCAGACCGAGGCGAACGGCCCGAAATAGTCGCCCTTGCGCTGGCGCGAGCCGCGATGCTTGGCGATCTGTGGTGCTGGGTGATCGCCCGAGAGGAAGATGTAGGGGAAGGATTTGTCGTCGCGCAGCAGCACGTTGTAGCGCGGCCTGAGCTGCTTGATCAGGTTCGATTCGAGCAGCAGCGCCTCGGTCTCGGTGCCGGTGGTGACGAACTCCATGTTCGCGGTCTCGGCGATCATCCGCGCCACCGCATTGGTGTGCGCCATGCCGCGCGCATAGGCGGTCACCCGGTTCTTCAGGCTCTTGGCCTTGCCGACGTAAAGCACCTCGCCGGCACGATCGAACATCCGGTAGACGCCGGGCCGGTTCGGCAGGTGTTTGGCGAAATCGGCGATCACCTCGATGCCGGCCTTGAGCGCGCCGGGAGGCGCCTCGCCGGGATCGAGCGCGGCCTCGGGCGGGGGAAGGATGTCCTCCTCGTCCTTGAAGTCCTCGTCCGGCAGCTCTTGCTCCGGTGGCTCTTGGCGTTCGCGATTCATGACCTGCATGTAGGATGCCGCAGGCGCTTCGTCATGTCAGGAGCGCAGCCAAGATTTCGGAGCTGTCTCTAGGCTGCAGCGATGCAGTCGATCTCGATGTCGAAAGGCCCGAACCAGACCGGCACGCAGAGAAAGATGCGGGCCGGCGGATCCTTGGGGAAATAGCGGGCATAGACCGCGTTGACGGCGGCGAACTTGTCGGGGGAGGTGCAGTAGACATTGCATTTGAGCACGTTCGCCAGCGACGAACCGGCGGTTTCGAGACAGAGTTTCATCTGCTCCAGCACGATCTCCGTCTGGCGTTCGACCGGCGCCTGGACGATTTCGCCAGTGGCAGGATCGAAGGGCGGAATGCCGGAGACATAGAGGGTGTCGCCATGGCGGACCATCGGCGAGAACGGTACTTTTAGGCGCTCGCCCCAACTCGAGAATGGCTCGACGCGAATGACTTCTCGGTTCATTGGGCTCTCCTGCGTGGCCAGGCCGCCAGGCTAGCAGGCGTTTCGACGATGCGAGAGCGCGAACGCTACGGTTCTGACCGAAGTATTCCGGCCTCCATAGCGGCAGCGAGTGGCAACAACTTCTTTGCCAATCCAGCGGGTTGCGCTTCGGGTTTGCCGCAGGGATCGGTAGAAGCGGTCTGCTCTCGCCCGAGGCCTGCCATGTCTACCGACTCGTTGATGAAAGCGGCGCTGTTCGTTCCGGCCTTCATGGCGCTGACCGCGCTTTGCGTCTGCCTGCAGCGGCGGCGCGCGCGGCGGCATGGCGAGTGGAAATATCTGACGCCCGGCCCGTATTTCTGGCTCGGCCTGTTCGCCGGCCTGCTGATTACCGCTGTCGCGACGCTGGTGGTCGCGGCTGGGCGCGTCGAGCGGAGCTCGGGCCTGCTCTTCACCAGCGCGTTCGCAGGCATCACCCTGTTCCTTGCAGCTCAGGCCTTGATCGAACAGGTGCGCTGGAACGGCCAGCGCATCGAGCGCCGCACGATCACCGGCCGCGTGATCTCGCTGAGCTGGCATGAGCTGGCGCGGTTCGGCGAGGAGGTGACCGGCTATCTCTGGATCGCCTCTTTCGCGGGGCCACGTCTGCGCTTTTCGACATATGACAACGGCTTCGACGAACTCATCCTGACGATCCACCAGCATTTGCCGACCGATCTGCCACCGGCCTCGCCCGAACTGGGCGGCGAACCGATGCTGGCGGAAGCGCGGGTTCGCGGGCGGGCTTGAGCGCGGCTCTCTGACCTCTTGACCCGGATGCCGCGCCGCCTGCATCACCGCAGCGCGCAACCCGGACCCATCGCCCATGCCCGTCTTCGCCATTCCCTTCCCGGTGATCGATCCGGTCGCGCTCCAGCTCGGGCCGCTCTCGATCAAATGGTACGGGCTCGCCTATGTCGCCGGCCTGCTCGGCGGCTGGTGGTATGCGCGCCGGCTCGCCTCGGCCGAGCGGCTCTGGGGCGGGCGGACGCGGCCGGACCCGGATTCGCTCGACGATTTCCTGCTGTTTGCCGCGCTCGGCGTCGTGATCGGCGGCCGGCTCGGCTTCGTCTTGTTCTATAATCTCGGCGAATATCTCGCCAATCCGCTGGAGATCTTCGCGGTGTGGAAGGGTGGCATGTCCTTCCATGGCGGGCTCGCCGGCGCCGCGATGGGATTGTGGGTCTTTGCTCGGCGGCGCGGCTATCCGCCGCTCTCGGCGCTCGATCTCGGCGCTGTCGTCGCTCCGATCGGCCTGTTCCTCGGCCGTATCGCCAATTTCGTGAATGGCGAGCTCTGGGGGCGACCGGCGCCTGATGTGCCCTGGGCGATCGTGTTTCCGCATGGCGGCCCGGTGCCGCGCCATCCGAGCCAGCTCTACGAGGCCTTCAGCGAGGGGCTACTCCTGCTGGTGATCCTGATGATCGTGGTCCGTGTGGGTGGGCTGAAGCGGCCGGGCCTTGCGGCCGGGCTGTTCGGCATGGGCTATGGCATTGCCCGCACCACCTGCGAGTTCTTCCGCGAGCCCGATCCCCAGCTCGGTTTCCTGTTCGGGACCGGCTGGCTGACCATGGGCATGGTGCTGTCGGTGCCGCTGTTCCTGGCCGGCGTGGTGCTGGTGCTGCGGCAGCGGCGGGAATCGGCTGAAGCGTGAATTCCCTGGCGCAGGAGCTCGTAGAGCTGATCCGCCAAGAAGGGCCGATCAGCATCTCGCGCTACATGGCGCTCTGCCTCGGCCATCCGCGCCATGGCTATTACATGAAGCAGGACCCATTCGGGGCCGACGGGGATTTCACCACTTCGCCCGAGATCAGCCAGATCTTCGGGGAGCTGATCGGTTTATGGGCCGCGAGCATCTGGCAGGCGATGGGCGCGCCGGCTTCCGTCCGCCTGATCGAGATCGGGCCGGGGCGCGGCACGCTGATGCAGGACATGCTGCGGGCAGCGCGGGCGCTCCCCGGTTTTCGCGATGCGCTCTCCGTCCACTTGGTCGAAACTAGCCCGGTGCTGCGCGAGCGGCAGAGGACGACGCTGGCCGGAAGTGGCGCAACGCCGCAATGGCATGAGCGGATCGACCAGGCGCTCGAAGGACCGGCAATCGTCGTCGCCAACGAATTCCTCGACGCGCTGCCGCTCGACCAGTTCGTGGGTACGCCGGAGGGGTGGCGGGAGCGGCTGATTGGGCTCGATGGCGAAGGGCGCCTGGCCTTCGGTTTGGCGGCCGAGCCCGACAACGCCGTCACGGTCGCGGCGCCCATTGGCGCCGTGCTGGAGCAGCCGGCAGTGGCACTGGAGGCGGTTGCGGCCGTCGCGCGCCACGTTGCGGCGGAAGGCGGTGCCGGGCTCTTCATCGACTATGGCCCGACCTGCTCCGGCTTCGGCGATACGCTGCAGGCCATGAAGCGCCACGCCTTCGTCGATGTGCTCGCCGAACCGGGCGATGCCGATCTCACGGTGCATGTCGATTTCGCCCGGATGGCGCAGGCGGGGCTCGCTGTCGGCGCCGCGGCGCATGGCGCTGTGACGCAGCGCGACTTTCTGCTGGCGCTTGGCCTGCAACAGCGGCTCGAAGCGCTGTCTCGCCGCGCGACGCCGGCGCAGGCCGAGGCACTCGCGAGCGGCGCTGAGCGCTTGATCGAAACCGGGCCGACGGCGATGGGCGAACTCTTCAAGGTGCTGGCGGTCGCGGACCCGAATCTACCGCCCCTGCCCGGATTTGACCTTCATCGCCTGCCAGAGCAGGGCTGACCTTTAAATGGATGCGCCGCCATGTTCATCACCTCGCCCGATCTCGCCCATGAGCCCGGCATCCGCCATGCCTTCTTCACCCGCGAGGGCGGCGTCTCGACCGATATCTACGCCTCGCTGAACGGCGGGCTCGGCTCGAACGACGACAAGGCGCATATCGCCGAGAATCGTGCCCGCATGGCCGGGCAGATGGGTGTCGAGCGCGACCGGCTGGTCAGCGTCCATCAGGTGCATTCGCCGGATGTGGCGATCGTAACCGGGCCCTGGCCGGCGGAGCGGCCCAAGGCCGATGCGATGGTTTCGGTCGCACATGGTGTCGCGCTCGGAGTCTCCACCGCCGATTGCGGCCCGATCCTGTTCGCCGACAGCGAGGCCGGCGTCATCGGCGCGGCCCATGCCGGCTGGAAGGGCGCCTTCTCGGGCGTGATCCACGCGACCGTGACCGAGATGGAGAAGCTCGGCGCCCGGCGCGAGCGCATTATCGCCGTGCTCGGGCCGACCATCAGCGCCGCCGCCTATGAAGTTGGTCCAGAATTCATCGAGCGCTTCAAGGGCGAGAACGCGACCTTTGCCCGTTTCTTCCACGCTTCGGAGCGGCCGGCGCATGCGATGTTCGATCTGCCGGCCTTCATCGCGCATCGCGCGCAGGAAGCCGGCATCGGCCGATTCTATGATCTGGGCCTGTGCACCTATGGCGACGAGGCGCGCTTCTACAGCTACCGGCGCACGACTCATCGGCAGGAAGCCGATTACGGGCGCCTGATCTCGGCCATCGCGCTGGGCTAGAGGTCATTTCTCCTGGCTTGGGCGCAGCGGGCTCGTGATTTCGGTTCGTAAGTCGGCGCAACGTACCGTTGCAGGCGCCGTTTCCATCGATGCCGAGTTGCGCGCGCCATGACGGAGAGGCATCCTCCCTTCGCCATCCACCTTGGCTGAGGGATTGAACATGGAACAGATCCTGATGAACCTGGTCGCAGGCGCGATCGGTGGTAATGCGGCCGGCAAGGCTTCGCCGACCTTCGATATAGGTACGATCGGCAATACCATCGCGGGCCTTGTCGGCGGCGGCGTACTCGGCCAGCTGATCCCGGTCCTGCTGCCGGCGATCTCCGCCGCAGCAATGGGCGGCAATCTCAGCGTTGGTGGCATCATCACCAACCTGATCAGCGGCGGCGCCGGTGGCGCTATCCTCACCGCGATCATCGGCGCCATCAAGAACAAGGCGGCGGCCTGATCCCTCTCTCGTGGCGCCGCCAAGGCGGCGCCACGACCCTGTTGATCGAAGCGATCACGACAATTGACGCCGGGCGAGCTTGCCCGGTTCAGCCATCAGCGGGCATCGTCCGGCTCTTGCTTGCCTGAGGACGCCGATGTCACGCCAGATCGACTATTATTTCACGCTGCTTTCGCCCTGGACCTATCTCGGTCACGGCGCCTTCATAGAGCTGGCGAGACAGCACGGGCTTTCGGTTCGCTATCGGCCGACGCCGCTGCGCTCGGTCTTCGACGAGACCGGCGGCCTGCCGCTGCCGAAGCGGCATCCGGTGCGGCAGCGCTACCGCGTGCTCGAGCTTCAGCGCGGGCGCGCCAAACGCGGCCTGCCACTGACGCTTTTCCCGAAGTTCTTTCCCTATGACGTGTCGCTGGCGGACAGGATCGTGCTCGCCGTCATCGCGCGCGGAGAGGATCCCACGGGCTTTGTCGGCGAGGTGCTGGCCGATGTCTGGGCCCGCGAGCTGGACATGTCACGGCCAGAGCTGATTCTGGCGGCAGCCGAGCGGGCCGGGCTCGACACTGCCGGCCTGGCTGAGGCGGCTGGAAGCGAGGCGACCACTCAGGCCTATCAGGCGGCGATCGCGGAGGCGGTCGAGGCCGGCGTGTTCGGCGCGCCGAGCTATGTGCTCGATGGGGAGATATTCTGGGGGCAGGACCGGCTCGACCTTCTGGCCGACGCGCTCGCTGCCGGCAGGGTGGCCTATCGCAACGACGCGACGGTCTGAGACGATTCGCGTCAGTCGACGATGTCGGGCGTGCGCCAAGCGATGTGCTGACCGGCATCGACAGCGATCATCTGGCCGGTGATCGCCTTGGCACGCGCGAGATAGAGCACAGCCTCGGCGATATCGGCGGCCTCGACCTTGTGGCCGAGCGGAGTGCCGCCGGCCTCCGTCGTCAGCAGCGCCTCGCCGTTGTGCGGGTTGGCGAAGGTCGGGCCGGGGCCGACAGCGTTGACGCGGATGCGCGGCGCCAGAGCCTGCGCCATGGTCGTGGTTGCGGTCAGCAGCGCCGCCTTGGTCAGCGTGTACGAGTAATATTGCGGCGTCAGTTTCCAGACGCGCTGGTCGATGATGTTGACGATCGCGCCCTGCCTGTCCGGCGGCAGGCGGTTGGCCATCGCGCCGGCGAGCACCGAGGGCGCGCGCAGATTGACTGAGAACTGGCGGTTCCAGGTCGGGACATCGAGCGCGAGCAGGTCGTCGACCAGGAAGCTCGAGGCGCTGTTGACGAGCAGGCTGACCGGCCCGAGCGCGGCTTCGGCCTCGGGCACGATCCGCTCCACGGCTGTGGGATCGGCGAGATCGGCGACGATGACACAGGCCCGCCCCCCTGCCGCAGCGACGTCGGCGGCGAGAGCCTCGGCCTCCGCGCGCGAGGTGTTGCAATGGATGGCGACTGAATAGCCGGCGCCGGCGAGGCGCAAGGCGATCGCGCGGCCGATGCGCTTTGCGCCGCCGGTGACAAGGGCGACCTCAGCCACCATGCTAGTTTCCGTTTGCACGCGAGCCGCGGCGCCGAAGCCGGCGCTCCCAGTGCTTGGCGACGCGCAGATAGCGATAGAAGGCGTAGTTCATCGCGGTCATGAAGCCATAGACGCCGCGCAGAGCGTGACGTCGCCCGATATAAGCCTTGATGAAGTTCGCCGGAAACTCGGCAACCAGTCGAAAAACGGAGAGCGTCTCGCCGCGCGCGTCGAGATCGTCGGCCTGCGCGTCGCTATAGGCATTGAGCTTGGCCATTTGCTCGCCGAGCGAGCGAACCGAGTAGTGATGGAGCGTGCCCTTGAGCTTGCCGATGCGGGCATCCGAGGCGAGATCGACACGGTCATGCACCGGGGACGGGGAGTAGCGTCCCTTGTCCATCCGGTAGAGACGAATCGGTGACAGCGCATAGGCGAAACGATGCGGCGCGCCTTCGCCCGGGAAAGTCTCGGCGATGCGGATGCGGTAGGCGTCGCGCGTCGGCTCGCCCTCGGCGAACAAAGCAGCGATCTCGGCCGCGAGTTCCGGTGGCGTCACCTCGTCGGCGTCGAGGTTGAGCAGCCAGGGATGGCGGCACTGCTCCTCGGCGAAGCGCTTCTGCGGGCCATAGCCCGGCCAGTCGCGCTCGATGACGCGCGCGCCGAGATTCATGGCGATGGCCTGCGTGCCGTCGGTCGAGCCGGAATCGATCACGACGATGTCATCGCTCAACACGCGAACCGCGGCTATGGTGCGGCCGATGCGGTCGGCTTCGTCGCGCGCGATGATGAAGATCGAAAGCGGTAACACTTAAGGCGGATCTCGAAAGGCGGGGCCCAGTCGGCTAAAGCACGCGCGAGGGCAGGCTGCAAGCACGGGGCGCATGGCGGATTTGCGCCAGCCAGGGAACCCAAACCGGTTTGCGGCGGTTATGTGATGGCCGTGCGTAGTCGCTGACGTTGCGTTAGTAATTGGTTAGCCATTCACACTGTCTTAACAAAGACTAACCGGAATTGACCAATATGCCTTGCTTGTTCCGGATCGTGCCGCAATTTCGCCTCGGTCTGGCAAGCAGATGTGTTCTCGCCGCAACAGACACGGCCCGCTACAAACCCTATAAAGGGGTCACTGAAATCACCTGCCGGCCAGCGCCGGGAAATACGATGACTAAGGAGTTTGTCATGAAGAAGTATCTGCTTTCGGGCGTTGCGGCCCTCGGCCTCCTCGCTGCCGGCGCTGCCTCCGCTGCCGACCTGCCGAGCCGCAAGGGTCCGGTTGTTGCCCCGGTCTACGCTCCGGTGTTCACCTGGACTGGCCTCTACGTCGGTGTTAACGCCGGCTACGGCTTCGGCAACGTGAATGCCAACGGCTTCGCCAATGTCGGCGATCTCGACGGTTTCATCGGTGGCGGCCAGATCGGCTACAACTACCAGATCGGTCAGCTCGTCCTCGGCGCTGAAGCCGATTTCCAGGGCGCTGACCTCAGCAGCGGCAGCAACCTCGGCCTGGTCAACGTCAAGACCGAGTACTTCGGTACCGTCCGTGCTCGCGCTGGCTTCGCCTTCGACCGCTTCATGGTCTACGCGACCGGTGGTTGGGCCTACGGCAACGTCAAGACCGCGATCCCGGCACTGGCCTTCTCGTCCGACCGCACCCACACCGGCGGCTTCGCTGTCGGCGGCGGCGTCGAGTATGCCTTCACCAACAACATCATCGCCGGCGTCGAATACCTCTACGTCGACCTCGGCGAGAAGAACATTGCTGGCGCTGGCACCAAGATCGGCACCGACTTCTCGGTCGTGCGCGCCCGTCTCAGCTACAAGTTCTGATTTCTCCTCACGGAGACAGAGCGAACCCGGTGGCCTCGGCCACCGGGTTTTTTGTTGTTCGTTGTCATGTCGAGCCGTCATTTCGGGTGCACAGCTCCGGGTACCCGCCTTTGTGGAGGCAGCGACCTAATCCAGGGAGACGGAACTCTGCCGTCCTCGGATTGCGTCAACGTTGCGCTTCTCGCAGTGGCGGCTCCGGTGGTCGGGGTCGATCGAAAAACGCTTAGCCTTTGAAGCGCGTCGCCTCGAAAGCGGGCACCCGCGCGGCGAATGCGTCGAGCCAGGCGACCAGGGCTGGATGGCCGGTCCGCCAAGCTCCGTCGAAGCGCAGATCGAGATAGCCGAGGGCGCAGGCGAGCGCGATCTCACCTATGCGCGGCCGGTCGTAGACCGGGGGCACGGCCTCGAGCGAGGCGAGCGCGCGGGCCACCTTGCCGGCCTGATTCTCGACCCAGGCGGCATTGCGCATCTCGGCCGTGCGCAGACGAGCCTCATAGACCTGTAGCAAGCCGGCGTCGCAAATGCCGTCGGCGACAGCCTGCAGGCGCAATTGCGCGAAGCGGGCGTCGCCCGCCTGGAACAGCCTGCCGCCGCCAGCGAGATGGTCGAGATACTCGGCGATCACGCGCGAATCGAACAGCGTCGTGCCGTCCTCGAAGACCAGAGTGGGCACCTTGCCGAGGGGATTCTGACGCCGCAGCGATTCCGCGGGGTCGTTGGTGTCGGCCGGCACGATCTCGATCCGGTCTTCCAACCCCAATTCCGCAATCGCGATCTTGATCTTGCGGCCGAAGGGGGAGGTGGGGGGAGGAGCGCAGGATCAGCATCGGTCATGGCCTTCGGCTTGGCGGACGGGAACGCTCAGCCGTCGGGGCTGATCGTTTCACAGCGATAGCGCGGGCTCGGTCCCTGCGCGAGCCGCTCGCATAGGGCGGGCAGCAGAATCTCGGCTTCCTCCGCCAGCAGCCAGGGCGGATTGACGACGAGCATTCCTGTCGCGCTCAGGCCGCCGGCGGCATCGGGCCGGTCGACATCGACCTCGAGCCGGAGCAGGCGGCCGATGCCGGCATCGAGAATCGCGTCGAGCAAGCGATCTACGGCGCGTTCGTCCTTGATCGGGTACCAGAGCGCGTAGATGCCGGTCGGCCATTTGCGGTGCGCGGCGATGAATTCGGCCGCCAGCGTCGCAAACTCGTCCTTCTCCTCGAAGGGCGGGTCGATCAGGACGAGGCCGCGGCGCTCCTTTGGCGGGACATTGGCGCGCAAGGCCGTCCAGCCGTCGATCTCAAGCGTCTTGCAGCGCTCGTCGCGGGCGAGCGCCTGTGCGAGCTTGCGGAAGGTATTCTCGTGCAGCTCCGCCGCGATCAGGCGATCATCCGCTCGCATGGCATGCCGGCAGAGCCAGGGCGAGCCGGGATAGGTCTCGGCACAGTGGCGGGCACGGGCGGCGGCGAGTGCCTCGCGCCAGGGCGTCAACAGGTCCTCGACCTTCGGGGCGAGCGGCGCCTGCTCGAGCCTGGCGACGCCGTCGCGCCATTCATGCGTCTTCAGGGCCTCTTCGGAGCCGAGATCGTAACGGCCTGCGCCGGCATGGGTGTCGATGACACGCCAGGGCTTATCCTTGGCGTTGAGATGCGTGAGGATGCGCATCAGCACGACGTGCTTGAGCACATCGGCGAAATTGCCGGCATGGAAACCGTGGCGGTAGTTCATCCCGGATCAGCGAATCGCGTTGACGCGAAAATCCCGCGCGCGGCAACCGGAGCGGTCGACCTCCTCGCAGGTCCTGAAATTACGTAGGTCCTTGCTGAAGCAGATGCGGACCTCCTCCAGCACGCCGCGTCGACAGGAGACCGACATCATGTCGGTCCGCAGTCCCGGATTGGCGGCGACGAAGGCGCGTTCGAGATCGAGCGCTGTCCAGCTCTGCTCGCTGTCGCCCTTCTGCAAGGCGGATGGGATCACGACCTTGTCGCGGGCCCGGCGCGCATCGGCGAAGTAGTCGGCCGGGCTCGAGCCTGAGCAACTGCCGTGCTTGCGCCATTGGTAGCGGGCGAGACTCTCCGTCGGGAACAGGCCCTCGGCCTGCTCCATGGCGATTCGCGAGGGTGAACGGCCCGACGGGCCGCAATCGCTCGGGAAGCCACGCTCGTATTGTGGCCAGAGGCCATGCACCACGAAGCCGAGATTGGCGCCGGCGGCGCATTGCTCGCGGTTGCGGCCGCGGCCGCCATCGAGTTCGCAGAAGCCCGGCGACCAGGAGAGCGCGAGGACGTAGAAGTCGAAATCGCCCGGCGAGCCGCCGCGCTCATAGCGTCCTTGCGCGAGAGCCGAGCCGGCCAGCGTGCAAGCGGCCAGAAGGCCAAGGGCGACTCGCTTCAGGGACATGGTCTGTCGGATCAGGGCCGCGCCATCTTGCAGTCGGGCGCATAAGCGCGATGGCGGTCGAGGCCGGAGACGCACCAATTGACGTTCCAGGACCAGCCGAACAGCCCGAGGTTCTCGCGGACCGAATAGTCGACCCGGCGCAGCACGCCGTCATTGGTCAGCACGCGCGCGGTGCAGAAACGGCGCGGGATGAAGTCGTCGCCCCAGGGCCGCCAGGCGACGGGCCGGACGCGGTCGAAGCTGATCGCCTGCAACGGTCCCCAGAACTTGGCCTCGCGCGAATTGAACCAGCTGGTGATCTCGCCGAGCACGGCCAGATCCTCGCAGACCGGCAGATTGCCATACATCGGAATGATTCGTTCTTCCGCCCGGTCGGCCGGGTGGACGTAGCGCCCGCCCGCCGCCTGGGCGGAGAGGCCGGCCAGGCACAGCCCGGCGATGAGAGCAGAGAGAAACGAAACGCGGCGCATAGGGGCCTCGCGAGGGGAGTGGATCCGTTGCGGGCACGATGGCCGGGGGGCGGCTACGGTCAAGGCGGATAGGCGGGGCACCACATGTCGAGCGAGGCCTGTGGCTTTTCGATCCGGCCGCGGGCTGCGGCAGATAAAGAAAAAAGGCCGGCGTCCCGAAGGAGCCGGCCTGAAAGTTTGAAACATCCAGCGCAAAAAGCGCCAAACATCTCAGAGGGGAACGGCTGGAACGAACTCAACGCCGGGAGGAGATGCGGAGCCCGTTCCGAACAACCGTGAGTGAAATATCGAGCAGACCCTGCCTTTTTGCAATGCAGCATTGGTCGGGTCGGTTATGCGCTGGCGACATGACTTATTGCTAGAATTCGTCACAATTGCCAGGAGACCGCGCGTGGCACGCATGCGCAGTCGGCGTAAGACACGGTGCTGCCGGATTTTCCGGCAGCACCTGCCTGTCGTTCAATATGTCCAGCGCTGCGACTTCTGGATCAGGAAATCGCGGAAGACCTGCACGCGCGCGACCGATTTCATCTCCTCCGGATAGACCAGATAGCTCTCGAGCTGCGGCATCTCGGTCTCGCGCATCAACTGCACGAGCGGCGAGCCAGCCTCGATCAGATAGTCGGGCAGGATGGCGATGCCGGCGCCCGAATCGACCGCGCGCTTCATCGCCGTGATGTTGTTCACGGTCAGATGGATCGGGCGCGGATTGCGCTGGTCGCGGCCGAGCGTGCCGAGCCAGTGCACCGCCGTCAGATACGACGGCGAGGACGCCCCGAAGGACAGCAGCCGGTGGTTGTCGAGTTCCTCGTAGCTCTTCGGTTCGCCGAAGCGCTTGATGTAGGCCGGCGAGCCGTAGACGTGAAAGTGCACCGTGAAGAGCCGGCGCTGGATCAGGTCGGGCTGTTGCGGCTGGCGCAGGCGAATCGCGATGTCGGCCTCGCGCATCGACAGGTCGAGTTCCTCATCGGTGAGGATCAGCTCGACCTTGATGTCGGGGTAGAGATCGAGGAACTCGGCGAGGCGCGGCGTCAGCCAATGCCCGCCGAGCCCGCGGGTAGCGGTGACCTTGAGCTCGCCGGAGGGATGCTCGCGGGTCTCCGAGAGCTGGGCGCGCGTTCGCTCCAGGCGCTGCGTCATCTCGCGCGCAGCGCGCCAAAGCAATTCACCTTGCTCGGTGAGAATGAGGCCACGTGTGTGCCGATGGAACAGCGGGGCGCGCAATTCGCGCTCCAGTGCACCAATCTGGCGGCTGACTGCCGACTGGCTAAGACCCAGCCCGTCGCCTGCTTTGGTGAAGCTTCCCGATTCAGCGACCGTGTAGAAGATTCGGATGCGGTCCCAATCCACCGCTTTCCCCCTGTTATGCGTTCAGCGCATGATGGGGGGATAGAGTTGTCCGGTCAACGACTCCTTTGCCGGGGCGGTTGATTTTAGCCGTTAATATCGTGCTGAAACTGATCAATTCCAGTGATGGGAGCGGCTTCCCGGTTATTCCGCTGCCTCGCGAATTCCCAGTTCCTGCGCCATTAGCCAGCGCTCGGCGTCGAGCGCCGCCATGCAACCGAGGCCGGCGGCCGTCACGGCCTGACGGTAATGCTCGTCGGTGACGTCTCCGGCGGCGAAGACGCCGGGCACATTGGTCTGGGTCGTACCAGGGGTGACGTCGAGATAGCCCGAATCGCGCATGGCGAGCTGGCCGGCGAAGAGCTCGGTCGCAGGCTTGTGGCCGATGGCGATGAAGACACCGTGCGTTGCAAGATCGCGCAGCGCCCCGCTTTTCAGATCGCGCAGGCGGACATGCGTGACGGAGGGGGGCTGCGTGCCGCCGAGTATTTCGGCAACCTCCGCATTCCAGACCATCTCGATCTTGGGGTGCTTGAACAGGCGTTCCTGCATCACCTTCTCGGCACGCAGCGAATCGCGCCGGTGCACCAGCGTGACCTTGCTGGCGAGATTGGCGAGATAGAGCGCTTCCTCGACCGCGGTATTGCCGCCGCCGACCACGACGACCTCCTTGTTGCGGAAGAAGAAGCCGTCGCAGGTGGCGCACGCCGAGACGCCGAAGCCCTGGAATGCCTGCTCGGAAGGCAGGCCGAGCCATTTCGCCTGCGCGCCGGTCGCGACGATCAGCGAGTCGCAGGAATAGGTGTCGCCGGCGTCGCCCCAGAGCCGGAAGGGGCGCTGCGAGAGATCGACCTTGGCAATATGGTCGGAGACCATCTTCGTGCCCATATGGACGGCCTGCGCCTGCATCTGCTCCATCAGCCAGGGGCCCTGGATCACATCGGCGAAGCCGGGATAGTTCTCGACATCGGTAGTGATCATCAGCTGGCCGCCGGCCTGCAGTCCGGAGATCATCACCGGCTCGAGCATGGCGCGGGCGGCATAGATCGCGGCGGTGTAGCCAGCCGGGCCGGAGCCGATGATCATCACCTTGGCATGGGTATGGGCCATTATCTGGTTCCTGAGCCGGTACGAGCCGGAGATATCGGTATGGGAGTGGCTTCAGTCCAGCCCCGTTGCAGCCTTGTGATGCCGCCAGCCCTCGAGCACGGCCGCAGCGATCGTTCCGGTCGAATCTAGCGGCTCGTAGCGGGAGCCTTCAAGCTTGCCCTGGAAGTGATGCACAGCGCCGTGGCGTTTCAGTGCCTCCAGGAACTTCGCCAGCTTGCCGTGGCCGCCATGCGGCTCGAACACCAGGATGGGCGCGCCGGTGGCGGCCGCCTCGCCGATCATGTTGGTCGAATCGGCGGTCGCGACGATGGCGTCGGCATTGGCGAGCAGTGGCACATAGGGATTGTCGCCGCTGCCATCCCACCACCAGCCGCCATGGCGGCGGAAGACCTCGGCGATGGCGGCGTCGAGCGCCGGCGGGGTCCGGCGCGAGCGCGAGCCCATCAAGGCGACGCCGGAGGCGGCGAGTGTGTCGAGCTCGCGCGCGAAGCGTTCGATATCGTCCGGCCGGAAGCGGTGGTGGCGGCTGTCGCCGCCGACGAGCACGGCCGCGCGAGGCGACGGCAGGGCAGCGAGCTCGGGTGGTGGCGCGGCGCGGGCAGTAGCGAGGGCTTCCGGCGCGAGCCGATGAGGCGAGGTGATCGTCACAAGCACGTTCTCGCCGCGCAGGCGGTCATGCTCGGAGACCCAGATCAGGTCGGCAGCGTCGGGGCCGATGCGCGGGTCTTTCAGGAAGACGGTGAAGGTCGCGCCGTTCGAGGCCTTCTTGACGGCGCGGAGATAGGCGACGGCGCGCCGGCCCGAGGCAATGGCGATGTCGGGGAAGGGTGGGCGGATCGGGCTGCCGGGCCGGTCCGGGGCCTCGCGCGGATCGATCGGCCCGCGCGGCATCAGCCAGCTCCAAGGCCGGCCGGGATTGATCCGGCGAAGCTCGGGAGCGACACCCAGGCGCTCGGCGACGCCGAGGCATTGCACCTCGTCGCCGGCCTTGCCGTCGGTCAGCACCCAGAGGGAAGGCGTCGATTCTGGCGGCACGGTCGGCTGGCCCGGGTTTGACGTGGTCGACGCCTTGTATCGCGTCAGCGGCCCGTCTACACCAGCGCGTTCCATTTTCAGGAGGATTTGTGCGCGCCAAACTCGACGAGATCGATCTCCGTATCCTGACGGAGCTGCAGAGCGACGGGCGCATGACCAATGTCGAGCTCTCGAGCCGGGTCGGCATCTCGCCGCCGCCCTGCCTGAGGCGCGTGCGTGCGCTGGAGGAGGCGGGCGTCATCACCGGTTATCGGGCGCTGCTCGACGAGCGAAAGCTCGGCATCGAGGTGGTGTGCTTCGCCTTCGTCCATCTCGCCAGCCAGGCCGAGGCCGATCTCGCCATCTTTCAGCAGCGGATCCGCGAATGGTCGCTGGTGCGCGAATGCTGGACGCTGTCGGGCGACATCGACTTCATCCTGAAATGCGTCGCGACCGATCTGAAGGCCTTCCAGGATTTCGTCGCCGACCTGACGGCGCTGCCGAATGTGCGCAATGTCCGCACGGCGCTGGCGCTCGACCGGGTCAAGGACGAGCCGATCGCGCCGCTTTAGGACGCTCGTTCAGCCACCGACCGCGCGCCTGATCCATTGGGCGTTGCTTGCAACGAGCGCCTCGACCCGGCGCTGGTTGACGTCCGGGCGGTACCACGCCCCGCCGGAGCTCGGAGCCATGATGGCGAGGATCGGGTAGCGGGCGATCTCGCGGCCATCTGAACCGATAAGCACGGCCTCGCTTTCCAGCGTGTCATTGCCGAGCGTCGCCGCCGCGCCACCGGCATAGCTCGTCAGATAAAGGCCGGTGACCGTGACCTGCAGGATCGCGCCGCGTCTGCTGTCGGTCGTGCGAAGGCTGGCGAGCTCGCGCTCCAGCATCGGCTTGATCAGTGCCGCGGTGGCGCTCTGGCCTTTGGCCGCCAGGGGCGCAGTGTCGACGCGAATCGTCTGGATTGCGACAGGTGGAGCGGTTTGAGACGTCGTCCGGCAACCTGCCAGCAACGTAGCGGCTAGGCCTGTCAGGACGATCCGGCGTGCGAGGAGCATGGCGTCAAGCGCCGAGATAGCGCTTGATCCACTGGGCGTTGTTCTCGAGCAGGGCCGTGACGCGGTATTGATCGACATCGGGCCGGTACCAGGCGCCGCCGGAGGAGGAGAGCAGCATCGAGCGGATATCGCGGCTGAAGAGCACGCGGCCGCGGTCGATCACCTCGGCGACGCTGTCCATATTGTCGTTGTCGCCGCCATCGCCGGCGCCGCCGGTGCCGGCCGAGCTGGCGAGCCAAAGGCCTTGCAGCGTGACATGAAGCGTGGGGCCGCCGCGCTGGCGCAACGGTGCGAGCTGGCGTGCGAGTTCCTGCTCCATGGCGCGCGCGATCCGGGGGCGTTTTCGCCCCAGCCCTGCGGGCCAAGGCGTCGCGCATCGACGCGGATCCCGCCGATGGCGATGCCTTGCGCCCGGGCCGGAAGCGAAGCGAGCCCGCCGGCGGCAAGCACGGCGGACCCGGTGAGAAATGCGCGGCGCGTGGTCATGGGTGGTCTCCGGCGGCAGTCAGGCCCTCAATGTAGGGACTGCCGCCGGTCTGGCCAAGCGGTGCCGTCAGCGGAAGGCGACGCTGACGACCTCATAGGACTTGCCGCCGCCAGGCGTGTTGACGTGGACGGAATCGCCGACCTTCTTGCCGATCAAAGCGCGCGCGATCGGCGAGCCGATCGAGACCTTGCCGGACTTCACGTCCGATTCCGGCTCGCCGACGATCTGGTAGAGCTTCTCTTCCTCGGTGTCGTCGTCGATCAGCTTGACGGTGGCGCCAAACTTGATCGTGTCGCCGCCGAGCTTGCTGACATCGATGATGTCGGCGCGGCCGATCAGCGATTCGAGCTCCATGACGCGGCCCTCGTTCAGCGACTGGGCTTCCTTGGCGGCATGATACTCGGCATTCTCCGAGAGGTCGCCCAGCGCGCGCGCTTCGGAGATCGCCTGGATGATGCGCGGGCGCTCGACCTGCTGACGCTGCTTCAATTCGACCTCGAGGGCGGCGAAGCCACCCGCCGTCATAGGAACCTTTTCCATCGTCCCGTCCCAGTTATAAAAAACGAATACGCGCGCCGGCAATGGCCGACGCGCCCGCATCGCTCCGATCGTCAGAAAACTATTTCGCCGCGCGGCCGATCAGGCGGCGCGGCCGAAATAGGATTGCAGCGACCTCACTTCGAGATCGCCGCTGCTATAGGCCTTGATGCCCTCCGCGGCGGCGATCGCTCCGGCCAAGGTGGTATAATAGGGCACCTTGTGCAAGAGGGCCGCGCGGCGCAGCGAGCGCGAGTCCGCGAGAGCCTGCGGGCCGTCCGTGGTGTTGAAGACGAGCTGGATCTCGCCGTTCTTGATGGCGTCGACAACGTGCGGTCGGCCTTCCAGCACCTTGTTGATCTTGCTGGCGCGGATGCCGTGCTCCTGCAACAGGCGCAGGGTGCCGCCGGTGGCGACGATCTGGAAGCCGAGCTCGGCCAGCATCGCCATCGCGGGCAGGATGCGCGGCTTGTCCTCGTCACGGACCGAGACGAAGACCGTGCCCTTGACCGGCACCTTCGAGCCGGCGCCGAGCTGGCTCTTGGCGAACGCGACGTCAAAGGACCGGTCGAGGCCGATGACCTCGCCGGTCGAGCGCATCTCCGGGCCGAGCAGCACGTCGACGCCGGGGAAGCGGGCGAAGGGGAACACCGCCTCCTTCACGCCGACATGCTCGAGCTTCTCCTGTTTCAGGTTGAAGCTTGCGAGCTTCTCGCCCGCCATCAGCCGCGCCGCGATCTTGGCGATCGGCTGACCGATGACCTTGGCGACGAAAGGCACGGTACGCGATGCCCGCGGATTGACTTCGAGCACGTAGATGTCGCCGTCCTTGATCGCATATTGGACGTTCATCAGCCCGCCGACATCGAGGGCGAGCGCCATCGCCTTGCTCTGGCGTTCCAGCTCGGCGATCAGCTCGGGCGAGAGTGAGCGCGGCGGCAGCGAGCAGGCCGAATCGCCGGAGTGGATGCCGGCTTCCTCGATATGCTCCATGATCCCGGCGATGAAGGCGTCCTTGCCATCGCAGAGGCAGTCGACGTCGACCTCGATCGCGTCCGACAGATATCGGTCGAACAGCAGCGGGTTCTTGCCGAGGACGGTGTTGATCTGCCCGGTCTTGTCGTTCGGGTACTTGGCCTTGACCTCCGAGGGGATCAGCGAGGGCAGCGTGCCGAGCAGGTAGTCCTCGAACATCACCTCGTCGCGGATGATCGCCATGGCGCGGCCGCCGAGGACGTAGGACGGGCGCACCACGAAGGGCAGGCCGAGCTCGGCCGCGATCATGCGCGACTGCTCGACCGAATAGGCGATGCCGTTCTTCGGCTGCTTGAGATGCAACTTGTCGAGCAGGCGCTTGAAGCGGTCGCGATCCTCGGCGAGGTCGATCGCGTCGGGTGTGGTGCCGAGGATCGGGATACCGGCCTGCTCCAGCGCATGCGCCAGCTTCAGCGGCGTCTGGCCACCGAACTGGACGATGACGCCGTGCAGCGTGCCGTTCTGCTTCTCGGTCTCGAGGATCTCAAGCACATCCTCGGCGGTCAGCGGCTCGAAATAGAGCCGGTCCGAAGTGTCGTAGTCGGTCGACACCGTCTCGGGATTGCAGTTGACCATGATGGTCTCGTAGCCGGCGTCGCGCAGGGCGTAGCAGGCATGGCAGCAGCAATAGTCGAACTCGATGCCCTGGCCGATGCGGTTGGGGCCGCCGCCGAGGATGACGACCTTCTTGGCGGAGGAGGGCTGTGCCTCGTCGGCCGGCGCGCCGGCGAAGGGCATGGCGTAGGTCGAATACATATAGGCCGTGGGCGAGGCGAACTCGGCGGCGCAGGTGTCGATGCGCTTGAATACCGGACGCACCTTCAGCGAGCGGCGGAGCGTGCGGACCTCGTCCTCGGTCTTGCCGGCGACGGCGGCGAGGCGCTTGTCCGAGAAGCCCATCGCTTTGAGCTGGCGGAAGGCGATCGGCGTCTGCGGCAAGCCGTGGGCGCGGATCTTTTCCTCGGTCTCGACGATGCCGCGCATCTGTTCGAGGAACCAGGGGTCGATCTTGCAGCTCTCATGGATCTGCTCGTCGGTGAAGCCGGCGCGCATCGCCTGGGCGACCTGCAGGATGCGGTCCGGAGTCGGGGTCGAGAGCGCCGCCTTGATCGCGTTCTTGTCGTCGCCATGGCCGACGCCCTCGATCTCGATCTCGTCGAGCCCATCGAGCCCGGTCTCGAGCGAGCGCAGCGCCTTCTGCAGCGATTCCTGGAAGGTGCGGCCGATCGCCATGGCCTCGCCGACCGACTTCATCGCGGTGGTCAGCGTCGGTTCGGCGCCCGGGAATTTCTCGAAGGCGAAGCGCGGGATCTTGGTGACGACATAATCGATCGTCGGCTCGAACGAGGCCGGTGTCGCGCCGCCGGTGATGTCGTTCTCGATCTCGTCGAGCGTGTAGCCGACCGCGAGCCGCGCTGCGACCTTGGCGATCGGGAAGCCGGTGGCTTTGGACGCCAGGGCGGACGACCTCGACACACGCGGGTTCATCTCGATGACGATCATCCGGCCGCTCTCGGGATCGACCGCGAACTGGACGTTGGAGCCGCCGGTCTCGACGCCGATCTCGCGCAGCACCGCCAGCGAGGCGTCGCGCATGATCTGGTATTCCTTGTCGGTCAGCGTCAGCGCCGGAGCGACGGTGATCGAATCGCCGGTGTGGACGCCCATCGGGTCGATGTTCTCGATCGAGCAGACGATGATGCAGTTGTCCGCCTTATCGCGGACGACCTCCATCTCGTACTCCTTCCAGCCGAGCACGCTCTCCTCGATCAGCACTTCGCTTGTCGGCGAGGCGTCCATGCCGCGCTCGACGATGTCGATGAACTCGCCCTTGTTGTAGGCGATGCCGCCACCGGTGCCGCCCATGGTGAAGGACGGGCGGATGATAGCCGGCAGGCCGATATCCTCCAGCGCGTCGAGCGCGGCGCCGAGCGTCTTGACGTGGTGCGAGCGCGGGGTTGAGAGGCCGATCTTGGTCATCGCCTCGCGGAAGCGCTCGCGGTCCTCGGCCTTGTCGATCGCGTCGGCGGTGGCGCCGATCATCTCGACGTCGAATGTCTCCAGCACGCCCATCTTCTGCAGCGAGAGCGCGCAGTTGAGTGCGGTCTGGCCGCCCATGGTCGGCAGCAGCGCGAAGCCGCCGGGCAGGACGTTGCGCTCCTTTTCGATGATCTTGGCGACGATCTCCGGCGTGATCGGCTCGACATAGGTCGAATCGGCCAGGTCCGGATCGGTCATGATCGTCGCCGGGTTCGAGTTGACCAGGACGATGCGGTAGCCCTCGGCCTTCAGCGTCTTGCAGGCCTGGGTGCCCGAATAGTCGAACTCGCAGGCCTGGCCGATGATGATGGGGCCGGCGCCGATGATCAGGATCGTCTTGATGTCTGTGCGCTTGGGCATGGTCTCGACCGGTTCCGTGCGGGCGCGCACGGCCCCTCCGTTCGAAAGGAGCGGAAGCCAGCGAGCGCCAAAGATGAATGCTAGGCGCTCGCTATAGACGTGGGAGGCGGCGGGGGGAAGCGGAAAGCGCTTCTTCCTGTCATGCGCGCACAGGTGGCGAGTTTCTCCCTTTGCGCAGTTGAGCGTTGCCATGCGGGGTATAGCATCGGCCGCTGCGATGGCGTCGAGCCGGTTCGCGTCGGATTCCGGCCACGCCCTCCCCAACCAGAGGAGCCTGGCCATGCGTCAATCCGATCCGCAAAAGCTCGATGCCTTGGTGGGACGTCTCGTCGGAGATGTCGGAGCCTGCGTCACGGGCTCCCTCATCGTGCTCGGCGACCAGCTCGGCCTCTACCGGGCCATGGCCGATGGCGAGTCCGTCACGGCGGCGGAACTCGCCGGCAGGACCGGCTTGAAGGAGCGCTATGTCCGCGAATGGCTCTCGGCTCAGGCCGCTGCCGAGTACGTCCAGTATGACGAGGGGAGCGACAGTTTCAGCCTGTCGCCGGAGCAGGCCATGGCCTTCGCCGAAGAGGGCAGCCCGGCCTTCTTCGCCGGCGCCTTCGAGATCGTCCAATCCATGTGGGTCGACGAGCCCAAGGTCGAGGAGGCCTTCAGGACCGGCGCCGGGCTCGGCTGGCACGAGCACAGCAACTGCCTGTTCCGCGGCACCGAGCGCTTCTTCCGGCCGGGCTACAACACCAACCTCGTGAACAGCTGGATTCCGGCGCTCGACGGCGTCAAGGCCAAGCTCGAGGCGGGAGCCGTGGTCGCCGATGTCGGCTGCGGCCATGGCGCCTCGACCATCCTGATGGCGCAGGCCTATCCGAAATCGCGCTTCTATGCCTTCGATTACCACGGCCCCTCGATCGAGAAGGGTAGGGAGGCGGCGGAGAAGGCCGGCGTCGGCGATCGCATCGTCTTCGAACGGGCCAGCGCCAAGGACTTCCCGGCCGCGAGTTACGATCTCGTCGCCATGTTCGATTGCCTGCACGACATGGGGGACCCGGTCGGAGCCGGCCGCCATGTCAGGGAGACGCTGGCCGAGGACGGCACCTGGATGATCGTCGAGCCCTTCGCCCACGACAATCTCAAGCAGAACATCAACCCGGTCGGCCGGATCTTCTACGGCGCGTCGACGATGATCTGTACGCCGGCCTCGATGGCGCAGGAGGTCGGATTGGGACTCGGGGCCCAGGCCGGAGAGTTCCGTTTGCGCAAGGTTGCGCTCGACGCCGGCTTCTCCCGCTTCCGCCGCGCGACCGAGACGCCGTTCAACATGGTGTTCGAGGTGAGGGCCTGAGTTCGGCACACGCCGCGTGGTCGCTCAAGCCTGGGTAATGATACTGCTAATGCAAACTAGTTGCAATTATAATGGAGAAATGGCCAAGCGAGAAGGTTGAAGGAGTACGAGACATGCGAGCGACTGCTTTGGTCACGGCGCCCCCTTTGGCTCCGCTCTGCGAAGTGCGTTCGATCCTGAAGGGCGCCGGCTTGCGGCCGACCCGCCAGCGCCTCGCGCTCGGGCGCGCGCTCTCCGGGTCCAGAAAAGTATCCTGACGAAAAGTCGTATCAAGTTTCCGTGTGGCTCGTGTCCCCTTGCGGAACCAAATCAGATTTTCCTTAGTTGACGGCCGTGAGCTTGATGCAATTCATCATGTTATCGCGCGCATTGGCCAAGATGTGCGGCAATTATTTCGCCTGCGACTGAACGGCCGGGGGGCTCGTTTCCCAGTATCGTCACCACGATGCTCCAAGCCCGAAAGACGCCACCATGAACAGACGCTCCGTTTTGACCGGCATCGCATTCGCCGGAACTCTCCATGCGACCCTCGCACGGTCCCAAAGCCGCGGCGCGGCCATGCCCGCGATGGCGGCGACGAATCTGGCGGAGGTGAAGACCGCCGCGCAGTATTACGCCGGCGTGATCGGCCGAGCCGAGATGTCGCTGGCCACCTCCGCCATGGCCGTCGAGATGACGACGAACAAGAACGCGCTCGAATTCGCCGGCTTCGAACTCGGCGAGGCCGTCGGGGTCAACATGGTCCTCAAGGACATCGGCACGACAGCGCCCAAGATGGACGCCGCCGGCATGGCCGTGATCGAGACGATGAAGGCTGCCGCCAAAGGCGCTTCCTTCGACCGCGAATACATCGCCTTCCAGCTGACGAATCATGAGCAGCTGCGCGATCTTGCCGACGCCTATCTCCACAATTCCGCCGGCGCGAGCGATCCGGCCGAGAAGCAGGGCCGCCATCTCGGCGCGCTGATGCTCGGCGCGTTCAAGGAGCATGTCGCGATGTGCAAGCGCATCGCCGGCGAACTCAGAGCCTGAGTTCTCGGATTCATGCCGCGCGACAGCCGAGGGTTTCGCGCGGCCTTTCAGATCGAGCACCGGCGCACGCCGGACCCCTCCTGCAATGACAGAAAGATCATCATGAAAACCGTAATTCGCTCTTCTGCGCTGGCGGCCCGTCTTTTAGCCGGTGTCGCGCTGTTTGCCGCGCCCGTCGCGTTCGCGCAGGCGCCAGCACCCGCGAGGATGGCCGCCAATGCGCTGGCGGAAGCGCCCGATAGCGGCACGATGAAGCGCGCCGACAAGGAGGACATGGTCCTCGTTTTGAAAAAGCTTCACGAACTTGGCGCAAAGCCGATCGAGTCGCGCAGCGTCGACGAAGCCCGCGCCCAACCGACCCCGGCCGACGCAGTCAAGGCCGTCTTGAAGGACCAGGGCAAGGACCCGATGGCGCTGATGGCGGCGATGAAGGTCGCCAAGAAGGATATGACCTATCCAATCGCCGGCGGCACGCAACCGATCCGGATCTACACGCCGGACGGCGCGGGCGCCGGCCCGCTGCCGGTCGTGGTCTATTATCACGGCGGCGGCTGGGTCATCGCCGACATCGACACCTATGAAGCCTCGGCCATGGCACTCGCCAAGAAGACCGGTGCGATCGTCGCCAGCGTCGAATACCGCCACGCGCCGGAGCACAAATTCCCGGCCGCGCATGAGGATTCGTTCGCGGCCTACAAATGGGTGCTGGCGAACGCAGGGCAATTCGGCGGCGATCCAGCGCGTGTCGCGCTTGCGGGCGAAAGCGCCGGCGGCAACCTCGCGGCCAATGTCGCCATCATGGCGCGCGATCAGAATCTGCAGAAGCCGCTGCACATGCTGCTGGTCTATCCTGTTGCCGGCACCGATATGACGACGCCGTCCTATGTGGCGAACCAGAACGCCATGCCGCTATCCAAGGGCGCGATGGGCTGGTTCATCGATAAGGTTCTGGCGAAGCCCGAGGACGCCAAGAGCCCGATGCTGAACCTGACCACCATGGCCGACCTCAAGGGCCTGCCTTCAGCGACCATCATCACCGCCGAGATCGATCCGCTGATGTCGGACGGTGTGCTGCTGGCCGAGAAGCTCAAGGCCGCCGGCGTCCAGACCAGCTACCAGAACAGCGAAGGCGTGACGCATGAGTTCTTCGGAATGGATGCGGTGCTCGACGACGCCAGGCGGGCTCAGGACTTTGCTGCGAAAGGCCTGAAGCAGGCTTTCGCAGCGCCCGTGCCGACGCGCTGAGACGTTGCATCGGAGCCGAGCCGCCATCGCCAGACGGCGCTCAGCCGGGCTTGCACCCAGGCTGAAAGCTCGGTTCGCTCGTGACGAGAACGCCTCAGCGCACCGGCGGGGCGATCGCGATTTCGCTGACACGGGCTGCATCACGCATGGCCGCCTTGCGCCGCCGCGTCGCGATCAGCAGCAAAGCGAGCGCGCCGAGCTCGCAGGCTGCTCCGACGAAGCCGAGCTGCCAGGAGGCGCCATGGCGCAGCACCTGCTGGCCGAGTGCGGCACCCGCGGCGATGCCGACATAAAGCGCCGAGGCATTGAGTGAGAGCGCGACCACGACGGCATCCGGGGCCATCGCAGCGAGGCGCGACATCTGCGAGGGATGTCCGGCCCAGCCGGCGCCGCTCCAGATCATCAGGATCACCGGCAGGACGAAGATCGCGACCGCTGGCGGCAAGGTCACCGCGACGAGCGAGGCGGCGGCCAGCGAGGCTGCGAGCAGGGTCAGCACGAAGGTCAGCGTCGGCACGGGGCCGAAGCGGTCGCTGGCCTGGCCGCCGAGCTGGTTGCCGAGCGCCGAGCCGATGCCGGTGATGACCAGCGTCGCGCTCAGCCAATGGCCGGAGATGCCGGCATGGGCCGAGAGGAAGGGCGCAACATAGGTATAGAGGGTGAAGGCGCCGGTGGTCCAAAGCGCGGTGGTGCCGAGCGCCAGCAGGACGTCGCCGCGGCGCGCGACCTGCAGCCGCTCGGCCAGCGTATTGGCGCCGCGCGGCAGTCCGGCTGGCATCTTGAAGAGCAGGCCGGCGAGCGCGAGCGCGCCGAACAGCGCCACAACCAGGAAGGGGAAGTGCCAGCCCAGCGTGGCGACGGCGGTGCCGAGTGGGACGCCGAGAATCAGCGAGACGGTCATGCCACCGGTGACGAGCGCGATGGCGCGAGCCCGGCGCTCGGGCGGCACCAGCGCGACCGCGACGGCGTTCGCTGCCGGCATGAACACGCCGGAAGCGAGCGCCATGACGATGCGCGCCAGCATCAGCGAGGAGAAATCGCTGGTGAACGCGGCGACGAGATTGGCGAGCGTGAAGACCGTGAGCGAGCCGACGAGCACGAGCTTGCGGTCGAGATTGCCGAACAGCGTCGAGAGCACTGGCGAGCCGATGGCGTAGGCGATGGCGAAGATCGAGATCAGCAGGCCGGCGGTGTCGACGCTGACGCCGAAGGCGGCAGCGAGATTGGGCAGGATGCCGGTGATGACGAGGCTGCCGGTGCCGATGGCGAAGGCGCCGCCGGCCAGCAGGAGGAGACGGATATCCATGGCAGAGGGCTCCGTGGGGAGTTGCCGACAATTTCAATGATCGTTGAATCATGATCGTCGGGCGACCATGAGTCAATCTTAATTTCAAGGATCGTTGAAACTTGTCAGGAGCCGCCGCGTCAATTAAGTCGGAGAGGTCATGAAGCAGCAGCTCTTCCATCCGGAGATCGAGGACGTCCTGCCGGCCGACGTGTTCGCGGCGCTGGGCGATCCGATCCGGCTCGGCATCCTGGTCTCGCTCGCCGATTGCGACGAGGTCGACAAGGCGCGCTGCGGCGCCTTCACCGAGCTCGCCTCGCCCTCGCTGCTCTCCTACCATTTTGCCAAATTGCGCGAGGCGGGGATCACGCGGTCGCGGGCTGAAGGGACGGTGCGCTATCTCAGCATCCGCCGCGAGGAATTCGACCGGCGTTTCCCAGGCCTGCTCGACACCGTGATCGAGACGGCGCGGCGCGATCCTTCGGTACCGCGCGCCAAGCTGATAGTCTGATCAGCCGCAGCACGGACAGCCCGGCCCGAACACCGCCCGGCTGCCGAGCGCCGCGAGCCTTCCGCGCCAGCCTGGGACATGCTCCTTGATGCGCGCCATCGTCCTATCGCGGTCGAGGCGGGTCGGGCGGCCATGCTCGACCACGATCGCCCCGTCGACGATGCTCGTCACCACGTCGCTCGCTTTGGCGTAATAGACCAGCGCGGCGTAGTCGCCGTAATAGGGCTGGAGGTGCGGGCGGTCGATGTCGATCATGATCAGGTCGGCCTTCTTGCCCGGTTCGAGCGAGCCGATCTCGTCCTCAAGGCCCATGACGCGGGCGGCGCCGATCGTGTGCAGTTCCAGCGCCTGGACGCAGGAAAGGGCGGTCGGGCTGGCGAGGCGCAGGCGCATGGCGTTGAGGGCGTTGCGCATGCCCTCGAACGGGTCGTTCAGCATCCAGTCGGTGGCGAAACCGGTCGGGATGCCGCGCGCCATGATCTCCTCCAGGGGCGGATAGCGGCCGCGGCGCGGATAGATCGTCGGGCAATGGGCATAAGCCGCGCCGCTCTCTTGGACGGCGTCGAGATCGCCCGCCCCGGCGAAGACGAGATGGGCGAGCACGACGTCGGGGCCAAGCATGCCGACATCTCTAAGGAACTCGACCGGGCCGCAGCCATGGGCCGCCTTGATCTGCTCGACCTCGGCGACGCTCTGGGCGGCGTGGATATGCATGCCGATACCGAGCCGGTTCGCCTCTGCGCGGGCAGCTTTCAGCAGGTCTGCCGAGCAGGTGTCGGTCGCGTGCGTGCCGATGCGCGCGGTGATGCGGCCATCGGCGACGCCATGCCAGCGCTCGGCGAAGGCGACACCATCGCGCAAACGCGCCTCGCCGATGTCTGGATGATGCGTGTAGTCGCCGCGCCAGAGCTCGTGCAGGCGGACGTCGAAGACCTTGTGGGCGATCTGGGCGCGTAGGCCGCAGGCTTCGACCGTCTGCGCGAGCCGGTGCGGCGCGTACCAAATGTCGTTGATGGTGGTGATGCCGGCCTGGAGCATGTCGGCGCAGCCGGCCTCGGCCAGCAGCGCCCACTCGTCCTCGCTGATGTCCTTTTCCATCCGGAAGGCGACTTCGAGCAGCGCCGCCTTGGCGGCGTGGTCGTCGGTCTGGCTGCGGAAGACCAGCGATGCCGCGTGCGAATGGCAGTTGACGAAGCCGGGCAGCACGGCCCGCCCGGAGCCGTCCAGCGTGCGGGCAGGGGCCCAATATCCGTCCGGCTGGCGTGGGCCGGCATGGAGGATGCGCCCACCCGCGATCGCGACCTCGCCATCCGGGATCACCGGCAGGCCGGGGCTGACCGGGTAGAGAAACTCGGCGCGGACCAGCAGGTCGATCTCGATCATGGCGGCCCTTCCATCGGCATCTGGAGGGCAGCTTAGGGCTCGGACTGTGGAAGGCCAGCGACCTGCCCGCACGGCAGCCTTGCGTCCGCGATTTGCTCTCGCTATGAAATGTTACAACATAACAATATAGGAATCCGAGATGGACGCCCGCCTTCCCGTCACCGTGCTCTCCGGCTTTCTCGGCGCCGGCAAGACGACGCTGCTGAACCACGTCCTCAACAACCGCGAGGGCCGCAAGGTCGCGGTCATCGTCAACGACATGAGCGAGGTCAACATCGACGCCGATCTGGTGCGATCAGGCGGCGGCGATCTCTCGCGCACCGACGAAAAGCTGGTCGAGATGAGCAATGGCTGCATCTGCTGCACCTTGCGCGATGATCTCTTGGCCGAGGTCAGCCGGCTCGCGCGCGACGGCCGCTTCGACTACCTCCTGATCGAGGGCACCGGCATCGCCGAGCCGCTGCCGATCGCGGCGACCTTCGAATTCCGCGACGAGGACGGTTTTTCGCTCTCCGACCTCGCCCGGCTCGACACCATGGTGACGGTGGTCGATGCGGTGAACCTGCTCAGGGATTACGGCTCGCGCGACTTCCTGCGCGAGCGGGGCGAGACCGCCGGCGAGGGCGACGAGCGCACTCTGGTCGATCTCCTGGTCGAGCAGATCGAGTTCGCCGACGTCGTCGTGCTCAACAAGGTCGGCGATGCCGGGCCGGAGGCGACGGCGCAGGCCAGGCTGGTGATCCGGGCGCTCAATCCTGATGCACGCCTGATCGAGGCCGATTTCGGCCGCGTGCCGCTGGACGCGATCCTCGATACCGGCCTGTTCGACCATGAGAAGGCGCAGGAGCATCCGCTCTGGCACAAGGAGCTCTACGGCTTCAAAGACCATGTGCCGGAGACCGAGGAATACGGCATCGCCTCCTTCGTCTACCGGGCGCGCCGGCCCTTCCACCCAGAAAAATTCAACGCTTTCCTTGCGAAGAGCTGGCCCGGGCTGATCCGGGCCAAGGGCCATTTCTGGCTGGCGACGCGGCCCGAATGGGTCGGCGAGATGTCGCTTGCCGGCGCGATCTGCCGCACCGAGGCGATGGGGTTCTGGTGGGCTGCGGTGCCGCGCCCGCGCTGGCCCGACCACCCGGAATGGAAGGCGATCCTGAATCGGCACTGGCACTCGGTCTGGGGTGATCGCCGGCAGGAGCTGGTCTTCATCGGCTCGGGGATGAACGAGCGCGCCATCCGCGCCGGGCTCGATGCCTGCCTGCTCGGCGAGACGCCGACCATCGCCTTCAAGCCCGAGCGCTATCGCGACCTGCCCGACCCGTTCCCGGCCTGGCGCCGTGCCGATGCCGCCTGAAACCTCATCCGATCCGTTCCGCCATTCCCTTACTGCCCGTCCTGGAGACTGCCATGCGTCCGCTTTCCCTGTTGTCCTCCCTCGCGCTTTCGGCCGTATTCGCGAGCCTGCCGGCGCTCGCTCATGACCATGCCGTGCTGCGCGGCCGGCTGGTCTTCGCCGATCATGAGAAGCCGGTCGTGCGCGTGCTCGATCTCGATACCGGCGAGGTCACGCACAGCTTCGACCTGTCCAAAGCCAATCCCGGTTTCGCCACCGCGCAGGGCGGCCGCTTCGTCGTGATCAAGACCGGCGACGATGCCGGCACGATCCGCTTCCTCGACACCGGCCTGACGATCGAATCGCATGGCGACCACAACGACATCGAGAAGGGGGCGGTGAAGCTCGTCGACCTGACGCTGACCGGCCAGAAACCAGCCCATGTCATCTCGGGCCATGGCCAACTCGCTTTGTTCTATGACGGCATCCGCCCCTGGGACGGCCAGAGCACGGCGAAGGCGGTGCTGGTCGCGATCAACGATCTTGCCAAGGACAAGCCGGCGCTGACGGAATGGCCGAGCCCGGGCCCGCAGCACGGCATCGTCGTGCCGATGGGCGAGGGGCGCTGGCTGATGTCGGTGCCGAACCCAGCCTACGTCAAAGGCGATGACCGCAGCGCCTCGTCTCGGCCGGATGGCTTCGAGATCCTCGACCGGACCAAGGGCGGCTGGGCCAGGCTCGCCAGCTTCAACGACCCGGCCAAGGCGGACGCCTCCTGCAAGCTCTATCACGGCCATGCCGCGGCCGATGGCCGGCATGTCTTCGGCTGCGCCGAAGGCGAGGGCGGTGGCATGCTGGTGCTGTCGCAGGCCGGCGCCAAGTTCAGCGCGCACAAGCTCGCCTATCCGGACGAGCGCCGGATCAGCGCGATCAAGGCGAAGACCGGCGCGAAGTTCATGGTCGCCAATTACGGCAAGACCTCGCCCTATGACGGCCTGCTCAGGGTCGACCCCGCCGCCAAGTCGCTGACCTCGGCCGATGTCCTGCCGGTGCCGGGCGGCCAGTCGGCCTGCCAGTTCGAACTCTCTGCCAATGGCCGGCGGCTCGCCAATCTGACGCCGGACGGCAAGCTGCGGGTCTATGACGTTGCCGCCTGGAAGGAGCTTGCCAGCTTCGACGCTGTGCCGGCTTTCGACTGCCAGTACGGGGCGAAGACGCCGACGCCGTCGCTCGCGGTTGTCGGCGGCAGCGCCTATGTCAGCGATCCCGGCAATGGCCGCATCCGCGAGTACAATCTCGAGACGCTGAAGCAGGCGCTCGACCTCCCGGTCGAGGGCATGCCGGCCAATCTCGCCGGAAGCGATGCGGGCTGAATACCGATAGGCTTCCGTTCAGCATCCGGGGTATAGGCATCCCGGATGCTGCAACGTCTTCCTCGCCACAGCCGCCAGGTCATTGCCTATGCCTTCTCCGGCGGGGTGACGGCCGTCGCGCATTACGCGCTGCTGATCGGCCTCGTCGAGCTCGGCGGGGTCGATCCCGTCCCGGCCTCGCTTGCGGGCTTTGCGCTCGGCGCGGTCGTCTCCTACACGCTGAACCGCTGGCTCACCTTCGAGGCGACGCGGACCCATGGCGAGGCGAGCTGGCGCTTCGGCCTGATCGCCTTCGGTGGCTTCCTGCTGACCGGCGTGCTGATGCACCTTTTCGTCAAGGTCGCCGGCCTGCCGTATCTGCCGATGCAGGTGGTCACCACGCTGATCGTGATGATCTTCACCTTCGCCGGGCACAAATTCTTCTCCTTCGCCGACCGGGCGGAGTGAGAGCCTGCTCCGCTTCTAGGACTGGACACCGCTCAAGGTCTTGCGCCCCGCAGCGAGGTCGGCAAGCAGCGCGACATGGACATCGAGGGCATCGACGATCCTGTATCCCGGGTCCTGCCCATCGAAAGCCAGATTGAGATCGGTTCCGGCGAGAACGATGGCGTCGGCCCCGGCGGCGACCATGCGCCGTCCTGCATCGAGAAACAGCTCCTGTTGTGAGGCTGAGCAGGTGCCGGCGACGGCGACGTCTTGGTAGGCTTGGCCGAGGATCTCGATCTCGTCGTCCAGCGCCAAAGCCTCGGTGCGGGCGAGCTGGCCGTAAAGGCGCGTGCGCATCACCACCCTCGTGCCGAGCAGCCCGACCCGCTTGATACCCTGATCGACGAAATAGGCGTCGAGCGGGGCGACGGCAGAGACGATCGGCAAAGGCGACATGGCCGCCAATTCATCGAAGCAGAAATGCGCGCCGAGCGAGGACAGGGCGGCGCAATCGCAGCCCGCGTCCTTCAAGCGGGTGACGAGAGGCAGAAACGCCTGCGCCTGTTCGGCCCTGCGGTCGGCGAGATTGTTACGGATCAGTTCATGGATCTCGCCGTGGACGATCGTGAGCTCGAGTTTCGGCACGCCCCGCGCCGCTGCAGCTGCTGTCAGGCGCTGGTAGTAGACCACCGTCGCCGCAACGCCGATGCCTCCGATCAAGCCGATATGCATTGGATCCCTCGCGTGATCAGGCCTTGCCGGCTGCGTAGAGCGCCCAGCCGATGAGGCCGAGGGTCGCGACGCTCGAGACCGTGCGGATGTGATTCCACAGCGTCCAGGGGATCGAATAGCTCTCCCAGACCGTGCGAGCAGCCTCGATCTCTGTGGGGATCCCCGTCCGGGCGAGCCTTTCATTCATCGGGACATTGAGCACCATCGTGACCAGGAAGGTGCCGACGAGATAGGCGATGGCCGCAAGCGCCAGCAGAAGGGCGACATCGTGCAGGCCCTGTGCTCGCCACAGCCCGGCGGCGATGAGCGCCACCACCGGCGTGCCGAAGAAGGCCGGGAAGAAGATCGCATTGCGCACGATGATGTTGATGCTCTGCATCGACGCGATCGCGGCCTTCGGATCGACCGCGTCGAGCGCCCACATAACCGACATCGAATAGGCGTAGAAAAAGCCGGCCATGGCGCCGGCCAGCACCAGCGCGACGAAGGTGAGAGCGAGCGCGAGCGAGGCCATGGCGTCAAACCTCCGGTATGAGCTGCTTCCTGGCCGAAAAGGCCATGCGATGCGGGTTGTGGCCGAAATTCTGGCGGCGCGCGACGCCCTTGAAGCCGGCCGCCTCGACCAGCGCGGCGATGCCGACGGCGCTGTAGGTCGAAAGACCGTATTGGGCGCGCAGCTTGCGGTAGTCCGAGAAGGCGGTGCGGACCAGCCCGCCGAGCGCCGCGACGAGGAAGCCGCCGCGCCAGGCGAAGCCGAGCAGCTCGGTCGCGTCGGTCAGCGGCGAGAGGGCGGGCGGGATGACGTCGGCGAGGATGAGCTCGCCGCCCGGCTTCAGCTTGGCGAGCCAGGTCGCCAGCGCCCGCTTCAATTCGTCCTCGCTCAAATACTGGATCAGCGAGTTGGCGACGACGAGATCGAGCGAATCATCCGGCAGCGCCTCAACCTCTTCCGGCGAGACGACCGAGAGATTGGCGAGCGCGCCGAAGCGGGTTCTCAACTTGTCGCGGACGGTCGGCGCTGCCTCGCACAGAATCAGCCTGCCGCTGGCCGTGGCGACGAGATCGGCCGAGAGCGCTTCGCCGCAGCCGACATCGAGGACGGCGGCGTCCTTCGAGGGGACGGCGGCGGCGATGTCCTGCGCGATGCGGCGATAATGCAGGGCCTTGTGACGATCCGAGACGTAGATCGCATGCTCGCCATTCCAGAAATCACGCCAGGACATCGGGTCTCCGTATCGAGAACGGCGCCGGAAGGTGCCTTTGCCCTAAGCCCTAGCATGGCCGCAGCGACTGTGGAGTCAGGTTGATTGCACGCGGGCTTTACGGGACGGCAGGCGAGACAATAGCTTGCGCGACCGACCGGAGCCTGCCCGACCATGCTGCTGTTGCCGAAACTGCTGAAGCGCTCGATCCGCAAGGGCCGGTTGACCGTGATCGCGCCGGATGGAAAGCGGCATGTCTTCGGGCCGGGCCGGACCGAGTTCCCCTTCGCCGGCAAGCCCGTCGTCGCCGGTGAGGTGACGGTGCGCTTCAAGGATACGAAGATCGAGCGCGAGCTCTTCCTCAATCCGGAGCTGGCGCTGGCCGAAGGCTATATGGACGAGCGGATCGAGTTCGAGGACGGCTCGACCATCCACGACCTGCTGACGTTGTTCTGGATCCAGCGCAGCGAACTGCGCAAGCATCCGCTCCAGGCGGCGATCCGCAAGATCCGCTTCAAAATCCGGCGCTGGCGGATGCACAACCCGCTCGGCGTCGCCGGCAGACGAGTCAAGCACCACTACGACATCCCGACCGATTTCTACCGGCTCTGGCTCGACGAGACGATGACCTATTCCTGTGCCTATTGGCATAGCCCCGAGGTCGGACTGGAGAACGCGCAGAAGGCGAAGCTCCGGCACCTGGCCGCCAAGCTGAAGATCGAGCCGGGCATGCGCGTGCTCGACATCGGCTCGGGCTGGGGCGAGCTTTCGATCTATCTCGCCAAGGCCTGCGGGGCGAAGGTCACCGGCCTCAACGTCTCGCCCGACCAGATGGCGGCGGCGCAGAAGCGGGCCGAGGCTGCCGGCGTCGGCGATGCCGTCAGCTTCATCAACAAGGATTATCGCGAGCTGACCGGGAGCTTCGACCGCATCGTCTCGGTCGGCATGATGGAGCATGTCGGCGTCGCGCATTACCTCGAATATTTCGAGAAGATCCGCGACCTGCTCACCCCGGACGGGATCGCGCTCGTCCACTGCATCGGCCGCGTCGGCCCGCCCGGCTTCACCGGCCCGTTCTTCGACAAGTACATCTTCCCGGGTGGCTATGCCCCGGCGCTGTCGGAGGTCTTCGCCGCGGTCGAGCAGACCGGGCTCTGGCATTCCGACTGCGAGTTCTGGCGCCGGCACTATCACTGGACGCTGGAGGCCTGGCGCGAGCGCTTCATGGCGCACCGCCCGGAGGTGGTCGCGATGCTCGGCGAGCGCTTCGCAAGGATGTGGGAGTTCTACCTTTCCGCCTGCTCGATCTCCTTCGACATCGGCGGCGACATGGTCTTCCAGCTGCTGCTTGGCCCGCACAAGAGCGCCGTGCCGGTGATCCGGGACTACATCACGGAAGCCGAAGCCGAGCTGGAACAGCGGGGCTTCTAGCGATGGCCGGACATTTGCCGATCGGGCAGGTCTCGGACCTGCTGCGCGAGGTCGCGGCTGAGGTGGTGATGCCGCGCTTCCGGAAGCTGGCGGAGGCCGAGGTTCGAGTGAAATCACCCGGCGAGGAGGTCACGATCGCCGACGAGGAAGCCGAGCGGCTTCTGAATGTCCGGCTGCCGACACTCCTGCCTGGATCGCGGGTGATCGGGGAAGAAGCGGTCTCGGCCCAGCCGGAGCTGTTGCAGGGGCTGGGCGAGGGCACCGTCTTCGTGGTCGACCCCGTCGATGGCACCGCCAATTTCGTTAAGGGCAGCCCGTGCTTCTCGATGATGGTGGCGCTGCTGCGCGAGGGCGAGCCCGTCGCCTCGTGGATGCTGAGCCCGGCGACCGATACGCTGCATGTCGCCGAGCGCGGCGCCGGCGCCTGGATCAATGGCGAGCCCGTCAGAGTCGGGCAGCCACCGCAGTGGACTGCGCTGCGCGGCGGCGTGCTGACCCGCTTCCTGCCCGCCGAGATCACGGCGCGGGTGCAGGCCAATGGCCGCGATCTCGCCGCCATCCTGCCGGGTATGCACTGCGCCGGCGAGGAATATCCCGCGATCGTGCGCGGCGAGCAGCATTTCGTCGTGTTCTGGCGCGGTTTGCCTTGGGACCATGCGCCGGGCACGCTCTTCCTCGAAGAGGCCGGCGGCCGGGCGGCCCGTTTCGACGGGCGCCCCTACAGACCGGCCGAGCAAGGCTTCGGCATCCTGGCAGCGCAATCGCCGGAGCTGTGGGACGAGCTGCAGCGACGGCTTTTCGCGGAAGATTAATGGCAGGCTTCGCCCACGCAGTGGATCAGGGCCTGCGCCAGATATAGCGTATGTCGGGCTCACGCTCTTCATTGCGCGTCCCGTCCGTCAGCTCTGCCGCGACGAAGCCCTGCCGTTCATAGAAGCGACGGGCGATGGCGTTGCGCTGAAATGTCCAGAGGTTCAGCTCGGGGTAACGATCCCGCGCGATCTCCAGCAAGGCGCTGCCCACACCCTGGCCCTGATAGGCCGGCAGCACGTAAAGCTGGTCGATCCAGCCATGACGGAAGGCGATGAAGCCGGCCAGCGCCGGGCCGTGGACACTGCCCCACACTTCGCATTCGTCGAAGACCACGCTCCCGAAATAGGCACGGTCTTCCTCGGGCGTATGGAGCCCCGCTAGCCAGGGTAGGCGATCGTCGAAACTCGCGCGGTGCACGGCAGCCACCGCGTCCATGTCACTTCGCTGGAGCCTGGTCGGGTGACTGAGCATTCTCCCGCGTAGCAGAGGCTCGCTCAGCCCGGCAACGGTTGGTCGATCGCACTCAAAACCCCGCCGGCTTGCACCGCGAGGGTTTGAGGCAGAACGCCATCCGAGGGAGGGCGCGGGGCTAAGGCGGCGTCGCAGTCGACGGCTGCGTGCCGAATGTCGATGTCGAATTGTCGAGGCAGCGCCACTGGCCACTGCCCGAACCCCGCGCGCGGTTCTCTGTGAGCTTTCGGCGTCTGTTTATGTCCGGCGGGACCGGGACCGCATGTCCCGAACGACGATCACCCTCCGCAGCTACGTTGGACCCGCAACAGTCCTTTCGCCACGGACACCGCTCTCCCGCCCGGCCTCATGATGCCTCGCGAAGCCCCCTCGGTTCGGGCGGGACGGGGAGAAGCATACGTGAGGTTTTTGCAGCGGGGATTGATTGGGGAGTTGTCCCCGCATGAGGTCGCCGCGCGTGAAGCAGAAGCGCGGGGAACCCTCTCCTGGAAGGAGAGGGCAGGGTGAGGTGTAGGCCCTGTGACCAGTGCCGTGAGCGCTCACCACGCGGTTGGGTTCAGGCTCACGATTTCCCTCCGAACACCTCACCGCTGCCCCTCTCCTTACAGGAGAGGGGTTCCGCGTCGCGGTTGCCGTGGTTTCTGCAGAAGCTGGGCTATGGCGCCCTTGTCGCTCAATACTAAGGAATTGACCTAAGTATTGAGTCCGCCTATCACTGCCTCGCGCAGACCGCTGCGCAGCCGTCGGCAGGGAGGAAGGCTGTGACACCGCAAATCGGCGCCAGTGCGCAGCAGGCGCCCCATCCTGTCGTCGTGGACCAGGTCTTCCGGGCCTTGTCCGATCCGACGCGGCGGCATGTTCTGGAGCGCCTGACCGCGCGGCCGGCTTCGGTGAGCGAACTCGCCGCACCCTATGCCATGGCCCTGCCGTCCTTCGTCGAGCACCTGAAGGTGCTCGAAACAAGCGGTCTCGTGCGCTCGCACAAGACCGGGCGCGTCAGAACCTACGAGCTGGCTACGGACCAGCTGAAGCTCGCCGAGGATTGGCTCGGGCGCCAGCGCAACCTCTGGGAGCGCCGCCTCGACCAGTTCGACGCCTATGTCATGACCCTGAAGGAAGAGGAGAGCAAATGACCTTGCCTGCGATCACGATCAATCCCGAGCTCGACCTTGTGCTCGAACGCAAGCTCGACGTCCCGGTCGAGCTGGTCTGGCGTGCCTGGACGACGCCGGAGCACCTGCGCAACTGGTTCGCGCCGAAGCCGTGGGCGATCTCCGCCTTGGACCTCGACCTGCGTCCCGGCGGCGCGATCAACTTCACCATGCGCTCGCCCGAGGGCCAGGAGTTCGCCAACACCCAGTGCTATCTCGAGGTGAAGCCGCTGGAGCGGCTGGTCATGACCGACACGCTGCTCGGCGGTTATCGGCCTTCGCCGAACCCATTCTTCACCGCCATCCTGGATCTCGCCAGTGATGGCAACGGCACGCATTATCGGGCCGTCGCCATCCATGGCAATGATGCCAGCCGCAAGCAGCACGAAGAGATGGGCTTCCACGAAGGCTGGGGCACGGTCGTCAGCCAGATGGTCGAGTACATCAAGGCCGGGCGCCTCCAGCCCTGACAGGCGCACGGACCGATCGATCCCGAGGGCGGCGCCGTGGCGCCGTCCTCGCCCGTCAGCGCTTCGCGCCGCCTTCTTCCCCGTAGGGAAGGGAAACCCGCTCAACCCGGCAACGATTGGTCGGCCGCGCTCAAAAGCCCCGCCAGCTCATGCCGCGAGGGTTTGAGGCAGAACGCCATCCGAGGGAGGGCGCGGGGCTAAGGTGGCGTCGCAGTCGACGGCTGCGTGCCGAATGTCGATGTCGATGATGTCGAGCCAGCGTTACGGGTCGCTGCCCGAGCCCGCGCGACGGCAGAATTGAAAGCGGGGATGCTCGCCGCGGGGGCGAGCGGCCGGCGTGCGGTCAGGCGCTGACGATTTTGCGGCGTGCCTTGGGCTTGGCGGGTGCCAGGGCCTGCGCCTCGCGCTCCAGTGCTTCCTTTTGCAGCCGCAATTGCCTCAGCTTCGCTGTATTCGCATCGCGGGCCTGGGCGATGCTGTCAGCCTCGGAGATGATCCGGTTGCGGGCAAGCGACTGGGTCTGCACCTTCAGGAAGTTGTTGTCGGCATCGGTGCGCTGCTTTGAATGATCAGCCAAGATGGCCTCCCGTTAGTTTCGCTGGTGAGGTCAGGCACAAAAAAGGCCAAGCATGCGCTTGGCCTTCCCTTGGAAGTCATTCCAGTCAGTGGTGCCGGTACATCCATGGTCACCGCGACGAATGACGTCCGGATCACGCAGCCTGAAGCTGCTCAGCGGCCATCTTGCCCGACTTGTTGTCGCGAGCGACCTCGAAGCTGATCTTCTGGCCTTCCTGCAGATCGCGCATTCCAGCGCGCTCGACAGCGGAGATATGGACGAAGACGTCCTGGCTGCCGTCGTCAGGCTGAATGAAGCCGAAGCCCTTGGTGGAATTGAACCATTTCACTGTGCCGGTGGCCATTGAAGAACCCTCCTATTGGCAATACCTGTCGTCCGCCATGCGATTGCTCGGCGGATTCAGAACGATTTCGAAAGGGGGAGTTCATCAGAAGCGTGCCGAAGCACGAAAATAAAACCGACCGTCCAAGCAAATATCGACGAGGACAATCTACGTTTTTCTGAGCGAGATGTCAATCGTCGCTCTTGTTTTTCATTTCCACTGCGTCGAATTCAGGGCCTGAACTCGGGTTTTTAGTGAATGAAGACCAGATTTAAAACCCGAGTTCAGTGAATTTTTGCAGTATCATCTGCTTCGTTATTTTTCAGGGTCGGTGCGGGCGAGCGGGCTCGCGCCTCACCTCTTCAGAGTGGCGATCGCCACTCCAGCCAGCGCCATCGCGCTGCCGATCAGGCCGAGTCCGGTCGGGATATCGCCGAGCCATGGCGCGCTCGACCAGCAGGACGTCCCAGCCCCTCTCCTCCTGGGAGAGGGGCTCCTCAGCGAATCTCAGCCCGCCGGCATCGCTGACGTGTCGAGGAAGACGGCCTCGAAGGTGTGGCCGTCGCCGTCCTCGAAGGCGCGGTTGTAGAGCCAGCCCATATCCATTGCCGGACGCGGATCGGCCTTGCCGCCGGCATCTGCCGCAGCCTTGACCACCGCATCGACCGCAGCGCGGCTCTCCTGCGTGAGCGCCAGCAACACCTGCGCCCCGGCATGGGCGTCGGCGACGGGCTTTGCGGTGAAGGTCGCGAAGTAGTCGCGGCTCAGCAGTTGAAAGGTGATCGTCTCGGACCAGACCATGCTCGAGGACTGGTGATCGCTGAAATCGGGGTTCTGCGTGCAGCCGATCGCCTCGTAGACGCGGGTCGCGGCAGCGATGTCGGTGACGGGCAGGTTGATGAAGATCATCTTGGACATGGTGGTTCTCCTTCTTGCTGGGGTGGGGGGACGTCAGAGGTTCTGCTGCAGGATCCGCCCGTTCGGGTGGACGCAGATCAGCTCTAGCCGGCTTTCGCCGACATTCTCGAAGCGATGCGGGACGTCCGGCGATGCGACGATGATGTCGCCGGGATAACCGCGGGTGGTTTCGCCACCGACGGTGAACTCGGCCTCGCCCTTCTGGACGATCCAGGTCTCGGAATAGGGGTGGACATGCATCATCGAGCCCTGGCCCGGCTCGGCATCGACCATGAAGAACGAGATCGGCCCGCCGAGCGCTTGCCCCTCGAAGCGTAGCGTGCGGTTGGCGCCGCGCTGCTGGTCCTGTGCACGAAGGATATTGAACATCGCTGCCTCCCTGGCTGCCAGTGATTTATCTTCACGAGAAGATATCTATCGCAGGGGTATCTTCCCGTCAAGATAAATATCTTTGCGCAGAGATATCTTGGCCAAAGGGCACGTGCCGTGTATGTCTCACCGTTGGGGCAGCGACGGCCAAGGCACGGAAATGACGAACGAATCGGGGAATCTGGAAGAGGTGGGCGAGGACCATGTCGACCGCCTGCGCCGGCAATGGGCGCGGGAACTGCCCGGCCTCAACACCGAGCCGATGGCGATCCTCGGCCGGGCTTTTCGGCTCGGCAACATGATCCGGCCCAGCATCGAGGCGACCTTCGCCGGCTTCGGGCTCGATCGCGGCGAGTTCGACGTGATCGGGACCTTGCGCCGGTCCGGCCCGCCTTACCGGCTGACGCCGACCGAGATGTACGCGCTCCTGATGATCTCCTCGGGCGGGCTGACCCACCGGCTCGACCGGCTGGAGAAGGCCGGGCTGATCCGACGGGAAAAGTCGCCGCAGGACGGGCGCAGCGTGCAGGTCGCCCTGACGGAAAAGGGCTCGGCGCTGGCCGAGCAGGCGTTTCGGACCGACATGGCGAGCGAGCTCGCTTTCCTTGAGCCGCTCGATGCGCAGGAGCGGGAGATGCTGGCGGGGCTGCTGCGGAAGCTGATCCTCGGGGTCGAGCAAATGGCGGCGACACGGGGACCGCAGTGAAGACCCGTCATGCTCGGGCTTGTCCCGAGCATCTCAGACCAGGTGAGGCTCCAATCCGCGCCTTCTCGTCACGAGATTCTCGGGCCTGCGCTTCGCTTCGCCCGAGAATGACGACGTGTTCACCGCTTCAAATTGACGATCACCACGCCGGCTAGCGCCATGGCGCCGCCGATCAGGCCGAGCGTCGTCGGGATCTCGCCGAGCCAAAGGAAGCTGATCAGCATCGCCGCCGGGGGCACGCAGTACTGGAAGTTGGAGGCGCGGGCGGCCGGCAGGCGCGACAGGGTGATCGCCCAGGTGCCGTAGGCGACGACGCTCGAGACCAAAGCGAGCCAGACCACAGACCAGATCGCCTGCGCCGGGGCGGCCGGCAGTTGCTGCAGCGCGCCGGGCAGGAAGGGGGTGAGGGCGAGCCCGCCGAGCGCCATGTTCCAGGCCGCGACGGTGAGCGGCTTGTGGCGGGCGAAGAGCGGCTTCTGGACCACGGTCGAGACCGAGTTGCACAGGGCGGCGCCAAGGATCAGCAGGACGCTGACGCCGATATTGAGGTCGAGCCCGTTGCCGAGCGCGATCACGCCGATGCCGGCGAAAGCGATTGCCGTGCCGAGCCAGGCGATCAGGCTGAAGCGCTCGTTCAGGACCAGCATGGCGAGCGCCGCCGTCATGATCGGGTTGGTGTTGATGATGAAGCTCGCCGCGCCCGCCGGAACGACGCGCTGGCCGAGATTGAGGAAGATCGCATAGAGCGCGATGAAGACGATGCCGCCGGTGAGGAAGCGCCAGATGTCGGCGCGCTCGGGCAGCTTCGGGCGCATCACGATCAGGAAGAGCGCGGCGAACACGCCGGCGATGGCAAAGCGCAGGGCAGCCAGTTCGAGCGCGCCGAAGCCGGCAAGGCCGGCCCGGATCGCCGGGAAGGAGGAGGCCCAGGCGATGACGGTGAAGGGAATGGTGAAGAGCAGCATGGCGTCGAGGGTGGAGCCTGGCCGGGAAGACGCGGCGGAGGGTACGGTTGTCATGACGAGCCCCTTTCGGGCGAATGACGGTTCGCCCCCGATAGACGCCTCAGTGAGCTGATTGACAAACGAGTAATTCAATGACGAGCTGTGAGCATGGATCACAGCTCGCCACTTCCGCCTTTGGACACGCTGCGCGCCTTCGAGGCCGCTGCCCGCTCCGGCAGCTTCTCGGCCGCAGCCGAGGCGCTGAACCTGACCCATGGCGCGATCTCGCGGCAGGTCGCCAAGCTCGAGCATTGGCTGGGCCTGCGCGTGTTCGAGCGCCAGGCGCGCGGGGTCGCGCTGACGCCGGAGGGGCAGCGCCTGTTCCAGCGCACGCAGGAGGCCTTCCAGGTCTTCGCCGACTCGTCCGACCGCTGGAGCGAGCCGCGCGGGACGGCGGTGGTGCGCTTCAGCGCGACGCCGTCGGTCTGCTCGCTCTGGCTGATGCCGCGCTGGCAGCTTCTGGAGAGCGGCGATCCCGCCGTGCGGATCATGCTGCAGGTCGACCATCGCAAGGTCGACCTCGAGGAGGAGGGGATCGACCTCGCCATTCGCTGCGGCCGCGGCGGCACGCCGGGACGGGTCTCGGTGCAGCTCTTCGAGGAATGGTGCTACCCGATCGCCTCGCCGGAGCTGGCCAGGGCGATCGGCGACGGCAAGCCGGAGCGCTTCCTCGACCAGCCGCTGATCCATGATTCGGACGCCGCCGGCTGGCGCGCCTGGTTCAATGCACAGGGGCTCGACTTCCGGCCGCGCCAGCAGGACCGGAGGTTCGAGGACTACAACCTCGTCCTCGATGCCGCCGCCAGCGGGCTCGGCGTGGCGTTGTCGCGCCCGCCCTTGGCGCAGGCGCAGGTCGATGCCGGGCGGATCGCCAGGGTCGACCAGCGCACGGCGCTCAACCCGGTCTCCTATTGGCTCGACCGGCCGATGGGCCAGCCGCGGCCGGCGGCGGTGGCGCTGGCGACGCGGATCGCAAGCGAGGCCGGGCTGCCGGCGAGCAAGCTGGCGGGGTTCCTGCGGCAGGAGGCGAAGGCGGCCTGAAATCGCTCCGGTCAGATCGTTTCGATCCAATTTTGGGGCTTCCGGATCGGGCGCAACCCTCCCCCTTGTGGGGGAGGGTTGGGAGGGGGGTATGCAGGGCTCCGCCCGTTTGAGGGGCTCGACTGCAAAGCCGATGTTTCCCCCGCGCGGCTGACTACCCCCCTCTCCAGCTCTCCCCCACAAGGGGGGAGAGGGTGCGTTGCGGCTCCAGTGCCAATAAAGGACCGGTGTCGTTGGAGGCCGAGTGGTCCAGATGCGCCCGCATCTCCTCGGCCAGGGCAAAAAACCGGTCGCGCACCGGCCGCGCATGCGGGTTGGCCTGCTCGATCGCCATGAAGACGCCGGGGCTGTCATGACGCACCATCTCGGTGGCGCGCATCAGGAGGTCGAAGCTCGCCGTGGTCATCCGGCGCGGCAAGGGCTCCATCTTAACCAGGATCTTGGCGATGAGATGGGTCAGGCCCTGGACCAGCGCCGCCTCGCGGTCGTGCGCCTCTGGCGTCGTCATGATCACCTGAAGGCGAAGCACACGGCGCAGGAAGGCGGCGATACGCCAGGCGCTGCGCCCCCTGATCGGGCAGATCGCGATCTTGAGGCCGGCAATGCCGTCGCGCCCGCTCTGCGGACCGAAGAGCGGGTGCGTGCCGACGATCTCGACGTGATCGGGCAGCTCGGCCAGCATGGTCGCTGCCGGGCCGATCTTGACCGAGCCGACATCGATGACGATCGCGCCGGCACGCAGATGCGGCCGCAGGGTCGCGATTGCCTCCGAGAGCGCCGCGACCGGCACGGCGAGGATGACGATGTCGCAGGCGGCGATCCCGGCCGGTGCGGCGGCAATGATGCCGCCCGCGGCTGCGTCGGCCGGCAATGCCGGATCGAAGGCGAGCAGTCGGCAATGCGGTCGCAGATGGCGGGCGATCAGGCGGCCGAAGGCGCCGAAGCCCATCAGGCCGACGGAAGGATTGTGGTTTTTCGGGATAAGCATCGCGTTGTCCTCGGGAGGGGCCGCGATGCCGGGTGACTGCCTGATTTCAACCGCCAGCGCGGCGGTTGAGCATGGGAGTGCGACCGCCTTCTATGAGGACGGCGCGTAATAGTTGCGGGCGAGCAGGCAGGGACCAGTCATGGCGCGCTTAGAGCGCGGGCGGGCGGGCCTGTCAATCACAGGGGCGGAGAATAGTCGGTCGGCATCAGCACCCGGTCCTCGATCGCGCCGACGAGGTCGCCGTGCTCGATGACGCTGACACGCTTGATTTCGATCCATTCGGGGTCGGCCATGAATGCGGTCCAGCGCGCCGTCTTGGTCTCGAGATCGGGCCAGGCGAGGAGATAGGCGAACTCGGTACGCCCGGCGCTCCTGGTCTCCCACATCGCCAGGATGCGGAAGCCGTGGCGGGCCATGATCCGGCTGGCATGATCTCTGAAGCGGGCGTGGAACGCCGCCTTGTTGCGTTCGAAGATCTCGTTGATGCGCAACTGGTGGATCATGGCGAGCTCCCTGGAGCATTTCCGCGTTTCTTCGAATCGCGGAAATGCTCCATCTTCTTATCCTATCGCATTTTTTTTCACGCGAACCGGTGCCCACTTCGCTCGAAAATGCTCTAGTCAGGCGGCCTTCTTCGCCTTCTCCGCTTCCATCAGCTCGACGAAGCGGGCGAAGAGGTAGTGGCTGTCCTGCGGGCCGGGCGAAGCTTCCGGATGGTGCTGGACGCTGAAGGCCGGGCGGTCGTTCAGGGCGATGCCGCAGTTCGAGCCGTCGAACAGCGAGACATGGGTCTCGGTCGCGTTGGCCGGCAGCGTGGCGGGATCAACCGCGAAGCCATGGTTCATCGAGACGATCTCGACCTTGCCGGTGGTCTTGTCCTGACCGGATGATTGGCGCCGTGATGACCCTGCTTCATCTTCATGGTCTGGCCGCCGATGGCGAGCGCCAGCATCTGGTGGCCGAGGCAGATGCCGAAGGTCGGGATCTTGCGATCGAGCAATTCCTTGATCACCGGCACGGCGTATTCGCCGGTCGCGGCCGGGTCGCCCGGGCCGTTCGACAGGAAGACGCCGTCGGGATTGAGCGCGAGGATGTCCTTGGCTGATGCTGTCGAGGGCACGACCTCGACCTCGCAGCCGGCCTTGGCCAGCAGGCGCAGGATGTTGCGCTTGACGCCGTAGTCGATGGCGACGACGCGGTGGGCCGCAGACTCGCGCTTGCCATAGCCGCGCGGCCACTGCCAGGGCGTCTCGTCCCAGTCATAGCGCTGGGTCGCGGCGACGAGCGGGACGAGGTCGAGACCGGCCATGTCGGGCAGGGCGGCCGCCTCTTTCTTCAGGCGCTCGATGTCGAAATTGCCGGCGGGATCATGGGCGATGACGGCGTTGGGCATGCCGTTCTCGCGGATCAGCGTGGTCAACGCGCGGGTGTCGACGCCGCAGATGCCGACGATGTTGCGGGCCTTGAGCCAGGCGTCGAGATGCTTGGCCGCACGCCAGTTCGAGGGCTGCGTCACCTCGGCATGCAGCACGATGCCGCGCACGCCGGAGGAGGCGGCGGCGTTGACCGTCTCGGTGTCCTCTTCGTTGACGCCGACATTGCCGATATGCGGGAAGGTGAAGGTGATGATCTGCCCGGCATAGGACGGGTCGGTCAGGATTTCCTGATAGCCGGTCATTGCCGTGTTGAAGCAGACCTCGCCGGGCGCCTGCGCGATCGCGCCGAGGCCGAAGCCTTCGAGCACCGTGCCGTCGGCCAGCACCAGCACCGCGGTCGCGCGCGGCTCGCTCCAGCCTTCTTGCCAGCCCTCTTGCCCGCCTTGCGCGGCGGGGTTTCCTTCATGAGCGGTCATGTCTATGTCTCGTCCAGGCCGCTGGAAGCTGCGGCAAGCGTGAAGGCTGCGCGCGGGTGGCGCTGCCGGTCTGGAGCGCGAGCCTTAATCAGGCGCCCGCGCCCCGTCAATGAATGAAGAAGGTTTGCAACATCATGTCCAACCTGCGTGAGCAGTTCACCGCTGACCTGAAGACCGCGATGAAGGCCGGCGAGAAGGGCAAGGTCTCGACCATTCGCCTGGTCCAGGCGGCGCTGAAGGACAAGGACATCGAGGCGCGCGGGGCCGGCAAGGGCGAGGCGACGCCGGACGAGATTCTCGCGCTGCTGCAGAAGATGATCAAGCAGCGCCAGGAATCGATCGCGATCTACGACGCCAATAGCCGGCCGGAACTGGCTGACGGCGAGCGCGCCGAGGTCGCGGTGATATCCGCCTATCTGCCGAAGCAGATGAGCGACGAGGAGATCAAGGCGGCGATCGAGGAGGTCATCGCCGAGACCGGCGCGGCTTCGGTCAAGGACATGGGGAAAGTGATCGGCGCACTGCGCGGCGCCTTTGCCGGCCAGATGGACTTCGCCAAGGTCTCGCCTATGGTAAAGCAGTTGCTGGGCGGCTGACCCGCGGGCGGCATTTCCGCCACTTCGACGGGCAGCGTTTCGGCAAAGGAGGCTTCCGATGTCGAAACAGCTGATCGCTGTCCTGGCGCTCGGACTGGCCTTGCAAGGCCCGGCCGCCCTTTCCCAGTCACAAGGCTGGAGCACCGGCTACCAGATGGGCACGTCCTATGCTGGGGTGAGCGGTTCCGACGGGACGCGGCTCACCTTCTATTGCGGGGATGCGGCGGCTGCTCGCGCCAACCCGGCGATTGCCGGCGGCCCCTATCTGATGGCCGTTCTGCCCAAGACACAGCTCAAGGAGGCCTTGCCGTCGGCGATCGAGATCGTGACCGATGGCAAGGCGACGCGCGTGCCGGTCAAGGCCCAGGCAGGCATCGACGAAGTCGAATTGACCTGGACACCTGACGGTAGTTTCGGTCTGGCTCAGATGAGCCCGGTGGTGGCGGGCCTGCGCGAGGCGAAGCGGATCGAATTGCGCGCCGCCGAGGCCTCGGTCCTGCTGCCGACGGAGGGCGTGGCGACGGCCCTGGCTGACGATCCGCTGCGCTGTCCGTAAGGAGCCGGCTGCTTACGGCGAATAGCTCGTGCGCTGCATCACGCGCTCCTCGATCGCGCCGACCATGCGGCCGTGCTCGGCGGCGCTGCTGTCCTTGATCCTGGACCATTCCGCATCCTGCATGAAGCGGGCCCAGCGCTCGCGCATCGTCGCCTCGTCGGGCCAGCGCAGCACATAGACGAACTCGGTACGGTCCTTGCCCTTGGCTTCCCACATCGCTGCGATGTCGAAGCCATGGATCTTCATGATGCGGGCGGCATGGTCGCGGAAGCGGGCGTGGAAGGCCTCTTTGTTGCCGTCGAAGATCTCGTAGATGCGCAGTTGCTCGATCATGGTCGCTCGCTCGGTCGCTGAGGCAGGGATGGCGAAGGCGGCCGCCGCGGTGAGCGCGGCCGCAAGCAAGGCTGATCGCCGGATGGGGCGGTGCATGAGCTGAAGCTCCTCGGCTATTGCTGTGCGAGGAGCCTGCCTGCCTGGCTGCTCTCAGTAAAATATATTGTTCGTCCTATTTTGATACTTTTTGCATATCACTGGCTGCCTGCCGAAGCACGGCAAGGAAATTGTCGCGCGCCGGTGCGCTGCGCGTCGCATCCCAGGCAGCGATCAGTTCGACATGCGCCATCTCCGGCGGCGCCTCGACAGCGATCGGCCGGAAGGCAACGCCGGCGCGCGGCATCAGCGCCAGCGAGGCCGGGATCAGCGCGACGCCGAGCCCGCTCGCGACCAGGCTGGCGACAGTCTGCATCTGGCGGGCTTCCTGGGCGATGCGCGGCGAGAATCCGGCGAGCCGGCAGAGCCCGATGATCTGGTCGTGGAAGCCGATGCCGAGCTGGCGGGGCGTGCCGATGAAGTCGTCGCCGGCGAGATCGGCGAGGGCGATGGTCTTGTGTCCAGCGAGCGCGTGATCGTCCGGCAGGGCGGCCAGGATCGGCTCGCGCAGCAGGCATTCGCTCGCGAGCTGCGCGACCATGATGCCAGGCTGGCGCATCAGGCCGATATCCGCCTCGCCGGCGGTGATCGCCGCGAGCTGCTCGCCGGTGGTCGCCTCGCGCAGGATAAGCTCGATGCCGGGGAATTCGGCGCGAAAGCGGCGCAGCGCCAACGGCAGGAGATCATGGGCGGTGCCGACGAAGGTGATAGAGAGGCGGCCGGCCTGGCCGGCGGCGACACGCTGCGCCTCCCTGATGCCGTCGTCGAGCTGGGCGAGGACGCGCCGGGCGGTGACGAGGAACGCCGCGCCGGCAGCTGTGAGCGTGACGCTGCGGTTGCTGCGCTCGAACAGGCGGAGGCCGAGCGCATTCTCAAGCTTGCGGATCGCCTGGCTGAGCGGCGGCTGCGCCATATGCAGCCGCTCGGCCGCGCGGTGGAAATTCAGTTCTTCGGCGACGGCGATGAACTGGCGCAGCAGCCGCGTCTCGATCATCGGGCGCGCTCCTGCCTCGCTTCGCCAGCATGGCTGGCTATCACGCGCTGTGGATTGCGCCAATAATCGGGGGAGCGCTGCGATCGGCGATTGGCACAAGCTCTCCGCATCGCCAGATAGGAAGCCATGAAGTTCCCGCCCTCCGTCCTTGAGGAGATCAAGGCGCGGCTGCCAGTCTCGGCGGTCGTGGGCAAGCGCGTGCGCCTTGCCAAGGCCGGCCGCGAATGGAAGGGGCTTTCGCCCTTCAATGCCGAGAAGACGCCGTCCTTCTTCGTCAACGACCAGAAGGGCTCGTTCTTCGATTTCTCCTCCGGCAAGAACGGCGACATCTTCAAGTTCGTGATGGAGACCGAGGGGCTCTCCTTCCCCGAGGCGGTCGAGAAGCTCGCCTCGGAAGCCGGCGTTGTCTTGCCGAAAGTCTCCGTCGAGGCGCAGGTACAGGAGGAGAAGCGCAAGGGGCTGCATGAGGTCGTCGAGCTCGCGGCGCGCTTCTTCGAGGCCGAACTGCAATCCGAGCGCGGCGGGCTGGCGCGGCGCTACCTTTCCGGGCGCGGGCTGGAAGCGCAGGCGCGCCAGCTCTTTCGCATGGGCTATGCCCCGCCCGACCGATTCGCGCTGCGCGACCATCTCGCGGGCAAGGGCGTCGGCGCGGATGCGATGATGGAGACCGGGCTCCTGGTGCATGGCGAGGAGATCGCCGTACCCTATGACCGTTTCCGCGACCGGGTCATGTTTCCGATCCACGATGCGCGCGGCCGGGTCGTTGCCTTCGGTGGCCGGGCGATGAGCGCCGATGTCCCCGCGAAATACCTGAACTCGCCGGAGACGCCGCTCTTCCACAAGGGCGGGCTGTTGTTCAACCATCACAATGCCCGCAAGGCTGCGCACGACACCGGCCAGGTCATCGTGGTCGAGGGCTATGTCGACGTCATCGCCATGACGCTCGCCGGCTTTCCGCAGGTGGTGGCGCCGCTCGGCACGGCGCTGACAGAGGATCAGCTTTCGCTGCTCTGGCGCATGGCGGGTGAGCCAGTGATCTGCCTCGACGGCGACAAGGCCGGCCGCAAGGCGGCGGGACGGGCGATCGATCTCGCCTTGCCAATGCTCGAGCCGGGACGCTCGCTCTCCTTCGCGTTGCTGCCGGAAGGACAGGATCCCGACGATCTCGCGCGCTCGGGTGGCAAGCAGGCGGTCGCGGAGGTGATCGGCTCGGCGAAACCGCTGGTCGACATGCTCTGGGCCCGCGAGTTCGAGGCGAGCCAGCTTGACACGCCCGAGCGGCGCGCTGCCTTCGAGCGCCGGCTGAAGGAGCCGCTGGGCCTGATCCGTGACGAGGCGACGCGCCGGCATTATCGCCGCGAGATCGACGAGCGGCTCAGCCAGCTCTTCGCGCCACCCCAGCAGGAGCGCTTCGAAGGGCGCCGGCAGGGCGGGTTCAGCGGCAATGCGCGCGGCGGGCGCGGTTTTCAGCGCGCCCCAGAGAGACAGCCGCTGTCGCTGGTGCGGCCGAGCCCGCAGCTCACCAATTCACCGATGCTGCAGCGCAGGCATGGCGAAAATCCCCGAGAGGCGTTCATCCTGCTGGCGCTGGCGAGCCATGCGGATCTGGTCATGCGCTGCGTCGACGAGATCGCCGAGCTTGCGCTCGACGGACTGGCGGCCGAGCGTTTCCGCCAGGCGCTGCTCGAAGCCGCCTTCGATGGCAGCTTCGACCAGGAGGCGTTCGGGCGCAGGCTGGAGCAGACTCGCGTGGCGGAGGCGAGGGCGGCGCTGCTGGCAGTCACCCAGCCGGCCGAGCGGCTGAAACTCCTGCAAACGGCTGATCTGGAATCGGTTTTTGATTCGATTCGTCAGGCTCTCGTCTTGCATCATCGCGCACGAACGCTACATAGCGAGCTGAAGGCAGCCGAACGCGCATTGGCTGACGAACCAACGGAAGCCAATTTCGCCTGGATGAAGGACGTCAAGGCCCGCCTCGAAGCTGTCGAGGGGACCGAGGCCAATCCTGAGGACTGACCAGGCAAGGTGCGTTGCTCATTCGTCGGCAGATCCGGGGTGACTTTCGAGATGGTGCACGATTCATCAATGATGGTCGGCGCTATCTGTGACGGATGAGTAGGTTGGGGTGCGCGGCAGCAACGGCAGCCGCGGCGCCCTTTTCTGCGTCGGAGCGGCTGCATCCGACGCGCAAGATGGCGGAGCGCTGATTTATGGCGACCAAAGTGAGCGAGCGGGACAAGTCCGAAGCGGGTTCCCCGGAAGCGCCCCCGAGCCCGGACAGCCCCCTGCTGGATCTCACCGATCAGGCCGTCAAGCGGATGATCAAGCTCGCCAAGAAGCGCGGCTATGTCACCTATGACGAGTTGAACGAAGTTCTTCCCTCGGAGGAGTTCTCCTCCGAGCAGATCGAGGACGTCCTCGGCCAGCTCAGCGAGCAGGGCATCAACGTCGTCGACAACGAGGATCCGGAAGCTGCCGGCGAGGAGCGGGCCGCGCGCGGCAAGGAAGGCGAAGAGGACGAGGCCGAAGGCGGCGATCTCGTCGAGGCTTCGCGTCCGTCTCTGCCGGTCGAGACCAAGCGCAATCTCGAGCCGACCGAGCGTACCGACGATCCGGTGCGGATGTATCTGCGCGAGATGGGCTCGGTCGAGCTGCTCTCGCGTGAGGGCGAGATCGCGATCGCCAAGCGCATCGAGGCCGGCCGCGAGGCGATGATCGCAGGGCTCTGCGAGAGCCCGCTGACCTTCCAGGCGATCATCATCTGGCGCGACGAGTTGATGGAGGGCAAGGTCCTCCTGCGCGACATCATCGACCTCGAAGCGACCTATGCCGGCCCCGACGGCAAGAATCCGGACCAGATGCCGGGTGAGGGTGAGGAGCCGGCCGAGGCCGAGGAGGCTGCGCCTGAGGGCGAGGCCCCGCCCGAGGGCATGGACGACGACGACATGGAGAACAACGTGTCGCTCTCGGCCATGGAAGCCGAGCTCAAGCCGCGCGTGCTGGAGACCTTCGACTCGATCGCCAGCAACTACACGAAGCTGCGGCGCCTGCAGGACCAGGACATCGCCAACCGGCTGGAGAACACCAAGCTCTCGCCGTCGCAGGATCGCAAATACAAGAAGCTGAAGGACGACATCATCACCGCGGTGAAGTCGCTTTCGCTCAACAACAACCGCATCGAGGCGCTGGTCGAGCAGCTCTACGACATCAACAAGCGCCTGATCTCGCACGAGACCCGCCTGCTGCGCCTGGCCGAGAGCTATGGCGTCGGCCGCGAGGACTTCCTGAAGCAGCATATCGGCGCCGAGCTCGATCCGAAGTGGCTGCTGCGCGTCTCCAAGCTCGGCTCGCGCGGCTGGAGGGAGTTCGTCGCGCAGGAGAAGGAGCGCATCCGCGAGCTGCGCGAGGACGTCCATACCCTGGCGTCGGAGACCGGCCTGGAGATCCAGGAGTTCCGCAAGATCGTGCTGATGGTCCAGAAGGGCGAGCGCGAGGCCAGGCAGGCGAAGAAGGAGATGATCGAGGCCAATCTGCGTCTCGTGATCTCGATCGCCAAGAAGTACACCAACCGCGGCCTGCAGTTCCTCGACCTCATCCAGGAAGGGAACATCGGCCTGATGAAGGCGGTCGACAAGTTCGAGTACCGCCGGGGTTATAAGTTCTCCACGTACGCTACATGGTGGATCCGGCAGGCGATCACCCGTTCGATCGCCGACCAGGCCCGCACCATCCGCATCCCGGTGCACATGATCGAGACGATCAACAAGATCGTCCGGACCTCGCGCCAGATGCTGCACGAGATCGGCCGCGAGCCGACCCCGGAGGAGCTGGCCGAGAAGCTCGCCATGCCGCTGGAGAAGGTGCGCAAGGTCCTGAAGATCGCCAAGGAGCCGATCTCGCTGGAGACCCCGATCGGCGACGAGGAGGATTCGCATCTCGGCGACTTCATCGAGGACAAGAACGCGATCCTGCCGATCGATGCGGCGATCCAGAGCAATCTACGCGAGACCACGACGCGCGTGCTCGCCTCGCTCACCCCGCGCGAGGAGCGCGTGCTGCGCATGCGCTTCGGCATCGGTATGAACACCGACCACACCCTCGAAGAGGTCGGCCAGCAGTTCAGCGTCACCCGCGAGCGCATCCGGCAGATCGAGGCGAAGGCGCTGCGCAAGCTCAAGCACCCGAGCCGCAGCCGGAAGCTCAGGAGCTTCCTGGACAACTAGTCGCCCGGCTTCTGGCCTCGGGGCACGCATGGAAAACCCCGGAATGCGTGCCCCGGGGGCCAGCGCTGCCGCCATCTGGCCGCCGCTCGCCGGCTTCATCGATTTTGAACATCGCCTCGGCAAGCGCATGGCCGGCCGTCCGGTCATGTCGGGCGTCTACGAGTTCATCCGCTTCGGCATGAAGCAGGCCTGGGCCTGCCTGTTCGGCGGCATTGTCGTCTTCCTGCAGATCGCGACCTATCTCGTCTATCCGCGCGATGCGGCGTTGGCGCGCTACGATTTCCTCTTCCTGAGCATGGTGGCGGTCCAGGCCGGGCTGATCCTGACGCGGCTCGAGACGGCCGAAGAAGCCAAGGTCATCCTGATCTACCATGTCGTCGGCACGGCGATGGAGATCTTCAAGACGGCTGTCGGCTCGTGGATCTATCCGGAGCCGAGCTTCTTCCGCATCGGCGGCGTGCCACTGTTCACCGGCTTCATGTACGCCTGCATCGGCAGCTATATCTGCCGGGCCTGGCGGCTGTTCGATTTCCGCTTCTCGAACCACCCGCCGGGCTGGGCCCTGATCGCGCTCAGCGTGCTGATCTACGTCAATTTCTTCATGCATCACTATGTGGTCGATACCCGTATCGGGCTCTTCCTGCTCGCCGCGGTTCTGTTCGCGCGGACGAAAATCTATTTCAAGGTCTGGCGCGTGCATCGGTCGATGCCGCTCCTGCTCGGGCTGTTGCTGGTCGCGCTGTTCATCTGGTTCTCGGAGAACATCGGCACGTTCACGCGGACCTGGCTCTACCCTTCGCAATTACAGGGCTGGTCGATGGTCTCTTTCGCCAAGCTCGGCTCGTGGTCCTTGCTGCTGATCATCAGCTACACGCTGGTGACGCTGGTCAATCGCCCGCAACCGCTCGACCGCCCATGATGGACATCCGGCCGTTGCGGCGTGTCGTGCTCGCGCTTTTCGCGATCGTCATCATCGCGATCGGCCTGACGACGCGCCTGCCGGGCGTCGCCTGGCCGCCCATATTCGCAAAGTGCCTCGGCTCCGCACTCTGGGGCGTCATGGTCTATTGCGTGGTCGCATGGCTGCGCCCGGGCTGGCACCTCGCCCGGGTCGCGCTTGCCGCATCGTGTGTTGCAGTGGCGGTCGAGCTCAGCCAGCTCTGGCATCCAGCCTGGCTGGATGCGTTTCGGGCAACGCGTATGGGCGTTCTGCTGCTCGGTCGCTTCTTCGCATGGGCTGATATCGTGGCTTATCTTGTGGGGATCGGCGCAGCAGCGGCCACCGATGCCGCTTTGAGGGCGCGCTAGCGATTGCGTTCCATGGTTTCGTTGTACTCGTTCCACGCATCCCGAATGTCCAAGCCTGCGAAGAGGACGGGAAGGTACACACCGGCCCTTGTGGCCGATGCAGCTGCGCTCTTGTGCTTGGCTATCTCCGCCGTGCGTGTCGCTACGCGTGTCATGTTGTCGGCCACCCTGCGGGCCGCTTTCTCTGAGGCCTTCCGGGTCAGTCCTTCTTGAGCGAGCCGAGCCGAGTATTTGTTGATCTCGCCTTGGGCCGAGCGCATCGCCTGCTGGGCCTTCGCCGATCCGGCGAGGGCTTTTTCGAGCGTGTGCTCCACGGCCCGGTCCCCTACGTGGCCTACCAGAGTTTTCCCCACTTCCTTTCCGACATCCTCGTTCACGATCACAGCCACTTGAGCCTCCGCGCCGGCCTCCCAGTTCTTGATGATCGAATGGGTGATCGAATGAGCGAAGCCGGCAACAGCAAACCCTCCCGCCGTGGTGCCCGCCTGGAGGCCGAGAATCGTGAGACCGCCGCCGGCGGCCAGAGTGCCGCCGACTAGCACAGGCGCGACAAATCCGACTCCGACGATGCCGCCGATGACTGCGACGCCAACCTGCGCGCCGAGCTTGATGCGAGCGAGATTCTTGATGCCCTGCTGTGTTTCCCGGATGACGTCGCTATTGATGCCGGAGACCTCGCGATAAAGGTTCAGGATGTCGTTCCGCGCCATGTCGCGAAGGTGCCCGAGGAACGACAAGTACTCTTGTCCGGCGCGGGGGCCCTGTTCGGCCAGTTTTCGGACCCAGGCCAAAATGAACCGCTCGAACATCTGATCCGTGCGCCGTTCGATTTCGGCCGGAGCCCCATCCTTCACCACGGCTATGCCTGGCGGTTCCTTCCAGAAGAAGACCGTATAGATGGCATTGATGACCTTGCTGTCCCGGTAGGTTTCCCATTCAACCTTCATGGAATGCTGTGTCGCGATGACCAGCGCGCAGGAACGAATAAACCGGCTGATCGTGGGTAGATCATAGCAGACGACTGAAATATTCTTTTGCATGTTTCTGCCCTTGCTGGAGTCGAATCAAGTTTTTCGATACCCTGATGATGACGTAAGGAAATTTGATGCGTCTCGAGGAATGTCATTCGTGCCACGATCAGCTTTCATCGCTGGATCGCAGGGCGCGATTGGGCACTTCAGGGCTGGTTTCGACCTGGCGTTGCTGGCCAAGGGCGACGCGAGCCGCCCTTTCTGCTCCGAAGTCAGCCTGCCGGCGCGACGAGCATCGCGGTGATCCGACGGGCCATCGGCAGCGCCAACAGCAGGACCGGAAAGGCGATCAGCCAGCTCAGGCCCCAGGCGCCGGCCCAGTTCTGCAGGAAGGCCGGCGTCGGGCCGAGGACGCGCAGCGTCGAGATGCCTGAGACGATCAGGGTCATCAGGCCAGAGAGGATCAAGGGGGTGACGAGCGCGCCATAGCGCGCCGGGAGCTTGCGAAAGCGGTTCATGGAAACATCCGTAAGGATTGGCCGCGCCGTCATGGCCTTAATGCATCCTGGCGGCGCTAAGCCGGGTGGATGCGTTGCCTGACGTGAGACGCTTACGGCCGCCCAGAGGGACGCGCGGGTTGCGCTTTACGGCCGGCCTGGGCAGGAGGCAAGCAGAATCCGCTCAGTCCGCCACAGTTCTGCTAAGGTCAGCCCCACAATCGGGGCTTCCTTGGAGGAGCAGGAATGACCGGTATCCCGACCGCCGATGAGATCGAAGCCACCAAGGCGGCGCTGCAGGCGAATCTTCCACCGCAGGCAAAGAAGCAGGAAGAGGAAGGCTCTGGTGTCGGCGAGATCGTCGAGGGTGTTCTTGATATCGCCAGCAATGTCTCGATCGAGGCGGTCGGCGTTGCGGTCAAGGCCGTCGGGACCGTGATCGAAGGCGCCGGGACCGCCGTGGTCGCCACGGGGGAGGTGGTCGTCACGGTGATCGGCGGCATCTTCGAAGGGCTGGGCTAGCAAGGCCTCGGCAGTCGGGATATCGATGCGGCTCCGGCAGCGTCGCTGGAGCTGGAGTGAAGCATGTCCCTCGAATTCCTGCTGACCTCGCTGATCATCGTCGCTTCGCCCGGGACGGGCGCGATCTACACCATCGCCGCCGGGCTGACGCGCGGGGCCAAGGCCAGCGTGCTCGCCTCCTTCGCCTGCACGCTCGGCATCGTGCCGCATCTGCTCGCCGCGATGATGGGCCTCGCGGCCCTGCTGCACGCGAGCGCGCTCGCCTTCGAGATCGTCAAATATGCCGGCGTCGCCTATCTGCTCTGGATGGCCTGGCAGACGCTGAAGGAGCAGGGCGCGCTCAGTGTCGAGACCAAGGCCGACAAGCGCTCGGCCTGGCGCGTGCTGGTCGACGGCATCGCGATCAACGTGCTCAACCCCAAGCTCTCGATCTTCTTCGTCGCCTTCCTGCCGCAGTTCATCGCCGCCAACGAGGCGAGCCCGATGGCGCGCATGCTCGAGCTCTCGGGCGTGTTCATGGCGATGACCTTTATCGTCTTCGCGCTCTACGGCCTGTTCGCCGCGGCGATGCGCGACAAGGTGGTGAGCCGGCCAGCGGTGATGGCCTGGCTCCGGCGCACCTTCGCGGCGGCCTTCGTTGCTCTGGGCGCCAAGCTCGCCCTGACCGAGCGCTGATGGCCGCAAAGCAGACCCGCCTCGCGATCGAGACACGCGGAGCGGGACTCTATGAATTCACCGATGCCGCCGTCCGCTTCGTGCGCGAAGCAGCGGTCGATCTCGGCCTGCTGACGCTGTTCGTACGCCATACCTCCTGCTCGCTGCTGATCCAGGAGAATGCCGACCCGGACGTGCAGCGCGATCTCGTCGCCTTCTTCACCCGCCTCGTGCCGCCGGCGGACGATCCATCGATGGCCTATCTGACCCACCGTGCCGAGGGGCCGGACGACATGCCGGCCCATATCAAGGCGGCCGTGCTGCCGGTCACGCTCTCGATTCCGGTGAGTGGGGGTAGGCTCGCACTCGGGACCTGGCAGGGAATCTACCTGTTCGAGCATCGCACCAGCCCGCACCGGCGCGAGGTCGTGCTGCATCTCGCCTGAGCCGGTCAGCTCCCAGCCGAGTGGGTGAGCAGCCGCGTGAAGGAGCGGTAGCATTCGTGCAGATCGTCCGGCGACAGGCCGAGATCGAGCTGCTGGAAGCCGATGAAGGCGGCGTATTCGACGCGGGCCAAAGCGAGGGCCTCGTCGGGCGTGAAGCGCTTGGTGTCGCTATGGAGCTTCTCCAGATAGCCGATGCGCTCGCGGTCGACCTCGGCGCAGGTTGCCGCGACACCGGCATCGAGCTGGGCGAGGCGGCGCATGCCCTGCTCGACGCGGACGTCGAGGGCCAGCGCCATCCGGTCGAGCGCGATCAACCTGTCCTGCGCCGCTTCGCCCTTGTCGGCCTCCTGCATCAGGCGAAGCGTATAGGTCTCGCGCCAATGCAAGGCGAGCGCGGCGTGGTAGGCTTCGATCGCCGGAAAATGCGCGTAGAATGAGCCCTTGGTCTTGCCGGCGCGCCGGCAGAGCGCCTCGATCGTCAGCCCGGCCGGTCCCTGCTCGGCGAGTGCGGCGAGGCCGAGCGCGAGCCAGTCGGGCGGGCGGAAGCGGGGAGGGGGAGCTACTGCCACAGGCCGATCGCGCCGCTGACGGCGGTCGCTGCGAACAGCGCCCATTGCGGGAAATGCGCGATCCGCAGGCGGAACAGCCCGATCATGGCGAGGCTCCACAGGCAAAACAGCGCAGCGCCGGCGGTGGCGAAGAGGGCGAGGTCGCGACTGCCCTGGCCGGTCGCCGCGAGGCCAAATGCGAGCGCCAGCGCGGCGAGCACGATCGTGACCAGATGCCAGCAATAATACATGGTGAATTTCGGCACGGCGTGCAGCCGCTCGGTCGCCAGCAGAGGTGCGGCGACGTGCCTGCCACCGAGAATGAAGTGGATCAGCGTGGTGGCAGCCGCCAAAGCGGCGGCAAGGGCGAGCCAGATGTTCATGGCGATCTCCGGAATAATACCATCTAGTATGGTATTATTCCGGAGATGAACGCAAGCGCCCCGTCAGCGGGGGAGGCGATGTGGGGAAATAGGGTGGCTGCGCTGCTGACGCCGGGAGCGTCGTGCAATCTGTCCGCGCGACCTGCCGAGCTCTCATCGGCCGGCATAATGCTCGTACTCAGGCGGCGGCTCCCAGGACTGCCCGGTGGCGATCAGGCAGCTCACGCCATACGGCAAGGTCGCGAACAGGGTGAAGGAGCCGTTCGGAGCGGCGAAAAAGCTCGATCACGCTGCCGTTCGCGGCAAGGCCGTAGCCGATCCGGCGCTCGCCATAGAGTTCACGCAGTTGCGTCGTCGCCAGGTTGCGATCGGCACAAGGAAGATCGGCGGGAACCTGCGCGCGGGCGTTGCCGGACAGAAGTGGCAATGCCAGCAAGAACGGCAGAAGAGATTTGAAGAAGCGCGTCATGGCTGCTCCTGCGACAGAGCGGGCCAAGAAGAGCGCGAAAGGTGGACGGGCCTCTATTCCGCCCTGTCTTCAAGAAACATGGGGATGCTGGCGCCGTTTCGCCAGTGGCCCTGTACCCGCAGACGCGCAAGCTCGTGTGGCCGGTCGCCCTTGCCGTTCCTCACGCCCGGCAAGGGATGGCATGGCCCCTTGGCCAAGCAGGCAGCATCTGCGCTATACAGCGCGGGTCAGATGGAGCCCGCTCATGTCCTTTCTCAAATCCCTGTTCGGTCGCAAGGAAGCCAAGCCGGCCGGTCCTGCCGCGCCGCTGAAGAGCACCGAGTACAAGGGCTTCACCATCCATGCGACACCGTTCCCCGAGGGCGGGCAGCAGCAGCTTGCAGGCGTGATCGAGAAGGAGATTGACGGCGAGGTGAAGAGCCATCGCTTCATCCGGGCCGATCGGTTTCCGGGCGCGGACGAGGCGGCTGACTTCGCCATCATCAAGGCCAGGCAGTTGATCGACGAGCAAGGCGAACGCCTGTTCAAATAGGGATTTACGATAATCTCGACTCTGCCGAGAGCAATGTTTCAGACAGACATCCGTGGAAATCGATTAAAATTTTTATGTTTCAGTGAATATCGCTGTGCCCTTGGGACACTTAAAGAATTTGACTTGAATTATACGTCTTCCGTGAATTGTTTCTCGATGACCCGGTTAGGTATTTGGCTGGGGTGCAGCCTGGGCTCCTGCCATTTAAAACTTTATTCGGTTTTTCGGGCTTTGATATCGTCATCGCGCCTGTCTTACCGAGACCCTTTTCATGCCGCCGAAGCCCCCCGGTAACTCGAAGCCGGAGAAATCCCAGGATGTGGGGCCCGGCCGCGGTGGCGACAGCCAATTTCGCGAGATCGTGGCACGGTTGCCGGTGGCGCTCTATGCGACCGATGCCGACGGGTTCGTGACTTATTTCAATCAGGCGGCAGTCCGTCTCGTCGGGCGCGAGCCGCAGCTGGGCCAGGATCGCTGGTGCATCAGCCATAAGCTGTTCCAGATCGACGGCTCGCCCCTACCGCTCGAAGATTGTCCCTTGGCGGTCGCGCTACGCGAAGAACGCGAGGTGTGGGGCGTCGAGGCGCTGGCCGAACGGCTCGATGGCAGCCGCGTGCGCATCATGCCGTTGCCGACACCACTCTACGATGCCGCGGGCAAGCTCACCGGCGCAATCAATCTGCTCGTCGACGTCACGTCGGGGCAACAGCCCGGTCCAAGTGCTCCGAGCGGCCGCCATCATCTCGCCGAAGATCTCGAAGCCGCGATCACGCAGAAGCGGCTGCATCTGCACTATCAGCCGGTCTTCTCGGCGGCGGGCGTCCTGACCGGCTTCGAGGCGCTGGCGCGATGGATCCACCCCGAACGTGGCGTCGTTCCGCCGTCCGAGTTCATTCCGGCGGCGGAGGAAAGCGGGCTGATCCTGCCGCTGGCGCGGGAGCTGTTGTGCCAGGCCTGCACCGAGGCGGCGAGCTGGGCGAAGCCGCTGCGCATCGCCGTCAACGTCTCGCCGCTGCAGTTCCGCCATGGCGACCTGCCGGGGCTGATCGACGAGGTGCTGATCGAGACCGGCCTCGAGCCGGAGCGGCTCGAGCTCGAGATCACCGAAGGCGTGATGATCACCGATTTCGACCGCACCATGCTGGTGCTACACCGGATCAAGGCGCTCGGCGTGCGCATCGCGCTCGACGATTTCGGCACGGGTTATTCCTCGCTCTCCTATCTGCACATGTTCCCGCTCTCGACGCTGAAGATCGATCGCAGCTTCGTCGCCAATCTCGGCGTCGCCTCGGAGGCGGCGGCGATCACGCGCGCGGTGATCGCGCTCGGCCATGCGCTCGACATCGAGGTGGTGGCGGAAGGCGTCGAGACGCGCGAGCAGCTCGACTTCCTGATCGACGAGGGCTGCAACTACATGCAGGGCTATATGCTCGGGCGGCCGTTGCCTGCCGAGCAATATGCCGAGCTGACCGGGCGCAAGAGCTGAACTAGCTCCGCCTGGCGCTTGTTCGCAGTTCAGCCAGCAGAGTCTCGCCGCTCCAGCTCTGTTTTCCGCCGCTCGCCTCGGCTGCATGGATGAGCGCGACCAGTCGCTCGTTCGCAGGGGCGCTGCGAACGAGCCGCTGTGCGAGGCGCACCACCTCGCCATTGATCCAGTCGACCTCGGTCGCGCGGCCGGCGGCAAGATCGTCGGCCATGGACGAGCGGGCCAGCGGGTCGATCGCCAGCATCTTGCGGGCGAGCCGCGTGAAGAGCGCGTCGGGCAGGCGCAGCAGCGCCGGGATCCAGCGCGCCGGCAGCGGCGTCAGCCGGGCGGGCGTGATCCTGGCTTGTGCCATTAAGTCGAGCGCCTCGGCCTGGGCGAGGGCAAGGCAGCGGCGATAGCCGCGCTGCCCGAGCTCCTGCTGCAATGGCAGGCCGGAGAGGGCGTTGACGGCGTTGTTCAGGTTGAACAGCAGCTTGGCCCATTGCACCGGCAGGATGTCCCTATGCCGGGCCAAGGCGAAGCCGGCGCGGGTGAAATCGGGGAGAAAAGGAGCCAGCGCGGCTGCGTCCTCGACTTCGGGTTCGCCCTCGGATGCCTGATGGAAGGCGCCCGGGCTGCGCCGAACGACATTGAACGGCACCACGCCGGCGAGCACGGTGCGGCCGGGCAGGGCGGCGCGCAGGGTGTCGGCATTGCCGAGGCCGTTCTGGAAACTGATCACGACGGCTTCTGGCGCAACCACATCCGCAAGCTCGGCCGCGGCCTGCGCTGTCGCACCCGATTTCACCGTGACGAGGACGAGATCGGCGTTCGCTGCTGCGCTCGGATCGGTCGAGAATACGATGGCATTCGGCGCGACCCGCCAGCTCCCGCCGTCATAATGCGTCAGCGTCAGGCCATGGGCGCGGAGCTCTTCGCCGACGCCGGAGCGGCCAATGAGTCCGACCTCGGCGCCACCGGCAGCGAGGCGCCCGCCGAGATAACAGCCGATCGAGCCGGCGCCGTAGATGCAGATCCTGGCCATCGCGCTCCCGGGGACAAGGCGTGCAGCATGCCGAGCGCGTCGCTTCAATGGCAAGCGCTGCGGGCAAAGTGGCATGATGCACCCACATCCGCGCTGCATCGCCCCGGCGCCCGCGCGCTTGTGGCGGCGTTCAACGCTGCCTAATGCTCGGGCAGAGAGAAGATCGTTCTCCGTCGCGCTCGCGAGGAAACATGGACGCCCAGGACGCGCGCTATGCGCCGGATTCGCCCTATGCCTGGTTCAGGCTGGCGCTTGCCCTGCTGATCGGGACTGTGGCCTGCGTCGGCTCCTGGTCGGCGGTCGTGGTGGTGACGGCGGTGCAGCAGGAGTTCGGCGTCATGCGCGCCGATGCGACGCTGCCCTATACCTTCGCCATGATCGGCTTCGGCATCGGCAATATCGTCATGGGCCGCCTGGTCGATCGCTTCGGCATCATGTGGCCGATCGTGCTCGGCGCATGTTTGCTGGCCGCCGGCTATTCACTGGCATCCGTGTCCGGCACGCTCTGGCAGTTCACGCTGGCGCATGGCTTCCTGATCGGGCTCGGCGCCGCGACCGGGTTCTCGCCGCTGATCGCCGACCTGTCGCACTGGTTCAAGCGCTATCGCGGCCTCGCCGTCGTCTTCGGGGCTTCGGGCAGCTATCTCGCCGGCATGTTCTGGCCGCAGCTCATCAACTGGGGCGTCGAGACGCATGGCCTGCGCACGACGCATCTCTGGCTCGGCATTGCGGCGTTCGCGGTGATGATGCCATTGGCGCCGCTGTTCCGGCGCCGGCCGAATGCGGCGACCCTGGCGGCGGCCGAGGTGATGAGCGCTGGCGCACGCGGCAGCCTCGGGCTGTCGCCGAACCAGCTGCAGCTGCTGCTGGTCGTCGCCGGCTTCTGCTGCTGCGTCGCGATGTCGATGCCGCAGGTGCATATCGTCGCCTATTGCAGCGACCTCGGCTATGGCGTGGCGCGGGGCGCCGAGATGCTGACGGTGATGATGGCGCTCGGCATCGTCAGCCGCGTCGGCTCGGGCTTCGTCGCCGACAGGATCGGCGGGACCGCGACGCTCGCTCTGTCCTCGCTGATGCAGGGCATGGCGCTCTTCCTCTATCTCTGGTTCGACGGGCTGAGCTCGCTCTTCGTCGTCACCGGCATCTTCGGCCTGTTCCAGGGCGGCATCGTGCCGATGTATGCGGTGGCGATCCGCGATTACATGCCGCCGCGCGAGGCAGGGGCGCGCATCGGCGTGGTGATGTCGGCGACGATCTTCGGCATGGCCTTCGGCGGCTGGGTCTCGGGCGTGATCTTCGACGCGACCTCGTCCTACCGGCTCGCCTTCCTCAACGGCCTCGCCTGGAACCTGATCAATCTCGCGATCGTCTGCTGGCTGATGCTGAAGGCGCGGCCGAAGCTGGCGGCGGCGTGACGCCCACAGCCCTCATCCTGAGGAGCAGACGTCAGTCTGCGTCTCGAAGGATGCTCCAGCTGGTTCCAGAGCTTCCTGAAGCATCCTTCGAGACGCCGCTTCGCGGCTCCTCAGGATGAGGGCTCCACTTGTTCCGGCTCTCGGTCAGGCCGAGGCAGCTCCCGGCCGGTAGGTGCCGAAGCACCAGATGTGTCCCTCCGGGTCCTTGCAGATGAAGTCGCGGCTGCCATAGGTCTGGTCGCGCGGCTCCATGCAGATTTCGGCGCCGGCCGTGCGGGCGCGCTCGCAGAGCGCATCGATGTCGGTCGTCGCGATATAGGGCGAGGCGGTCGTGCCGCCGAGCTCGGCCGGTGTCTGGACGAGCTTGGCGAAGTCGGTGCCCTCGCTCGAGCCGAACATCACGATGCCCTCGCCGAGGCGCAGCTCGGCATGCACGACCTTGCTGCCGTCATCCGAGAGGAAGACGGCGTGCTTTTCGAAGCCGAAGGCCTCGACGAGCCAGTCGACCATCTTGACCGCATCGCGGTAGCGCAGGCTGAAATAGATAGCGGCGGGCTGCGGCATGTGCGGCATCTCCGGTTGCATGTCGCGCCAGCAAAGCCGATCGGGCGCGCGCGGTCTTGAACGAAACGGACTTCAGCCCGGTTCCAGGATGCCATGCTCGCCGGCGTCGTTGCGGGCGAGGGCGGCGGGCGGCAGGCCGCTCAAAGCGGTGAATTCGCGGGTCATATGGGCCTGATCGGCATAGCCGGCGGCCTGGGCGATCGCGGCCCAGCCACCCGGCTGGCCGCGCGCCGCCAGTTCGCGCGCATGCTCGAAGCGCTGGATGCGGGCGATGGTCTTCGGCCCGGCGCCGGTCTCGCTGACGAAACGCCTGGTCAGGTGGCGCTCGCTCCAGCCGGCCGCAGCCGCGAGTTCGCGCATGCGGCCCCTGCCGCGCCGCGCCGCCAGCCAGGCGAGACCGGCGGCGACCTCCGGCGACAGGTTGCGCCCGCGCGCCAGCCTTTGGCCGATGACGCGATCGAGCAAAGCGAAGCACGCAGCCCAGGACAGGCACTCGCGCAGGCGCGGGCCGAGATGGCGCAATTCACCGAGATCGTCGAGGTCGACGATGCGGCCGGCCATGTCGCGCTGGTCGAGCTGGAAAAAGCCATAGGCGCCGGCCGGGGTGAAATCGACCTGCACGCAGGCGGCGAGGCCGGTGGAGGAGACCAGGACCGGGCGGTCGATCAGGCCGGCTGCGAAGCCCTGCGGCGCGCTGCTTTCGCCACCGGCGACGGACAGCGTGAAGGGGGCGGCGAAGTTGACGATCAGCGGCAGGATCAGCCCGGGCACTTCGCGGCGCAGGACCGGCTCGGCGCGGTGCTCGCGATAGCCGGTATAGCCGAGCACGGCGCCCGCCAGATCGGGCCGCGGCGGCGCCCGCACCAGTTCCCAATCCGCCTGCATTGCCGGCCCCGCGATGTTCGGCGAATAGTGGCGCGTATCGGCTGCCGGCTCAACGGCAAAGGGGGTATGCCATGCTCATGACCAGACCGTCCGACACCCCGTTCGGACTGCCCCGACCCGCCGAACTGACGAGGTGGTGATGCCGCGCCTGATGCAATTCGAACGCCGCCATGAGCGGCTGGTCCCGATAAGGCGCTTTGCCCTGCGTCTGGGGCGGGCGGTACTGCTCTGGCTGGCGCTGACCGTGGTCGGGCTCGCTATCGGCATGGCAGGCTATGCGGTCAGCGAGGGCATGAGCGCGGTCGATGCGTTCGTCAATGCGGCGATGATCCTGTCGGGCATGGGGCCGGTCGCCGAGCTCAAGACCGTCGGCGGCAAGATCTTCGCAGGTGCCTATGCACTCTTCTCGGGTCTGTTTGTGGTGATCGCCACCGGCTTCGTGCTGGCGCCGATCCTGCATCGTGTGCTCCACTCCTTCCATATCGAGGAAGGGAAGGGCAACGATGACTGAGCCTGGCGTCAATCCCGTCGAGGAGCCGTGCGGCACACTGACCGTGCGCACCATCGCCATGCCGGCGGACACCAACGCCAATGGCGACATCTTCGGCGGCTGGGTGATGTCGCGGATGGACCAGGCCGGCGGCATCGCCGGCGTCGAGCGGGCGCAGGGACGCGTGGTGACGGTCGCGGTCGAAGCGATGACCTTCATCCGCCCGGTCAAGGTCGGCGACGTGCTCAGCGTCTACACCTCGGTCAAGTCGGTCGGGCGGACCTCGATGAAGATCCAGGTCGAGGCCTGGGCCAAGCGCTTCCGCACCACGCTCCACGAGAAGGTCACCGACGCGAGCTTCACCTTCGTCGCGATCGACGATGACGGCCGGCCACGGCCGGTGCCACCGGTGTCGGAGGGGTGATTCCGGCGCCGTAAATCCTAACGGAACCTGAACCGGCCCGCAGGCCGAGTGATTCAGAAGAATCCGGCAACTTAAGCGTTCTTTAAGCGAACCTCCGCAATTCTGCCGGGGATCGATCCACCGGGATCGGTCAGCCTGGGGCTGGGAGGTCCTGCATGATCGATCGCCGTCGCATGTCGACGGACGTGGCCCGGCTCGCGCCGCCGCTCGCACGCGGCACGATCGAGCCGGCGAGCCTTTGCTCCGAGTTTTTCCAAACGCATCCATTCCACGGCTGACCATTGTCGGCCGCCGCCTATCGTCCGTGATCCGCTACCGGCCAGCGCCGCGCTGCCGGGCTTGTCTTCAGGAGTACCGCGTCAATGTCGAAGACTGAGAAGCCTGCGCGCCAGAAGGCGTCGCGTGTCGGCATCGCCGCCCGCATCTATGCGGCGCTCGGCGTCCTGACGGTGTTGACGATCGCAGCTTCGCTGGTCGCCTGGTTCTCCTATGGCCGGGTCGGCAGCACAGTTGCCGACATGGTCGAGCGCAAGATGCCGGTGGTCGAGTTGGCGCTCGAGCTGTCGCAGGCGGCGACGGCCTCGACGGCGCTGGCGCCGCGCTTCATGGAAGTGCAGACCGTGCGCGAGCGCGCGGCGCTGACCGGCGAGTTCGACAAGGTCGAGGCTCGGCAGTTCGATCTGGTCCGCAAGATCGGCGAGCAGGGCAATGTCGACAACAAGAAGGCGCAGAGCGCGCTCGACGGCCTCTCGCGCCAGATCAACGACATCAACGACCTGACCGGCGAGCGCCTGCGCAACGCCTCGGAATCGGCCGCCGCGCTGGAGAAGCTCGGCAAGGCCTACGAGGCCTTCGTCAAGGCGGCGAGCGGCGAAGCCGAACAGGCCAAGTTCGCGGTGACCTTCGGGCTCGACGATCTCGCCGTCCTATCCGGCGAGGCGCTGACCGGCGCCGTCAAGACGCTGATGGACCGTGACTTCGCCATTTTCGACCTGGCGCGGACGCTGCAGGCCAATGTCAACGAGATGGTCGGCGTGCTCCGCGAGATCGCGCAGATCAACGACAAGGAGAAGCTCGGCTTCGCCCGCGAGCGCTTCAACGGCATCGCCTACCGGCTGCGGACCCTGCTGGCCGACGCCGAGAAGATCACCACCAACAAGGCGCGGGCCAGCACGGTCGAGGCCCTGATCGCGGTCGGCGAGGGCAGCGACGGGCTGGTCGACATCCGCATCCGTGACATCACCACGCGTGAAGGCATCACCCGTGGGCTGAAGGAAGTCGACCAGGCGGCGGCGAATCTTCGCCGCGAGGTCGATGCACTCGTGCAGGGCGCACGTGGCGAGGCGCAGGCCGCCGTCGTTTCGACGCAGAAGCTGATCGAGACGAGCAAGCTCTGGCTCGGCATCATCGGCCTCGGCTCGCTTATCGTCGCGCTGGCACTGGCGCTGTTCTATGTCCGGCGCCAGATCGTCGGCCGCCTCAACCGGCTCTGGGCTGCGACCAGGGCGATCGCCGACGGGCAGCTCGAGACCCAGGTCGAGACCAAGGGCAATGACGAGATCGCCGACATCTCGAAGAGCGTGCTGCTCTTCCGCGACAATGCGGTGGCGCTGCGCGCCGCCGAGCTCGCCAAGGTCGAGGACGAGGAGCGCGCCCGCGAGCAGCGCCGGCAGATGATGGCGGAGCTCGGCGAGGCCTTCGGCGTGGTCGTCGCGGCGGCGGCGCAGGGCGATTTCAGCCGGCGCGTCGACGCCAACTTCGCCGACGCCGAGCTCAACGCGCTCGCCGGCTCGGTGAACGAGCTGCTGGAGACGGTCCAGGCCGGTCTGTCGGAAACCTGCGAGGTCCTCGGCCACCTATCCGATGGCCGCCTGGTCGCCCGCGTCGAGGGCCGTTACCAGGGTGCCTTCGCCGAGCTGAAGAATGGCACGAACAGCCTCGCCGGCGAGTTCGAGAGCACGCTGGCGCGCCTGTCGGAGACCGTCTCGGCCGTGCGCAGCGCGACCAGCGAGATACTCGACGGCGTCACCGATCTCGCCGAGCGCACCAGCGAAGAGAGCAACGCGGTCTCGGTGGCGACCAACCAGCTCGGCGCCTTCGCCAGCAATGTCCAGAAGACCGCCAAGGACGCCGCCCAGGCGGTCGGCATGGCCCAGAGTGCCGAGGAGCGCGCCCAGCAGGGCGAGCAGGTCGTCGCATCGGCGCTGGAAGCGATGCACCGCATCCGCGTCTCCTCCAGCAAGATCTCGGAAGTGATCTCGATGATCGACGAGATCGCCTTCCAGACCAATCTCCTGGCGCTCAACGCGGCGGTTGAAGCTGCTCGCGCCGGCGATGCCGGCAAGGGCTTCGCCGTCGTCGCCAGCGAGGTGCGCAGCCTCGCCAAGCGCTCGGCCGACGCCTCGAACGACGTCAAGAAGCTGGTCGAGGCGGCCCATGGCGACGTCAAGGTCGGCGTCGGCCTGGTCGAGCAGAGCTCGGCCGTGTTCGGCAGCATCCTGACCTCGGTCAACGATCTCTCGGCACTGATGAACGGCATCTCGCAGACGGCGCGCGGCCAGGCGACCGATGTCTCGACGATCAACAAGGAGATCGACGGCATCGGCACCATGGCGCACCAGAACGCCGCGCTGGTCGAGGAGACCAATGCCGCGCTCGCCCTGACCGACGAGCAGACCCGTTCGCTCACGGAGCACATCTCCCGCTTCAGCTTCCGCGAGGGCGGGGCAGCGGAGCACGAACACGAGCAGGCAAGGGCGGCCTGATCCAGGCTGTCCAAGACAGGTTCACCAGAACGCCGCCGCTCTCATCGAGCGGCGGCGTTTTCATTACTGCCGGCTGCCGCCTCACGCCGGCATGACGGGAAGGTGATGGCCCAGCCGATGGACTTCGCCGGCCGCGGCTTCTTAGATGGGACAGACAAGACGATGCGTCGGGCGGAGGCCCGTGGCTGCCTCCGGCCATGCCGCCCAAAGTCTTTCCTGACGTCAGATGAAAATGGCGAGGATCAGATCATGACCGTGACGATCATCCATCCCAACCGCAGGATCCTGCTCCTTGGCGCAGCTTCTGCGGGCGTCGTCGGCCTGCTGCCACGACATCTTGCTACCGCGAGCGCGCAGACCGGCGTTCATGCTCCGACCCAGACGATGCCCGGCGGCGCCAACAACTACATGCCGGGCGCGCCTCTGGTCGAGAACCTCGGAACCGGCTTCGTCGCGTCGGGCATCGTGCGCAAGGCCGGTAGCGGCGAGCCGTTGCGCAATCTCCGCATCCAGATCTGGGCGGCGACCGATCGTGGCGGCGAGCGCGAGCCGAGCAATCGCGGCAGCGTCATGACCGACGCGAACGGCCGCTATCGGCTCGATATCTCGCCGATCGTGCCGCAGTTCGGCCAGCCGCATATCCATATCGCCTATGACGATCCCGGCTTTGCGACCCTGTTCCTGCGGCCGGTGCTGAACAGCCGCCACGACAAGAGCATGGCCGTCGACTTCGTCCTCGCTCCCGCCGCGGGCAATGCCGGCAAGTCGAGCTGACAAGAGCCGACGGCGCATCGCCTGGCTGGCGATCGCGGCCGTCGCCACCATCCCCGTGGTCGCGGCGGCGGTAAGCCCGCTGCAGCGCGGCCGCGAGTTCCTCTGGGTCATCGGCGGCATGGCCGGCGTCGTGGCGCTCAGCCTGCTGTTCGTGCAGCCGCTGCTGACCGCCACCGCTCCGGTTCTCATGCCGGCCGCGCGCGGGTTGCGTTGGCATCGCTGGGGCGGAATCGCGATCGTTGCCGCAGTCGCGCTGCATATCGGGGCGCTCTATGCCTATAGCCCCGAGGACGTGATGGATGCGCTGCTGCTGGTCGCGCCGACGCCGTTCTCGCTCTACGGCGTGATCAGCCTGTGGTGCCTCGTCCTCACAGCCCTCCTCGCCGCGACGCGCCGGCGCTTGCGCCTCTCCCATCGGAACTGGCGCATCGCCCACAGCGTGCTGGCCGTGGCGATCGTCAGCGCCGGGGTGGTCCACGCCATCCTGATCGAAGGCGCGATGGAGGAGATCTCGAAGCTCATGGTCTGCATCGCCGCGCTGGCTGCGACCACGGTCGGCGCTCTCGAGATCAATGTCCTCGGCCCCTTGCGCCGGCGCCGCAATCTGCAGCGCGCCTAGCCCGATGCAATTGCGGATGGGATCGGTGACTTCCCGGCTGACAATTCCCAGGTTCGCCGCAAAGCCGTTGCACGCCTCGCCGCCCGGATGCTAGGCGTGCTGCGGGCCGGTAGCTCAATGGTTAGAGCTCGCTGCTCATAACAGCGCCGGTGCCGGTTCGAGTCCGGCCCGGCCCACCAGCCTTCGCTCTGCGGGCTACGGCTCGGCGAGCCGGAGTGCCGCCGCTCACCCCACGACGATATCGTCATACTCCGGATGGCGGCTGACCCAGCCGGCCATGAAGGAGCAGCGCGGCACGACCTTGCGGCCCGAGGCCTTGATCTGCTCGAAGACGCCCTTGGCCAGCCGCGAGCCGACGCCCTGGCCCGACAGCGCCTGGGGAACCTCGGTGTGGGTCAGCACGACGCGGTCGCCGTCGAGCCGGTAATAGGCGAGGGCGAGTTCGTCGCCGACGGCGAGTTCGAAACGGTTCTGGTCGGGCCGGTCGACGACTCCGGTATCCATCGGATCATCCTCTTTCAGTCGTGGGCCGCGGGTGCGGACGCTTGATCAACGGCAGTCTGGAGCAGCGGCGCGGTACTCGGCAAGGCAGGCCGGCATCGAGGCGGCGAGCGCAGCGATGCCGGGCAGGCGCGCTGCGCCGATCCGAGCCTTCAGGCCGCGAGCTTTGCCGCGATGCCGGCGACGTGGCGGCCTTGATAGCGGGCGCCTGCAAGCTCGTTCTCGGAGGGCTGGCGCGAGCCGTCGGCGCCGGCGATCGTGCTCGCGCCATAGGGTGAGCCGCCGCTGATCTCCGTCATGATCATCTGACCCTGGAAGGCATAGGGCAGGCCGACGATGACCATGCCCTGATGCAGCAGGACGGTGTGGGTCGAGAGGATCGTGCTCTCCTGGCCGCCATGCTGGGTGTTGCTCGAGGAGAAGACGCTGCCGACCTTGCCGACCAGCTTGCCCTGGAACCAGAGGCCGCCGGTCTGGTCGAGGAAGTTCTTCATCTGCGCCGGCATGTTGCCGAAGCGGGTCGGCACGCCGAGGATGATCGCGTCGTAATCGGGGAGCTCGTCGACCGTGGCGATCGGCGCGGCCTGATCGAGCTTGAAGCCGGATTTGCGGGGGACCTCCTCAGGGACGAGTTCGGGCACGCGCTTGATCACCACCTCGGCGCCGGCCTCGCGCACGCCCTCGGCGACAGCCTGCGCCATCGTCTCGATATGGCCGTAGCTGGAATAGTAGAGAACCAGAACCTTCGTCATCGGAATCATCCTTCTCGGGCCAGTTGTCGGATCGGAGAGGTCAGGCAGCTCAAGTTGAGCGTACGAGAGCGCCCGTCCATTCACGAGCGCGACAATCCGGACGCGCGAGCGGGAGCCGATAGCAAAAGCGGCCGAGCATCTGCCCGGCCGCCATTGAGTGCCTTACTATCGGTGGTCTCGCCTACTTGAACGCGATCACCACGCCGTCGGCACCGATCGTGGCCTGCAGGCCCTGGCGGCGCGTGTCGAGGCTAAGGGTCACGCCCTTGTCGTTCTTGAGCCAGACACGGCCCTGGCCGGCGCGGCCAACTGCCCAGCCTTCCTTGAGCTGGACATAAGGACCGGCGAGGTCGTTGCGGGTTGTCAGGCCGTAGACGCGCCCGCTGGCGACGACGCGCGCGGCGCCGATGCCGCCGATCCCGAGCCCGCCGACCGAGATCGGATAGGAGCGGCCGCGATAGGTGAAGGTGCCGCCGCCGAGCTCGCCGGAGGCGATGAAGGCGACGGAGATCTGCTCGATCTTGACCGTGCCGGTCTGCGGGCCGAGCGTGCGCGGCTGGGCCATGGCGGAGCCGGAAACCAGCATGAGCGCAGCAGCGCCGGCGAAGAGGGATTTGATGGCGGGCACGGTCAGTACTCCTTGGTGATGCAACGGAGTCTACAACTGCCGGGAAGCCCGGCAGTTCCGTGCGCTCGCCGCGCCGCCTAGCGGAATGGCGGGCTGTACTGGATGCCGCCCTTGCTCCAGAGCTCGTTTGGGCCGCGTGCGAGCTGCAGGCGCGAGCTCTTGCCGAGATGGCGCTCGAAGCTCTCGCCGTAATTGCCGACGGCTAAGATGATGCGCACGACCCAGTCGTTGCTGACGCCCATCGCCTCGCCCATCTTGCCGTCGAGGCCGAGGAAGCGCTTCACCTCGGGGTTCGAGGACTTCAGCATCTCCTGGACATTGGCCTTGGTGATGCCGAGCTCCTCGGCGTTGATCAAGGCGAGCACGGTCCAGCGCACCAGGTTGAACCAGGTCTCGTCGCCGGTGCGTACCCAGGGGCCGAGAGGCTCCTTCGAGACCACCTCCGGCAGGATGACGTGTTCGTCGAGGTCCTGCAGCTTCATCCTGACGGCCGAGAGGGCCGAGATGTCGGTGGTGTAGGCGTCGCAGCGGCCGGACTCGTAGGCCTTGAGCGCCTCCTCGGAGGTGCCGAAGGCGGCGGCCTCGTATTTCATCCCGAGCTTGCGGAAGTAGTCGGCGAGGTTGAGCTCGCTGGTCGTGCCCTGCGCGACGCAGACCGAGGCGCCGCCGAGCTGAGCCGCGGAGGAAACGCCGAGCTTCTTCGAGACCATGAAGCCCTGGCCGTCATAATAGTTGACGGTGGTGAAGGTGACGCCCTGGCTGGCATTGCGCGACAGCGTCCAGGTGGTGGTGCGCGGCAGGACGTCGATCTCGCCGGCCTGCAGCGCGATCAGCCGATCCTTCGAAGTCAGCGAGACGAAGCCGGCCTTCTCGGTGTCGTTGAAGATGACGGCGGCGAGCGCCCGGCAGATGTCGATGTCGAAACCCTGCCAGCGGCCATTGGCATCCTGGGTCGAGAAGCCGGCGACGCCGGGGCTGGTGCCGCAGATGATCTTGCCTCGGTCGCGGATCATCTTGAGCGTGTCGGCGCCGGCGGGTGCCGCGAAACCGGCGGCGAGCGCGAATGCGGCTGTGAGGCGAAGCAATATCCGTTTCATCGTCGATCCCCTGTTGTTGTTTTCAGGCAAAGCTCTCCCGCCGCGGCGGAGGCGTGCCCCGCCGCGTTCGTCATCTGTCGTCTTCCCGTCTCAGGCGACCTTGGCGGCCGCCGGCTGTTCGAGCGCGACCAGCAGCGTGTCGAAGTCGTTCCAGAGGTCGTCCGGGTCCTCGAGGCCGATGCTGATGCGCAGTGCCGGTCCCGGATGTGGCCAGGGGGTGACGGTGCGCTCGCCTTCCGGAGCCAAGGGCGCGATCAGGCTGCGCGTGCCGCCCCAGGAGGCGCCGATGGCGAAGACCTCGAGCGCCGAGAGTGCCGCCTCGAATAGTGCGTGCGGCACCGGCTTCAGCACGATACTGAACACGCCCGACGAGCGGCCCATGTCGCGCTTCCAGAATTCATGACCGGGGCAGGAGGGCAGGGCCGGGTGCAGCACCGTCTCGACTGCGGGCGAGCGGGTGAGACGCCGGGCGAAATCCTCGGAGACCTTGCCCATATGGGCGAGGCGCAGGGCCAGAGTTTCCAGGCCGCGCAGAGCGAGCTGGCACTCGTCGGGCGAGACGCCGACGCCGAAACCGCGCAGCGTCTCCTTCAGCTTCTCACGCAAGCCGAGATCGGCAACGGTGATCGAGCCGAGCAGCAGGTCGGAGTGGCCGCCGACATATTTCGTCAGCGCCTCGCAGGCGAAGTCGGCGCCGTGCGCCAGCGGCTTGAAGATCAGCGGCGTCGCCCAGGTGTTGTCGCAGCCGACGAGCACGCCCTTCGCCTTCGCCGCCTTCACGATGGCGGGCACGTCCTGCACTTCTATCGTATTCGAGCCCGGTGACTCGACCCAGACCAATTTGACCCGCTCGTCGATCAGCCCGGCGATGCCGGCGCCGATCAGCGGGTCGTAGACGGCGTAGTCGATGCCGCGCGGCTTCAGGTACTCCTCGCAGAAGCTGCGCACCGGCTGGTAGACCTGATCGGGGATCAGCACCTTGTCGCCGGGCAGCAGCACCGAGAGCATGACGATGGTGACCGCCGCCTGACCGGAGGGAACGAGCACAGTGCGCACACCGCCATGCAGGGCCGTGAGCTGGGCCTCCAGCGTGCGCGTCGTCGGTGTGCCGTGCAGCCCATAGGTGTAGCCGTCGAAACCGCGATGCTTGCGGGCGAAGAAGCTCGCCGCGTCGGGGTAGACGATGGTGGAGGCGCGGTGGGTCGGCACCGTCAGGCTGGCATAGCCGTCCTCGTTGACGGCCGGATGGTGAACGCTGCGGGTGGTGTCGTGCATGGGGGCTCCTTTGAAGGGCATGTTCCCTCCACGGCGCCCTGCCGGCTATCAGCGAAAACTTATGGCTCGATGCCGCAATGTTATAGCTTTTGGTCTTGCGCGAATTCTTGTCGTTCGACCGATTTCGGCCGAACGGAATGCGCGTCAGCGGACTTCCATCAGGCAGTCGATGAAGTCGCGCACCAGCTGGGATTTCGGCCGGTCGAGCGGCAGGATCAGCAGGCTGCGGCTCTGCACCTCCGGCTCGAAGGGCCGCAATACCAGCCGCGACGGATCGGCGCCGGCGACCGCATAGGGGCTGACCAGACCGATGCCGACGCCTTCGGCGACGAGGGCGCAGACGGTCGCGGCATAGATGGTCTCGACGACGATGCGTGGCTTGACGCCGGCCTCGGCGAAGATGCGGTCGAGTCGCTGGCGGGCGCGGTCTTCCGGGACATAGGCGACGAAGGGGACGCCATCGAGATCGGCCGGCTTGATCAGTTCCTTCTCGGCCAGCGGGTGGCCGAGCGGCATTGCGCAGAGCGCGCGTGGCTGCACGAAGGGCTGGTGGAGGACGCCGGATGTGTCGATCTCGTCGGCGGCGAGGCCGATGTCGAAGGCACCGGAGGCGACGCCGTCGCGGACATCGCGCGAGGGCAGGACCATCAGCGTCACCGCGATGTCCGGGCGCCGGTCGCGGAAGCGGCGTACCGCCCGGGGTACCAGCGAGGAGCCGAGCGCCGAGAGCGAGCCGACACGCAGTTGCCCGGCACCGTGGTCGCGGATGCGGGCGGCGGTGGCGCGCAGCGTGTCCATGCCGAGGAAGGAGGCCTGGACCTGGGCGTAGAACAGCTTGCCCTCAGGCGTCGCGACGATGCGGTTGCGGATACGATCGAAAAGCATGAAGCCGAGCGAGCGCTCGAGCTCGGCGATGGCGCGGCTGACGCCGGGCTGGGTGACGCCGAGGAGCTCGGCGGCGCGCGAGATCGTGCCGGCCTTCATCACCGCGGCGAAGGTTTCGAGCTGTCGGCTGTTCAAGCGGTGCGTCCCAGGCTGTCGTCCCGCCGGCAGCCTAGTCGTGGCGCCGGGCCGAGGAAACCGCACGCGATAGGTCTTAAAGGAGCATCCGCGCCATTAACGGCGGATTTACCGCATTCCTTTAGGTTCGCTTGGCAGAACTCCAACATGGATGCGCAGCGTAAATGCACGCCCAGGCCCTGAAGTTGCCTGATCCCGCCAATGAGGATGCGCCCGGGGCGGAGGCCGCGTCACGCGCGGTGCGCGAGATCGCCGAGCGTTTCGGCAAGCTCAGCGCCGAGATCACCGACATGTCCGGCCGTATCGGCGACGTCAATGCCGAGCTCGACAGGCAGACAGACGGGTTGCACCGCATGGTCGCCTCGGTCGATCAGGTGTCGCGCTCCAACAAGGCGATCCAGCACTCCGCCGAGGCCGCCCAGGAGGCGGCGTCCGTGGTCAAGAGCGGGCTCGAACGTGTCACCGGTGCGGTCCGCCAGGGCCTCAACGCGGCGCAGAACGATATCGCCGAACTGTCCGACGGTGCCCAATCGATTTCGCAGGCGCTGAGCGAGGCGGTGAGCCGGGCGCACAAGGTCCGCGAGGCCAGCGAAGCGATCCAGACGATCACGCGCGAAATCCAGCTGCTGTCGATCAATGCCGGCGTCGAGGCCGCGCGCAGCGGTGTCGCTGGCCGCGGCTTTGCCGTCATCGCCGCGGCGGTGAAGCAGCTTGCCGAGCAGACCCGCGACGCCACCTCAGCGAGTGCCAAGCAGCTCGAGGCGCTGGTCGCGACCGTCGACCAATTGGCGAAGCAGAGCAAGGCGAATGCGCAGGCAGCTCGGCGCGCCAGCGAAGAGAGCCAGGGCATTTCGCAACAGATCGGCGAGCTCGACCATTTCGGCCGCTCGGTGGTCGGGCTGATCGGCGAGATCGACTCGATCTCGATCCCTGCACGCGAGAACGCCGTCGCCTTCGCACAGGTCGGCGACGAGCTGAGGGATCTCGTTGCCGGCGTCGACCAGTCCGGCCGCAACCTCGAGGTCGCGGCGCGGCGAGGGGCGTCGCTGGTTTCGACCAGCGAGGCGATCCTGGGCGCGATCGCTGGCTCGGGTGTGCGCACGCCGCAATCGGACATGATCGAGATCGCCGTCGAGGCGGCGGCGACGATATCGGACCTGTTCGAGCAGGCTGTCGCGAAGGGCGAGGTCGGCCTGGCCGAGCTGTTCGACGAAGCCTATCGACCGGTCCCTGGCAGCGATCCCCAGCAGTTCCTCAGCCGCTTCACGGCCTTGACCGACCGATTGCTGCCGCCGGTGCAGGAGAGACTGCTGACGGTGAACAAGCGCATCGTCTTCTGCGCGGCCATCGATCGCAATGGCTACCTGCCGACGCACAACCGCAAATATTCGCAGCCGCAGGGATCGGACCCGGTCTGGAACAACGCCAATTGCCGCAACCGTCGGATTTTCAACGATCGCACCGGGCTCGCTGCCGCGCGCAACCAGAAACCGTTCCTGCTCCAGACCTACCGGCGCGACATGGGCGGCGGCAATTTTCTGGTGATGGAAGACCTGTCGGCGCCGATCTTCGTCCGGGGCCGCCACTGGGGCGGGGTCCGGTTCGGGCTCAGCGTCTGAGAGGCGGTACGGGAACCGGAGCGGTCGTCTCCAATGTCGTGTTGAGTACGGGTTTTGAGTTGCCGACATGCATATCGCGCCATCCTTCCCCAACCTCTCGGTGCTGCTGATCGACCCCAGCCCGCACTATCGGCGCATCATCCGCACCATGCTCTACCAGGCGCAGCTCCAGCGCGTCTTCGAGGCGGCCGATCTCTCCACCGCCGCGACGACCTTCATCCAGAAGCAGCCCAACATCGTGATGCTGGACTGGGACCTGCCCGATGGCGACAGCCTGAAATGCCTGGCCTCGATCCGCTCGTTCAAGACCTCGCCCTTCGCCAAGGCGCCGGTGCTCGTGATGATGGAGAAGCCCGACCGGCGCTCAGTGGTGCAGGCCGCCAAGCTCGGCGCGCACGAGATCATCGTGAAGCCGATCTCGCCCAATAATCTCTGGCTGCACCTGTCCGGCATCATCAACGTGCCGCGCAAGTACAAGGAAGCGAACGGCGCCATCACGCTGGTGCCGCGCGCGATCAGCAACAGCCTGTTCTGAAGCAGGAATTGTTGCCCCGGAATGGTCACAATCCTTGCCGCGGCAGCGCCAGCTTAGTGAAATTTTTACTAATCGTGCAGATTCTGCCTAGTCACCAATCACAGGGCGCGCCGTCGTGGTCATCACCGTCTCCCTTCCGCCTTTCCTCGGTCGATCAGAGGCTGCTGCGTTCCGCAATCAGCTCCTCGTCGCGCTGGAGCAGAAGGAAAGCATCGCAGTCGAATGCGCTGAGGCCGGTCCGTTCCCGAGCCTGTGGATCCAGCTGATGCATGCGGCGGCGACCAGCGCCAAGGCGCGTGGGCTCAGCGTCACGCTCAAGGCGGTGTCCGACGAATGCCGCCAGTCCTTTCAGGCGATCGGGTTCAACCCGGCCCAAAGCGCTCTCGTTCTGGAGTGACCCCGCGATGAAGATTCTCGCGATCGACGATACCAAGACCCTGCTCAGCCTGCTCAGCATGACGCTGCGCAATGCCGGTCATGAGGTCGCAGAAGCGGAGAATGGCGAGGAAGGGCTGGTGCGCTTCGACCAGTTCAAGCCCGACCTCGTCATCACCGATCTCAATATGCCGATCATGGACGGCATCGAATTCACGCGCGCCTGCCGCGCGCGGGCTGCGGGCCAGAACACGCCGATCATCGTGCTGACCACCGAGAACGGCGCCGAGATCAAGGCGGAAGGCCGCCGTGCCGGCGCCAGCGCCTGGATGGTCAAGCCGTTCGAACCCAACACCCTGCTCGGCCTCGTCGCGCGCTACCAGAACTGAGGCGGTCTATGGATCCGTTGGCGGAACTCAAGCAGACCTTTTTCCAGGAGTGCGAGGAACTCCTCGGCGCGCTGGAGCAGAAGCTCCAGTTGCTCGATGAAGGCTCGAGCGATCCCGAGGACGTCAACGCCGCCTTCCGCGCCATCCACTCGATCAAGGGTGGCGCAGGCGCTTTCGGCTGCACCGACCTTGTCGGCTTCGCACATGTCTTCGAGGCGGCGCTCGACCATCTGCGCTCGGGCCGCGTTGCGCTCGGGGATGCGCCATTCGCCCTGTTCCTGCGCTGCTCGGACGCGGTCTCCGATCTCGTCAACGCTGCGCGCAACGACGAGGTCGCGCCGGTGCGCTCCGATCTGCTCGCGGCGCTCGAGCAGGTCGGGCAGGCCAAGCTGGCCCCATCGGCTGCCCCGGCTCCGGCCGCTCCCGCGGCCGATGCACCACCCGGCATCGCCGCGCTCGGCAATCTCCTTGCCCTGGTCGACTCCAAGATGGGCGCGCCGGCACCGGCCGCGCCCGCGAAGGCCGATGACGGCTGGGACGACGAGCCCGCTGCCGCCGCGCCGGTCCGCAGGCTCGGCCATGACGTCCGCATCAAGATCACGCCGGAAGCCGACCTGTTCCGCCGGGTGATCGAGCCGCGCGTGGCGATTGGCATCCTGCCGGCGGAGGAGATCGTCTCGGTCGCCTGCGATCTCAGCCACGTCCCGCCGCTCGAGACGCTCGACGTCACCGATTGCCATATGCGCTTCGAGGTGATGCTGCGGACGGCATTGTCGGCCGAGGAAATCGTCTCGAAATTCGACTTCACCCTCGCCAATGAGGAGTTCGAGGTCGAGGTGCTGACAGATGCCGAGCCGGAGGCTGACCCGGCCGCGCCGGCAGAGGTGCCGCAAAGCGTCGCTGCCGACCTGTCGGCGATCCTTGCCCGGCTCGGGCCGAGCGCCGATGCCGCGCCGCAGCCCGACATCCAGCCCGTCGCTGCCGTGGTTCCGGTCGCGGCTGCCGCTGTGGCCGCAGCCCCGGCGGCGCCGCGCGCGCCGGTGCGGCCCGCCGCCAACGATGCCGCCGCCGCCCGCCAGCGCCAGGCGGTCAGCGTCCGTGTCGATCTCGATCGGATCGACCGGCTGATGAACCTGGTCGGCGAGATCGTCATCACCCAGTCCATGCTGGTCGAATGCGTGCGCTCGCTGCCCTATGACGTCTATGCCAAGACCGCCGAGGGCATCCTGACCCTGTCGCGTCAGACGCGCGAGTTGCAGGACCACGTCATGGCGGTGCGGGCCCAGCCGGTGAAGGCTGTGTTCCAACGCATGCCGCGCCTGGTGCGCGAACTCGCGCAGACGCTCGGCAAGGAAGTGAAGCTCGTCCTCGAAGGCGAGAACACCGAGGTCGACAAGACCATCATCGAGGAGCTGGCCGATCCGCTCACCCACATGATCCGTAACTCGATGGATCACGGGGTGGAGACGCCGGAGGAGCGCATCGCCGCCGGCAAGCATCCGGAAGGCACGATCAGGCTCATCGCCGAGCACCGCGCCGGCCGCATCGTCATCAGCGTCACCGATGACGGGCGCGGCATAGGTCGCGACAGGCTATTGGCCAAGGCGAAATCCCGCGGCCTTGTCGGAGCGGACGAGAAGCTCGCGCCGGAGGAGATCGATCAGCTGATCTTCGCCGCGGGCCTGTCGACGGCGGACGCGGTCAGCGACATCTCCGGGCGCGGCGTCGGCATGGATGTCGTCCGCCGCAATGTCGAATCGCTCGGCGGCCGCATCAGCGTCGATTCCGAGCCGGGTCGCGGCTGCAAGTTCACGCTCGCCTTGCCGCTGACGCTCGCCGTCCTCGAAGGCATGGTGATCCGCTGCGGCGACGACCGCTACGTCATCCCGATCGCCAGCGTGATCGAGACGCAGCACCTCGCCAACACGCCGATAGAGCACCTGACCTTCGGCCAGGAAGTGCTGCGCTGGCGCGGCGAGATCACGCCGCTCCACCGGTTGGGGGCCGTGATGGGCTCGGCCGGCACGCGCGACGAGAACATCATCATCATCGCGGAGACCGAGCGCGGCGGAAATGTCGGCATCGCCGTCGACGAGATCGTCGGCCAGCAGCAGGTCGTGGTGAAGAGCCTCGAGTCGAACTACGGCACGGTCAACGGCGCCTCCGCTGCGACCATCCTGGGCGACGGTCTCGTCGCGCTCATTCTCGATGTCGACTCGATGCTGCGCGTGGCCGCATCGGGCGTCCGCCAACCCGTTCCCGAACTCAAACTGGCTGGATGAACCATGTCCCTGCAGCTCAGCGAAAAGCACTTCACCTCGGCGCAGCCTGAGTCCGCGGCGCGCCGGATCGTCACCTTCCGGGTCGGCGACCGTACCTTCGGCATCGATGTCGGCATGGTCCGCGAGATCAAGGGCTGGCAGGCGACGACGCCGCTGCCGCATGCAGCCCCGCATGTGCGCGGCGTGCTCAACCTGCGCGGCGTGATCCTCGCGGTCTACGATCTGCGCACCGCGATCGGTCTCGGCAGCACGGATGCCACCGCGACTCATGTCATCGTCGTCGTCGATGTCGAGGACAAGACCGCCGGCCTCTTGGTCGACTCGGTCTCCGACATCGTCGACGTGCCGGTCAGCGCGGTGCGTCCGGCGCCGGACCTCGAGCGCGACGAGCACGGGCTGATCGAAGGCCTCGTCCTGCTCGACACCGAGATCGTCGCCCTGCTCGACCTTGCGGCGGTGATCCGTGACGGCGGTGACAACCAGGACAAGCAACTGCGCGTCGCCTGACCATCCGATGGCCCGCCGGCAGCGCCCAGCCGACAGGCCAGAGATCAGTTCGATCGCTTGAGAGACAACGAGCCGATGAGCCAACTGGGCGTCCTCTCGAAACTATCGGTCAAGCTGCCGGCGCTCTTCGCCGGCGGCGTTGCTGTTTCGGGCGGGCTCGTTGCATTTGCCGTGCAACAGAGCGCGGCGGCCCGGCTTGGTGCCCTCGGCCTGTCCAGCCAGCAAGCCGAGGCGACGTTGGCGGGCCTCGCAAGTCTGGCGCTACCGTTCGGCGCCGCCGGCCTCGCCATCGCCGCCGGCCTCGGCTGGCTGGCGGCCCGCTCGCTGACGCGGCCGGTAGCGGCGCTACGCGAGGGCATGGAAAAGCTCAGCGAAGGGGTGCCCGGCGACCTGCCGGAATTCGCCCGCCGCGACGAAATCGGCCAGCTCTCGCGGGCACTGCGCCAGGTCCAGGAGAGTTCCATCGAGGCTGGGCGCATCCGTGCCGCGCTCGACGGCTGCCGCACCTGCATCATGGTCTGCGACGCGCAGGACCGTGTCGTCTACGTCAACAAGTCCCTGCTGAGCTTCTTCAGCGGGGCGCAGGAGGATTTCCGCGCCGCCTTCCCGGGCGTCTCGGCCAAGGACATGCTCGGCAAGGTGCTTGAGCTGTTCGCCGGTCCGCAAGGCGTCCCCGAAGCCCGCACCATGCGCGTGCCGCTAGGCCGGCGCATGGTCGCGCTGACGCTGACCATCATGACGCAGCCTGGCGGCCAGAGGCTCGGCTCGACGATCGAATGGCGCGAGCTGACCGAGGAATTGCGTGCCGCCGATGAGGTTGCGGCAGTCGTCGCGGCCGCCGCCGGGGGCGATTTTTCCCGGCGCGTGCCGCTCGCCGGCAAGCCGGAGGCGCTGCAACGCATCGCCGAAGGCATCAACGAGATCAATACGATCGTCGAGGCTGCCACAAACGAATTCGCGGCGGTTCTGTCAGGGCTCAACGAGGGCGACCTGACCGGCCGCGTCGACGGGAGCTATGATGGCCGTCTCGGCGAGCTGAAGGCCGGGCTCAACCAGACGCTGGCGCGGCTGACCCAGACGGTCTCAGGCATCCAGGTGGCAACGGCACAGGTCGCCGCGACGGCCGAGGAAATCAGGGCCGGTGCGGAAGACCTCGCCGGCCGCACCGAGCAGTCGGCTGCCGGCCTGGAAGAGACATCGGCGACGACCGGCCAGCTCGCGGTCTCGATCGGACAGAGCGCCAGCCGTTCGCGCGCCGCGACTGCGCTTGCCGGCGAGGCGATGGCGGTCGCCGGCAGCGGCCAGGAGGCCGTGGCCGAGACGATCGGCGCGATCGGGCGGATGGAGCAGTCCTCGGCGCGCATCGCCGAGATCGTCTCTGTGATCGACGGCATCGCCTTCCAGACCAATCTGCTGGCGCTGAACGCCGCGGTGGAAGCGGCCCGGGCCGGCGATGCCGGCAAGGGCTTCGCGGTGGTCGCGAGCGAGGTGCGCACGCTGGCACAGCGCTCGGCCACGGCCGCCAAGGACATCAAGGGCGTGATCGCCAATTCCAACGCGGAGGTCGCCGAGGGGGTGCGCCTTGTGCGCAGGACCGGCGAGACGCTCGGCCGTATCGTCACGGCGGTGGAACAGGTCTCGGCGACGGTCGCGGAGATTTCGCAGGCAAGCGCCGGGCAGGCGACCGACATCGCAGCGATGAGCCGATCCGTCGCGACGATGGACGAGGCGACCCAGCAGAATGCGGCGCTGGCCGAGCAGAGCGCCGGCTCGGCTGCGAACCTCGCCGAGCAGACACAGGCGCTGCGCGAGCTCGCCGGCTTCTTCCAGCTGGGCAGGGCGCCGGTCCAGGCGCGGCCGGCTCCGATCGAACCGAGCTGGCAGCGCCCGGCCGCCGCGAATGCGCCGACCGAGCCGCGGCGCCTGCCCGCCCGCCAGGACACCCATTCCACCGAATCCCGCCCCGTCACTCCGCGCCGCCGCGTCGCCGGCGGAGGGCGGAAGGACGAGTGGGCCGAGTTCTAGTTCTTATCGCCAAGGCCGAAGCATGCTTGCGCCTCAAACCGTCCAGTCGGACACCACGCTCAGCCGGGACGACATGGCCCTTGTGGCCAAGCTCGTCTACGAGCATGCCGGCATCGTCATCCGCGAGCACAAGGAGGCAATGGCGCGCGGGCGGCTGGCGCGCCGGGTCAAGGTACTGGGCCTCGGCTCGATCGCGGAATACTGCGCCTATTTGCGTACCGCGTCGGCAGTGGATGAAATTCCGGAGCTGATCAACGCGGTCACCACCAACCACACCGCCTTCTTCCGTGAGCGCCACCATTTCGACCATCTGCGCAAGGATGTGCTGCCGCGCCTGATCCAGGAGCGGGCTGGCCGCCGGGGGCGCATCCGGATCTGGTCGGCGGCCTGCTCGTCGGGCGAGGAGCCCTACAGCGCCGCGGCGATCTCGCGCGACGTGATCGGCCATCGCAGCGATCTCGACTTCAAGATCCTGGCCACCGACATCGACACCGACATCCTCGACCGGGCAGCCTCCGGGCAATACCCGACCGAGCAGTTCGACAGGCTGCCGGCGGACTTACGCCCGCTGCTCAAGCTGGAAGGCCAGAACGGGCGCGGCGAAGCGCGTATCGCCGAAGAGCTCAAGCGGCTGATCGCGTTCAAGCGGCTGAACCTGATCGAGAACTGGCCGATGAAGGGGCCGTTCGACGTCATCTTCTGCCGCAACGTCTTCATCTATTTCGACACGCCGACCAAGGCCGCGATCCTCGACCGCTACGTCGCGCTACTGCAGCCCGGCGGCTTCCTCTATCTCGGCCATTCTGAATCACTGCCCCAGCCACACCCGCAATTGCGGCTGATCGGCCGGACGATCTACGAGCGCACGCCATGAGCCTGAACCGATCCTCACGGCGCTATTTCGATCAGCGCTTCGACGCCACCATCATCACCGTCGCGCCGGGCGAGCACGAGATTACCGCGGCCAAGGACGAGATCGTCGCCACCGTGCTCGGCTCCTGCGTCTCGGTCTGCATGCGCGATCCGCAGATCGGCGTCGGCGGGCTCAATCATTTCCTGCTGCCCAAGAACAATGGCGGCACTGATACCCATGCCGGCGAGCGTTATGGCGATACCGCCATGGAGGTACTGATCAACGGTCTGTTGAAGCGGGGTGCCAGGCGCGGCCAGCTCGAGGCCAAGGTCTTCGGCGGTGCGCGCGTGCTCTCCGGCGCTACCATGCTGGCGATCGGCGAGGGCAATATCATCTTCGTCAACGACTTCCTCGCCCGCGAGGGCATCCCGGTCGTCTCCAGGGATGTCGGCGGCACGCGCTCGCGCCGGATCCACTACCAGCCCGCGACCGGGCGCGCCTGGGTCCAGCATGTCCAGCAGGCGGCGCGCGATCCCGAGCGCGAGCAGGAAATGGCCTATCTCAACCGCCTCAAGACCCAGCCTGTTGCCGGCGAAGTGGAGATCTGGTGATGAGCATGCTGACCTCCGGCGGCCCGGTCAAAGTCCTCGTCGTCGACGATTCCGTGCTGATGCAGAAGTTGATGACGCAGATCGTCAACTCGACGCCGGGCTTCCAGGTGATCGGTGTCGCCGGCAGCGCCGAGGAGGGCTGGGATGCGATCCAGGACCTGCGGCCCGACATCCTGACGCTCGATATGGAGCTGCCGGGCCGTCACGGGCTCAAGTTGCTGGCCCGGGTGCTGAAGCAGGACCCGCTGCCGGTGCTGATCGTCTCGGCCTTTGGCGGGCCGGGTGCAGACAACACTATCCAGGCGCTCGAGCTCGGCGCGATCGACTTCATCGAAAAGCCGGACGGGGCGACGCATACGCTCGAAGGCTTCATGAAGCATGTCGCCGCGGCGCTGCAGCGCGCCTCGGCCAGCCGGCGCCTGATGGCGGCTGCGAAGGAGATGGTCACGCAGCAGCGGCCCCAGAGCGCTCCGGCCCGGCCCGTCGCGGTGCATATGCCGGCCAACCACGGCAAGGTCTCGCTGATCGCGATCGGCGCCTCGACCGGTGGCGTGCCGGCGGTGCAGACCGTGATGCGCGATGCAGCGCATCTGCGCCTGCCGATCGCCGTGGTCCAGCACATGCCGGCCGGCTACACGGCCAAGTTCGCGGCGAGGCTTTCAGCAGCGACCGGGCTCGATGTGCGCGAAGCCGCCGATGGCGAGCGCTTGCGCCCGGGCATGGCGGTGGTGGCGCCGGGCGGGCTGAAGCATCTCGAGATCGAGGAGCGGCGCGGCGAGCTCATCTGCCATCTCAAGGACGCGCCGCTGGTCAGCGGACATTGCCCCTCGGTCGACGTGATGTTTCATTCGGTGGCCCGCTCGCTCGGCAGCCATGCGATCGGCGCACTGCTGACCGGCATGGGCCGCGATGGCGCTGACGGTTTGTTAGCCATGCGCAAAGCCGGTGCTGCGACGTTAATCCAAAGTGGCGAGACCTGTGTGGTAAACGGGATGCCGAAAGCCGCGTTCGAGTTGGGCGCCGCTGATCGGGTCGTGCCGCTCGACCAGATCGGAGGCGCCATCGCGGGACTGCTGGGCGAGCGCCCGCAGCAGCGCACCGCGTAGATCATCGCGCGTCCGAACGGACGCGGTCACGATGATCTATCACATTGTTATCGCATCGGATTCCTCCGAAAAGTGGAATCCACTTTTCGGTCCGATGCCAGGGAGAGTGCCATGTCCAAGGCGAGAAGCGAGTACCGCATCCTCGTGGTCGACGACCAGAAGAGCATGCGCGGACTCGCGACCTACTTCCTCAAACAGATCGAGTTCCAGGACATCGACGAGGCGGAGAACGCCCGCGAGGCCCTGATGAAGATGCAGACCAAGCGCTACGATCTGCTGCTGCTCGACTGGAACATGGACGGGATGAGCGGCATCGACCTCCTGCGCGCCATCCGCTCGGTGCCGGAGCTCAACCAGATCAAGATCATCATGGCGACCTCGGAGCGCTCGGTCGACAAGATGGACGAGGCGACCACCAACGGCGCCGACCATTATGTCGTAAAGCCCTACGAGCTGCGCGATCTCGAGGTCCGCGTGAAGAAGGTTCTGGCCTGCTGAGTGGCCGGCGCCCCTCGCGAACGATCGACGCCCCGACCCGCGCCGGGGCGTTTTCGTTTCCGCTCGCGGATATCTTACTTGGCGAGTAGGCTGTCGCGGCAGTAGCCTGGCACCATCGCGGAGCTTCCCATGCGCTTCCATCGCCGCCAGATCCTCGCTCTTCTCGCGCTCGCACCGGCCGCTCCGGCGCTGGCCGCGCAAGGGGAGAGCAATGCCTACGCCTTCAGCTTCGACCGGGCCGAAGGCGGGCGCATTCCGCTCTCGGCCTATCGCGGCAAGCCGATCCTGATCGTCAACACGGCGACGCAATGCGGTCTTGCCGGGCAGTTTGCCGGGCTCGAGCAGCTCTGGCAGCGCTATCGCGACCGCGGCCTCGTCCTGATCGCGGTGCCGAGCAACGACTTTGGCGGGCAGGAGCCGCTCGACGGCGCAGCGATCGCCGAAGCGGTGCGGCAAAGCCATGGCGCGAACTATCCGATCACCCAGAAGAATGTGGTCCGCGGGCCGGAGGCCCATCCGTTCTACCGCTGGGCGGCGAACCAGCGCCCGACGGAATTGCCGAACTGGAACTTCCACAAATACCTGATCGGCCGCGACGGCAGCCTGATCGGCAGCTTCAGTTCGGGCAGCGATCCGCTGGCGCCCGAGCTCATCCGTGCGATCGGGCAGGAGCTGGAGAAGGGCTGAGTAGTCGAGCTGGGCACTACACCGTCATGGTCGGGCTTGTCCCGGCCATCCACGTCTTCATTTGGAGCGGGTGGTGTTCAAGACGTGGATGCTCGCCACAAGGGCGAGCATGACGGACTCGAAACACGCCGCCGCGAGCAAATCTCTCAGCTGCGCGCGTAGATGTCCTCGATGCGAATGATGTCGTCCTCGCCGGTATAGCTGCCGACCTGGACCTCGATCAGCTCGAGCCCGATCTTGCCCGGGTTCTTCAGCCGGTGCGTGCAGCCGATCGGCAGGTAGACCGACTCGTTCTCGTGGACGAAGCGGACCGTGCCGTCGAGCGTGACCTCGGCCGTGCCTGTGACCACGACCCAGTGCTCGGCGCGATGGAAATGCTTCTGCAGGCTGAGCTGGCCGCCTTCCTTGACGTGAATGTGCTTGACCTGGAAGCGGCTGCCGATGTCGATGCGCTGGTACCAGCCCCAGGGCCGGTAGATGCGCAGATGCTCGCTGGCCTCGGGGCGCCCTTCCGCCTTCATCTGCTCGACCAGCGCCTTGACCTTGCCGGCGGCCGCCATCGAGGCGACGAGCACGGCGTCGCGGGTCGAGACCACGACGACGTCGTCGAGGCCGACCACGGTGGTCAGCACGTCCTCGCTGCGGATCAGCGAGCGGCGTGTGTCGAGCGCGACCGCGGGGCCCTCCAGCACGTTGCCGTCTTTGTCCTGCGGCTTGATCGCGTGGATCGAGTCCCAGGAGCCGACATCGGACCAGTCGAAGGAGGCGGCGAGCATGCCGGCATGGGAGGTGCGCTCCATCACGGCATAGTCGATCGAGATCTTGGTGGCGCGGCTAAAGCTCTCCGGATCGAGCCGAAGGAAGTCCAGATCGCGTTTGGCGCGGCCGACCGCGGCTTCGGCGGCGGACAGCACCGCCGGCGCGTGGCGCGCCAGTTCCTCGCGCATGGTGCCGGCCGAGAACAGGAAATTACCGCTGTTCCAGAGATAGCCGTCGGCGAGGTACTGCTTCGCCAGGTCGAGCTTGGGCTTCTCGACGAAGCGTTCGAGGCGGCTGGCGCCGGGCTCGGGCAGCGCTTTACCGGGGGCGAGATAGCCATAGGCCGTCGAAGGCTGCGTCGGCTTGATCCCGAGCGTCATGATCAGCCCGCTGGCGGCGAGGCCGGCGGCGCGCTTGCAATCCTGGCGGAAGGCCTCGGCATCGGCGACGACATGGTCGGAGGCGAGCGCGACGCAGACCGCATCGGGATCGCGCTTTTCCGCCATGACCATGCCGACGGCGATGGCCGCGGCGGAGTCGCGCCGCTCGGGCTCGAGCACGATCTCGCCCTGGATGCCGAGCGCCAGCATCTGCTCGGCAGCGATGAAGCGGAAATCATTGTTGGTGATGACGATCGGCGCGCCGAAGGCCGGATCGGCGAGGCGCTGCAGCGTCGCCTGGAAGGTCGAGAGACCGTCCTCCAGCAGCGGGATGAACTGCTTCGGCATGGTGTCTCGCGACAGCGGCCAGAGCCGGGTGCCGGAGCCGCCTGCCATGACGAGAGGGACGATCTTTGAAGCCATGGAGGGGTTCCGGCGGGATCTGACCCCAATTCCTACAGCATCGAAGCTACCATCCGATAAACGCTCATATGGGGAGGGTAGCGGTATCCGTCGAGGTATCGTTCACCCTTTCGGCTTCTGCCCCGGCCGAAAGGCGACGATCATCGCGGGATCTGTCTCCAAATAGGGTCCCTCGATCAGGTCGATGCAGTAGGGGATGGCTGGCATCACCGCATCGAGGCACTCGGCGATGGCACGCGGGCGGCCGGGCAGGTTGACGATCAGCGACTTGCCGCGAATGCCGGCGAGCTGGCGCGAGAGGATCGCGGTCGGCACCTTGGCGAGGCTGACCTGGCGCATCAACTCACCGAAGCCGGGCATCAGCTTGTCGATCACGTCCTCGGTCGCTTCGGGCGTGACGTCGCGCGGGGCAGGGCCGGTGCCGCCCGTCGTGACGATCAGGCAGCAGCCTTCCTTGTCGGCGAGCTCGATCAGCGTCTGCGCAATGCCGTTACGCTCATCTGGGATGACGCGTGTGATCGCCTGCCAGGGGCTGGTCAGCGCCTTGGCGAGATAGTCGAGGATGGCCGGGCCGCCTTCGTCGGCATAGACGCCGGCCGAGGCGCGGTCGGAGACGGTGACGATGCCGATCTTCGCAGGCGAAGCCATGATTTCCCTCAGACGCGGTAGAAGTCGCGATACCAGCGCACCATGCGCCCGATGCCGTCGGCGAGCGGGGTATGCGGGCGAAAGCCCACCGCCGCCTCCAGCGCCGAGACGTCGGCGGCGGTGCGCAGCACGTCGCCGGGCTGGCGCGGCTTCATCTCCATCACGGCTTTCCGGCCGACCGCCTGCTCGATCGTGGCGATGAAATCCATCAGCGGCACCGGATCGGAATTACCGATGTTGTAGAGCCGCCACGGTGCCGAGGAGGTCGCGGGGCTTGGCTCGTCGCTCGACCAGCCGGGGTCGGGCGCCGCGACCTGGTCGAGCACGCGGACCACACCCTCAACGATATCGTCGACATAGGTGAAGTCGCGCTCGTGCTTGCCTTCGTTGAAGACCTCGATCGGCTCGCCGGCCAGGATCTTCCTGGTGAAGATCATCGGCGCCATGTCAGGCCGGCCCCAGGGGCCATAGACGGTGAAGAAGCGCAGGCCCGTGGTCGGCAGCCCGTAGAGATGGGCGTAGGCATGGGCCATGCCCTCATTCGCCTTCTTGGTCGCGGCATAGAGGCTGACAGGGTGGTCGACATTGTCCTCGACGCGAAAGGGCGTGCGGGTATTGGCGCCGTAGACCGAGCTCGACGAGGCATAGACCAGATGCTCGACGCCATTGCGGCGGCAGCCTTCGAGGACATGGCCGAAGCCGGTGAGGTTGGAATCGAGATAGGCCTGCGGATTGTCGATCGAGAAGCGCACGCCGGCCTGGGCGCCGAGATGGACGACGCGCTCGAAACGCCCCTCGGCGAAAAGCTTGGCCATGCCGTCGCGATCGGCGAGATCGAGCGTCTCGAAGCTGAAGCGGTTATGGCCATCGAGGCGCGCCAGCCGCGCCAGCTTCAAAGCGGGATCGTAATAGTCGTTGAGATTGTCGATGCCGACGACCTCGTCGCCGCGTTCGAGCAGAACCCGGGCCGTCTCGTTGCCAATGAAGCCGGCAGCCCCCGTCACCAGAACGCGCATGATCCTCCTCGCGCCAATCGCGCCGTTGCCGGACATGTCTATCGAGCAGCTTGCAGCCCCGGTCAACGCGAGGGCTCGCGGGCGGCGGCGCGATCTGCTAGCGCCGCGGCATGACCACCGTGCCGAGCAGCGCCATCCTCGATCAGCCCGTCCCTGGCCGCGGCTTCGCAGTGACCTTCGTCGCTGTCGTCGCGGGTGTCCTGCTAATGACGGCTGCAGCGACTCTTTGGCGCGACCCGTTCTGGGTCTTCCGCGCCGCGCCGCCCTGGACCCGTGACGGTGCAGGGGCCAGCCGCCTGCTCGACACGCAGATGCGCCGGATCAAGCCGCTGCAGATCGCCAATCTTAGGCCAGGAACGCTGCTTATCGGCTCCTCGGTGATCTATCGGGGGCTCGACCCGCGCGACCTCGCGCCCGGTCTGCCGCAGCCGGCCTACAATGCCGGTATCGCCTCGCTGATGGCACAGGAACTACCCGTGCTGGCCATGCTTGCGCGCGATGTCGGGAGCGTGCGCCGCGTCGTCATCGGGCTCGACTACTACATGTTCACCCGGCTGCCGCCGCCTCCACCGCTGCGGTCGGACCTGGCGAGCGCGTTCGGGCGCGCCGAGATGCGGCTAAAGCTGATGTTCAATTCGGACGCGCCGGAGAACCTGCGGGGCGGCGGGCAGCGGCGTACCGAGCCCGGCCTCTGGCGCGGCGACGGCTTCAAGACGACACCCGATTTCGACGCTGCGCTGACGCGCAAGATCGCGGCGGCCCAGGATATCGCGGCAATGGCCTATGAGCCGGAGCGGCTCGCGGCGCTCGACACTGCGCTTGGCGCTCTGCGCGGCCTCGACATCGCGCTCTATCTCTCGCCGTTGAGCGCCGCGCAGCTTCGCCTGCTGGCGGAAGGTGGGCGGCGGCCTGAGTTCGAACGCTGGCGTATGGACATAGCCGCGGTGACGGCCCGGTATGGCCTCACCTTGTATGATCTGGCGACGGAGCATCCCTTCGACGATTTCGATCCCGACAAGGGCTCGTCGCGCTTCTGGGTCGACAATGTCCACTTCAAGCCTGAGGTCGGGCGCTGGGTTCTGGCCCAGCTCGGACTCGCGTCAGGCACGGCCGCGCCAGCGCCTTAGCCGCATGCGCCCCGTCGCTGCCAGCCGGGGCAAGAGCGCGGAGCCGCCCGCGAGCGCGACGATCGCGTTCGCCATCTCCTGCCGCTCGCCCCAGGGATAGGCTGAGGGATCGACCCCGTCGCCGGCGCCGCTGTCGAGCCGGAACGGGCGACCGGCGGCGAAATCGGCACGCAGCATCTCGATGGCGAGGGCCCGGCCGGGCGAGAGCCTGGCCTTGGTCTCGTCATAGGCGATCTTGAGGAAATGCGACTGCCCGGCGAGATCGAGCAGCAGTCCGCCGGCGATCGGCGCGCCATCCAGCTGGAGCAGGTCGATACGGATGCCATCGGAAGCGGCGAAGTTCCGGACGATCTCGCGGATATAAGCGACATGCTGCGGCAGGCGGGCGAGCGCGGTGCCGCCACGGCCCTTCCAGCCGGCTGCTTCGAGCGCGAGGAAATCTTCCAGCGCGGCGACGGCGTCAGTGCCGCGATGGCGCTCAAAGACAAGGGCGCCGGCCTTCTCGAGCTGGCGATGCTGCTGCATGCGCTTCTTGTGGCCCTGGCCGAGCGCACGGCGCAGATAGCGCTCGGCATCGTCACCCGGCTCGGGGACCAGCATCGGCCGCTGCCAGCGCTCGAAGCTCGCGATGGTGCTGCCGGTCGCCGCCAGCGCGGATTCGATAGCGGCGAAGACGTTACCCTGCATGGGTAATAGCGGCAGCTTCAGGATCTTCGGCAGGTCGGGCGTCTCGGCGATGGCCCGCACCAGTGCCAGGACGGCTTCGCCCGCGTGCTCACGATCGAGCACCGGCGCTGAAGAAATTTCGTAGAGCGGCACCAGTGGCGCTTCGAGGACGCGGGCGAAGCCGGTATGGGGGCTGCGGGTTCGGCGCAGAGCCCAGAGTCCGAGCAGGCGTTCTTCCGCGGGCGCTTGGGCTGCGAGCACAACGATATCGTCTTCGTCGATGCCGAAGCTCAGCGCAGCTGCAATAGCGGCGGGAGCCATATGGAGGTTGGGCGCCTCGGCCCTTCGGCAGAGATCGGCGAAGGCTTCGGCGTAATTTGCGCCATAGGTCCCGGCCGGCAGGCGGCGGACCGCGACAGCTGAGCTCATGGGCGCGGCGGGCCACCGCTGCGGCGGCGCAGGCCGAGCACGAAGGCGATCACCTGCGCGGTGGCGAGATAGAGCTCCTCGGGGATGCTGTCTTCGAGCTCGACGGCCGAAAGCGCCTGCGCGAGGGCGGCGTTCTGCTCGACGGCGATGTCGTGCTCGCGCGCGGTCTCGATGATCTTCTCCGCGACGACGCCATGGCCCTTGGCGGTGACGCGAGGGGCGCCTTGACCGTCATATTCGAGCGCGACGGCGAGCGGCAGCGGCAGAGACTGGGTCATGAGCGGCGGTCCAGGAACTGGCCGGCGCTCGCCTTGGCCTGCTGCGGGTGGCCGGTGAAGACCTCGAATTCGGCGCTGTCGAAACGCGACCTGAGCAAGGAGGTCTCCAGATCGGGCGTCGCCTGGCGTAGCAGGCGGCTGGTCTCTTCGCGCTCGGCCCAGAAGGAGACGCCGATCGCACGGCCCTGCAATGTCACCACGCCCTGCAAGGCGCCGAGCGGTTCGACATCGAGCGCGAAGCGCACGCGCCAGAGCGGCGCGTCGGGCGTCGCCGAGCCGGATTGCGGCGGATCGCGCTCGATCTCGAGCGGCAGCACGGCCGTGCCGTTCGGCAAGGCGAGCGGGATTTCCGTCAGCCAGCGCGCCGGTGGCTGCTGGTCGAGGCGAGCGGCCTCCTGCGGCAGCGAGGCGTATTGGGCGAGCGCGATACGGTCGAGCGCCGCCTCCGCCTGGCCGAACAGTGCCTGTGCGATGGTGGCCGGACGGGCGGCGCTGTTGAGGCTCGGCTCGGCGGCGGGCTGCGGCGTCAGCAATCCGTCGCGCGGCGGGGCAGGGCGGGCCTTGGCCGGGGTCGATGCGGCGGCATCCTGTTCGGGCGTGCTGCGGATGGCCGAACGTCCAGGCTGCGGTGTGGCCTCCGTCGTGGTCTCGCCGGGAAGCGGCGGTCTCGCTGTGGGCGCACCCTCGACCGCGGGCTTCAGCAGATCGCGCAGGCTTTGCAAGGCAGCCTTGAGGTCGGTCTGCGGCGTCGGCGCCTCTCCGGCCGCCTGCCTGGCTTCGAGGAAGACACCGGAGCGGGCGACGGCTGCCTTCAATGTTTCAGCCGTGACGGGTCTCGTTTCGGCGGTCGGCAGGCGCTGGGCGAGGATCTGGTCGACCAGGGCCATCAGCGGCTTCGGCAAGGTCAGCGCGACCGAGCCCTGTGCCAGGCCGCCGAGATTGGCGAAGAGCGGGGCGAGGCTGTCCTGCCGCCCGAGCGCGGCACCGAGCAGCGGCCCGGCGATCGCGCGGGGTGAAGCAGGCGCGGTCTGCGGAGCGACTGGGACGGTCGCGGTGGGAGTCGTGCGGCCGGCCTGCAAAGCAGCGGCGGGCGTCGCCACCTGCGCCGTTGCCGAGGGGATCGTTGACGGGATCGCCGCCGGCGTCGACTGCGGAGCTGGCGGCGTGGTGCCGACAGTTGGTTGTCCGGCCGGTGCCGAAGGGGTGGCGTTGCTGGCCGGTGGCGGGCGGATGCCGACCAGTGTCGCCTGCAGCGGCGCGCCTGGCTCGGCCGGCGCGGCGAGCTTGAGCATCAGGCTGGCGCCCGGCTGCAAGGCCACCTGCCTGGCTTCGGGGCCGGCCAGCACGAGCGCGACCTTGATGCCGTTGACGAGGGCCGTGGCGTTGCCGTCTGCATCGAGCGCGACGAGCTTGGCCTCGACCGTCTTGCCGGCGGCGAGGCCGCCATTGCCAGTCATCGTCGCGAGCAGGGTCGCGAGATTCTGGCTCTTGATGAGCGCCGCGAGTTGCGCCGGATCGGGCGGGATGGCTGCCATCCGAAAAGCCTGCCACGAAATGTTAAGGATTTTCTTGCGCTGGACGGCGTTGCGCTTTCGGCGCTGGTGCGAGCGCCGGCTCTGCGGCAGGTTTGCTCGCCTGCTCAGGAGAGATCGTCATGGACTACCGCGCACTCGGCCGTTCCGGCCTCAAGGTCTCGCCGCTCTGCCTGGGCACGATGATGTTCGGCGCGCAGACCGAGGAAGCCGATGCGCGGGCGATCATCGACAATGCCGCGGCCGCCGGGATCAACTTCGTCGACACGGCGGATGCCTATGCCGAAGGGCGCTCGGAGGAGATCACCGGCCGCGCCATCGCCGGCAACCGCCATGGCTGGGTGCTGGCGACCAAGGCGGCGAATGCGATGGGCGAGGGGCCGAACCAGCGCGGGCTCTCGCGCAAATGGCTGATTGAGGCCTGCGACGCCAGTCTGAAGCGGCTCGGCAGCGATTTCATCGACATCTACTACCTGCACAAGGAGGATCACGAGACGCCGCTCGCCGAGACGGTACGCGCGATCGGCGACCTCGTGCGGGTCGGCAAGATCCGCTATTTCGGCGTCTCGAACTATCGCGGCTGGCGCGTCGCCGAGATTTGCCGCCTCTGCGACGATCTCGGCATCGACCGCCCGGTGGTCAGCCAGCCCTATTACAACGCGATGAACCGCATGCCCGAGGTCGAGCACCTGCCGGCCTGCGGCTATTACGGCCTCGGTGTCGCCAGCTATTCGCCTTTGGCCCGCGGCGTGCTGACGGCGAAATACGCGCCCGGCCAGGCGCCGCCGGAAGGCACGCGGGCCGGCCGCGCCGACAAGCGCATCATGCAAACCGAGTGGCGCGAGGAATCACTCGTCATCGCCCGCACCATCGCCGACCACGCCGCGGCGCGCGGGCTGACGCCCGTGCAGTTCGCGGTCCGCTGGGTGCTGAACAACAAGCTCCTGACCGCGGCCGTGGCCGGCCCGCGCACCATGGAGCAATGGCAGGGCTATCTCTCGGCGCTGTCAGCCGATTTCACCGCCGAGGACGAGGCGCTGGTCGACAGCCTGGTGCCGGCGGGCCATCCCTCGACGCCGGGCTATAGCGATCCGGCCTATCCGCTGGAGGGGCGGCTGGGGCGGACGGAGTGAGGACTCCGTTCTTCCCTTCTCCCCCTGCGGGAGAAGGTGGCCCGCAGGGCGGATGAGGGTCGCGCTGCGCTTTCCGTCATGCTCGCCCTTGTGGCGAGCATCCACGTTTTGAACACTGCCCTCGATCACGGAAGGCGTGGATGGTCGGGACAAGCCCGACCATGACGATGAAGCGTCGCGCGACCCCTCACCCTAACCCTCTCCCGCAAGGGGAGAGGGGACTGCCGCCGCTCTATGGATGCAGCTTCAGCCCCTTGATCGCCTTGTCGACCGCCTTGCGCTCGCCATGCAGCGCGATTCCAACCAGGTCGAGCGCATCGGTGGCGACAGCCGCGACGGCGGCGCGGTTGGCCTCGTCATGGCCGGTCGCGAACAACTCGCGAGTGTAGAGCGAGGGCCTCAGTCCAGCATCGCCGGCGCGGCGCAGCACGCGGGTGAGGTCGGCGGAGCTCGCGGCGAAGATCAGGATCGGCTGGCGCACCAGCGGACCGTAGACCTTGCCGGACCGGTCGCGGTAAGCTTGCCCGCCGAGTTCCGGCGCGGCGGCGACCAGCCCGCCCGACAGGAAGGCGGTGACATTGAGCCTCTGCCAGGCGGCGAGCTCTTCTTGGACGATGATGGCGATCTTGGTGTCGAAGCGCATGCCGACAGCGATAGAGCCCGCCCGCCCCGGCGGTCTTGAACGTTCGTGCGCGACCGCCTCGCCCGGCGACTGGATTCGTACCGCGCCGGACGGCGAGGGGCCGGAGCGGATCGAGGCCTTCTTCAGCGGCCATGCCTATGACACGCACCGGCATGACACCTACGCCATCGGCTACACGATCAGCGGGGTGCAGAGCTTCGACTATCGCGGCGCGCAGCGGGATTCGACGCCGGGCGACCTGATCGTGCTGCATCCGGACGAGTTGCATAATGGCCGGGCCGGGATCGAGAGCGGCTTCCGTTACCGGATGGCCTATGTCGAGCCGGGCCTGATCATGGCGGCGCTCGCCGGGCGCGCCAGCGCGATCCCGTTCATCGGCAATGCGGTCTGCCGCGACGGCAGCCTGATGCGGGCACTGGTCGGCCTGCTCGGCGATGTCGAGCACGCGCTGGAGCCGCTGGAGCGCGATGCGGCAGTCGGTGCGCTGGCCGACGCGCTGCTCCGGCTCGATCTGTCCTGCGCGCTGAATGGCGGGGAGACGCCGGCGATGCGGGCCTGCGAGCGGGCGCGCGACTTCCTCAGTGAGAGCCGAGATGAGACGATCGACTCGACCATGTTGGAGGCGGTCACCGGGCTCGATCGCTATGCGCTGGCGCGGCAGTTCCGCCGCCGCTACGGCACCAGCCCGCATCATTACCTGGTGATGCGCCGGCTGGAGCGGGCGCGATTGCTGATCCGCCGGGGCGAGGCTTTGGCCGACGCCGCTGCCGTCAGCGGCTTCGCCGACCAGAGCCATATGACCCGGCATTTCCGCCGCGCTTATGGACAATCGCCCGGGCGCTGGCGGGCGATGCAGGTCGGTGGCGTGCCGGAAGCCGCCTGAGCGGCACTCAATTCAGGATGCAGAAGCCGCCGACAACCACCTGCGAGCGGCACCAGACACGCGCGTCCGCGGACTGCGTGCCGCGGAGATCGGCCGTCTCGACCGCAGCGGCAGCGGGCGTCGCGACGCGGAGAGGCTCGCTTGCCGCGGCGTTCTGTGTCTGGCGGTTGCGCAGTGTCGGCGTCACCACGACATGGGAGCCGTCACGATGGCCCTGGCCGGCATGGGTGGTGGACGAGCGGCCGCCACCGAAGCGGAACTTGGCGGCTTCGGCGCTCGCCGGCAGCAGAGCGACAGCGAGGGCGGCGACGGCGAGACGACGGATCATGCCAGGCTCCATTGCGCGGCATGACTGTGCCCGAGCGGGCCCGGACTGCCCAGCAAAGCCTCGGATCAGGCTGAGCAAGGCGTTAAACGGATAGCGTGGGCTGTGCGACCTTCAGGCCCGGGCTCTGGTCAACCCTTCCCAGGCCAACATCGCCCCGTGCGCCACGGCTTCGAGCTCGGCGCGGGTCGCCCCGTCACGCGCGCGGATCGACATGCCCTGTTGCACCGTGATGTAGAAGGACGCGATGGCTGAGATGTCGCATGATGCGGGAAGGGCGCCTTTCGCGGCCTCGGCCCGCAACCGGGCCTCCAGCAGCCCCTGCATCTCGGCGCGGGCGTCGCGCAGTTCGCAGGCGGCCTCCTCGCTCACTCCGGCAGCCTGGATGACGGAGAGCACGACCATGCAGCCTGCCGGTTTGCCGGGGCGGGTGAAGAGCCTGGCCGACCCTATGAGATAGGTCTCGATCGCCGCGTGCGCGTCCGGAGCGGCAGCGAGCGCGGCGGCGAAGCCACCGCCTTCGTAGTCGTCATAGAGCGCCATCGTCTGGCGATAGAGCGCTTCCTTGCTGCCGAAGCAGGCGTAGAGACTGGGCGCGTTGATGCCCATCGCCGCGGTGAGCTCGCTCATCGAGGTGCCCTGATAGCCCTTCTCCCAGAACAGCAGCATTGCCCGGTGGAGGGCTTCTCCCCGGTCGAAGGCGCGTGGGCGGCCTCGTTCGGCCATGGCTGTCACCTTTCTGTATCGACCGATAAATAAATCGCTTGACGCGCCGGGGCAAGCGCATCATCTGTATTTGTATCAATCGATACAGATATAGGTGACCCATGACGAAATTGACGGGCAAGAAAGCCCTGGTGACCGGCGGCAGCCGGGGCATCGGCGCGGCGACGGCTCTCAGGCTGGCGCAGGATGGCGCGGATGTGGCGCTGACCTATGAACGCGCCCGCGACAAGGCTGAAGCGGTGGCCGCGCAGATCCGCGCGCTTGGCCGCAAGGCCGTGGTGCTGCAGGCCGACAGTGCCGATCCGGCTGCGGTGACGGGCGCGGTCGACAAGGCGGCAGCCGAGCTCGGCGGGCTCGACATCCTCGTGAACAATGCCGGCATCTGGCACTATGGCGAGGTCGGCAGCTGGGACCTCAAGGAGATCGACGCGATCATCGCGGTCAATGTCCGGGCGGTGATCATCGCCTCGCAGGCCGCCGCCAGGCACCTGCCCGATGGCGGGCGGATCATCACAACCGGCTCATGCCTCGCCGAGCGCGTGATGGAGCCGGGCATCGCGCTCTATGCGATGAGCAAGGCGGCGCTGATCGGCTTCACCAAGGGTCTTGCCCGCGATCTCGGCCCGCGCGGCATCACCGTCAACGTCGTCCATCCCGGCTCGACCGACACCGACATGAACCCGGCCGATGGCGAGCATGCCGAGGCGCAGCGCCAGCGCATGGCGATCCCGCGCTATGGCAAGGCGGAGGATATCGCCGGCCTCGTCGCCTATTTGGCGAGCGAGGAGGGGCGCTTCATCACTGGCGCGGGGATCGCGATCGACGGCGGGGTCAACACCTGAGCGCTGCGGCGCTCAATGCCCAGGCAGGACGATGATCGTCGGCTTGGCTGGCAGCGTTGTCTTCGACAGCACGATCTCCGGCCGGTCGCGCCGCTCGACCGGCCAAAGATCCTGCGAGCGGCCGAGGAAGCGGTTGAGCGTGCCGCCGCCGAAGAAGTGCATGGGGATCATCACGCGGGCCTGCAGGGATTTCAGCACCTCCAGCATGCCTTCCTGGTCGAGTGTGTAGCTGCCGTCGACCGGGAATAGCACGATGTCGACCCGCCCGAGCGCACGCAGATGGCCGGGCTCGAGCGGGTGATGGAGATGGCCGAGATGGGCGATGCAGAGCTCGCCGATCTCGAAGACGAACATCGAGTTGCCGTCGAAATCGGTGCCGCCGGAATAGGTGCGGATATTGGTCGGGACATTGCGCACGCGCATGTCGCCGAAGGTGACGTCATGGGCCGCGGGGCCCTTGCCGGAGGGGTCCCAGCCCGGCAGCACCTGCTTGATGGCGGGATCGGGCGCGCGGGAATAATGCGTCGAATGCGCCTTGTTCATCGTCGCGATGTCCGGCGTCACCGGCGGGCGGACATAGTCGTTGTAGTCGGTCGCGACCTTCACGCCGCCCGGCGTCTCGATCAGGAACGTGGCGTGGCCGATGAAGGTCAGCCGGACCTCGTCCTTCGCCAGATTGGCGCGCTGGATCGGCAGGCGGTAGCTCGCCATTTCCGGCCGGCAGCCGGGATCGTTCGCCTGAGCGAGGGCGGGAGAGAGCAGGGCAGGCGCGGCGAACGCGAGCACGCCGAGAAGAAGCTGCCAGCCCGCCCTGATGCCGAAGCCCGCCATGCCAATTCCTCCGCCGTGCCGCCTATCGGAGCTTAGCTGCTCGCAAGAGCGGGGCCAGCCCTCGCGGCGTCCGCTCGCGAATTCGTGGGTGAGCGGGCGCATGGTAGTGGATAGTCCTCCGCCCGTTGCCTTCGCCGGCCTCGTCGCCTATCTAGCGGCCAGATTTCCCCAAAGCCCGAACGCCAGCCGCAAGCGGAGCCCGCACGCCTCATGTCTCGTCAGTTCATCTATCATATGCGCGGCCTGTCGAAGACCTATCCGGGCGGCAAGCAGGTCCTGAAGGACATCCACCTGTCCTTCTATCCGGATGCCAAGATCGGCGTACTCGGCGTCAACGGCGCCGGCAAGTCGACCCTGCTCAAGATCATGGCCGGCTTCGACAAGGAGTGGACCGGCGAGGCCTGGGTCGCCGAGGGCGCGCGCGTCGGCTACCTGCCGCAGGAGCCGAAGCTCGACGAGACCCTCAACGTCCGCGACAACATCATGCTCGGCGTCGCGCCGCAGAAGGCGATCCTCGACCGCTATAACGAACTCGCCATGAACTATTCGGACGAGACCGCCGACGAGATGACCAATCTCCAGGACGAGATCGAGGCCAAGGGCCTGTGGGATCTCGATTCCAAGGTCGACCAGGCGATGGACGCGCTGCGCTGCCCGCCGGACGACTGGGAGGTCGGCAAGCTCTCGGGCGGCGAGCGCCGCCGCGTCGCACTGTGCAAGCTCCTGCTGGAGCAGCCGGAGCTCTTGCTGCTCGACGAGCCGACCAACCATCTCGACGCAGAGACCACCGCCTGGCTCGAAGGCCATCTGCGGACCTATCCGGGCGCGATCCTGATCGTCACCCACGATCGCTACTTCCTCGACAATGTCACCAGCTGGATCCTCGAGCTCGATCGCGGCCAGGGCATCCCCTATGAGGGCAACTATTCGGCCTGGTCGGTGCAGAAGCAGAAGCGCCTCGCCCAGGAAGGCCGTGAGGACGTCTCGCGCCAGAAGACGCTGGAGCGCGAGCAGGAGTGGATCTCGGCCTCGCCGAAGGCGCGCCAGGCCAAGAGCAAGGCCCGCATCCAGCGCTATGACGAGCTGGTGCAGAAAGCCTCGAACAAGGGGCCGGACACCGCGCAGATCATCATCCCGATCGCCGAGCGGCTCGGCAACAACGTCGTCGATTTCGAGGACCTGTCGAAGGGCTTCCAGGACAAGCTCCTGATCGACGGGCTCTCCTTCAAGCTGCCGCCGGGCGGCATCGTCGGCGTGATCGGCCCCAACGGCGCCGGCAAGACGACGCTGTTCAAGATGATCACCGGGGTCGAGAAGCCCGATGCCGGCACGATCAAGATCGGCGAGAGCGTCCA